>NZ_CP071455.1:0-600000 GCF_017352135.1 Rhizobium lentis
CTGACCTGATCTATTTATGCTTCAGCAGCCACATCTTTCCGGCCATCGTGATGCCGTGCGGCGAGATGTCTGGGTCGGCGTTGGCATCAAGGGTCTTGAGAAGACCGCTGCTTCTCAATTCGCCTACCGTCGCCGTTGTCGCGAACTTGATTTTGATCGGGCGCTCCTGAAAGCGATCGGCTTTGGCGAAGGTAATCGTCGCATTGAGATGCGTCCACTTCTTGCTCTCCTGTAGGTACAGGTCCCCATCCCTTGCAAGTTTCAGGCCTCTGATCTGGGGAGGCGTCAAAGTGACCATCAAAGCGGCCGTATTGGGACTTGTTTTGGCGGTCGTACTCATCTTGGATCCTGACATGCTAATCAAACGATCCGCATAAAGCGGTCAGATATCGATGGACCAAGGCTCTCGGCCTCTCGGAAGGAGATGAGCCTGCCGCTCTGTTCATCCCACAAAGCAAGCCGGACACATTCGACGCTTTGCCGAACGGTGACGCGGCCGATAGCCACCAACTCGGGGTAATTGCGCAGGACTTCCGGAAGCCGGTAATACGGAATGCGGCTTGAAAGGTGGTGGATGTGGTGGATACCGATATTCCCGGTCAGCCATCGAAGCACGAGCGGAAGATCATAATGTGACGCGCCGTGAAGAGCGGCCCGCGGAAATTTCCATTCTCCGGTCTTCGACCAGTGCGTTTCCTCGAACTGATGTTGGACATAAAATAGCCAGACGCCGGCTGCCCCTGCCAGCAAAACGATCGGCAGATGCACCAGCAGGAAGGGGATAGGCCCAATCGTCCACATTAACAGGCCGACTACGATCGCGATCGCTACATTCGTGGCCATCGTGGAAACCCAAGGCAAGGCTCCCGCCTGCATCATCCCGATCGGCAGGCGTTGCTTGACGATAAAGAGCCAGGCGGGTCCAATGCCGAACATGACGATCGGATGCCTGTAGAGTCGGTAGGCGAGTCGCCCGGTTCGAGAACGGGCGCGATATTCCTCGAGCGTCAAGGTCGTGATGTCCCCGATGCCACGTTTATCAAGATTGCCGGCAGATGCATGATGTTCGGCATGTGTTTGCCGCCAATAATCGTACGGCGTTAGGGTCAAAACGCCGAGTGCTCGTCCTGTCCACGTATCCAGCTTTCGCCGGGCGAAGAATGAACCGTGCCCGCAATCGTGCTGGATCATGAATAACCGGAGCAGGAAGGCGGCGGCTGGCAGGATGAGTATGTAGCCGGGCCAAAAGTCTTGCAGTAAAGAGGCATATGCGCCGACCCATAGCAGCGCGAACGGGACAGCTGTCACAGACAACTCGAACGCGCTGCGCCAAAAGCTCGGTTGCCGGTATTTCGCGAGGATCTTCAGCCACGCACCGGCGGAGTCTTCAAACGGCTCGTGCAACTGGCCGGCTTGGCTTCTCATAGGTTTTCTGATTCCTTCTGGACGTCGATGCAAATTGGCAGGAGCCACGGTCGGATGTTCAGGCCGTCAAGGGCGACGAGCCTTACGTGCGGCATAGCGCCGGTCGCGCTCGGCCTTGCGTGCCGCTTCATCGGCGACGACACGTGCGATTCGGTTATTTGCTTCCAATTGGCGAGCCTCCGCCTCTGCTCTTTGATGAGCCTCGGCAACATCGGCTAATGCGGCAGCTTCCTGAAGGAGCCGGTCATTTTCCGCCGCCTTCATCGCATCGCGCTCGGCGCGACGCGCGGTCCTGGCCGAAGCAATTGCCGCCAACCGTTCTTGCATTACAGGGTCGGTCGGCTTCGGAGCCGACTCAAATTTTGCAATCAGCTGACGTCTGGCGCTTTCGGCGGACTTACGACGTTCTGAAAAGCTGTTGTCGCTTGGGTGTTTCAATCGATGTCCTTGCCCAACAGGATAGCGCAGCCCGCTACGCTTCAAGTCTCGGTACGAGCGGTCGGGCGCTGTTCGGTCTTCTTGAATGAAAAAGGCCAGACATCTGCCTGGCCTTCAACTGCCCTTGCCAGCCACGCCAGTACATCCGTGGTCGCAGCAGCTATAAGAGCTTCTTAGGCCGCTTGGAGCTGGCCCGCAGACATTTTGCCGGACTTACGGTCATGCTCCAATTGAAAGCCGAGCTTCTGGCCCTCAGCGATTGAACTCATTCCCGCGCGTTCAACGGCAGAGATGTGAACGAAGACGTCGGCGCTGCCGTCGTCGGGCTGGATGAAGCCAAAGCCTTTGGTGGCGTTGAACCATTTTACTGTGCCAGTGGTCATGACAAACCCTTTCATTGGCATACATTTAACGGCCCGCCGAGCGGCGCGCGGCGGTGTTTCGACTTTTGAAGGGAGAGTTGATCAAGAGGCGCAGAGCGCAGCCAAACAAATATCGGCAAACAAAGTATCGATGTTTGCAGCAATAGACTGGAGATCCTTCCCCGTCAACCTTTTGTTTTCAGCTTCTCGCAATTTCCACTTTTGCGGGCAACCCCGTAATGCCTTCCAGGCGGCGCGTCAGCGGATAAGCGTCGTCTTCATAGAGTTTGCGCATCTGCAAACCATCGAAGCGCGCCTCCTCGACTTCGAGCACGGATCCACGAAGGAGAGAAGCCGGCATGTCCTCGATCGCAAAGCGAAGAGCTTCGGCGACGGAATCGAACCTCTTGTAGACGAGGCTGCCTCTTCTGTTGATTGTCTTGCACGGGTAAAGCCCCGCCCCAGCATTATAATCGAAAACGGTCATAACCTAATCCTTGCGGCGTGAGCGATCGTCGAGGACAGTCGATCTTTGCCGTTCCATCTTGCGGTATCAACGGAAAAAAGAAGCCAGTCCAACCGTTCCAGCAGTCCGTTTTTCGAGACGCTGCTGCATCTCGGCAAGCTTCGTCGCGCGCCTCCGGAGAGCTTGCCTGCTGAGGAAATCCTGCAGCTTTGCTGCATCCGATCCTTGTTCTGGCTTGGAGCGCTTGAACATGCTTTCGGCGGCATGGCGGGTGGTGTTGGTCATTATGGCATCCTCAGTGTGGCTGCTGGACGAATACATCCGGAACAAACCGCTCCAGCCAGTATGGCGGAGTTCGCAACGTTCGCAAAATCAGGGTTTGCCAAGCAACCGGCGCAGCCGGGAGGATTAGGTAGCCGAAAGGCTGAAAACGTGTCCCGCATATAAGGTTTTAATCAGCCTCATTCAAGGCACCACATGAATAGCAAAAGCTTGCTTGCCAAAGGCGGAAATGAAGTCCAGGGTGCGATGTCGGCTGCAACTGGTCAGGGCGCTGCCGCCTGAGGGACAAGAGCGCGCCCTAGCCCCGACAAGAGGAGGACGCGATGACGTCCCGATCCTCGCATGCCTGCTTCCTGCTCTACTTCCAGAAAATGCTCCTGAACGCCAACGGCGAAAGCAAGCACAAACCATGCAATCAGAAAGTCCATAGGACCTTTCCCATGGTTCGCATCAAAGACCAGCTTCATGGCTCGTCACTTGTCGGTCGCGGGATGTGGGCCGGCGCGCCCATTTTTCCTGAGAAAGCTCCCGAGAAAAAGCCAAGGCTCTGGTAGCGTCGCACGTATCTGTCCTTCCCTCTTTACCGCCCATCCGCGTTATATCTTTACCAGGAGATCGCGGATGCGGGCCTTTGGAGACAACTTATGCGCCAATCATATTACAGCGCGCTGGCCCTGATGATGACCATCCCCCTGCATTCTGCATCGGGACTCAGCTCCTCGGCGTTCGGCCAGACCTCAAGGCCGGTGCCTGAAAATGCCCAGGCAAACCGCTTTGGCCTAGGCTGGGAATGCAATCGTGGTTTTCGAAGGCAGGATGACGCCTGCTTTAAGGTGAAGCTTCCCGACAACGCGTTTCTGACGAACTCCTCCTTTGGCAAGGGCTGGGATTGCCATTACGGCTTTGTGGAGAAGGGGAACCAGTGCCTCACCGTCCAAATTCCGACCAATGCATATCTTGACCCAAATTTCGGCGATCGCTGGAGATGCCTGCGTGGATACCGTCAAACCAATGTGGGTTGCGACCTCATTAAAGTCCCGGAGAAAGCATTCCTGTCCGATAATACCACGGGATCCGGCTGGGAATGCGAAAGAGGTTATCGCGCGCTACAACAAGCATGCCTCAAGCTCGAACTCCCCGCCCACTCCTACCTGACAACCGGCGGAAATGACTGGAGGTGTGATAGAGGCTTTGAAAACAAGGATCAGAAGTGTGTCGCTGTCGAGGTTCCGGAAAATGCCATCTTCGTCGACGCGGCCCACGGACAGAAATGGAAGTGCGACCGAGGCTTCGGGCTACGGGGCAATCAATGCCTGCAGCTCAAGCTCCCCCAAAACGCACACATTAACTCGACGGGCAACGGCTGGGACTGTAATCGTCCGTACCAGCTTCGCGGTGGTGCCTGCATGATCGAATGACAATCAGCTGAGGTCCACTATCCGGCGCCCCCCTCGCCGTCTAAATGGCTGATGATTTTTCACTCTGCACGTTTTTTCTATCGGAAAGCAAACGGCTCGACGTCGAAGACGGAAACTCGAGAAGAGCGACGAGATTACTCAGCGCGTAAATGAAAACTTCCAATTCCGACACGATATCGTCATCATAGCAGCGGGTATCACATGAACCGCCCACAGGAGTTTTCGATAGTCCCAATGGGGATCGATGGTTGCGAAACGCGGACGACCGTAGAAGAGTTTCACAACCTGCCCCCGTTCGGTCGCGAACGCGATGCTCTCGTCGCAGCCCTCCTCAAGCGCAGACGACAAATTCCAGCCAGCGACGGACACTCCTTCTGGCCTTACATTGCAATTCGAATGCCGCGCCCCATATTTCTTTAGGGCCGGAGCTGCGAAGGAGCAGCCGTCGTTCCGGGATTCCGGCACGCCGACAGGAGGAGAAGGTTTCCCTGCATCTGTAAGCGGCAACCTGACCAGCCCTGCCGGGCCTCAGTGAGCCCGGCGGAAGTTCAATGACATGATCTGCTACAGTCCAGTTTGACTTGGCATGACCAATCCCTCCGGGAGAGAATGCGTGACACTGACCTTTCCTAATAGAAGCCGCAGTTTCGACGAGAGCCGGGATGCCGTTCGCTTCTCCGGATATGACGGCATGTTCGAGGTGCGGTTTTTGATTGAAGCCAATGCATTGCGGACCGCAAGCCAGGCCGCCCGCTCCGAAGACGAGTGCTTGAGAGCCTTTGATATGGCGCGCGATGCCATTTTGGATGCGGCCACGCATGCCTACGGCAACGGCGGCAAGGACCGACATACCCTGACGGCGCGGGATATCCGCCGATAGGCTATTACACCCGAAAGGGCCGCGCAGGAGGCGAAACGATGTCAGTCGACAGAAAACATCTCGGCGTCGCGAGCCGCGTAGCAACCCGGCATCCCGACCAGGACGATCTTGAATCGGCGGTCTACAGCGCGCTTGCCGATTTCGGCGATCTCGACCCCAGCTATATCTTCGTCACCGCACGCGGCAGCGATATCACGCTGGCCGGGTGGGTGCATGTGCAAGCGGAGGTGTTGTTGGCGGAGGAGATTACGCTGAGAACGAAGGGTGTGCACAAGGTTCATAATGAGCTGTCGCCGGATTTGTGAGGCGAACCCATGGCAAGCCCGGCACGCTGCCGGGTTTCCGTTAACCGCAGATGGATCTCCCGATCACAGAGGCGGTTGGCGGACGAGGTCCTGCATGGCGGCGACGCTCAAAGCCTCCATGCGTTCCCGTAAGGCTCTCTCATCGACATTCTTGCCGGCCGAGCGTAAATCTGCCAGGATCTTGGCAATCACGCCCTCATCGTCAGCGCCTATCCAAGCGCCCGAACGGCAATCCTCCCCCAAGGAATCGATCGCCGACGCGGTCGCCGCACACAGACATCGCCGAGCGCCTGGGGAAGCTCGCGCAGTTGACGAAGTCCGTGAAGCACAGAAGCCTATCTGCATACTTGGTCGTCAGAATGAAGGGGCTCCCCTAGTCACGCTGGGCCTTCGGCAAAGATCCCCATCGGTTGATGAGCGACGGGGTGTGATTCGAATTGACTCGCTTTTGTCTTGCTTATGTGAGCAAGTGCCTATGCCCGGTCGTAGTTCTGTTCCTGGGATCGACTTCTGAGCTTTTTGGAGTCCGCTTCCTACCCCTTGGCGGGCTCCTTCTGTGTGGTGCTAATACAGCCAATTCGATCTTTTTGATTCAAGACTGCTCATTCCTTGCCTTCCGGCTAATGAACGAGCTGCGAATTGCGTCTACAAAAGCGTGGTGCTGAGGACTTTGCCGCGGCGAACGCGATACCGCAGGAATTACAGTTGGCTGCTTCGAAAAGTGGGCTCGCTTTCAGTTTCTCAAAGCGAGCCTTCCGAGTTGCTACTATCGGACGTCTATTTGCGTCCACCGCTAGGACGGGATTTGCCACCGGTTCCGCCTGCGGTCTTGGCGTCGGGAGCCTGCCCGAAGTTTGTTCCCCCCAAGTGGCCGCCACCGCTCGTGTTCGCGACTTGGCGTTCGGTTCTGCGCCGGATCTCAGCCGCATTGGTTTTGCTCATTTTTCAATTCCCTTTTGTCGCGTGAGTGATCGCTGCCGGACCGCGCCCGGAAGACCGAAGTTCGATTTTGAGAGGAAAGGTCTGCTTGACGCCGATTGACACGAAACAAAACTCGACTGGCAAACTCGATGTGGCAACCTGAGCCGCCATTGTGTTTAAACGAGGTTCTGGGACAGCGAGCCGGCCAACAAAAAAGGCCGAGGCGATACCGCACCGACCTTCCACATCGCTACTCATACCAATGCCATTATCCGTGGTCAAAAGCAGAAAGCAATTGCGGCAATTGCGAGCGACAGATGCCTTCCAGCGCTCATCAGCAATGCCGATGAGAGCCATATAGGCACTCGCTGCATGAAACGCAACCGCAATTTTCGGTTTTGTTAAAGATATCTTATAAAAATTCAAATTGCGTGATTCACATTGCATGCGGAGGTGCGCTCAGGCATGGTCACCTTGTCAGCAGCCAATGTTACGGGCGCTGCTGCATCAGGGCTTTCAGCCCTCGCCCCAAATGGAAGGAGGACCAGAAATGTCTTCCGAACACGTCTATATTTTAAATTCCAGAGACCTCACAATGCTGCAAGGCGTCTTGGATGCGGCTGGATACAATTCAGCCAGAAGCGTCGCCCATCCTGAGCGATACAGCGCGGCAGCGAAGTTGCTTATCCAACGTTTCCAATATGGGATGACCTCTGCCAACGACCTTTCCAGGGAGCTGGAAAGGTGTTTTGGCGAGCCAATATCGTCTAAGTCTCCGCCAAGCTTTGAGCGGACACGCGCCTCCATTCAGGGACGGCCTGTTCGATAAACCTCCGGCAACCGTAGTACTTATCGGCCCTCCTGTGTAGTAAGGCGATAGCATGGAACAACGCGTCAAGGCGGTGGTTGGGGGTTGTGGATTGCACGGGTGAGGAACGTTTCTCCCTCATGTCCTACGCCGGCTAACTGTGAGATCCACTATTTCTCAAATGTGGAATCGGAGACTGTGTGTCGACATCGGCGTGGCTGCTCTTAGTGGTTGAACGCAATCAGGTGCGGCATACTATTGCGTCCGCAGATGAAGCCCTTGACATGCTTTTTAAGAATTGGCCGGTGACGAGCGGTAGCGCTTTCTTCATGGCAATGGAGGCGCGGGCACGGTAGAGGGCATAGTAACCGAAGGGGAAGCCCCGTCCGCATTCCTTGCAGCAGCTTTTGACGCGCGAGTCGTGGTTCGGATCGCCTAGCTCTTGACTTAAAAGGACTGCCAATTTCCTCGTCTTCGGTCAGAACAACCTGGAGGCGGCGTCCGAGGCAGGTCACCGAAGGCCGCAATGGTAAGCGCAAATCCCCGCCTATGCGTGGCTTTGGCGGCGTCGGTAGGCAAGCCAAGACAGACCTTCGATCGCCTCCTGGGCGATCTTGTAATCGCCGACCGGATGCATCTCGCCAGCCAGATCGGGCAGCGCGAAAGGGGCGGAGAAGTGCACGATGGCGTTCGTCGTGCGTGTAGATGATATGTCCATGGACATGGTGACAGGCTCCAGTTGAATACGGTCAGCCAAGCCCGTGAATACTTCCTACAGGGCATTGGCAGAGCGATCGGAATTCAGGCCGATGATGGCCCGCAAGTTTCTGGCACCTACGAGAGCCACAGGGCCAAACGACCATAGAGATTCCTACGCCTCAATTGCGTCGCAACTGGGATGAAATGCTAAACTGAAGGTTTTATTCAAGCTTGATTGGCAAGATTTGGAATTATAATATTATTGGTTGATGGAACTAGATTGAACTAATCTTCAGTAAAGACCTATTTGCCTTTTTATTGTGTTATTTTCCTGAAATATAAGATGCTGCAATTCCAAGATCGGATTTGCGAAAATATTCGCCACCTCAGCGAGCCCGCTCGATAAGCAGGAGGCCCGCCGAAGGGCGTCGCTGCGTGAACGGCAGGCTCGTGGCCTCACACTAAAACGGAGGGCATCTAAATGTCGAAACATAACAACGCCATGTGCTTTACTGCCCGCGATCGCCACGACTTCGACGCCAACGGCAAGCGCCCGGATGGCAATCCCTCGGCCAACGAATTGATCGCCCATGCCGTCGCCGCACGCACCGACCTCGCCATGCCGTCCGAGGAAGCTCGCGCAGTTGAGAAACGCCGTGAAGCAACGAAGCCGCGGCATCGGTTCACAAAGCGCCAAAGCACTGAGGTCGATGACAAGAGCATGGGTGTCCGGGACCTTCCCACAATGAGAGAACTCGAGCAGGCGCGGACCGATCACAGCCGGAAGATCGCCAGCCAGGAAGCTGAGAGGCGTGCCGAGGAGCCTGACGAGAAGGCTGCGGAGTGAACAAGCGGGAAGTCCGTCAACCGCCCCGAGGGCGCAGGCTCAGCGTTCCAATCGGATCGACGCCTGAATCAGATCCTGATGGAAGCAATGCTTGCGTAGATCCTCTGTCAATTTGACCAGCCTTTCGTTGGCCAGCCCAGCGGGCTCGCCGCGCGTCAGCATTCCGTCGATCAGGCTCTGCTGAGCGTAAATCATCTGCCGGTCGATAGTCACCTGCCGGCGCGCGAGTTCCAGGTCCTTCGGGGAATAGGTCATGAGAGACTATATCATACAGGCGGGCGAGAGTAGGATTCAATTCGGGGCCGCCTCGGTACTATCGCGGCCGCCAGGTGAGTTGTCATCGCTGAACGAGCCGAGAAGAGCCTGCGCCTCTCGCTCCGCTACCGAATAGCTCCGCACGAATTATATTGTCGCCTGGAGCTGCGTTCGTCGCATTTGCCTTGGATAAAGCGCAATAGAGGCGCATATTTGCATATCGACAGCCAATGACACGGGCGCTGCCGATCAAGGGGTGGCTCCCTTCGCCCCAATCAAAGGAGGACAAGATGTCTTCCACCTTCAAGCGCTCTTCCCATATGGCGGCTCACGGCGACTTCTTATTCAGGGCTTCCATCCTGGCGAGCTTCGCCGTCATCATCAGTCTAATGTTGAGAGGCTGGTTATGGTAGTAATCCTCACAACCGGAATTCCGACGAAACGCGACGAAAATTGGCGGCTCCGGTCCATCCTCAAGCGCGCTGACTACGCGACGACAGATCTCGTTGCTTCAGAACATGGCGACCATCACGAAGAGGTGATGGTGATAAGGCGCATCAAGGCGGCGACGATTCCCGCGCCCGACTACCCCTCTTCGAGACGGCGGAAGCTGCATGCCGATCCTGAGGCTTTGGCATCATGGGAAAACGAAGGGGGCGCCACGCGAGCTGTGGACGCGCCTGCGGACAAGAAGAATTGATGACCCACGAGGCAATTGAGCAAGGAATGCCGAATTGGCGATCAGGCTCGGTGGTCGAAAGCCCAGCCCCTCTTAGTCTTTGGTGATGCTGAGATTCTGCCCGGTGGTTTGTTGCAAAGACCTGCAGCGATTATGCTGTCGCAGGCGTGATGTCCGCATGCTGTCGCATTGCTCCAGTTCGGGAAAGAGGTGATCGAGCGATTTCCGGTTCACCAACTTCATTCGGAGTTCGGACGGGATATGCGTAGGGCCTTTTACGTCCTTCTGGCCCTGATGATTGAACCTGGAAAAAGATGATTGCGAAAAATCACCACATTGGAACGCACAGGCCTGACCGCTTTCTGCCCATCCCACAATATTCAGTTTGCCAGCCGTATCGATTAGGCGCATGGTAGGTCTTCAGTAGCTGTTTCTCAGGGCGCTACTGCGTGGAGGTCGGTTTCTGCCTTCGCCCCAAATTGAAGGAGGACAGCATGTCTTCCAATCTCAACATGTCTGTGCGGACCTCTGACCTGGCTGTATTGCAGGGCGTCCTTGACGACGCAGGATATGATTGCACAAGTAGCCTTGCAGACCCGAGATATTACAGCGTTGCCGTCAGACTGCTGTTCAAGCTTTATCACGACGGAATGACCTCGCCCGCCGCCCTCTCTATCGAACTCAGCCGGCACTTCGGAAAAACACCACTGCCCTCGAAATCATCCGCCGAGTTCGAAAAAAATCGCAAGCGGATGCAGGGTATCCGTTCAGCCATTGAAGTTAGGTCGCCTACCGGCGCCTGAACAGAACGTTCTCGCAAAGCTCATTCGACGAAGCCCTTACCAACGGGATGGAGGGTTGCATGCCGGAGCCGTTCGAACAGCTAAACGAGCTTCTCATCGCGCTCGGTGCAAGCGCCGGAGGCGCAGGAAGTCATTAACTCTCCGTGCCATCAACTACCTGCAACGAAAGTGCACACTGCGCCGGATTGCGCGGTCCAAGCCAAAGACCTTGCTGCTGCGCTTGCCGAAACCATAATGCGCAACAGCGCGCCGGGAAGCGGCACAATAATAGGCACCGTCAGAGGAGGCTAGAATGCCAGAAGCACCAAACGAATTTGCGGCCAGTCCAAACGGAGACAAATGGTATCTCGAACATAACGAAACAGTGGACCAGCATGTTGTCATCCATCGCGCCAACGACGCCTCCGGCGGCGCTGAGACGAGATGGCCGATTTCGAGCTTTCTGGAGCACTTCGGCGATCATCCGCAAGGCCAGGCTCTTCGCAAGGCATTGGAAGATGCCGGATCAGCTGAACAGGAAGTACCAAGTGAACATACGCCCGTTGTGCAGAAACTGGTGACTTCTTTCCCTTGGTCGCGCAAAATGCAACACGTTGAGAATTGAGTACGCATTCACTTACCTAAAAGGGTAGCCCCACGGCCGTCTCAGGCTTTGTCATATGCAAACGATGTCAGCAGAGTCGTCGAAAAATTCCTGGCGCGTTTCTTGACAAGGAACTCCGTCCACTCGTCTGTACCTCTTCAAGCAGCCTGAAGATTGCACGCCGACATCTAGCCGGACTTGTCGTCGCGCTCCAAGTCGTAGCCGTTCTTCTGGCCGATATCGCGCATTTCAACGCGTTCCACCGCAGAAATATGGACGAACGCTCCGGGCCGCCATTGTCAGGCCGAATGAAACCGGGCTCATTAGTGGAATTGAACAAATCCGAACCGGCGTTCCGCCTCGCAAGCAAACCGAGCAACCGAATGGACAATACCCGAGCCGGCAGGATCAAAGGCTTCCCCGTTGCCGGCGGGATGTATCAACCTTCATCCTCATTCGCGCGCCGCCATGGCGCGGTCGCGGCCAGCCACTGCCGCGTGCGGGCCTCGGGATCCGAGTTGCGGGTGATATCGGTGACCACGGCGGCACTATCGGCACCTTTTTCCAGCACCAGCGGCGCGCGTTCGGCGGTGATCCCACCGATGGCGACGAGCGGTATCGCGCCGACTCGCTGGCGCCAGTCGAGAAGGCGTTCGACCCCCTGCGGCGCCCATTTCATCTCTTTGAGAACGGTGGGCCAGACTGGTCCGAGCGCAACATAATCCGGCTCGGCCGCCAGCGCCGTCTCGAGCTCCGATGGGTCATGCGTGGAAAGGCCGAGCCTCAGGCCGGCGCGACGAATGGCATTCCTGTCGGCGGCCATCAGGTCTTCCTGTCCGAGATGAACGAAATCGCATCCTTCATCTATCGCCAGCTTCCAATAGTCGTTGACGACCAATTGGCAAGCCGCTGCCGCGCAGGCAGCCTTCGAACGCCGGATCTGCTCGCGAAGCACGGAGTCCGGGCAGTCCTTGATGCGCAGTTGGACGAGTTTGACGCCGAGCGGCACGAGACGCTCGACCCATTCGGCGCTGTCGACGATGAGATAGAAGGGATCGAGCTTCATGTGAAGACGGCCTTTCCGATGACGGGAGTGGATGGGACGGCGATGTCGCGTGGCTCCAGCGGTACGGCGCCATGTGCCAGGCGGCCGGCTTCGATGGCAAGCGCGAATGCCTCGGCGATGGTGGCGGGATCGCCTGCGCCGGCAACGGCGGTGTTGAGAAGTACGGCATCATAACCGTACTCCATGACGGCGGCGGCATGAGACGGGCGGCCGATGCCGGCATCGATGATCAGCGGCACATCCGGAAAATGCGCGCGAAACGCCCTTAGCGCCATCGGGTTCAGCGGCCCTTGAGCGGAACCGATCGGCGCGCACCAGGGCATCAGCACACGGCAGCCGGCCTCCAGCAGCCTTTCGGCCACGACAAGGTCGTCGGTCGTATAGGGGAAGACCTGAAAGCCCTCGCCGTTCAGGATGCGGGCCGCTTCGACAAGGCCGAAGACGTCAGGCTGCAGCGTATCATGATGACCGATGACTTCGAGCTTGATCCAGTCGGTGCGGAACACGTCGCGCGCCATCTTCGCCGTCAGCACAGCCTCCTGCACGCTATGACATCCGGCCGTATTCGGCAGCACGCGCACGCCAAGCTCACCGATCAGGTCGAAGAAGGCGCCGCCCGCTTTGCCGCCGACGGCTTCGCGCCGAAGCGACACGGTGACGATCTCCGTTTTCGAGCGCCTCACCGATTCTGCAAGGATCGCTGGAGACGGATAGCGGGCGGTGCCGAGCAGCAGTCGGGAGCGGACTTCGACATCATAAAGTTTCAGCATCTCAGCCTCCTTGCATGGGTGAGAGAATTTCGATGCGGTCGCGTTCGCCGAGCCTGAAATCGGCGCGGTCCTCGCGGTGCACCAGCTCACCGTTGACTGCGGTTGCCAGCCATCCGCCTTCGTAGTCCAGAGCGAGAAGAAGATCTGCGAGCGTCGTGGCCGCGACCTCCTGTTCCTCGCCATTGATGATGAAGGTCATGATGCCCTCCTTTCCGGTTGCTTCTGTTCTCCAAGGAGACGCCGCGCCACCTCGCCTGCCATGGCCGGCGCCAGCAGAAAGCCGTGGCGGTAGAGGCCATTGACATGGAAGGTGCGGCCTTCCTGCGTCACCCGCGGAAGATTGTCGGGATAAGCCGGCCGCACGCCTGCGCCGGTTTCCGTAACCCGTGCCTCCCCGAAGGCAGGATTGAGAGCATAGGCGGCATTTAGCAGCTCCATCAGCGAGCGCGCGGTAATCGGGCCGGTATCATTGCTTTCGATCATCGTCGCCCCGATCAAGAAACGATGTCTTTCGCGCGGCACGATATAGATCGGATGACGTGGATGCAGCAGGCGAACGGGACGAGAGAGCGTTATCTCGTTCGTTTCGACGCAAAGCATCTCTCCGCGAACGCCGCGCAATCCGGGCAATCGGCCGATCTGCGCTGCCCCGGTGCAGTCGATCACGCGATCATAATGGGCAAGGTCAGCATCGCCGGCAACGCCGAAGATGAGACGCATGCGGGCCTCCTCGAGTCCGGCGGCCAGCGCCGAGAGCGCCTGTCGCGGGTCAAGATGCGCTTCCTGCCGGAAGAACAATGCCCTGCGGAAGCGGCCCGCAAGATCGGGTTCCAGCGCCGCGATCGCCTGCTCGTCCAGCCATTCCCATCCGCTTGTCCGGCGGGAAAAGCGGTCGAGTTCGCCGGCATCGCGCCCGGCTGCCACGACAAGCGTCCCCCGGCGAGTGACGTGACCGGGCAGTGCTGCCTCCCACCAATCGGCGGCAAGACGACCGAGCGCCAGTACCGGCTCCTCCGCGCTTTCCCTTTCGCACCATGGAGCCAGCATGCCGCCGGCAAAGCCGGATGCGCCAGCGCCGACCCGGTCGCCTTGCTCAGCGACGCTGACCCGGAAACCGTGCCGATAGAGCTGCCACGCAACGGTGAGGCCGGCAACGCCGGCCCCCTTGACGAGAATGTCCATCGTCATTCCTCGGCGGGCGTTTTCGCCGCGTCAACGACCGGCATGTAGAGATCACCGCCATCGCGATATCTGGCGGCCATGGCTTCCAGTCCCTCTTTCTGGGCTTCGGCTCGAATGTCGTGGGAAATTCGCATGGAACAGAATTTCGGGCCGCACATCGAGCAGAAATGCGCCACTTTGTGCGCCTCCTTCGGCAGGGTTTCGTCATGGAAGGAGCGGGCCGTTTCCGGGTCGAGGGAGAGATTGAACTGGTCTTCCCAGCGGAATTCGAACCGCGCCCGCGACAGCGCATCGTCGCGGATGCGGGCGGCCGGATGTCCCTTGGCAAGGTCGGCTGCATGAGCGGCGATCTTGTAGGTGATGACGCCGGTCTTGACGTCGCTGCGGTCAGGCAGCCCCAGATGCTCCTTCGGCGTGACGTAGCAGAGCATGGCCGTGCCGAACCAGCCGATCATCGCGGCTCCGATGCCGGAGGTGATGTGGTCATAGCCCGGCGCGATGTCGGTCGTCAGCGGTCCGAGCGTATAGAAGGGAGCTTCGCCGCAGACCTTGAGCTGCTTGTCCATATTCTCTTTGATCTTGTGCATCGGCACGTGGCCGGGGCCTTCGATCATCACCTGGCAATCCCCGGCCCAGGCGATCTTGGTCAGTTCGCCGAGGGTTTCGAGCTCGGCAAACTGCGCTGCGTCATTGGCATCGGCGATCGAGCCGGGGCGAAGACCGTCCCCGAGCGAGAAGGAGACGTCGTAAGCGCGGCAGATCTCGCAGATTTCCTCGAAGTGCTCGTAAAGGAAGCTTTCCTTGTGGTGATGCAGGCACCACTTGGCCATGATCGAGCCACCGCGTGAGACGATGCCGGTGACACGATTGACGGTGAGCGGGATATAGGCAAGCCGCACGCCCGCATGAATGGTGAAATAATCGACCCCCTGCTCAGCCTGTTCGATCAGCGTATCGCGGTAGACTTCCCATGTCAGGTCCTCGGCAATACCGTTCACCTTTTCAAGCGCCTGGTAGAGCGGCACCGTTCCGATCGGAACCGGCGAATTGCGAATGATCCATTCCCGGATATTGTGAATGTTGCGGCCGGTGGAGAGGTCCATAACCGTGTCGGCGCCCCAGCGGATCGCCCAGACCATCTTTTCCACCTCTTCCGCCATCGACGAGGTGACCGCCGAGTTGCCGATATTGGCGTTGATCTTCACCAGGAAATTCCGGCCGATGATCATCGGCTCGGACTCGGGGTGGTTGATGTTGGCCGGAATGATCGCGCGGCCCGCCGCAACTTCCCGCCGCACGAATTCGGGCGTCACGGAATCGGGAATATCAGCGCCAAAGCTCTCGCCGTCGCGCGCGAGCGCCTCCTTTGCGGCCTGCCGGCCAAGGTTTTCGCGGATCGCGATGAACTCCATTTCCGGCGTGACGATGCCGGCGCGCGCATAGGCGAGCTGGGTGACGGCGCGGCCCGCTTTTGCCTTTAGCGGCGTGTTGCGGATGGGAAATTCCGGCGTCAGCCGCTCGCCTGCGGCAAAACCATTGTCCTCAGGCTTCACCATCCGGCCTTCATAGGCTTCGACGTCGCCGCGCGTCCTGATCCAGCTCTCGCGCAATCGCGGCAGCCCGGCGTCGATCGAGACTGTATGCGCCGGATCGGTATAGGGGCCGGAGGAATCATAGACCGTGACCGGTGGTTCGCCGGAGGTCGGGTGAAGGCTGATTTCGCGCATCGGCACGCGCAGATCCGGATAGAGTGCTCCGGGCTTGACGACCTTGGTCGAGGCCGGAAGCGGGCCGGTGGTGACGATCGGAGTAAGCTTGGGTGCGACAATATTCATGGGTGAGGCTCCAAGGTTTGACGTTTGGAGACCCAGTTCCAGTGTTGGAATGATGGAAAGACTCAAGCGACAAAGCGAAATCCGCCCGACAGCCGCAGCGTCCGCACCGTCCCTACGCCAGTATGAACTGGATCAGGTTCAACGGGTCACTGCGCCACAAACGGCAAAGCCGCATTGTTCAGCAGAATCTCAGCCCCTTGCCGGGACACCCCTGGTGAATACCTGCATCAAAGACCGCTGCGGCCCTGATGTCAAGAAGCCCTCTCTCCTATCGGATCCGGTCCCACGGTTTAAATATGAGTGCAGCGGAAGGGCGGTTTGGAGAAATCTCTTTTGTTTTTCATGTATATAACCAAGCAAGGCCATCCCCGCTCTCGGTTGCGGAGGCCTATGGCGGCCCGGAGCTCGGCAGGATTGGCACCCCGACGTCTCTGGTCTAGTCTCGAATTCTCCTGCGGGGCTTTCAGCCGCAGCCGGTAATTGAACGAAAGAGATTTTCATGACCACGCATCGTTTCATTCCGACGGTCTTCCATAATGTCATCGGTTCTCTACCGGCGGCGCTCCGTATTGCGAGTGGCGATACCGTGGTCACCGAGACGCTCGACGCGATCGGCTATGACAAGAACGGCATCAGGCAGGCATCTGGTCCGAACCCGATGAACGGCCCGATTTTCGTCGAGGGCGCCGAGCCCGGCGATGCGCTGAAGGTAGAGATCGTCAGCATGATCCCGACCAGGGGCACCGGTTTTACCCGAAGCATCGTTGCGGCCAATGTCATCGATCCGGAAACGGCTCGCGACCTGCCGCCGCGCGATATGGCGATCTGGGCGATCGACCGCGAAGCATTGACCGTCCGGCTGGCGGAGCCGGTCCCCGGCCTCGAAAATTTCGTCCTGCCGCTCGCGCCGATGATCGGCTGTTTCGGGGTTGCGCCGAGCCTCGGCCAAGCGATATCGACCGCGACCAGCGGCGAGTATGGCGGCAACATGGACTATCGCCTGTTCGGACCGGGAACCACGGTTTGTTTCCCCATATCGGCGCCAGGAGCCCTTTTCTTTTTGGGCGATTGCCATGCCGTACAGGGAGATGGCGAGATTGTCGGCACCGGCATCGAAACCAGTTTCGAGGTCACGGTGCGACTGACGGTCGAAAAGAGAGCTGGCCTCGTCTGGCCGCGCGGAGAAACTGCCGAAGACATCTTCACCATCGGCAATGCCCGGCCCCTCGATCAGGCGCTTCAGCATGCCACCAGTGAAATGCTGAACTGGCTGGCATCGGATTATGGGCTGGACAGGACGGCTGCAAGCCATCTGCTCGGCCAGGTAGTGCGATACGATGTCGGCAACGTCTTCGATCCGGCCTATACGATGGCTTGCCGGGTCGCCAAGAGATGGCTGGCCGGCCGATCATGACGGACCGTCCACGCTTCAGTCGTGCCGCGACAGGAAGCGGGAAACGGTCGCCATGCAAAGCTGCCTTTCCTCGACATGCGGCATATGGCTGGAATTTTCGAAGAGCACCCACTCGCAGCCGGGGACGCGATCGAGATAGGGCCTCACGACCAGGGGCGTTGCCTCGTCATATTTGCCCGAGATCAGCAACGTCGGTGCGTCGATGCGGTCGAGCCGGTCTTCGATCGTCCAATCCTTCATCGTGCCGATGACGTGGAATTCAGTCGGACCGTTCATGTTGCGATAGACGGTGTTGTCTTCGTCCATGATGGCGAAGGTGCGCGCCACTTCCGCTGGCCATGGCGTCACCCGGCAGACATGGCGATCATAGAAGACGCGAGAGGCGGCGACATAGTCCGGATCGGTGAGGCTTCCCGCCTGTTCGTGCTTCAGCAGCGTGTCCTGCACCTCTTTCGGCAGTTCCTGCCGCAGCCGATTGGCTTCCGCAACCCAGGTGTGCATGTTGGCTGGCGAGTTGGCAATGACAAGAGCCTTCAGTCCCTGCGGCCGGCGCACCGCATGTTCGGCGCCGAGCATGCCGCCCCAGGACTGACCGAGGAAGGCGTAACGTTCCTGGATGCCGAGATGGGCCAGCAGTGCGTCCAACTCCTCGAGGAAGAGACCGACCGTCCAGAAATCCGGGCCCTTCTCAGGAAGGCGGGTGGAATTGCCGTTGCCGAGCTGGTCGTAGTGGATGACGGGGCGGCCGTCGAGGGCGGCGATATCCTTGAAGGAATCGACGTAGTCATGCGTGCAGCCCGGCCCTCCATGGGCGACGACGAGCGGCAGCTTGTCACTCTGGAGAGAACCGGTGATGCGGTACCAGGTGCGGTAGTCGCGAAAGGGCAGATAGGCTTCACTTGTTGCGACTTCGGCCACCGGCGTCTCCATTCCTCGGAAGTTTGGAAACCATAACGTGGCGTCAGCGGCGAAGGCAGCTATCACAAGTTATAGGGTGGCAATGACCGGCCACGCTCGTCGAGCAGTCGGTAATGGGTCGCGCGCACGACGGCCTGCGTACGGTTGCGGGCGCCGAGTTTCTTGGCGGCGGCGTTGAGATGCATGACCACGGTCGGCACGGAGCGGCCGATGATCCGCGAGATTTCCTTGGCGGAGTAGCCTTCGGCGGAATGGCGAAGGCACTCGCGTTCCCGCTCTGTCAGGCGGATAGTGCCGACGGTGCGCGCCTTGATGTCGAAAAGCGAATAGGCCGTCTCATGAAAGACATGGGCAAGCAGGTTGAAGTCGGCGATATAACGCAGCGCATGCCGTTCGAAATCGCCGTCCCCGCTGAAGCGGATGCCGGTGACCGTCGCATAGTCGCCGCCCGGCATATGGACCGGCACGGTGACGCCGGTCGACATGTCGCGTTCGCGCAGATAGCGCGTCACCGGCGCGGTGTCGTCGCTCATGAAGCGGTTGATCAGCGTGTCGGCATTCGTGTCGTAATTCCAGAAGAACGGTGCAGTACTGCGCAACGCCACCTGCTGGACCGGGTCGATGCGAAAATAGCCGCGGTTAAACCAATAGTCGTGCATGTCGTCGGAGATGTTCCGGAGCTTCAGCAACGACGGGAACATGATCGCGCCATCGAGATCGTAGGGCACCGGCGTATAATCGTAGATCAGCGCCTCGAAGCCCAACTGCTTCATCGCCTCGAAGGCCTGGTCAATCCGCCCGTCCAGCGTTTCATGTGCCGTAAACTGCCGTCTGATCATTCCGATGTCGTCAAGCATAAGCAGTTCCCCGGTTCGGTGTGCGCCCTACCCTATCACTTCTTATAGCTGGCATAGAACGCGATTTCCGGTAAAAAATTAACCATGCCCAAATATTGAGCAAGGGAAATTTCTGCTGGAGCAATCAATGTGGCGTGAAATGCAGCCGGACGCGCGATTTGAGATCGATGTGGATGGCTATCGCGTCGTCGCCTATAGCTTTGGGTCCGGCGACGAGACGGTGTTCTGCCTGAATGGCGGTCCCGGCCTGCCTTGTGATTACTTGCGCGAGGCGCACTCCTGCCTGATCGACAAAGGCTACCGCGTCGTCGCCTTCGACCAGCTCGGCACCGGCGCGTCCGACCGGCCGGACGATCTCTCGCTCTGGACGATCGGCCGCTACGTCGAAGAGACCGAAACCGTGCGCAAGAAGCTGGGCCTCGGCAAGGTCCATATGCTCGGCCATTCCTGGGGAGGGTGGCTGGCGATAGACTATGCTCTGACCTATCCCGAAAACCTCAAGACGCTGATCCTCGAAGATACCGTCGCCGACATGCCGCATCTGGTCTCGGAGCTGGAACGGCTGCGCGCAGCACTCGGTCCGGAAACAGTGTCGATGATGCAGAAGCATGAGGCGCAGGGAACCTACGATCATCCGGAATACCTCGCTGCGGTCACCATCCTCAACTACCGCCATGTCTGCCGGCTGGCGGAATGGCCGGCGCCGGTGCGCCGTTCGCTCGACGACTGGAATATGGCGCCCTATGCGACGATGCAGGGCCCGAACGAATTTCTCTACATCGGCAACCTCAAGGACTGGAACCGCATCCCGGACCTGCCGCGGCTGACGCTGCCCGTGCTGATCACGACGGGAGAGCATGACGAGCTGACGCCGGCCTGCGCGCTCAGGATGAAGCTCGCGCTGCCGAATGCCGAGCTCCGGGTATTTGCCAATGCCAGTCACATGCCTTTCTATGAGAACCCGCAGGATTATTACCCGGCGCTTCTCGATTTCCTCGCTCGGCAGAAGGCGGCGTGATGCAAGGGGAAGCGGCTCAAACCGGACGAAGATACAGGGGCGGCCGCCGTCATGCATCGCTATAAATTCGTTCTCACGCGACCGCTGCAGTTCCTGCCCGTCATTATCGGCATCAGCGTCATCACCTTCATCCTGGTCCGTCTGATCCCCGGCGATCCCGCACGCAACATCCTCGGCACGCGGGCGACGCCGGATGCGCTTGCGAACATCCGCGCCCAATACGGGCTCGACCAGCCGATGTGGCTGCAATATGTCTATTTCCTCAAGAACCTCGCCAATGGCGAGATGGGCAAGTCGATCCTCTACAAGATCGACGTGCTGAAACTCATCGCGACACGCATCGAGCCGACGCTCGCGCTCGTGGCCGCCAGCGTCGTGCTCTCGGTCCTGATCGCGGTGCCGATGGCGGCGATCGCCGCACGCAACGCAGGCCGCGCGCCGGACCATGCGGTCCGCATCATCTCGACTTTCGGCATCGGTTTTCCGCCTTTCTGGCTGGGGCTGATGCTGATCATCCTCTTCAGCGTCGAACTCGGCGTGCTGCCGGTTTCGGGCTACGGCGCGACCATCGGCGAAAAGCTTTCACATCTGGTGCTGCCGAGCCTGACGGTGGCGCTGTCGCTCTCGACCGTTTTGACGCGCAGCCTGCGGGCGGCAATGATCGAGGCGCTGAAATCGGATGTCGCGACGGCGGCGCGCGCCCGCGGTATGCCCGAGAGCATCGTCTTCTGGCGGCATGTGCTGCCGAATTCGCTGATGCCGACGATCAACCTGCTCGCCGTCAACATCGGCTGGCTGATCGGCGGCACGGTGGTGGTCGAGAGCGTCTTTGCGCTGCCCGGCATGGGGCAGCTCCTCGTCAGGGCGATCTTCTCGCGCGACTATATGGTGGTGCAAGGCGTCGCCATGGTCTTTGCCTGCGCCACGGTGCTCATCAACTTCGTCGCCGACATCGTCACCGTCGCCGTCGATCCGAGGGTGAAGCTATGAGCGTCGAGGCGACCGCAACCGCGTCTCCCCGCCGGCGCCGTTTCCTCGGCCGGCGGCCGATGCTTGCCGTCGGCGCCGGCGTGCTGCTGTTCTTCATCCTGTTGGCGGTCGCATCACCTCTTGTCGCGCCCTATGATCCGATCATGCAGGATGCCGCAGTGCGCTTGCAGGCGCCGTCGCTGCTGCACCCTTTCGGCACCGACAATTTCGGCCGTGACATCCTTTCCCGCGTCATCTGGGGTGCGCGCGTCGACCTGCAGATGGCGCTGATCGGCGTCGTCTTCCCCTTCCTCATCGGCACGACGGTCGGCACGATCGCCGGCTTTTTCGGCGGGATCGTCGATGCGCTGTTCATGCGCCTGGTCGATATCATCCTCGCCTTCCCCTTCCTCGTGTTGATGCTGTCGATCATCGCGATCCTTGGACCGGGCCTCGGCAGCTTCTACATCGCCATGGCGCTGGTCGGCTGGGTCTCCTATGCCAGGCTGATCCGGGCGCAGATGCTGGTGCTGAAAAGCAGCGACTATGCCGTCGCCGCCGTCAGCCTCGGCTTCAGTCGTTCGCGCATCATGTTCCGGCACCTGCTGCCGAATGCCATCGCCGGCTCGATCGTCTTTTCCATGTCCGATGCGACGCTGGTGCTGCTCAGTGGTGCGGCCGTCAGCTATCTCGGCCTCGGCGTCCAGCCGCCGATCGCCGAATGGGGCGTCATGGTCGCGGAAGGACAGGGCTTCATCACCACGGCCTGGTGGATCACGCTGTTTCCCGGCCTCTCCATCGTCTGCCTCGCCTTCGGCTTCAGCATGCTGGGTGATGCGCTCGGTGAACTGCTGGGGGTGCATGAATGAGCGGCTCCGTACTGTCAGTCCGTGATCTCACCGTCAGGGCACATGTCGATTCCGGCCCGCGCACGCTTCTTGATGCCGTCTCGCTCGATCTCGGCAAGGGCGAGATCCTCGGCCTCGTCGGCGAAAGCGGCTCGGGCAAGAGCCTGTTCTGCCGTTCTCTGGTGCGCCTGCTGCCCTCTTCGCTGCTGAAGATCGAAAGCGGGAGCGTGCTGCTCCAAGGGCGCGACCTCATGCGGATCGACGATCGCGAGATGCTGAAGGTGCGCGGCGGAGAGATCGGCATGATCTTTCAGAACCCAACCAGCCATCTCGACCCCGTGATGCGGATCGGCGATCAGATCGCCGAGGGCATTCGCTATCATCAGGGCCTCGGCGCCCGCCAAGCTCGCTCCGCGGCGACGGACATCCTCGCCCAGGTCGGCTTTCCCGATCCCGCCCGCCAGTACGACAGCTATCCGCACGAATTTTCCGGCGGCATGCGGCAACGGGCGATGATCGGTGTCGCTCTGTCCTGCAATCCGAAGATCCTGATCGCCGACGAGCCGACGACGGCGCTCGACGTCACCATCCAGGCGCAGATCCTGCGGCTGCTGATCGACATTCGCGACCGGCGCGGCTTGTCGATCATTCTCATCACGCACGATCTCGGTATCGTCGCCCAGACCTGCGACCGCATCGCCGTAATGCGCGGCGGCAAGCTTGTCGAAGAAGGGCTGAAACGGACGATCCTCGCGCGGCCGCAGCATCCTTACACGATCAACCTGATCGACAGCCACCCCTCCATGTCAGGCGAGATGGCCGCGCCGTTGGCCGAGCTTGCTGAGGCCCGCCGGTCGAGCAGGGCATTGCTCGAAATCGACGATCTCCAAGTCCAATTCACAGCGGGCCGCAGTTTGCTCCCCGGCAGTGCCAAGACGGTCAGCGCCGTTGCCGGCGTCAGCCTGAGGATCATGCCGGGCGAAACGGTCGGCATCGTCGGCGAATCCGGCAGCGGCAAGAGTACGCTTGCCCGCGCCGTGCTCGGCCTGACGCCGCTTTCTGCCGGCCACGTCACCTTCGACGGCATCGACCTGGCGCAGCAGCGGAGCGCGGGCCTGGCAAAACTCAGGCGCGAAACTGCGATGGTGTTCCAGGATCCCTACAATGCGCTGAACCCGCGGCTGACGATCGGGCGGATGCTTTCCGAGGTGCTGAAGGTCCAAGGTAAGGTCGCCACGCCCGACATTCCGGCGCGCATCGGCGAGTTGCTCGATCTCGTCGGCCTCGAGCGCGAATTCGCCGAGCGCAAGCCGCGCAGCATGAGCGGCGGCCAGTGCCAGCGCGCCGGCATTGCCCGCGCGCTCGCCGTCGAGCCGAAGCTGATCATCGCCGACGAATGCGTGGCCGCCCTCGACGTCACCATCCAGGCGCAGATCATCGAGCTATTCCGCCAACTCACCGCGAAGATGAACCTCACGCTGATCTTCATCGCCCACGACCTCGCGATCGTACGCAATCTCTGCGACCGCGTCGTCGTGATGTATCGCGGCGAGATCGTCGAGGAGGGCCGCTCCGAGGAAGTCTTCACGCGGCCGAAGCACGCCTATACCGCGGCGCTGATCGCCGCCATTCCCGACATCGATCCCGACAGGCCGCTACTGCAAGGCACCGGCCGTGGGGACGAACCGCAATCCATGTCGATCAAACGCATGCCATAACAAAGAAGGGAACGACTGATGACAAACAGGTGGAAATCAATCGGGCTTGCCGCCATGCTCGCAGCCCTGACGCTGAGCGCGAGCTATGCCGAGGCCGCCGGCGTGCTCACCATCGGACGCCGCGAGGATTCGACGACATTCGATCCGATCAAGACGGCCCAGAACATCGACAACTGGGTGTTCTCCAACGTCTACGACGTGCTGATCCGCGTCGACAAGACAGGCACGAAGCTCGAGCCCGGCCTTGCCGAAAGCTGGACCGTTTCGGATGACGGGCTGACCTATACGCTCAAGATCCGCGACACGAAATTCTCCGATGGTTCGCCGCTGACGGCGGAAGACGCGGCGTTCAGCCTGCTGCGCATCCGCGACGACCCTGCCTCGCTCTGGAGCGATTCCTACAAGGTAATCGACACGGCGGTCGCGACCGACGCACATACGCTGACGATCAAACTCAAGAACCCGTCCGCGCCCTTCCTCTCGACGCTTGCGCTGCCCAATGCCTCCGTCATCTCCAAGAAGGGCATGGAATCGCTAGGGGCCGAGGCCTATGGCGAGAAACCGATCGCATCCGGCGCCTTCGTGGTCGACGAATGGCGGCGCGGCGACCGCGTCATCCTCAAGAAGAACCCGAATTTCTGGGAAGCCGACCGCGCCAAGCTCGATGGTGTCGAGTGGATCTCGGTGCCCGATGACAACACCCGCATGCTGAATGTTCAGGCCGGCGAACTCGATGCCGCGATTTTCGTGCCCTTCTCCCGCGTCGAGGAGCTGAAGAAGGATCCCAACCTCAACGTCGACATCGATGCCTCGACACGCGAGGATCACCTGCTGATCAACCATGCGCATGGCGCGCTCGGCAAGAAGGAAGTCCGCCAGGCCTTGGACCTTGCGATCGACAAGAAGGCGATCGTCGACACCGTCACCTTCGGCCAGGGCACGGTCGCCAATTCCTACATCCCGAAGGGTGCGCTCTATTATTACGCCGACAACCTGCAGCGGCCCTATGATCCCGCGAAAGCCAAGGAGATGCTGGCGGCTGCCGGAGCCTCCGACCTGACCCTGAATTACGTGGTGCGTGCCGGCGACGAAGTTGACGAGCAGACGGCTGTCTTGGTCCAGCAGCAGCTGCAGAAGGCCGGCATTACCGCCAATCTGCAGAAGGTCGACCCCAGCCAGGAATGGGATATGCTCGTTGCCGGCGACTATGACATTTCGGTCAACTACTGGACCAACGACATTCTCGACCCGGACCAGAAGACCACTTTCGTCCTCGGCCACGATTCCAACAACAACTATTTGACCAACTATAAGAACGAGGCGGTGAAGGAACTGGTCGCCAAGGCCCGTCTCGAGCTCGACCCGAAGAAGCGCGAAGAGATGTATGTAAATCTGCAGAGGATGGCCAAGGACGACGTCAACTGGATCGACCTCTATTACAGCCCTTACATCAACGTCTCGCGCAAGAGTATCGAGAACTTCCACCAGAACCCGCTCGGCCGTTTCTTCCTGGAAGACACGGTCAAGAACTGAGTTCGCGCAGCATGCAAATGCTCCGCCGCCCTTGCGGCGACGGAGCCTCATTCATTGCTGCGACAGGTGACTGACCGGCTTGATTACTCGGCGGCCGCAAGCTTGTCCTGCGTTCTGGTTTCAAAGTCGCTGGCGTCGTGACGCTCGTGCAACTGGGTCGACGGGTCGCCGGAGAGGCGGTTGACCATGCGGCCGCGCTGCACGGCGGGCCGGCTGTAGATCGTGTCGGCCCAGCGCAGCACGTTCTTATAGTCCTCGACCTGCAGGAATTCGGCAGCCCCGTAGCTCCAGCCCTTCACCAGGCCGCCGTACCATGGCCAGATGGCAATATCGGCGATCGTATATTGGCTGCCTGCCACATATTCGCTTTCGGCAAGCCGGCGATCGAGCACGTCGAGCTGACGTTTCACTTCCATAGCGAAGCGGTCGATCGCATATTCGATCTTCGTCGGCGCATAGGCGTAGAAATGGCCGAAACCGCCGCCGAGATAGGGAGCGCTGCCCATCTGCCAGAACAGCCATGAGAGGCATTCGGCACGCTCGCTCGGTTCTGTCGGTAGGAAGGCGCCGAACTTTTCGGCGAGATAGGTAAGGATGGCGCCGGATTCGAAAACGCGGATCGGCTTCGGACCACTACGATCCATCAGCGCCGGGATCTTCGAATTGGGGTTGACCTTCACGAAACCGCTGCCGAACTGGTCGCCGTCACCGATCCTGATCAGCCATGCGTCATACTCGGCGCCGCTATGGCCAAGGGCCAGCAGCTCCTCGAGCATGATCGTGACCTTCTGTCCGTTCGGCGTACCGAGCGAATAGAGCTGCAGCGGGTGGCGGCCGACCGGAAGTTCCTTCTCATGCGTCGGTCCCGCGATCGGGCGATTGATGTTGGCGAATTGGCCGCCATTCGCCTTGTTCCAGGTCCAGACTTTCGGGGGGGTATAGTCGGGAGAACCGCTCATCTTTTAAAACTCCTGGGATTGGTCGGATGGAGTGCGGCGCAGGTTGGGTTGCCGCATTTTTCCTGACATAGCAGAGGCGACGAGCTTTTGTCACAGGTGTTGGCGCGGTTTCACGCAATCGTCAGAGCCTTGGCAAAGTTCATGATATCCCTCTCGAACGCAGCGTTCAGGCTGCGCCCTCGCCTTCATGATTGACTGCCGTCCTTGTGCCGGAGGAGAAGATGATCAGGGCAAAGAGCGGTTCGGTTCCGAGGGCGCGCGCCCAATGACGGACATTGCGGGGGATGCGGATGGCGTCGCCAGCTTTCAGCCGGTACAGGACATCGCCGAGCTTATGTTCGCAACTGCCGGAAACGACATAGAGGATCTCCTCACAGTCGGGATGTGAGTGCAGCTGGTTGCGCTCGCCGGGATTGATGCGGCAGGTGCCGAAGGTCATCTCGGCGCCGGGCGTACCGTCGCCGGTGATTTTCCAGTTGAGCTCGCCCCAGGAGGTCGGCATGAATTCGCCGCCGGCTTTCCGGAAAATGACATCGCTGTCGGTCAAGGCTGTCCCTCCCCTATCAGAGATTGGTGGTGACGCCGGCATCCGTGCGTCTGTAGAATTCGAAGAGCTTCATGATCTCGCGGGCGATTTCGAGCGTGCCCCTCGTGATCGGCGTACCCGCAAGGATCGCGTCGGTCAGGTGCAGGATTTCGGGCACATAGCCGAGATAGAAGAGGTTGTTGTTGTAGAGCTGGCCGAGCGAATGTTCGGGCTCATAGAACAGCGCCGCATTCTCGTCCGGCTGGATGAAGCTTGCGGCGCGGCCGTAGGACGGAAGATCGGCCTTGCGGAAATAAGTCAGTCGGCTGCCGTTCTCGACGATGGCATTGGCGCCCTCGCCGATGATCTCGACCCGCTCGAAGATGCTGCCGCCCGATTGGCCGGCGGCAAAATGCAGCGTGCCGATCGCGCCGGAGCGGAAGCGCAGGCTGGTGACGCTCGCGCCCGTCAGCGGCTCCCATTCATAGCCCGCGCGCTCGATCTCCCCGCCGAGGAAATTGAGGATCGCCCCCGGATGGTAGATATGGTCGAGGAAGCTCTGCATCTTGACGAGATCGGCGCGCTCTTCCGGCTTCGGCAGGCTCTGGGGATAGCGGACGTTGATCGAGGTCAGCCTGCCGAAACCGGGGGAACCGATCAAATCCCTAAGTTTCTCGATTGTGGGGAAAAAAGTCTTCTTGAGTCCGGTCATCACCATGCGGCCGGCCGCCGCACTTGCCGCCTGCAGCCTTTCGATGTCCTCGATGCTTGCTGCCGTCGGTTTCTCCATCCAGACGTGGGCGCCTGCTGCAAGCGCGTCGAGCGCCAGATCGGTCGCCTGCACCCGGCCATCGGGATGATAGGCGGTGACGAGAAAGACCAGTTCCGGCTTTTCCCGTTCCAGCATCTCGCGGTGATCGGTATAGGCTTTGCCGGCGCCGAAGAGCTTGGCGAATTTCTCGGCGCGGGCGAGATCGAGATCGCAGATACCGGCGAGTTCGACCGGCGCATAACGCAGCGCCGGATAGACGTTGCGATAGGCATGGCCGCCGGCGCCGATGAAGCATGCCTTGATGCGGTGATCGAATTCGAAATTGTAGCGGATTTCCCGCTGGACATGATGTGACATGGTCAGCCCTTGATTGCTCCCTGCGTCAGCCCCTCGGTGAAGCGGCGCTGCATCAGGATGTAGAGAAGAATGATCGGCAGGAACGAAATGACGGTGCCCGAAAAGACCAGGCGGTAGTCGGAGGCATAGGTGCTGGCGAAACGGACCAGCCCGAGCGGCAGTGTCTGGACCTCGGGGCTGATCAGCACGATCAGCGGCAGGAAGAAGTCGTTCCAGGTGGAGAGCGCGCTGATGATGACGAGCGCCTGCACCGCCGGCGTCGAGATCGGCAGAAAGACCTTGGTGAGGATCTGGAAATGCGAGGCGCCGTCGATCTTGGCGGCCTCGATCAGATCGTCCGGCACGCCGATGAAGAAGCTCCGCATCAGGAAAATGCCGAAGGGAATACCGTTGCTGACCTGCACCAGCACGATACCAGCAAGCGTGTTGACGAGGTTCAGTCCGAAGAGCACCTGGTAGAGCGGGATGACGATCGCCTGGACCGGCACGGTGAGCCCGAGGATGAAGGCATAGAACAGCCACTCCCGGCCGGGAAAGCGGATCTTGGCGAGGGCATAACCGGCCGGCGCGCAGGTGATGAGCGACAGGAGGACGACGCCGACGAGATTGATCAGGCTGTTGCCGACGAGCTCGCCGAACCCGCCGATTTGCCAGGCATCGAGATAATTCCGCCACATCAGGTCGGCGGGCCAGGTGAAGGGATCAGCCCGGCCGATCTCGGCCTCGGTCTTGAAGCTCGAAATCACCAGCCAGACGAAGGGGGCAAGGATCAGGATCAAGACCGGCGTCAGCGCCAGCACCACCGGCCATTCGCGGTTGCGTACACTCATTGGGACAGCCTCGCGCGCCAGCGGTTGAAGACGATGGTGATGACGATCGCAAGCAGGCTGAGCAGGATGCAGAGCACGGCCGCAAGCCCGTGATCCTGGGACTGGAAGGCAAGCCGATAAATATAGGTCGTGATCAGTTCACTCTGATAGAACGGCCCGCCATTGGTCATGACGAAGACTGTGGCAAAGCCCTTGAGGCCGTTGATCATCGCCAGCGAGATGACGAAGGTCATGACCTCGCGAAGTCCCGGCAGGGTCACATAGATCAGCTTCTGGAAAGCGTTGGCGCCATCCACTTCGGCTGCGTCATAGAGCGAGTGATCGATATTCTGCAGGCCGGCGATGAAGAGCAGCATGTAAAGGCCGAAGCCCTGCCAAGAGCTTGCGACGTTGACGGAGAACAGCACCAGAGCGGGATCCGAAAGCCAGCCTTGCGTGAAGGCGCCGAGCCCGATCTGCGTCAGGGCCGTGTTCAGCAGGCCGAAAAACGGATCGTAGATGTTGGCCCAGATGACGCCGACCACGGCGAGCGAGACCAGATGCGGCAGGAAGAAAGCGGTGCGGAAGAAGACCTGCGTGATCCTCAGCCTGCTGACCGCAAGCGCCAGCAGAAGACCGAGCCCGCCTGCCATCACCACATGATAGGCCAGCCAGGCGAAGGTATGAACGAGGCTCTTCCAGACGATCGGATCCTGCGCCGCCTTGGCGTAATTGCCGACGCCGACGAAACTCGCCGAGGTGTTGAAGCCAGCGGAGCTGTTGAAGCTCAGCCAGAAGGTCGCAGCAATCGGCAGCAGCGTGAAGACGGCGTAGAGCGCGAGCGCCGGCGCCACCAGCCAGAATGCGGTGCGGGCATCGTCATTGGGCGAGCCCTCAGGTAAGGCAGCGCCGGCCGCCCGGCCTTTGGACATGCGGGCAGACAGGCCGCCCGTATGTCCCGCCACGGCAGACGCATCCCTGAGAGGAGCCACGATCTTGCTTCCCTGCGTTTCTGGAACAACCACTATTTGGCCTCGGCCATCTTCGCCTGGAGTTGCTTCATGCCGTCCTCGCCGCCGATCTGGCCGGAGATCAGGCCCTGGATAACCTGGAAATAGGTGTCGAGAACGGTGCCCGGCAGATAGACGCTCGGATTGTAGCCGACGCCGCCAGCGGCCGCGGCGAAGATATCTTTGAGAACAGGGGTCGGCGGTTCGACGCCGGGGATCTCGCGGGGGTAGATCATCGTGCTTGCCGGATCCTGCGCGCGCTTCTTCATCACCGCATCCGACAGCATGAAGTCGATCCACTTCATCGCAAGCTCCGGCTGCTTGGAATTGACCGGCACGAGCCAGCTCCAGCCGACGCCGCCGGTCGGGATCGCTGCACCCTTGATGTCGGAAGGCATCGGCGCATAACCGGCGTTGGCGAGGTCATAGCCGGCCTTGCGGGCATTGGCGGTGAACCAGGGACCGGCAACGAACATCGCCGCGCGCTTGTTGAACCAGAGGCGGGAGGCGCCATCGAGATCCAGGCCGGCCATTTCCTTCTTGATGTAGCCCGCCTCGACCAGCTTCTGCAGCCGGACGGCGCCGGCGGCGATCGATGGATCGTCGAAGGCGACCTCGCGGCGCAGCGCCTTGCCGATCACCTCCTTGCCGCTCGCCGATTGCAACAGGTTGCCGAAGAGATGGCCGGCGCTGCCCGGCGTGCGCGGACCGATGGCGATCGGCTGCAGGCCGGTTTCCTCGATCGCCTTCATCAGCGTTTCGAACTCGGCCCAGGTCGCCGGGATCTTCCAGCCCGCCTGCGCGAAAATGTCTTTGTGATACCAGATGCCGAGAGCATCGAGCCCATCGGGAACTTCGTAGATTTCGCCCCCGAACTGGCCCTTGAGCTCGGTGTAGAGCCAGGGATAGATCTGATCCTTCCAGCCGCGCTTCTCATATTGCTCGGTGAGCGGCATCACCTGCTTGGCGTTCTTGACGACGCTGATGCGGCCGATGCCTGAATTGGTGAGGATCACGTCGGGGCCGGCATCCGACTGGATCGCCGCCTGCACCGCGCCGTTGCTGATCGTCCCGGTCGGCGGCATGAATTCGACGGTCACATCGGGATTGGCCCTTTCGAAATCGGCCTTGATGCCGTTCCAGAGCTGCGCGACCAGCGGTTCGGTGATCTGTTCCGGACCCCACATTTTCAGGGTCTCGGCATGCGCCAGCGAGCTTGTGGCGATCATCGCAGCCAGCGCCGTGCCGCGGGCAAGAAATTTCAGCATTGCTCCCTCCTCCGGGCCGCTCCTCGGCCACGTTTTGCTTGTTGAAAAGGAGACCTCCCTCTCCTTCGTTCCGGGCGGCTAACGCTCCGGATCTTCTTTCTGAAACCGCGCCATGACGGCCTGCTGAACATCGCTGATATGTGCGTGCATCAGTGCCTTGGCGCGGGCGATGTCACGCGCTCTGAAAGCCTGCAGGATCTGATCGCGCTCCTCGGCCGCCCTTACGGCCAGATCGCGGCTCTCATTGGCGATCGAGCGGCAGATCTGGATCTGCAGCGCCAGCCGCGCCAGCGTTTCGACCAGCGGCGCACTTCCTGAAAGCTCGGCGATGGTCTCGTGAAATTCCTTGTCGCGGATGCCGTAGGTCGCCATGTCGCCGCGGCGCAGCGCCGCCACCGCCTCGTCGAGGATGTGTTCGAAGCCGGCGATATGCCGGTCGCTCATCTGCGGAACAGCGAGTTCGACGGCGAAGCACTCAAGCGTCTTGCGTAATTCATAGAGGTCGTCGATCTCCTTGGGCGTGAAGCTGCGCACGAAGAAGCCACGATAGGGCTTGATCTCGATCAGACCTTCCTTGGCAAGCGTGCCGATCGCCTCGCGGAACGGCGTGCGGCTGACCTGCAGGCGTTCCGTCAGTTCCTTTTCGTCGATCGAGACGCCGCTCGGCAGTTCGCCGGAAACGATCAGGCGAACGATCTCCTCGTAAATCCGCTCGCGAAGGGTGAGGTGGCGCGGTGCGTTCATAGTCTCCACTTCCGTCTGGCATTCGTGAGTTAAGTATGCAATATACTAAAGAATATACAATATGGAAAATACAAAACGGGGAATTTTGTTGGGAAACCAGCAGGAGCTGGATCGAAGGAGAGGAGGAAACCCAATGCGAAAGGTCTATATCGTCGGCACCTGCGACACCAAGGGCGCTGAACTGAACTACGCCAGGGAGGTGCTTCTTTCAGCCGGAACCGAGGCCGTTCTGGTCGATGTCGGCACGCTTGCTGAGGGTGCGGGCGCCGACATTCCAGCGTGCGACGTCGCGGCATTTCATCCGGATGGTGCTGCGGCCGTGCTCGGGCAGACCGACCGGGGAACCGCGGTTTCGGCCATGGCCACGGCGCTGACGGGTTTCCTGAAATCACGCAACGATATCGGCGCCGTCCTCGGCCTCGGCGGAACCGGCAATACCGCACTTGTAACGGAAGCGATGCGGGCGCTTCCCATCGGCCTGCCGAAACTGATGGTCTCGACCGTCGCCTCGGGCAATGTGGCTCCATATGTCGGGCCGAATGATCTCACCATGATGTATTCGGTCGTCGACGTCGCCGGCCTGAATGCGATCTCGCGCAAGGTGATCGGCAATGCGGCGAATGCGGCGGCCGGCATGGCCCGCAACCCCGTGCCCGCGTCCAGGGATGATCGACCGGGCATCGGCATGACCATGTTCGGCGTCACCACGTCCTGCGTCACGCAGGTTCGCGAGATGCTCGCCAAGACCCATGAAATCTATGTCTTCCATGCGACCGGCGTCGGCGGCCAGTCGATGGAGAAGCTCGCCGATTCAGGTCTGCTGCAGGGCGTGATCGATGTGACGACGACCGAGGTTCCCGATCTCCTTGTCGGCGGCGTCTTTCCCGCGACCGAGGATCGCTTCGGCGCCATCATCCGCAGCGGCCTGCCCTATGTCGGCTCGGTCGGCGCCGTCGATATGGTGAATTTTGGCGCGCGCGACACAGTGCCGGCACCGTTCTGTGACCGAAGGCTTCACGTCCATAATGCGCAGGTTACCCTGATGCGCACCACCCCAGAGGAAAATCGCCGGATCGGCGCCTTCATTGTCGAACGGCTCAACCGGATGCAGGGGCCGGTCCGCTTTCTGCTGCCGCTTCAGGGCGTGTCGGCGATCGATGCCGCCGGCCAGCCGTTCTACGATCCCGACGCCGACGAGGCACTGTTTTCCGTCATCCGCGCCGGCTGGAACGATGCGCCGAACAGGCGCCTCATCGAGATAGACGCCCACATCAACAGTCCGGAATTTGCCGCGGCACTCGTTGCCAGCTTCCACGATATCCACGCCTGAGGAGAAAGTTTTGACCAACGCCAACCGCAACGACATTCTGAGCAAGCTTCGCCGCAAGATCGCCGAGGGCCGGCCGATCATCGGCGGCGGCGCCGGCACGGGCCTCTCGGCAAAGAGCGAGGAGGCAGGCGGTATCGACCTTATCGTGATCTATAATTCCGGCCGTTACCGCATGGCTGGACGCGGCTCGCTGGCCGGCCTGCTCGCCTGCGGCAACGCCAACGAGATCGTCAAGGACATGGGCCGCGAGGTCCTGCCGGTTGTGCGCCACACGCCGGTGCTTGCCGGCGTCAACGGCACCGATCCGTTCATGCTGCCCGATCACTTCATCGACGAACTGAAGGCAATGGGTTTTGCCGGCATCCAGAATTTTCCGACGGTCGGGCTGATCGACGGCACGTTCCGCGCCAATCTCGAAGAGACCGGCATGGGCTTCGATCTGGAAGTCGACATCATCGCCCGTGCGCACGCCAAGGACATGCTGACGACGCCCTATGTCTTCAGCAGCGATGATGCCGCCGCCATGACCAAGGCGGGTGCCGACATCGTGGTCTGCCATCTCGGCCTGACCACGGGAGGCGCGATCGGTGCGGAAACTGCGCTGACGCTCGACGGATGCGTGGAGAAGATCAACGCATGGTCGGATGCCGCAAGATCGGTGCGCGACGACATCATCGTGCTCTGCCATGGCGGCCCCATCGCCATGCCCGCGGACGCGGCCTATGTGCTCGCCCGCTGCAAGACTTGCAATGGCTTTTACGGCGCCAGCTCAATGGAGCGCTTGCCGACCGAGGTCGCGATCCGGGCGCAGGTCGAGGACTTCGCAAAGATGTAAATGCGACTCGGGACCGGCCGCACGCTTTCCCGGTTAAATTGAAGCATTCTGTGGAGTGCGCCCATTGAGGCGGACAGAGATCAGGCTGCGGTTTTGCCCGTCTGCCGGATGTGTTGGTCCTCAAACTCTTACGGACTGAGATAACCCAGCGCCGAATGCTGCCGCCGGTTGTTGTAGATGCTCTGGATGAAGTCAGGAAGATGTTCGATGACTTCATCATAGGTTCCGAGCGCCTGCATTGCGTACGGATTGCCTCGTTCGCCTCATAGAACCGACCAATCCATGCGATCCACGATCGGAATGGTGAATGCAGACGGCCGGGGTCGTCTGCATTTCGATAGCTGTCTGCAGGGTCGCCGCCAATGTCAGACGGGCATCGATTGACCGTCGGATGGCATGCCCCGATGACATCCGTGACCAGGCATAAAGGATGACGGCCCTTCACTGCCAAAGGGTCAGGCCTTGCCCTGCATGCTGTGACCGACGTTGCCGGTGATATTGTCCCAGCCGGAAAGCGCAATTTCCGCCACAGCTTGCAGTTCGGCGCGATCCGCTCCATCGCGGGCGCGAATCGCCATGCCGCTTTGGACTGTCTGCACGAACCTCGCCAATTTGGTCGTGTCTGCCATGGCCTTAAGGTCGCCGTCGCTCTTCGCTCTGTCGAAGCGCGCCTTGAGGAGATCGAAACCGCCTGCACGAGTCGCTCGCATGAGTTCGCTCAGTTCGGAGTGTCCTTCGCTGCCCACGGTGGCGAGCGTCGCCATGCAGCCGTGCGGTAGATCACAATCTCCACCGGTCATGGCGATCGCGGAATCCTGAAGAAACGCCAGCGCTGCGTCTCTCGCAGACGAAGCAGCCCTGAAGCGTGTCCAGACCAACCCCTCGTAGGTCGTGTAATAATATTGGAGTGCCTCCGCATAGAGCGCGTCCTTTGAGCCGAAGGCTGCATAAAGGCTCTTGGTTCCGATCCCCATCGTTTCCGTCAGATCAGCGATCGAGGTCGCCTCATAACCCTTGATCCAGAACAGCCGTGTCGCCGCAGCAAGCGCAGCCTGGCGGTCGAATTCCCGCGGTCGCCCGCGCGAGCGATGGGTCTGCTCTGAATGCTCTGGAGAGGTCGGAACGTAATTTTGCATTGACCACTGCATAAATCAGTTGACGGCAATTTGCAATGGGCTTACCTATTTATACATCGATCACTGCATAAAGGGAATAATGATGGAATTGCTTGGAAAACGTGCTTTGGTGAATGGTGGCTCGCGGGGAATAGGCGCCGCGATCGTGACCACCCTCGCTGAGAACGGCGCGGATGTTGCGTTCACCTATCAGCGTTCGACAGACAGGGCTGCATCGGTAGTTCAGACTATCGAGGAAAAAGGCCGGCGCGGGCTTGCCATTCAAGCCGACAGTGCCGACCCGGACGCCATTCGTCGCGCCGTCAGCCAGACGCTCGACACACTTGGGGGGCTTGACATTCTGGTCAACAGCGCAGGCATCGGAACCGCAGGCATGACCGCGGATCTGGCTCTCGCCGACCTGCAGGCCATGCTTGATGTGAACGTTCGCGCGCCCGTCCTGTTCGCACAGGCGGCGATCCCGCATCTCTCATCGGGCGGCCGTATCATCTCTATCGGCTCTGCTTTGGCGGAGCGCGTGCCTTTCCCGGGTGTCACGGCTTACGCCATGTCGAAGTCGGCACTCCTGTCGCTCACGCGAGGCCTTTCGCGCGAACTTGGGCCCCAAGGCATTACCGTCAATCTTGTTCTCCCCGGTTCAACTGACACGGACATGAACCCGGCCAATGGCGAGAATGCTGATTATCAGCGAAGCCTCACATCGCTCGGCCGATTTGGCGAACCCCGTGAAGTTGCCAGCGCGGTGGCGTTTCTGGCCGGTCCGGCTGCAAGTCTGATTACCGGTGCGGTTCTCAGTGTAGACGCCGGCTTCAACGCCTGATTTGCCTTTCGCGTTGTCCGGACGTCGTGCTTTACGGCGTCCGGCAGGCGATTTTCAATAGCGGCCGTAAGACGCGTTGACGAGCGATCTCTATCTGTCAACGAGGCTGTGCAAATCAGCGGAATGCACATCAACGCAAGTTGAGAAACTCGCAGGCGATTAAGTCCCCCTCTCCCGCCGCCTTCGTCAGATCACGAAATCAAACCGTCCGAACTTTCCGTCACTGGTTTGCTTCATGTCGAGGAGCAGTGCCTCGTCAAACAGCCGGTCTCCGGCGTTTCTGGGCTCGCGGGGAAAATAGAGTTGAGTGGTAAGGACGCGTCCCCCTGGGCGCTGGACCTTGAAATGGAAATGACGCGTGCGGCCGGGATAAAGCGCGGGGACGATGGTGTTGAACCACCATCGTCCCTGGGTGTCGGTGAACTGGTGTCCGCGCAGACGGAAACCCACGCTGTCGTAGTCACCGTTTTCGTCAGCATGCCAGATCTCGACGAGGCTGCCGCCAAGCGGTCGGCAGCGGTTGTCGAGCACGAACCCGGCGACGGTTATTCGCTCGCCCCCCGGTGCATCCGAATAGAGATCCCGATTGAGCGGCGAGTTTGGCCTGAAGAATGGGCCGGCTTCTCGCTCGGGGGTTGGTTGATCCCCATCGTCACACGCAAGGGTGAGCGGCAGTTCGGGAGCGGCCTGCGCAAACGCCTTCATTCTTGCTGCGTCGATGAGAGGCAACGTCAGAAAGGCCGTCAATAGCGAGCGTCTGGTGGAGGGCAAAGTCGATCTCCTGGCGATTTGTAAAATAGTCGCGCTTTACCGCAGGCGCTGCACCGCAGTCGCCTGCGCCTCCCGGATCAGGCCGGCATACATATTCTCTTTGCCTGGATACCACGGCATCGTGCCGATGGAGCCGAAGCCGGGAATGGTCTCCATATGTGCGACCATGCGGGCACGCATGCGCTCGTCAGGAAGCGGTCCTGTCATCGCCTGGACATTATCACTCATGTGATCAGGGTTGGAGGTGCCGCAGAGTACGCTCGTGACGGCCGGGTGAGCCATGACCCATTTCAGGAAGAACTGGGCCCAGCTCGTCGCGCCGAACTCGACTGCGAAACCAGGCAGCGGATGTCCCTCAACCACCTTCATCAACCGTGCTTTTTCAAGCGGCAAATTGATCAGGACGCCGACGCCCTTGTCGGCCGCGGCCGGGAGAAGACGGCGCTCGGCGTCACGGTTGAAGATCGAGTAGTTCGTCTGGATGAAATCGACATCGTCGCGCTGGACGATCGCCAGCAACTGGTCCTGCGCCGCCGATTCGTGATGCGTCACGCCGACATGGCGTATGAGACCTTCCTTCTTCCAGGCTTTCATCAGTGGAATGACGACCGGCGCATTGGTGATGCTGTGGCATTGCATGAGATTGATCGTGGCGCGCCATGTCCGCATGCGCGATTGCCGAAAGCTTTCAACGGCGTGACTTTCGTCTCCAAGATACTCTCCTGTCGACCAGACCTTGTTGGCGAGAAACATCTCATCGGATCTTGCAAACTCGCCCATGAACTGCCCGACGCTGACTTCGGCCGAGCCATAGAGAGGCGATGTGTCGACCACGCGACCGCCTGCAGCGACGTATCGCTCGAAGACCTGACGGAGAGCGTCGCGGCGATCACCGGGCCTGAGGTCAAAGGTGAGGAATGTGCCGAGACCCAAGGCTGTAACCTTTTCGCCGGTACGCGGCAAGCTGCGGGCCAGCACATCCGGGTTTGGTCCAGTGACTGGCGACGCCACATTCTTGTCCTGGATTTGCGCCGTAGCGTTGGTGGCCAGTGCCAGCCCTGTCGCCGCCGCCCCCATAGTGCCGAGGAAGCCGCGTCTGTTGATCTTTGAGTGGTCCATGAGATCTCTCCGTTTCGCTAACCGTCAGAACTGCCAATTAGCGGGTACCCAGGCATAGCCACCGTCGGTCTTCAGCATCCGCCCAAGACCAGGGAATGGATAGTGGAAACCAAGCACGGGCATGCGCTCGGCGGCCGCCCTATCGAAAATGCGACGACGGGAAGAAAGAGCCGTCTCCTTGTCGCGGTCGGGTCCCGGCAGCCAGGGATTGTCGACGTTGACGACAGGGTGGTAGGCAAGGTCTGCCGTCAGCAGCAACTGGTCGCTCCGGGAATGGACGAGGAAGGTCGCCATGCCTGGCGTGTGACCCGATGCGACGATCGTCGTCAGACCCGGCACGATGTCGGCGCCGGCTTCATAAAGCTCGACGTCGTTCATGACCGGCGCCAGGCTGTTCTTGATGTTTGCCGCGAAGCGCAGACGGAATTCCTCCGGCACAGGCATGTAGGAGAGATCCGGATCGGTGCGGACGAAGAAGTCCCAGTCGGCCTTCGGGACGAAGACAGTGGCGCGGGGAAAGGCCTTGCCGCCGTCCGCGGTCCTTAAGTTGCCGACATGGTCGGGGTGGGTGTGCGAGACGACGATCGCGTCGATCTCGGCAGGATCAAGACCGATTGCCGCGAGGTTATCGAAGATGCGGCCACCGTTCGGGCCCATGGTCTTGCCGGCGCCAGCCTCGATCAGAATCCGCTGGCCACCGGTCTCGATCAGCAGCGTGTTGAGGTTGAGCGTCATGTGGTCGGTCGGCAGAAATGCCTGCCGCAGGACCTCTTGAAGCTCGGCTTCCGGCGCGTCGCTTGCATAAACGCGGGGCGGGCCACCAATCACGCCGTCGCTCAACACAGTCGCGCTGATTTCGCCGACGCGGAAGCGGTAGTGACCGGCATTGCCCGTCACCGGGGACGCGGCCTGGGCGTTGGCGCTGCCGGAGCCACCCAGGCTTGGGATGAGCACGCTTGATACGCCTGCGACAGCGGACAGCATGATCGCGCGTCTGTTGAGAGTGAAGGCATTCATCGGTCTTCCCTTCTAAGTTGGGCACTCTTCATTGGCTTGGCTGGTCGAACTGGCCGCTAAAGGAGGCGGATCGAGCACGGCGATAAACTCTGAGCTCATCATGACATGGGTCGATTGGTCTGATAACCTGCGCTAAGTTTATCACGTTGGTTAGAAATACTTCTCAATGGATCCAATTCGCTTAGACAGCTTCGATGTCTTCGTGGCCATCGTACGTTGTGGCGGTTTCCGTGCAGCAGCACTCGAGCGAGGCGTATCTTCATCTGCCTTGAGCCAAACGATGAATGCTCTGGAAGAGGCTCTTGGTATCCGGCTCCTCAATCGAACGACGAGGAGCGTGTTTCCGACAGAGGCTGGCCAGCGCCTTCTTGAACGTCTGGCACCTGCATTGAGCGACATCAGGCTCGCCATCGCAGAGGTCGATGAATTGCGCGATAGCCCATCCGGAACCCTCAGGATCAACGCACCGGCACCGGCCGTCGATCATGTCCTCTGCCCGATGATATTCGACTTTATGGATACCTATCGCGAGGTGAAGATCGAGATCATCAGCGATGCGGCCGTCATCGATATCGTGGAACAGGGTTTCGATGCCGGCGTCAGGTTCGGCAAGCAGCTGGCCCAAGACATGATCGCGCTGCCGATTGGACCCGCGCTTCGCTATGCAATCGTCGCTTCGCCTGACTATATCAAGAGATGCGGTCAACCGCTGACGCCGCACGAACTCGTTGGTCACGACTGTATAAAGCGTCGTTTCCCTGGTGGCACGCTTGTCACCTGGCGGTTCGCCGAAGGAAGCGAGGAAATCGAGGTCACCCCCACGGGCCGTTTGACCGTCAGTTCCGCGCACAATGAACTGCAAGCTGCACTGGCGGGCAGAGGAATCGCCCATGTCTTCGATGACTACGCCGAGCCGCATGTCCAAACCGGCCGGCTGGTGGAGCTTCTCTCCGACTGGAGCCCCACCTTGCCACACTGGTTTTTATACTACCCCAGTCGCCGCCTCCCGAGCGCCGCCATGCGGGCGTTCCTTGATTACATGAGGAGCTACGACTGGAAGGCGAAGAATGCCTTCGACGCGCGGTGATTTGGCCAGCAGCTTGGTAGAAGCAGATCGGCGCTCCTTCTAAATCCGGCGTTGTTCGGCGGCATCGAACTTCCTACGCGAGGCTTCGATATTTTGCCATGTGTCGCGCGTCCGATCGGTGAATCCCGCAAGCGGCTTCAGCATCGATTTTCCGCGATCGGTCAGCTCATACTGCGTGGTGGCAGTTCGGTGTAATAGTGCCGTGCTACTAGCCCGTCCCCCTCAAGATCGCGAAGAGTAAGGGTCAGCATACGCTGCGAGATATCGGGAACGCCGCGTCGAAGGGCGCCGAACCGCATCGGTGCATCGGGAAGCAGGCCGGGGAGTTCGCGCCTTCGTTCGTGACCCCTATAGCGAAAGGGCCAAGCCACTCGTCGCGGACGGCATCAGATCAGAAATTGATAGCTCACGGCGGCCCCCGCCTTGAACATGGAACGACGATTGAAGAGCATGGTTTTCTTCCTCCAGATAGCTCAGCTTCGCTTTGGTCATGGCCGAAGGACAGAAGCTCGGCGCGGTCGAACCTCATTCAGAGAGCTGGCCTCCGGTGACTCATTTGACCCGCTGCCATTCAATCCTGATTTCAGTACCTTCCGGTCTGCGGAATTGTTCGGTCATGCGGTCGCCTTCAACGACCAGTCGCAAATCCTCACGTGTTCGTACGCTGCCGACCCAGTTCGGGAACGTAGACCCTTCGACACGATTGCCGCTGAATTCTCCTTTCTCATCAACGGTGTAGGTTCCGAAAAATCCGATGCTGCGTGACATGGCCATGCGATTTTCATCATCCGTCCCCTCGCCGCGAGCGTTGGATGCAAACCGTGGGATGCCGGCGTCGGTCAGCACTTCCACGAAGTGCATGTCGGGGGTGAAGACGAGAAGACCGTGGGGCTTTTGTCCATAGGCAGAGATATTTTTGCCGCCGGGATTGATCGTCGCCGACATCATCCGCCAGGTGCCTACGACTTGGTTTTCTGCGGCTGTCTGCGCGAAGGCAGAAGACGAGACGCTGAGGGCGAGAGCCAATATTATTGATCGAATGGACATGTTGTCTCCTTCCTGCATGAGGTCCGTGTTTGCAGATCGCTGTTGCGGTTCACAGATCCTGCCTGTCGGCGGAATTCGCCACTCCCCGCTGCGCCTCAAGGGCAGACAGGCGTGCGGAAAGCGCCTGTGAGATGGAGGAATAGGCCGTGCTACCCAGCGCCAGCCGCAATGGCGGCGTCCTGCTCTCGGCGGCTGATATGATTGCTGCCACGGTGCGCGCGGCATCCCCCTTGATCTCGAAGCTGCCGTCGGTGATCGGCCGGCGAACGGCCCCGGCAGGGGTTTCGTCGTAGGCATCCATCGGCTTCGCGCGGACGAGATTGGCTCCGAAGTTGGTGCCGGTCGGTCCCGGCTCGGCAATGATGAAGTCGATGCCGAAAGGAGCCACCTCCTGTGCCACGGCTTCGACAAAGCCCTCGATACCCCACTTGGTTGCGTGATAGAGGCTGAAGCCTGGATAGGCGATCTGCCCACCCTCGGAGGAAACCTGGACGATTCGCCCGCCGCCTTGTTTTCGAAGAAGGGGCAGCGCGGCACGGATGAGATGGATGGATCCCGCAAGGTTGGTGGCGATCTGCCGGTCGATCTCTTCAGTCGTGAGCTCTTCCGCAGCACCGAACAGGCCATAGCCCGCGTTGCTGACGATTACCTCTATCCGCTCGTGCCGTTGGAATGCGTCTCTGACGGCCGAGGCAATGCGCTCCGGCTCGACCAGATCGAGCTGAACGATATCCAGGCGTTCGCGGTATTCCTGCGCAAGTTTCGTCAGCGCCCCCGCGCGGCGAATCGCTGCGACCACGTTGTGTCCCTGCGTGAGCAGCTGTTGCGTCATCTCGAGACCGAGCCCCGAGGAAGCGCCGGTGATAAACCATGTCTTTGGCATGTGAACTCCTGATCTGTTCATTTGCAATGTAAAACAGCCATATTGGTGATATAAGATCTTCAATTTGAGATGCCGTGGTGAGGTTGATTCACGAATGATGCGTCCCAGTCTGAATGATCTCGCCGCCTTTGCGGCGGTGGCCAGTCACCAGAGCTTTCACAGAGCTGCCGACGTCATGGGCGTTTCGCGCTCGGCTCTCAGCCACGCAATCATCGGATTGGAGGCAAAACTGGACGTGCGGCTCTTTAACCGGACGACCCGCAGCGTGTCGCTGACCCAGGCCGGCGCTCGCCTGCTTGCGCGCCTCGATCCGGTTCTTCAGGATCTTGATCAGGCGCTCGATACCTTGTCGGAGGAGCGCGGCACGCCGAGCGGCACACTGCGGATCAATGCAAACAAGAGCGGCGCCCGCATTCTCCTCGAAGAGGTCGTGCCGCGCTTTATGGATCTCTATCCCGACGTCGAGCTGGATCTTGTTTCGGAAGGTCGACTCGTCGATATCGTGGAACAGGGATTCGATGCTGGAATACGCTTGCTGGAAACCGTCCCGAAAGACATGGTCGCGGTGAAGTTCGGCGGCGACGTGCGTTTCATTGCCGTGGCAGCGCCGTCCTATCTCGAGAGCAGAGCAAGACCGGATACGCCCGACGACCTTTTTACGCATTGCTGCATCCGCCAACGTCTGCCTAGCGGAAAGCGTTATCGCTGGGAGTTCTCAAAGCGCGGCGCCGAAGTCGCAATCGACGCACCGGGCAATCTCACCCTCGACGACAATGATCTTCTCGTGCAGGCGGCCGCGGACGGCCGTGGCATTGCTTATGTGCCGGAATATTTCGCACGGCCGTTTCTGGCGTCCGGTCAACTCGCGACCGTGCTCGATGATTGGTGTCCGCCGACGCCTGGTCTGGCGCTCTATTACCCGCGCAGCCGGCACGTGCCGTCCCCGTTACGGGCCTTCATCGACCTCCTGCGAGAGGTGGACAGGGCACGATGACGGGGCGACGCTGCGTGGCGTCCGGACCTGTCAGAGGATTCAGGAGGACCTGCGGCACCCATCGCTTTGAACCGTTTCCGCACCGCGGATGCTCGCCCAATGTGTCAAGGCGTCGCTGGCTTGCGGCGCAAGATCATGCCGCCATGGTGCAGTGTGTTCGCATCGACGAAATCGCCGTCGGCGGTGAAGCCGGTGTCGTCCCAGTACTCGATATGCGTCCCGTCGACTTCGTAGCGGCCTTCATAGGCACGCTCGCGCTGACCGCGGGCCTCGACATAACGCCCGCTCGGCAGAAGTTCATGGCGAACACGGTTGTCGTCGGTGACCCACATGCCAACGTAAGGATGGTTCGGCTGCAAATTGGTCTCCTGTGCTTCTGCGGGTTGGATCGAAAGGGTGGCCGCGGTGATGAGTGCTGCAAACGGCTGTCGCATGGTCGGGGCTCCTCTAAGCGTTGCTATTCTCGGTTTGGAGGCGATAGCGCATGGGTGCGCGGTGCCAAAACCGCGGCCGTCGGTCATTGAGCGCGCGGAGCGTTGTTGTCGACAACCTGCTGATAGGCAACGAGGTCCAGGAAGGCTTCCGCATTGACGACGAGGCCGTCCTTCATCTTGAATATCCAGACAAACTGGTTGCGATAGGGCGCGCCCGACGTTGTGGTCGCGGTTCCGTCAAAACGAATGATGATCGTGTCGCCATCGGCAAAGATGTTGTGCACCTCCGGCATGATCGCCGTCGCGAGACGGCTGGTCAGAGGACGCGATGCCCGTTCGATAAAGTCCTTCTGGTTGCGATAGGTGCCGGCGACCGGCCCGGAGCCATGGATCGTCCAGACGACGTCGGGAGCGAGTAGTTCCGCGAAGACGTAGGTACCACCACGCCATTTTTCGAAGGCGGCTTCGACGATAGCCCTGTTCCGCTGCTCGATCGCGGAACTGTCAGGGGCCTGCGCCTGCGTTGCCGCGGTGGTGGCAATGGCTGCACCCGGCAGGGCGAGCGACAGCAATGCCAGTGTGATCAGAGTTGTCCGGCTTACGCCTGCGATCCACTGGCGTGTCGGAAGAATGGTCATGGTATCAGTCCTTTCCTGTTGCTGAGAGCTTGCTAAGACCCCTCGATCAGCAATGAAGCTGCGTGCGCCGTCGACAGGCCTCGCGTCGTTTGAACGGTCAGTCGCAGCGTAGGCGTATCGATAAGGCCGAACAACTTGCCCAATAATGACCACTCTGGTAAATAGATCTAACCAATGGCGATCGACCTGAATGGCATTTCTGTTTTTCTGGCAGTCGCCGAAGCGCGGAGCTTTCGCGTGGCCGGGGAGAATTTGGGCGTCACACGGCCAGCGGTCAGCCAGGCCATCCGCCGTCTGGAGGACCGGCTGGGCGTCGCGCTCGTGCGCCGCACGACGCGCAGTGTCAGTCTCACAGAGGCCGGTGAACAACTGTATCAGAGGGTGGCGCCGGCTATTTCGGAAGTCGGACTGGCGCTCGACGCGGCCGCGGACCGCGACAGCGCACCGGGCGGACTGTTGAGGCTGGCGGTGTCATCTATCGCCGAGCAGTTTATCTCCGGGCCGCTTCTGGCCCGCTTCGCGGACACCTTTCCCACTATTCAGATCGACGTGACCGTCACGGACGAGGAATTCGACATTGTTGCGGAAGGCTATGATGCGGGGGTACGTTTGGGCGAAGTCATTGATCAGGATATGATTGCCGTTCCGGTGTCGGGCGAGCAGCGCCAGGGCGCCTTCGCTGCGCCGTCCTACATTGAACGTTTCGGCAAGCCCGAACATCCTTCAGAGCTCTCGTCGCATCGTTGTATCGGCTGGCGTCCAGCGCCACACAGCGCACCTTATCGTTGGGAATTCGGCCAGCATGGCCGCGAGTTCGACGTGGCTGTCGACCCCCAGATCACCACCAACGACATGTGGCTTATGATCCGCACAGCCTGTGCCGGCGGCGGGATCACCTTCGGGATGGAGGACACCTTCAAACCCTATGTCGAATCTGGTCAGTTGGCTCCTCTCCTTCAGGAGTATTGCCCTCCCTTTGCCGGCTTCTTTCTTTATTATCCCAGCCGGCGCAATCTGCCTCCGAAGCTTCGGGCACTGGTCGACCATGTCAGACGGTGGCGATAGCATGGGCCCACGAGATCGGCGTCGTGACAGGCAATGTCAGGCTGGGCCGGGTCGACGCGGATCCTGCGGGCCAAGCCTACCTTTAAGCCATGGCCGCATCGTGGATGCTCGCTGGATTGCCCGCCCGATCGCGTTGCTTTCGTCGAAGACGCCGTTCGGGTGGAAACCACATTGCCGCGGCAGTCCGGCTTGACTTTAGTCAAAGCAGGCGCTGTCGATAGCGCTATGATGACGAAAATGGCTCGCCTTCGAGGATATAGGCTCAATGTATCGCACGATCATCTGCGGCATCGGCATGGGATCGCGACAGACGGCAAACCGCCTGTTGCGCCGGGCTGCGGCGCTGCTGGACGACGGCGGAACCATTATCGTCATTCATGTGGTCGAGAATATCCCGGACCGTCACCTGACTGACATTCCCGAGGAATTCGAGAGGGCTGCCATTATCGATGCCGAGCAGAAACTTGCATCGTGTTGCAAGGAGTTGGGCGTCCCGGCGAGGATTGAGGTCCGCATCGGCGTTGCCGCCTCGCTGCTGGTGTCGGTCGCAGCGGAGAGAGCGGCTGATCTCATCCTGCTGTCGTCCCACGTGCCCGATATCACCGACTATGTCTTTTCATCGATCGTCGAGAAGGTCGTGCGCCACGCCGAATGCTCGGTTCTGATCGATCGACGGCCTCGTCACGGGCATGAAGGCTCGTCGCGAGCGGCAGACGATGCCGCTTTGCTCTGATCTCTGGCGGGCTCCCGCCGAGCATGGCATGATCGGCTTTTGCACGCTGATCGGCATCCCCTCCCCGGCGGCGGCTCGACAACCTATATCTTTCCCAACCCAACCAGCAGTACTCACTGCCCCGACCGGAGATATGCATGAGCCAGGATCCCTATGAGCTTCTGGGCGTGAAGCGGGATGCAACGCAGAAGGATATTCAGAGCGCATTCCGCAAGCTTGCCAAGAAACTTCACCCCGACCTCAACCCAGGCGACAAAAAGGCGGAGGATAAGTTCAAGGAAATTTCGACCGCCTACGAGATCCTGAGCGATGAGGAAAAGCGCGGTCGCTTCGATCGCGGCGAGATCGATATGTCGGGCGCCGAGCGGGCCCAGCGCAGCTATTATCGTGATTATGCCTCGACGAGCGGCCCCGGCGATCCCTATCACAACAGCGCCGGCTTCGCCGACTTCGGTGACGCCGATGATATCTTTGCGAACTTCTTCTCGCGCCGTACCGGCGGTGGCCGGGCGCGCAGCCATGGCCAGGACCGGCGTTTCTCCATGGAGGTCGATTTTCTCGAGGCCGTCAACGGCACCAGAACCGAGGTCAAGCTTCCCAACGGTCCCGCGCTCGAGGTGCAGATCCCACCGGGAACCCGCGACGGCCAGACCTTGCGGCTGCGCGGCAAGGGTGAACCCGGTATCGGAGGCGGGCCGGCGGGGGATGCGCTGATCGAGATCAGAGTACGGCCGCATCACTTCTTCACGCGCGATGGCGACGATATTCGCCTGGAACTGCCGATCTCGCTCAGCGAAGCCGTGCTCGGCGGCAAAGTCCGGGCGCCGACGCCGTCCGGACCCGTCAACCTGGCGCTGCCGCCTCATTCCAACACCGGGAAAGTGCTGCGTCTCAAAGGCAAGGGGGTTCCGAAACGCGGCGGTGGACACGGCGATGTCTATGTCTCGTTGAAGATCGTATTGCCCGATCGCCCCGACGAACGACTGACGTCCATGGTGAAGGATTGGGCGAGCGCACATCCATACGATCCGAGAAAGAACATGGAGGCCTGATCATGGATGATCTCGAATTCCGTCTTTACTTGAAAATCGATGTCGTCCAACTCGATTTCTGGATCGAACAGGGCTGGCTGATCCCTGAGACGTCGAGCGGACGGCGGCAGTTTCGTGACGTTGACGTTGCCCGCGCGCGGCTCATTCTGGATCTGATGGGCAATATGGGTGTCAACGCCGCTGGGGTCGATGTCGTCATGGAACTGGTAGACGAATTGCACGGGCTGCGCGGAACGATGGGCAGGCTGATGACAGCCATCGGCAGGCAGGAGCGCGACGTTCAGCGCCGGCTGTTCGAGAGCCTCGAGGAACTCGATCGCGTTTAACACGATCACGCGCGACGCCTATGTCGTGAACCAGTAGCGGACGATGTGGAAGAACAGCGGTGATGCGAAGGTAATGGAATCCAACCGGTCAAGCACGCCGCCATGGCCCTCGATCACATAGCCCCAGTCCTTGGCGTTGAGATCGCGCTTGATGGCCGAGAGCACGAAGCCGCCGAAGAAGCCCGCGACGACGATGACCGTGCTGATGGCTGCTGCCTGCAGGGGTGAGAACGGCGTCAGGCGATAGAGCAACGTTCCCACCAGGATGGCCGAGGCGCCGCCGCCAATCAGCCCTTCGAGCGTCTTCGACGGGCTGATGTTCGGCGAGAAGCGGTGCTTTCCCAAGAGCTTGCCCCAGACATACTGGAAGACGTCGCTGAGCTGCACCACGATGACGAGATAGACGAGAAGCAGCGCCGACGGCGTGCCGGTCTGCAGCATCAGCAGCGCCGGCGCATGGCTGATCGAATAGACGGTCAGCATCAATCCCCACTGCACCCTGGCGGTCCGCGCCAGGAATTCGTTGACGTCGCCCGTCAGGGTTGCGACGGCCGGCAGGATCAGGAAGGCATAGACCGGGATGAAGATTGCAAACAGCCCGTACCATAACGTTCCGAGCAGCACATATTGCACCGGCAGCACAACGAAGAAGGACAGGAACAGCGCCAGGTGATCGCCGCGCCGCGATGGCGTCAGCGTCCAGAATTCGCGAAGTGCCATAAAGGACAGAAAGGCGAACAGGATGACCACCGCCGTATCGCCGAGCAGGATCGCGCCGCCGAAGACGGCGACCATGATCCACCAGGAGCGAATACGGGCGTTGAGGTTTTGGACGGTCGCGACGGAGCCGGCCTCGGTCGCGCGCCGCTGCAGGATGAAACCGATGGCGGAGGCGACCGCCAGCAGGCCGAGGATCGCGGCCAGCACGATGGAGAAGAAGCTGGTCATGCCGTGTGCCCTCCGCCAGCCAAGTCGATGACCGCGGCACGGGCGCGAGCCAGGAACGCTCCCTTTTCCTCGCCCGGTTCGACGCGCAGCGGCTTGCCGAAGCGCGCCGTGCAGGTGATCGGCACGATCAGCCAGCTTCCCTTCGGCAGGATGCGCTGAAGATTGTCGAGATGGATCGGTACGAGATCAACGTCAGGAAAACGGCAGGCGAGGCGATAGATGCCGCTGCGGAACGGGGCGATCTCGTCGTTGGAGCTTCTCGTTCCTTCCGGGAAGATTAGAACGGAGCGCCCCTCCTCGAGCAGGCGCTCGACCGGCGCGAGCGGATTGCTGTCCGGCAAAGGCTTGCGTTCTATCAGGACAGCACGCAGGCCCTTTTCCGCGATGAAACGGCGAAAGGCGTTGGTTCCCCAATAATCGCGCGCCGCGACGGGATGGGTCAGCCGCCGCACCGGCCACGGCAGGGCGGCCATGACGGCGACAGTATCGACATGGCTGTTGTGATTGGCGAAATAAATACGGCGGATCGGATCGGGGGCGCAGCCCCGCCATTCGCTTCGGGCGCCGACCACAATACGGACGAGTAGCACGAGAAGGCGACGAACGAGCGCGATCATGATCTCTCCAGGGAACGGCTGAGGTTTATCGTGCGCGTGATGCAGGTCACGAGACTTCCGGCCGCGATAGTGACGGAGGTGATGAGCAGCGACCAATGGCTGCGCGAGGCCAGGGTCTCGATAGCCTGGGCGGCAAGGCCATCAAGCAGATTGCAGACGAGCCGCAGTTGCATCGAAACCGCCGCGCCGATCATCGCGATCGTTTGCGTCGTGAGCAGAATGAGCGCTGCGCCGATGCCGGCAAACAGGATCGAGAAAAGCGAGATGCTGTTCGGCGTGACACCGGTACGCGCCACCCATGCGCTCATGCCGGTTGCCCAGGACGACGACCGGCTCGCGATCGGTCGCCCCGAGGCGTCCTCTTCTTCACCCATTCTCATTTTCCCCGACCCAATGCTCCATGCATATCCCGCCAATGTCGTCGCGCCAAGCCCTCGTTCCTTCCTCGTTGCGGCGGCCATCAGCCTGTTTTTTAAGCCGGTTCTGAGCTTGACACCTTTTTGGGCGCTACTATGATTTTTGAACCAGATGGTAAAAAAGGGGAACAATCAATGACCAAAGACATGCTGATTTCACGCCGAGCAGTGATCGCATCGGGCATTGCGCTCGGCGTCAGCAGCTTCGCCCCGCGCGCGAGGGCCGCCGCTCCGCTGAAAGTCGCCGGCATTCATGCGTCGCCGGTCGAAAATGCCTGGAATTCCTGTCTTCATAAGGCCCTTCAGGACGCCGCCAAGGACGGCGTCATCGAATATGTGTTCTCCGAAGGTGTCTCCGGCACCGATTATCCGCGTGCCATGCGCGAATATGCCGAACAGGGCAACAAGCTGATCATCGGCGAAGCCTATGCCGTAGAGAAGGAGGCCCGGCAGGTCGCGGCCGACTACCCCGACACGGCTTTCGTACTGGGCTCGAGCGGCGAGCAGGCCGGCGACAATTTCGGTGTCTTCGGCACCTGGAACCACGACGGCGCCTATCTGGCTGGCATGCTGGCGGGCAAGATGACCAAGTCGAACGTCGTCGGTTCAGTCGGCGCCATCCCGATCCCGGAGGTCAACATGCTGATCAACGCCTTTGCCGCGGGCGTCAAGGCTGTCAATCCGGATGCGAAGCACCTCGTCTCCTTCATCGGCACCTTCTTCGATCCGCCGAAGGCCCGCGAAGCCGGTCTTGCCCAGATCGACGCCGGCGCCGACATTCTGTTCGGCGAGCGCATCGGCACGGCCGATGCCGCCAAGGAACGCGGCATCAGGTCGATCGGCTCGCTGATCGATTATACGCCACGTTATCCGGATACGGTGTTCGCTAACGCCATGTGGTATTTCCGCCCGATCCTGAATGCGGCGATCGCCGATGTCGCCGCCGGCAAACCGGTCGGCAGGAACTACACGTCTTACGGCCTGATGAAGGAAGGCGGCAGCGATATCGTCTTCGTCAAGGGCGTGGCGCCCGCTGAGGCGGAAGCCGCGATGGAAGCCAAGCGCGCCGAGATTAAGGCCGGCACATTCGAAGTTCCGAAGATGATGGACGAGCCGAAGTAGTTCGGTCGATGCAGGGCGACGCAACGGAGCTGGCGGCAGCGATCAGGCATGGCAGCCTGAGCGCTGCGGAAGCGATGCAGGCCGCCATCGCTATGGCCGCCCGGCAGGAGCCGCTCGGCGCAATTGCCTATCTCGATCGTGCCATGGGTCTCGCCTCGGCGCATGACCGCGACCGGGAACGGCGGATCGCTCCCGATCGTTTTTCTGCGCGGCCCTTTGCCGGCGTGCCGACCCTGGCGAAGGATCTTGGCGGTCCTTTTCGAGGACTGCCGGTGAGGGCGGGTTCGCGCCTGTTCGAAAGAAAGGGCGGCGACGCCGATTCCGACCTCGCCTCCCGGTTCCGTGATGCCGGCTTCTGTCCGTTCGGCCTGACGACGAGTCCGGAATTCGGTCTTTCGCTCGCCAGCGAACCGGCGATCGGGCCCGTCTGTCGCAATCCGCTCGATCCGGCCCGTACCGCCGGCGGTTCGTCCGGCGGTGCGGCGGCAGCGGTTGCGGCCGGGATCGTAGCGATCGCCCATGCAACCGACGCCGGCGGCTCGATCCGTGTACCTGCCGCCTGTTGCGGCCTTGTCGGGCTGAAGCCGACCCGCGGCGCCATTCCCGGCGGGCCATCCTTCGGCAACCACCTCGGCGGTATTGCGAGCGAACTGGCGGTCTGCCGCTCGGTGCGGGATACGGCGCTAATTTTCAGCCGGCTCAGCGGCAACTCGCGCGGACCCGTTCCCGATCCCTTGCCTGCCGAAATCGATGGCGGCCGTTTGCGGATCGGGCTGCTGACCGATACCGGGCCGGTCCATCCGACTGAAGGTAGCCGGCTCGCCGCCGTCGAAGACGCGGCGCGCATATTGCAGCGTGATGGACACGTCATCCTTCCTTTGGCTTGGGCCGAGTTCGAATGGAACGTCGCCGCCAGCAGCCGCGCCTTTGCCGATATCGTGTCCGTCAACCTTTCCGCGCTCATCGAGACGGCGGGGCTTGAGGAAAGCAGGGCCGAGCCTCTGACGCAGGCTTTCGCGGCGCGCGGGCGGGCGCTTCCGGCGACCATGCTCTGGAACACGCTGCACGACGCCGTTCTGGTGAGCCATGCATTCTGGGCGCTGTTCGACAAGGTCGACTGCATCCTGATGCCGATGCTTGCGTCCGCGCCCCTTGCGATCGGCTCCTTTCCGTCCGATCATGCCGACACGTATCTGCATCTCGAACGCATGGCGGCATTTGCGCCGCTTGCCTGCCTCGCCAATATTTCGGGTTTCCCTGCTTTGACGCTACCTTTCGGACAGGATGAGCATGCCATGCCGCTGCCGGTGCAACTGATGATGCCGATGGGTCACGAGCGGCGCCTTCTGTCGCTTGCGGCACGCCTGGAGGCTGAGGCGCGATGGCAGCATCGTTTTCCGGTGGCGGGGCTGCCGTGATGACCGGGCCGGTTCTGGAAATTGTCGGCGTCAGCAAACGTTTCGGCGCCAATCTCGCCAATGACGATATTTCCATGACCCTTGCCAGCGGCGAGATCGTGGCGCTGCTCGGTGAAAACGGCGCCGGCAAGACGACGCTGATGAGCATCCTTTTCGGCCACTACACGCCGGATGCCGGCCGAATCCTGATCGATGGCGCGGAGGTGCCGCAGGGCAAGCCGCGCGCGGCGATCCGCGCCGGCGTCGGGATGGTACACCAGCATTTTTCGCTCGCCCCCAATCTGACGGTCCTCGAAAATGTCATGACCGGCACGGAAGGGCTGTGGTCCTGGCGTTCGGCAACGTCAACGGCGCGCAAGAAGCTCCTGGCAATTTCCGAGCGCTTCGGCCTCAGGGTCGACCCGGATGCTCGTCTTGGCGACCTCTCGGTCGGCGAGCAGCAGCGCGTCGAGATTCTCAAGGCGCTCTATAACGACGCCCGCATCCTGATCCTCGACGAGCCGACGGCCGTGCTGACCAACATCGAAGCCGAGCGGCTGTTCACGACACTCAAGGAAATGGCCCGCCAGGGCCTGTCGTTGATCTTCATCTCGCACAAGCTCGAGGAGGTCATGGCGGCGGCCGACCGCATCGTGGTCTTGCGCGGAGGCAAGATGGTCGCCGAACGCCGGGCGGTGGAAACCAGCAAGGCGGAGCTTGCCGAATTGATGGTCGGGCGGCGCGTAACACGGCCCGTGCGAGAACCATCGACACCGGGCGCCGTTGCACTCGAAGCTGCCGGTGTGACGGTGCGCACCGGCGGTGTCGACCGGCTGAAATCGATCAGCTTCCGGCTGCACCAGGGAGAGATCCTCGGCATCATCGGCGTTTCGGGCAATGGTCAGGCGGCGCTGGCGCATCTCCTGTCCGGCACGCTGGCGCGCAGTGCCGGCGACCTCACGCTGTTCGGGGAAATCGTCGGCAATCTTGGCGTCGCCGATGTCGTCGAAGCCGGCATCGGCCGCATTCCCGAGGATCGCAACCACGAGGGCGTGATCGGGGAAATGGCGATCTGGGAAAACGCCGTGCTGGAGCGTATCGCCTCGCCGGCCTTCTCGCGCCGTGGTCTCGTCAATCGCAGGGCCGGCATGGCTTTCGCCAGGGAGATCATCGACGGCTTCGACGTTCGCGGCGGCAGCCCGGCAAGCCGCACACGGCTGCTTTCCGGCGGCAATATGCAAAAACTCATTCTCGGGCGCAGCCTGTATCGGCGGCCGCGCATTCTGATTGCCGCGCAGCCTTCCCGGGGGCTCGATGAAGGTGCCGTCGCCGCTGTGCACGCACGCCTGCTCGAAGCCCGCCGGCAGGGCACCGCCGTGCTGCTGATCTCGGAGGATCTCGACGAGGTGATCGCGCTTGCAGACCGCATACAGGCGATCGTCGGCGGCCGCCTGTCGCCGCCGGTCGAGGCCGAAGACGCCGACGCCCGCAGGCTGGGGCTGATGATGGCCGGTGAATGGCAAGAGACCCGTGAGGCCGGCCATGCGATTTGAGCGCCGCGAGCACCGCCCGCTTTACCTGCTGATCGTCACGCCTGTTATCGCCGTCATCGCGGCGCTTGCGCTCGCCGGCATCTTGATCTCGATCGCCGGTGCGCCCGTGCTTGATGCCTATTGGCGCATCCTCACCGGCGCCTTCGGCTCGCGGCTATCGGTGACCGAAACGCTGACGCGGGCAACGCCGCTGATGCTGACGGGACTTGCTGCTGCCGTCGCTTTCCGGGCGCGACTCTGGAATATCGGCGCCGAGGGGCAGTTCTATCTCGGCGCCATCGCCGTTGCGGCGGCAAGCTCGAAACTCCTCGGCAATCTTCCCGCTCCGATCCTCATTCCGCTCCTGCTGCTGATCGGGGCCATCGCCGGCATGGTGCTGATCCTGGTTCCGCTCTGGCTCAGGCTGCGCTTTTCCGTCGATGAGGTCGTCACCAGCCTGCTCCTGAACTTCATCGCCGTGCTTTTCGTCTCGATGCTGATTGACGGCGTTCTCAAGGATCCGCTCGCCTTCGGCTGGCCGCAATCGCAATCCGTCAGCGATCACGCCATGCTGCCGAAGCTGATCGCCCGCTCGCGCTTGCATATCGGCTTTGCGATCGCGATCGCTCTGGCCCTTGTCGTCCATCTCGTTCAATCGCGAACGGTGTTCGGCATGCAGTCCCGCGCCGCCGGCCTCAATCCCGCCGGCGCGGTCTTCGCAGGCGTCCCGCTCGGCAGGACACTGGTGAAGGTCGCCTGTCTGTCAGGCGGGCTGGCGGGACTTGCCGGAGCAATCGAGGTGATGGGCGTCAAGGGTTACGTGACGACCGATCTATCACCGGGTTTCGGTTATGCCGGCATCGTCGTCGCGATGCTTGCCAATCTCAATCCGCTCGGCGTCGTCTTCGCCGCAATTTTCACGGCCACCATGTTCGTGGGCGCGGACGGCATGAGCCGGGGCCTCGGCATCCCGACCTATATCGCCGACGTCACGGTGGCGCTGTCGCTGTTGACGATGCTGATCGCCTTGTTCTTCACGCAATACAGGATCCGGCGATGATGCAATTGTTCGATATCATTGCCTCCGCCGGCCTCTGGGCGGCAATCCTGCGGATCGCCACGCCGCTGATTTTCGGCACGCTCGGCGCCCTGCTGTGCGAAAGGGCCGGCGTGCTCAATCTCGGCATCGAAGGCATCATGACTTTCGGGGCGATGATCGGCTGGATTTCCGTCTATCACGGCGCCGACCTCTGGACCGGCCTGCTGATTGCTGCGATCGCAGGCGGCGTCTTTGGCCTGCTGCATGCGGGGCTGACGGTGACGCTCGGCCTCTCCCAGCATGTTGCCGGCCTCGGCGTCACGCTGTTTGCTTCGAGTTTCAGCTATTATGTCTTCCGGCTGATCGTGCCGCTAGCCAATACGCCGCCCACCATCGTGCCGTTCCAACCGATCGCCATTCCTGGTCTCTCGACGCTGCCGTTCATCGGCCCGGCCTTCTTCACGCAGACCGCGCCGACCTATCTCGCGATCCTAATCGCTCTCCTGATGGCCTACATCATCTTCCGTACGCCGGTGGGGCTTGCGATCCGCATGACCGGCGAGAACCCGCATGCGGCGGAAGCCCAGGGCGTCAACCCGATGAAAGTGCGTTACGGCGCGGTGGTGGCCGGAAGCGCGCTGATGGGAATGGGCGGCGCCTTCCTGACATTATCGGCATTCAACAGCTTCTTCCCGACGATGGTCCAGGGGCGCGGATGGATCTGCATCGCGCTGGTCGTGTTCGCCTCCTGGCGTCCGGGCCGCGCGCTTTTCGGCGCCCTGCTCTTCGCCTTCTTCGATGCCTTTCAGCTTCGGCTGCAAACCGTGCTGAGCGGGCTCGTGCCCTATCAGCTCTTCCTGATGACGCCCTATATCCTCTCCATCGCCGCGCTTGCCGTCATGGCCCGCCGCGCCCGCGTTCCGCAGGCGCTGATGCAGCCTTATCGTCGCGGCGAGCGCTGAGACCGTTCACATCAAATGAGGCTCCGATGTTCGATCTGATTGTCAGAAACGCAAATCTCCCCGATGGCCGTACCGGCATCGACATCGGCGTTCAGCGCGGCAGGATCGCTGCCGTCGAGCGTGACCTCCAGGCGCAGGCGGGCGAAGAAATCGACGCCACCGGCAGGTTGGTCAGCCCGCCTTTCGTCGATCCGCATTTTCATATGGACGCCACCCTGTCGCTCGGCCTGCCGCGCATGAATATCTCCGGTACCCTGCTCGAAGGCATTGCGCTGTGGGGCGAGCTGCGTCCGATCGTGACGAAGGAAGAACTTGTCGATCGCGCGCTGCGCTATTGCGATCTGGCGGTGACGCAAGGCCTGCTTTTCATCCGCAGCCATGTCGATACCAGTGATCCGAGGCTGGTAACGGTCGAGGCGATGATCGAGGTCCGCGAAAGGGTCGCGCCCTATATCGATCTGCAGCTCGTCGCCTTCCCGCAGGACGGCTATTATCGCTCGCCAGGCGCGATCGACGCGCTCAACCGCGCCCTCGATATCGGCGTCGACATCGTTGGCGGCATTCCTCACTTCGAACGGACGATGGGTGACGGCACGGCGTCGGTCGAGGCGCTCTGCCGCATCGCCGCCGATCGCGGCCTGCCGGTCGACATGCATTGCGACGAAACCGACGATCCGCTCTCGCGCCACATCGAGACGCTGGCTGCGCAAACCATCCGCTTCGGCCTGCAGGGACGTGTCGCCGGCTCGCACCTGACCTCGATGCACTCGATGGACAATTATTATGTCTCCAAGCTCATCCCGCTGATGGCGGAGGCCGAGATCAACGTCATCCCCAATCCGCTGATCAACATCATGCTGCAGGGACGGCACGATACCTATCCGAAACGGCGCGGCATGACCCGAGTGAGGGAACTGATGGATGCCGGGCTCAACGTTTCCTTCGGGCACGATTGCGTCATGGATCCCTGGTATTCGATGGGGTCCGGTGACATGCTGGAGGTCGGCCATATGGCGATCCATGTGGCGCAGATGGCCGGCATCGAGGACAAGAAGAAGATCTTCGATGCACTGACCGTCAATTCGGCGAGGACGATGGGGCTTGAAGGCTATGGTATCGAGAAAGGATGCAACGCCGATCTCGTCATCCTCCAGGCGCGCGATACGCTGGAAGCGCTGCGGCTGAAGCCGAACCGGCTGGCGGTGATTCGTCGGGGCAAGATCGTCGCCCGCTCGGCGCCGCGCATCGACGAGCTTTTCCTAGACGGGCGCCCAGCCCAAATCGACGGCGGCCTGGACTACGCGCCTGGCTATTGAGAAGCGGCGGCACCGACCATCGGTTAAGTCCCGCGGCCGTTGCCCGCCTCTCCGCTATCCCTCGGCCCGGCGAGCCGTGATGATCCACGCGCGCGAGTCGAAGAACACGCCCTTGGCGGTCATATGCACTTCGAGCAAGTCGCGTAGCCGCTGCAATGGTTTTTCGCGCGGTTCACCAACATGCGCAAGCGCGTCCTTCACGAGATAGAGGCCGGCGAGCGCACCGAGCGCCGTATCGACATCGGGTCCATAGAAGACCGGCTCCCGCACGTCAATGAAGTCGATCGAAGTAAAGCCTGCTGCGCCCAGAAGGGCGGTTGCAATCGCTTGATCGCCGAGCGAAAACGGATCGGGAGCATCTGCAGAAACCGCAGCCGGCGCCGCCAAGGCTTGCCGGATGGCTTCGGACCACTCGTTGTGCTCGCGGCTTTGCCACACCATCCACACAAGGCGCGCACCGGGACGCATCGCTCGGGCGACATTGGCAAAGGCCGCTGCCGGATCGGCAAAAAACATCACGCCGAACCGGCTGATGCAGAGGTCGAATCCGGCCGCCGGGAATGCGTGCACCTGCGCGTCGCCAAGTTCGAACGTCACATTGCCTAAACCCTCGGCGACGCTCCGTCGCCTTGCGATCTCGAGCAGCTCCGCTGAAGTATCGACGCCGACCGCTTTTCCCTGCGGCGCGACGCGGGCGGCCTCGCGGGTCGTCTGCCCCGCCCCACAGCCAATATCGAGCACCCGGTCAGCCGCGCCGACATCGGCAACATCCCGAAGGTGCCCATTATGGCGCGCCAATTCTGCGTCGTAAAAGTCGGCAAGATCCAATGCCATCCCGCTCATCCTCGTTTTTGGCTCATCTGGATTTCTTGAAAAACAGATTGCATATCGGGATCAGTTATGCAAGATAAAACCGGTTTCAAATAACAATCAGAAGTGCGGTGTCATGGAAGCAGCCAGCTCATCTCCCGTCGCCGATAAAGTCGTTGAACTCAGAGGCGTGCGGCTTCAGACTCAAGCATTCGGCGATCCGGCTAGCCCCCCCGTGCTGCTGATCATGGGCGTGATGTCATCGATGCTGTGGTGGCCGGAAAGGTTCTGTCAGGAACTCGCCGCCCAAGGGCGCCATGTCATCCGCTACGATCAGCGCGACACCGGCCTTTCCACGCATTATCCGCCGGGCAAGCCGGCCTATTCATTCGGCGATCTGTCCGATGATGCGATCGCCATTCTCGAAGCGTATGGCATCGAAGCTGCGCATCTCGTGGGCATGTCGATGGGCGGTTTCGTGGCGCAAGAGGCCGCACTGTGCCATCCCCGGCGAGTGCGGACGCTCACCCTGATCAGCTCGTCGCCGCTCGGGGTCGATGGGCTGCCCTCCTCCACCTCAGCTTATAAGGAGCACTCCGCCGCTGCCGAAAACATCGACTGGTCTGACCTTGAAGCCATCGCCGATTTCATGCGGCGTGACTCGGCCATGCTTGCCGGCACGAAGCATCAGCATGACGCCGAAGCCGCGAGTGCTCTGATCGCGCGTGATACGGATCGCGCACCATCCTTCGTCAGTGCGACGAACCACTTCATGCTGTTAAGCGGGAATGAGGGCGCAACGTTGCATGCATCCCGAATAGATATGCCGGTTCTCGCAATCCACGGCACATCGGATCCGCTATTTCCCATCGAGCACGGAGAGGCCTTCACGCGTGTCGTTCCGAACGCGGAACTGCATCGGATCAGCGGTGGAGGACACGAAATTCACGATCAGGACATCGATGAGATGGTGCGCGTGATCGCAGGTCACACGGCGTCCTGAAGGTCCGCAGTCCGTTCGAGCAGCAACGACGACTTGCACGATGCATGCCGGCATCTAGATGCCGGCATGCATCAATAGCGTCAGGCGATCTTCTGGCGGGCCGGCAGTTTCCAGCCCGGTCGGACGAAGTGGCAGGTATAGCCGTTCGGAATCCGCTCCAAATAGTCCTGGTGTTCGGGCTCGGCCTCCCAGAAATCGCCGGCCGGCACGACCTCGGTGACGACCTTGCCGGGCCAGAGGCCCGATGCGTCGACATCGGCAATCGTATCGCGGGCGATGCGCTCCTGTTCCGGGCTGACGTAGAAGATCGCCGAGCGATAGCTCGTGCCGACGTCATTGCCCTGGCGATTGCGCGTGGTCGGGTCGTGAATCTGGAAGAAGAATTCGAGGATTTCGCGATAGCTGATCCGGGCGGGATCGAAGATGATCTCGATCGCCTCGGCATGTGTTCCGTGGTTGCGGTAGGTGGCATTCGGCACGTCGCCGCCGGTATAGCCGACGCGGGTCGAAATCACGCCATTATAGCGGCGGATGAGGTCCTGCATGCCCCAGAAGCAGCCGCCGGCGAGCACTGCACGTTCTTCGGTCATTTGGTATCTCCTTGTTTCCCGACAGATAGTGTCTCAAGCCGCCAATTTCCATACGGCGGATATCAGCACAGCTGTGCAATTTCCCTTCGAACAGGCCCTGCCTGTCATGTCGATGTTACGCGCCGGCGCTAGCAAGGCCCAGGACAATCCGCGGAGACCGAGCCGCGACACCTGATGGAGATGGGTTATGAACAGGCGTGAATTTCTGATCACTTCGTCGGCTGCGGCCGGTCTTCTGGCTCTTCAGCGCTTCGCATCGGCCGCGGCCGGCACGATCGACCTCTACAGCGGTTCGGACGCCAATATCGTCGACCTCTGGAACAACATCATCCGCCCGGCCTTCGAGAAGGCCCATCCGGGCGTTGCCCTGAAGGTGACCGATGCCGGCGACAATAACGGTCTGCGCGCCATTGCCGATCGTGCGCTTGCAGCATTGAAGACCAAGACCGATCCGCAGGCCGATCTGTTCGAGCAGTTCGATCCACGCCTGCCGTCCGGCGGCATCGATGCCGGTCTCTGGGTCAAGTTCTCTGCCGAGAACATCGAAGGCTACGACCACATCAATCCGCTTGCCCTCGATACCCCCTACTCTCTTCCCTATCGCGGCTCGCAGGTCCTGCTCGCCTACGATACGACCAAGCTCGATCCGAAGGATGCGCCGAAGAGCTGGGAGCAGCTCACCACATGGATCAAGGCCAATCCCGGCCAGTTCATCTACAACAGGCCCGACAAGGGCGGCTCGGGCGGCAACTTCGTCCGCCGCGCGATCCATGAGGCCAACGGCCGCGACCCGAAGAAGTTCAAGATCGACAATTACACTGCCGACTTCGGCACCGAGGCGCTGACGCCGGCCTGGAAGATTCTCACCGATCTCGCCCCCTCCCTCTACGACAAGGGCGCCTACACATCCGGCAACACCCAGTCGATCCAGCTGCTTGCCCAGGGCGTCGTCACCATGGTGCCGGTCTGGTCGGATCAGGTGCTGCAGGCGATCGCGCAGGGTGTGCTGCCGGAGACGACCGGCCTGGTGCAGCTCGGCGATCTCGCGCTTTGCGGCGGCTTCTCCAGCATCACCGTGTTTTCGAACGGCGCCAACAAGGATGCGGCGCTGAAGCTTGCCGCCTTCATGCTGACGACGGAAATGCAGGAAGCGATCATCACTGGGATCGGCGGCTTCCCGGCTGTCTCCTGGGATCATATTTCCGATGATCTCCGCAAGAAATATGCCGACGTGATTCCGTCGACCATCCCGACCTTCCCCGCCGGCGATTGGGAAAGGGCGATCAATGACGGCTGGTACCGCAGCGTCGCGCCCGGCATCAGCCGTACCTGATGTCCACCGACACTGCGCCGGCGGCCCTGCGCCGTCACCGGACCATCCACAGGAGGGGCGCGATCGGCCTCCTCCTCGTTGCCCTGCCGGTATTCCTGCTCGCCTGGCTGATCATCTTTCCGATCTTTTCGGCTGTCGTCGGCACGATCTTCGTACCGGGTGCTGACGGCGCGCGCGAGTTTTCGCTCGCCTCCTACCGCTTCTTCTTCACCGACGGCTACAGCCTCGCCAATCTATGGGTGACGCTCTGGACCACTGCGGTCTGCGGCATCCTGCTCTTGGCGATCGGGCTTCCGATTGCGCTCTACCTCCGTTTCTCGCAGGGGCGCCTTGCCGCCTACGTGCAGGGACTGGCGATCTTCCCGATGTTCGTGCCGTCGATCATCCTCGCCTATGCGCTGATCAGGACGATCGGGCCGAACGGCACCGTCGATCTGCTGCTGAATTCAATCGGCCTGCCCAAGCTGCGCACACCCTATCTGACTCCGTGGGGACCGGTTATCGGTCTTGTCTGGGATAATCTTCCCCTAACTGTGCTGATGCTCACGGCCGGGCTCTCCTCCGTGTCGAACAGCGCGATCGAGGCCGCCCGCGACGTCGGCGCAAGGCCACTGCGGGTCTTTATCTCGATCATCCTGCCGCGTATGGGCAACTCCCTGCTGGTGACCGCGTCCTTCGCCGTTCTCGGGATCTTCTCCGCCTTCACCCTTCCCTATGTGCTCGGTCCGGCATCGCCGGAGATGATGGGGCCATTCATGCAGCGCACCTTCGCCGACATGAACGATCCGCTGAACGCCATGACGCAGGCGGTCATCACTTTCGGTTTCTGCCTGGTCTTCGGCATTCTTTATATCAGGTCGATTGCCCGCAACCCCGAGACCAGACCATGAGCATCGGCAGATCGGGCATCTCCCTCCGCTTCGATTGGATCGGCTTGCTCTTCGCATGCCTGCTGACACTGTTCATCGCTTTGCCGCTTGTTGTCGTCGGAACATGGGCCTTTACCGAGGTCTGGCGTTATCCCTCTGTGATCCCGCAGCAATTCGGCCTGCGCTTCTGGGGCCAGACGCTGGCACGTCCCGATGTCTGGGAGGCTCTCCTGCTCAGCCTGCGCCTGACGACGACCGTGACCATTCTTTCCGCCGTCATCTGCCTTCCCGCGGCTTACGCTTTCGCGCGCATGCGCTTCCCCGGCAGGAACATCCTCTTCCTCTCCTTCCTGGCGTCACATGCCTTTCCGAAATTCGGCCTGCTCGTCGCCATCGCCGGCATCTTTCTGCAGCTCGGCCTGATCAGCACTTTCTGGGGCGTCGTACTTATCCAGCTCGTCGGCACGCTGATGCTGATGATCTGGATTCCGGTCGCGGCCTTTCAGAATGTCGACCGGCGCATGGAAGAGGCGGCGCGCGATGCCGGCGCCACGCCGCTGCGCGTCTTCTGGTCGATTACGCTGCCGCAGGCCGCACCGACGATATCGGCAGCTCTGCTTTTGACGTTCGTCGGCACTTTTTACGAAACCGAAGGCGCCTGGCTGATCGGCGCGCCCGAAATCCGCACCATGCCGGTGCTGATGATCAGCTTCATCAACAATCAGATCGTCGTGCAATACGGCGCCGTGCTCTCCGTCATGCTGTGGGTGCCGTCCTTCATCGCGCTGATGTTCGCGCGCCGCGTGGTCGGCACCGGCGCCTTTGCGAGAGGTTTTGGCGCGTGAGGCGCCGCGCGTCGGGACAAGGAAGGATTATGGCACGTTTGGCGATCGAGGGTGTTTCGAAGCTGTTCGGGACCAGCTATGCCGTTCGCGACTTCTCGCTCGAAGTCGGCGACGGCGAGCTCGTATGCCTGCTAGGCCCGTCCGGTTCCGGCAAGTCGACGCTGCTCAGGATGATCGGCGGTTTCGAGCGCCCGAGCGGCGGAACGATCCGCATCGATGCGAAAGATGTGACGAGCCTGCCGCCCGAGCGGCGCCCGACCGGTATGGTGTTCCAGAGCCATGCGCTCTGGACGCATATGGATGTCTTCAACAACATCGCCTTCGGGCTGAAGCTTCGCCGGCTGCCGAAATCAGCAATCCATGAGCGTGTCGAGAGTGCATTGGCGTTGGTCGGCCTTGCCGATTATGGGCGGCGGATGACGACGCAGCTCTCGGGTGGACAGCAGCAGCGCGTCGCGCTTGCCCGCTCGCTGGTGCTCGAACCGAAGATCCTGCTGCTCGACGAACCCTTCGCCAGCCTCGATCAACACTTGCGCGAAAGATTGCGGGAGGAAGTGCGCGATATCCAGCAGCGCCTCGGCATCACCACGCTTTTCGTCACCCACGGCCAGGACGAGGCCCTGGCGCTTGCCGACCGCATCGTCGTCATGCGCGACGGGCGTACTGAACAGATTGCGCCGCCGAGTACCATCTACCGGCAGCCGCAGACAGCCTTCGTCGCCGGCTTCATCGGCTCGATGAATTTCGTCCAGAGCCACACGAGAAACGGTGTCTGCGGGCACCCTCTCTTCCCGCTCGCCATTCCCATCGAGGATGGGCCGGTGACGCTTGCCGGCCGCCCCGAAGCGCTGGTGATCCGTCCTTCTGATCAGGCGGATGCGGCGACTGCCCACCGCATCGTCGATTTCGGCACCCATAAGATGGTCGATATTGATCTCGTAGACGGCACACGCCTGAAGGCGATGGTGGCGCCGGACGATCGAATCCGGGCCGGAATGAAGGTCGAGCCGAGCTTCGCGAGCTTCTTCGCCTTCCGCGACAGCGCGCTCGTGCATCAGTCGATGCCGGCAAAGAGCGACGCGGAGGCTGAGCTCCTGTCGGTATAGGCGATTACGCCTTGTTCGAGAAACCTTCCCTGAGCCAGGGATAGAGCGCCTTGCTGGCCGCAAGGATATCGCCGCGCCCGTCGACATCAGCACCGGAAAAACGCGTGACGATGCCGCCCGCCTCTTCGACCATCAGCGCCGAGGCGCCGAAATCATGGATCGAGAGCCCGTCCTCGAAGAAACCGTCCAGCCGGCCGCAGGCGACATAGGCGATCGACAGTGCGGCCGAGCCGAGGCGGCGCACGCCCGCCGTATTGGCCATCAGGCGCTTGATGGCGTCGAAATAGGTCTCTTCCGAAACCGCCTTGACCTGGCCAGGGATCGGCAGTCCGGCGCCAACAAGCACGTTTTCGATGTCGCTGACATCAGCGCAACGGATATGCTCGCCGTTGAGATAGGCGCCACCGCCGATCTCGGCGCTGAACAGCTCGTCCTGCATGGCGTCGTAGACGACGCCGGCGACGAGCCTGCCGCCTTCGGCAATCGAGATCGTGATGCCGAAATGCGGGACGCCCCATGCATAGTTGGTCGTGCCGTCGATCGGATCGATATAGATGACCGGGGTTTCCGGCCCGGCCGTACGGTTGCCGACGGCCTCCTCACCCTGGATGGCATAATCAGGGAAGGCCTTGATCATCTCCTCGACGATGATCCGCTCGACGGCGACATCGATCTCGGTCTGATAGTCGCGCGGCGCCTTCGCAAGCATTTCCTGAGAGGTTCTGCGCCGCAGCGAGGCGCGGGCCGTGTCGCCGGCCTTCAATACCGTTTCGGCAAGCACGACAAGACGGGATGAGGCGTTCGGAGAAAGACGCGCTGATATCGGGGAGGATGTCATGTGAAAATCCGGGTGCTGCATGGGGTGGATCGTGCGGAGCCACTCCTTTCGCAGAGCCCGATGATGGTTTTATGAAGCCGCCGCACTTGTCCGATGCGAGCTATATCAGGCGCTCGGTCGATGCGTCAAAGAGATGCACCTGCGCCGGATCGACCGAAAGCCCGATCATCTCACCCGGCCTGACCTTATCGCGCCTCGTCTCGACGATCGTCAGCTCCGGCTGGGTCGCCGCGACGATGAAAGTCGAGGAACCTGTCGATTCGACGAAGGCGATCGGCACATCGAAGCTGCCCTGCCCGGGCGCGACCACCTCGATGTGTTCCGGCCGAATACCCGCGACGAGCTGACGACCCGGCTCGACGGCGCGAGCCAGTGCAAGCTTCGGCTTCACCGCGCCGAAATCCAACACCAGGCTCTTTCCGTCCTCCCCCGCGATCGCGGGAATGAAATTCATCGCCGGCGAGCCGATGAAGCCGGCGACGAAGCGGTTTGCCGGCCGGTCGTAAAGGTCCAGCGGTGCGCCCTGTTGCTCGATAATACCGTCGCGCATCACCACCACGTGGTCGGCCATCGTCATCGCCTCGACCTGGTCGTGCGTGACGTAGACGAAGGTTGCGTTCAGCCGGTCGTGCAGCGCCCGGATTTCCTTGCGCATGTGGACGCGGAGCGCTGCGTCGAGATTGGAGAGCGGCTCGTCGAACAGGAAGGCTTTGGGATGGCGGATGATGGCGCGGCTCATGGCGACGCGCTGGCGCTGGCCGCCGGACAGTTCGCGCGGGTAACGCTTCAGAAGATGCGAAAGCCCCGTCGTCGCCGCCACGTCCTCGGCCGCCTTTTTGGCCTCCGCCTTGGCGATGCCGCGGATGCGCAGGCTGTAGGTCAGGTTCTCCTCGACCGTCATATGCGGATAGAGCGCATAGGACTGGAAGACCATGGCGACGTCGCGCTTGCGCGGCGGCACGCCGTTCATCAGTTCGCCGGCGATCCGGAGATCGCCTGTGGAAATGCTTTCGAGCCCGGCAAGCGAGCGCAGCAGCGTCGACTTGCCGCAACCCGAGGGGCCGACGAGCGCAACGAAGGTGCCTTTGGCGATCGAAAGGTCGATGTTCTTCAGGGCATGGAAGGCGCCGTAATATTTATTGACGCCTCTGAGCTCGATCTGCGTGGTCATTTCAGGGCTCCAGAGGTGAGGCCGGACACGATGCGGCGCTGCAAGAGAACGAAGATGGCGAGGATTGGCGTCACATACATCGTGGCGTAGGCCATGATGTTGTTCCACTCGTTGGTGTTCGGCCCCATGAAGGAGTTGAGGCCGACGCTGGCCGGCTGAAGATCGACCGCCTGGATCATCGACTTCGAGTAGACGAATTCGCCGAAGGCCTGCATGAAGATCAGGATGGCGCTGACGAGGATGCCGTTGCGGGCAAGCGGCAGCACGATGTTGGAGAAAGCGCCAATGCGCGAATTGCCGTCGACGAGGGCCGCCTCCTCCAGTTCCTGCGGAACGCTCATGAAAGTGGCGCGCACCAGGACGACGAAGAAGGGCATGTGTTTTGCTGCGATCGCGATGATGACGGCAAGGCGCGGATAGGAGAGCATGCCGATCTGCGAGAAGCCGACGAAGATCGGCGTGATCATCAGCGAGGCCGGCAGAACCTGCAGCATCAGGATCAGGAACAGGCCGATATCCACCCAGACGTTGCGATATCTCGCGAGCACATAGGCACAGCCGATGCCGAGCAGCGTGATCAGCGCCACGGAACCGAGCGCGATGACCAGCGAATTCCATAGATAGCGGCCCATGTCTCGGCTTTCCCAGACATAGGCGTAGGTTCCCCATTGGGGTGCTGCCGGCCAGAAGCTCGGCGGCGTGGCGAACATCTCGGAGCCGCTTTTCAGCGCCGTGATGTACATCCAGTAGAGCGGAAAAAGATAGATCGCCGCCATGACGATCGATATTGCCAGCATCAGCCGGTCACGGTTCGTCGTGCTCATCCGCGCACCTCGTGGCGCGTGGAGCGGACATAGACGACGGACGCGAACATGACGAAAACGATCATGATGACGGAGATCGTCGCGCCCTTGGCGAAGTCGTATTGACGGAAGGAGAGATCCCAGGCCCAATATTGGGTGACGTTCGACGAATTGTTCGGTCCCCCCGACGTGATCGCGGCGAAGAGATCGAATTGCTGCAGCGTGAAGATGAGTCCGAGCGCGACGATGGCGCCGATCGTCGAGCGCATCATCGGCAGCGTGATCGTCCAGAAGCGCTGCCAGACATTGGCGCCGTCGAGTTCGGCCGCTTCGTAGAGATCGGCCGGGATTCCGGCAAGACCGACCGAGAGCAGGATCATATTGAACGAGGCGCCGAGCCAGATATTGGCAATGATCACCGCATAAAGTGAATAATGCGGATCCGAACGCCAGAAAATGTTGCCGGAGATGATGCCGCTCTCCTTCAAGATAAAATTCAGGACGCCGAAGTCGCCGGAGAGGATCCAGTTCCAGATGGCGCCGGCAACGAGGCCGGGCATTATCCAGGAGACGAGGAACAGCCCGCGCATCCACGAGGCGCCGGGAAAATTGACCCAGAAGAACAGCGCCAGGCCGAAACCGATCAGGAACTGGCCGGCGATCGAGCCGGTGACGAAGATGAGGGTGTTGTAGAGGATCGGCAGCGTTTCCGGCTGCGCGAAGAGGTCAGTATAGTTCTTGAAGCCGACGAAGGGCCGCGAGAAGGTGCCGAGGCTGAACATGTCGACCTCCTGGAAGCTCATCACCACATTGTAGATAAGCGGCAGCCCCGCCATCAGGAACAGAAAGCCAAGGGGAAAAGCGACCAGCACGATATCGAAACCGCGGCCGTCCCTGACGCTCGTCAGGATCCTCTTCATGGGTCCTCCGATGTCCCGAACGGGGCCGTCAGGCGCGTGACGCGGAAGACGGCCCCTGCCGGGAGGAAATGGTTGAGTTTTCCCTTCTCCCCAGAGGGGAGAAGGTGGCCCGAAGGGTCGGATGAGGGGGCGGCGAGCTCGACGCTGACTGTTCTTCACTTGCGTTCAGAACGTTCGTCGCTTGCGCTCCTCACCTCCCTCATCTGCCTGTTGGGTATCCGTACCTGGGTCGAGCCGCGTGTCTCGCCCGTCCTTTCGGACCCCGTTGGGAGAAGAGGGAGCAAGCGGCGATCCCGGCCCTGCGCTTTGGCTCCGGGCGTTCGTCGCTGCAATCGATCCACTGGATCGATTGCTTCGGCTGCGCCGAACCGCTCCTCACCCAAGCACAGCTTTGATCTTATCCGCGGCTTGATCGAGCGCGTCCTTCGGGCTCATCTGGCCGGTCAGCGCTGCCTGGATAGCATCCTGAATCGCCTTGGAGATCTTCGGCCATTGCGGATGCGGGCCGCGGGGCTTCGCGTATTTGAGCTGTTCGAGGAAGACCTTGAGGGCGGCATCCTTCAGCGGCTGGCCGCTCTCGGGGATCGAGATGTCGGAACGGGCCGGAAGCTGGCCGAAGTTCTTGAACATTTTGTCGTCCTGCGAGGCGAAATATTCGAGCGCCTTGAAAGCTTCGGCCGGATGTTTGCTGCTGGCGAAGATCGCCCAGTTGAAATCGCCCATGGCCGAGGAGCGTTCAGCTCCTTCCTTCGGAACCGGAAGCAGGGTGACGCCCCAGTCGAATTTCGCTTCCTGCACCATGCGGTCGAGTTCCCACGGACCCGAGATCGCCATCGCCGCATTGCCCGAATTGAAGGTACCGGTCGAATCCCACTGGCCGCGCGTCAGACTATCGGGAGAGGCGAGCTTCTCATCGATGATCGTCTTCCAGATCTCGAGCGCCTTTACCGCGCCGTCGGCATTGATGTGCTCGTAGCTGCCGCCGCCCATCTGCGCCCAGGGAAGGAACTGGAAGGTGCCTTCCTCGTTCGCCTTGGCCGAGAAGGCGAGACCGTAGATGTTCTTGGCGGGGTCGGTCAGCTTGCGGGCATCCTCGACCAACTCATCCCAGGTCTGCGGCGGCTTGTTCGGATCGAGGCCCTTCGCCTTGAACATGTCCTTGTTGTAGTAGAGAGCTATCGTGTTGGTCGCCTTCGGCACGCCGTAATATTTGCCGTCCCATTCGACCGATTTCAGCGGGCCCGGGAAATAGTTATCCGGCTTGATGACGGTCGACTTGGAGATCATGTCGGTGAGATCGAGGAAGGCGCCGCGCGACGAGAAGAGCGCGTGCTCGGGATTGTCAACGGCGATGATGTCGGGCGCTTGGCCGGTCGCGTAGGCGCGCATGGCTTCAGTAACGACGTCGTCGAACTGGATCAGCCGGTATTCGATGGTGATGCCGTTGTGTTGGTCATTGAATTCCTTGACCAAGGTCGGCGCAGGCTGGGTGTCCTTGTCAAGCGACCAGAGCGTCAGCTTGACGTCTTCCGCCTTGGCGGACAGACCGAAGAGCGAGACGCTTGCGAGCGCCAGAGCGCCAAGAATTGCATATTTGCGGATAGCCATGGTTCTCCTCCTTTGTGGTTATCCCCGTGGGCCGGCAATTCCTCTTTGCCGGCCACGATGTCATCAGACCGGATCGACGACGAATTCGCCGCCCCGGGCATGCTTGAGGTGGTTCAACGCATAGACCTGGCCGGTCATTTCGAGTTCGTCGCGGTAGACCGGGTCGTGCCAGCCTTCGATGTCGATCGATCCGCACCAGCCGGCAAGGCGCAACTCGGAAATGATGTCGGTCCAGTTGCTGTCGCCGAAGCCCGGCGTGCGCATGAAAACAAACTTCTCCTTGCCGAAGATCCCGTGTTCCTTGATGACCTCCCAGCGGATGGTCGCGTCCTTGCCGTGGACGTGGAAGATCTTGTGCGCCCATTTGCGGATCTGCGGCATCGGGTCGATCAGATAGACCATCTGATGGCAGGGTTCCCACTCCAGCCCGATATGGTCATCCGGCGTTTCGTTGAAGATCAGTTCCCAGGCATCGGGATTGTGGGCGATGTTCCAGTCGCCGCTCGCCCAGTTGCCGTCCATGGCGCAATTTTCGAAAGCGATCCTGATGCCCTTGTCGGCGGCGCGCCTGGCGAGCTCGCTCCAGATCTCTCTGTAGCGCGGCAGACTGTCGGTCAGCGGTTTGCCGCGAATGCGGCCGGTGAAGCCGGCGACGCAGGAGGCGCCGAAGTGATGGGCGTTGTCGATGCAGTCCTTCCAGCCCTGCAACGTCTCCAGGTCAATTGCGTCCTCTTCCAGCGGGTTGCCGAACATGCCGAGCGTCGAAATGGTGATGTCGCGGTCGCCGATCGCGTCAAGGCAGCGCTTGCCGAGTTCGGCGAGATTCTGGCCCTTGGTCGTCTGCCAGAAAAAGGGTTCGAAACTTTCGAAGCCGAGGTCAGCGATCTGGCCGATGCGTGCGGCGGCATCACCCTTGTTGCCGCTGACCATCGTGCCGATGCGAATGGATTTTGCAGGATTGCTCACGTCACTTCATCCTATGCTGAAATTTCGATGCGCCGGCCGGTCTTGGCGCTTTCGATCGCGCTGAAGACCATGGCGAGGCTTCTGATATTGTCGGAATTGACGGTCTCCGGCTGTTTGCCGGTGCCGATCGCCGCGATGAAATCGGCGATGACACTGGCGTGGCCGTGAGTCTCCTCATCATGTTCCGGACCGGGAACGTTTACGGAAACAAAGCCGTGCAGAAGGCCAGGCTCTTCGCCGGCGACGGCTGCCTTGAAATTCTCGTCGCCGTCCCAGGTCAGCATTCCTTTCGAGCCGACGAGACGCCATTGGCTTTCCCAACTGGTGCGCTCGCCTTCCGCGCACCAGGAGCCGCGATAGGTGAAGACGATATCGTCGGAAAATTCGAAGATGGCGTTTGCCGAGGCGCCGTGCCTGTACCAGGAGCCCTTCGGATTGCGCTCGACGCAATAGACGGCGAGCGGCTTCTTATCCGCGACATAGCGGGCCGCATCGAAGGTATGGATCGCCATGTCGAGCAGCAGCACATTGTCCATCTCCTCGCGGAAGCCGCCGAAATGTGGCGCGATGAAGAAGTCGCAGTGAATGGCGGTGAGCTCGCCGATCGCACCGCTGTCGACGAAACGGCGCAGGCGCCTGACCCCCGAGATGAAGCGTCGGTTCTGGATGACGGCGTGGATACGGCCGGTCTCTGCCGCGAGATCGATCAGCGCAGCGCCTTCGGCAAGCGAGGCCGCCATCGGCTTTTCACTGAGCACGTGGCAGCCGGCCTTGAGTGCGGTCGAAACAACATCATACCGGGCGGACGGAATGACGATGTCGAAGACGAGATCAGCCTTCGTGACAGCAATGACGTCGGACAGGTCCGAGCCGATGACTGCGCCTTCCAGACCGAACTCGGCGGCGAGCGTTTCCGCCGTCTCCCGGTTCAGGTCCACGAGGCCGACAATGGCGATGGACTCGGCGAGTTGGGGGTTGGAAGCGATGGCGCGCAACCAACCTTTGGACATAGCTCCGCACCCGCACAGAATGGCACTGAATTTCACGATTTCCTCCGAGGGAACGGCGCCAACTCTCTTGGTGACACGCATCCCGTAAACGTTTACGACTGTAGGCGAAAACATTTTACGCTGTCAATAGAGGCGAAATGCGAAAATGCGGAGCAAAGGAAAAGCGTCGGCAACGAGAGGCATCCGCCAACTTGCTGAACACCTTGATATCTCGATTGGCACGGTCTCCCGTGCCCTGAACGGCAAACCCGACGTGAACGAGGAAACCCGCCGGCGCGTGCTGGCGGCGGCCGAAGAGCTCGGCTACGTCGCCAATCAATCGGGGCGAAGCCTTCGACAAGGAGAGACGAAGGTCATCGGCTTCATGATTGAATCCAGCCAGGAAGTGGTCGAAAATGCCGACAACTTTTTCCTTGGGGTCACCAGCGGGCTGCAGCATTGCTTTGCCCGCCATAAGCTCGACCTCCTGATGCTCCCCTGCCCGGCCGATGAGGACCCGTGCGAATATCTGAAGCGCATGGTGGCGCGACGTATCGTCGATGCGATGATCATCTCCAACACGCAGCGTATCGATCGGCGCATCGATCTTCTCTTGCGCGCAAAGATTCCCTTCCTCGCTGTCGGCCGCAGCCTTTCAGCCGGCAATTTCCCCTGGGTCGATCTGGATTTCGAGGGGGTCGCCGAACGCGCTGTCGAACGGCTGGTCGCGCGCGGCCATCGCCGGATCGCGATCACTGCGCCATCGACCGAGGCCAACCTCGGCTACGTCTTTGTCGACAGCTACCGCCGTGCGCTCGAACGGCACGGCATCCGCTTCGATCCCTTGCTGGTCATTCGCGTCAAGTCGAGCGAACAAGGCGGGTACCGCGCAGCACAGGAACTGCTGCAGTTTGAAGACCGCCCGACCGCAGTCATCCTGATATACGAGATCATGGCGATCGGCCTCTACCGGCGGCTGACGGAATCGGGGATCCTCCCCGGTCGCGACCTCGCGGTCATAGGCTTCCGCGACGCTCCGCGCGCACGCTTCCTGCAGCCCTCGCTCAGCTGCTTCCGCATGTCGCTCCACGATCTCGGCATCGCGATCGGCCAGACGCTTCTCTCTAACATGCCGGCCTATCGCGCGTTCTATCCGGATGGCGGCCGCAACATCATCTGGCCGCTGGAACTGGTATCCGGCGAAAGCGACGCGTTTGAGATCGGAGCCCTGACCTGAGCGTCTGTAAAGTAGACATGAGGTAGTATATTTTCTCGTAAATGTAGCATGGAACTTTCCGATGAGAATGTCCTTCATGACCAGCGCCGGCTTCAACCAGAATCCAAGCAAGGCGAAGAAGGAGGCAAGCGAGCGGCCGCTTGTGATCACCGATCACGGCCAGGCAGCCTATGTGCTTGTCAGCTACGCCGCATTCCAGGCGACTTGGAAAGCGCCGAAGACGCTCTTTTCGGCATTGCGCGATCCTCGGGCGGATGAACGAGAATTCGAGCCCGAGCGGATCGGCTTCGACAGGACTCTCGAGTTCTGATGGTGTTCCTCCTCGATACGAATATCGTCTCCGCAGCGCGCGGGGTCGAACGGCAGGCGCGGGAATTCCAAGACTTCATGAGGAGTTTTCCGTCACTGAGGCCTATCTCGGCGGTCACGATCATGGAAATCCAGTTCGGCATTCAGCGCGAGCGCACAAGGGACCCTGGCTTCGCCTAGAATCTCCACCGCTGGATGGACGAGATCGTGCTGGCGGAATTCGCCGGGCGCATCCTGCCGTTCGACACGGCGACGGCAAGCCGGGCCGGCCTGCTGCCGACCGCGGATAAGCGTCTCTCCGCCGATGCGATGATCGCAGCCACGGCGCCGGAGCACGGACTGACGTGACGCGCAATGTCGCGCATTTCAACCCGCTCGGTGTCGAATGCATCGATCCCTGGCGCTTTGCCGGCGCGCCGAGCTGAGCGCTCGCGAGCTGTTCTTCATGCCCCTGCGGCGAAAAACCGGTTCCCCGGCCGCGGCAGGCCGAGATGCTCGCGCAGCGTCGTGCCTTCGTATTCGCTGCGGAACAGGCCGCGGCGCTGAAGCTCGGGAATCAGCCTGTCGGTGACATCAAGCAAACCTTGCGGAAGATAGGGGAAGACGACGTTGAAGCCATCCGAGCCTTCCTCATCCAGCCAGCGCTCCATCTCGTCGGCGATGCTTGCCGGCGTGCCGACGAAGGCGAGGCCGGCATAGCCGCCGTAGCGCTGCGCCAGCTGGCGCACGGTCAGCTTCTCCTCTGCAGCCAATTTCAGCACCTGTGCGCGGCCGGTCTTGCTGGCATTGGTGTCGGGAATATCGGCCGGCAGCGGCGCGTCTGGATCGAAGGCGGAAGCGTCGTGACCGAGGGCAATCGAAAGCGAGGCGATGGCGCTGTCGTAATGCACCAGGCTGTCGAGGGTGGCGCGTTTGCCGCGCGCCTCCTCGATGCTGTCGCCGACGATGACGAAGGCGGCAGGCAGGATCTTCAGATGGTCGCGGTTGCGGCCGATGGCTTCCATACGGCCCTTGATATCGGCATAGAGCGCCTTGCCGGCGGCAAGATCACGCGGCGAACAGAAGACCATCTCGGCGGTCTCGGCAGCAAGCTGGCGGCCGGGATCGGACTGTCCGGCCTGAACGATGACAGGCCAGCCCTGTGGTGGGCGGGCGATATTGAGTGGCCCGCGCACGCTCAGTTCTTCACCCTTGTGACCGAGCACATGCATTTTATCCGGATCGAAGAACAGGCCGCTCTCCCGGTCGCGGATAAAGGCATCGTCGGCGAAGCTGTCCCAGAGCCCGGTCACGACATCATAGAACTCGCGCGCACGATGATAACGCTCGCCATGCTCCACGTGCTCATCCAGGCCGAAATTGAGTGCGGCATCGGGATTTGAAGTCGTAACGATGTTCCAGCCGGCGCGGCCGCTGCTGATGTGGTCGAGCGAGGCGAAACGCCGGGCGATGTGATAGGGCTCGTCGAAGGTGGTGGAGGCGGTGGCGACGAGGCCAATACGTTCCGTCACCGCTGCCAGCGCCGACAGCAGCGTGAAGGGCTCGAACGAAGTGACGGTATGGCTGCGCCTCAGCGCCTCAACGGGCATGTTGAGCACGGCCAGGTGATCGGCCATGAAGAAGGCGTCGAATTTCGCCCGCTCCAGCGCCTGGGCGAAGAACTTCAGATGCGCGAAATTGAAGTTGGCATCGGGGTAGGAACCGGGATAACGCCATGCGCCGGTGTGCAGGCTGACGGGACGCATGAAGGCGCCGAGGCGCAACTGCCGTGGGGTCATGATGTTCCTCATGGAGCGGGCAAGGCGGCCGCCTGCTCCGCATTGGGCTCATTGTGCAACCGTTGCGGCGAGGCAGCGGAATTCTGGTTACGTAGGTAGTCGCCGAAATCGAATCGAGACCGCAAGCAAGAATTCCGGGCTGGAATTTTAACGCTTGCGGGGCCGCCTCGCCGCGACAGTGTTGAACGCAAACCCTAATCGCGGCGGTTGGGGGGCCGATAAGCAAACACTTTTCATTTTCGACGGCTTCTATAGAATTTGTGCTCTTATCTCGACGCTTGATTTCTTTCACCGATGGGCTCGTCAGAATTGGAGACATCGATGAACACCGTGCTGAGATCAACAGATCAGATCCGACCCTTGGCCGCCCGCATCGGCAGCGACGAGGAAGCGATCGCCACCGCCCGCAGACTGGCGGCGCAATTTGCCGCGCGCGCCGCCGAGCGCGATGCCGACCGGATCCTGCCGTTTGCCGAACTCGATCTTCTCGCGCAATCCGGCCTTCTGGCGATCACCGTGCCCGCGCAATATGGCGGGCTCGACGTCTCCAATGCCGTGCTTGCCGAGATCACCGCGATCCTGTCGGAGGCGGACGGTTCGATCGGCCAGATCCCGCAGAACCATTTCTATATTCTGGAGGCGCTAAGGACCGACGGCAGCGAGGAGCAGCAGCGTTATTTCTTCGGCCGCGTCCTGGCGGGCGACCGCTTCGGCAATGCGCTTTCCGAGCGCGGCACCAAGACGGTCGGCCACTACCACACGCGCATTACCCACGACGGCCCGGGCTACCGGATCAACGGCCGGAAATTCTATTCCACCGGCGTGCTCTTCGCCGACTGGATCACCATCTTCGCGCTCGATCCGGAAGACCGGCTGACCATGGCTTTCGTGCCGAAGGGCACTGAAGGTGTCGAGATCGTCGACGACTGGGATGGCTTCGGCCAGCGCACCACCGGCAGCGGCACGACGATCCTCGACAATGTTTATGTGAGCGCCGATTCCGTGGTTTTTCATCACAAGGGTTTCGAGCGGCCGACGACGATCGGCTCTGTCGGCCAGATCATCCATGCCGGCATCGATCTCGGGATCGCGCGGGCGGCTTTTGCCGAAACGCTTGATTTCGTCAGGAAAAAATCGCGCCCCTGGATGGATAGCGGCCTCGATCGTGCCTCGGATGATCCGCTGACAATCGCCAAGGTCGGCCAGATCGCCATCCGGCTCGAAGCGGCAACCGCTCTGGTAGAGCGTGCCGGTAACAAGGTGGATGCCGCTCAGGTCGAAACGACGGAGGAAAAGGTGATCGAGGCCACGCTTGCGGTTGCCGCCGCCAAGGTACTGACAACAGAGGTGGCGATCGAGGCTTCGAATACGCTTTTCGAACTTGCTGGAACCTCGTCGGTACAAACAAGCCTCAATCTCGACCGCCACTGGCGCAACGCCCGTACTCATACACTGCACGATCCCGTGCGCTGGAAATACCACGTTGTCGGCAACTACCATCTGAACGGCGTCATGCCGCCGAAAAACGGCGCGCTCTGAAATTCCCGCCTATTCAGCCGAAAACCCCACCGCTGGCGGTGGGGGCAGGCTGCTGACAACCACTGCGAAACCCCGCGACGGCATCCTCGGCCTTGTGCCGAGGATCTGCGTACGTCTAATTAAGATACTGAAAAGAAACGGTTTCCTGCCAGGAAAATGCCGTCGTTAGATGCTCGGCACAAGGCCGAGTATGACGGAGGAGAGGTTATCGACACACTGACCCATCGCGGGCGGTGGGTTTTGCTTTCGGTGACGAGCGTCCGCCTCAGCTGTAGAGGCTGACCTCCGGTATCCTGTCGTTCAGCACGAATTCGCCGACTTCCCGCGCCTTGTAGAAGACCGGGTCGTGCAGAGTATGGGTGCGGACATTGCGCCAGAAGCGGTCGAAGCGGTATTTGTCCGCCGTCGAGCGCGCGCCCGTCAGCTCGAAGACGCGCGAGGTGATGTCGAGCGAGACATGAGTGGCATGGACCTTGGCGGCATAGGCTTCTGCCGCCGCCTCGCCGCGCTCACGCGCCGTCACTTGGCGCCCACGCGCAAGACCTGCCTGCACGGCGAATGCGGCGCTGTCGGCAAGGGCTGCCGAAGCCTTCAATTCCGCGGTGAATTCCCCGACACGCTCGAGGATATAGGGGTCGTCGGCCGCCCGCTCGACGCCTGAGGTGATCCACGGCCGGGTGATGGTTCTGACGTAATCGACGGCGGCCTGCAGCGCGCCTTCGGCGGTGCCGAGATAGAAGTTGACGAAGACCAGCTGGATGAACGGCGTATTGAAGGTCGACAATACGGGCGGCGCTACGTCGGGCGGAGCCGGTGCGCCGACGAAGTCCTCTTCATAGACGGGGAAGTCGCGAAATTCGACGCTGCCGCTGTCGGACAGGCGCTGGCCGATATTGTCCCAATCGTCATTGGCGACGTAGCCCGGCCGGTTGGTCGGCACGGCGAAGCTGGTGATCTTATCGTCGAGCGCGGCATTGGCATTGATATAGTCGGAGACCCGCGCTGCCGTGGAAAAGGACTTGCGCCCATTCAGCACATAGCCGTTTCCGCGGCGGGTGAGCACCAGCCCGGGATCGCGCGGATTGACCGCCGCGCCCCAATAGAGGTTCTTCGCCACCGTTTCGCTGCCGAGCGCATGGGCGCGCGCGGGGTCGAGTGCCCAATAGATGTACTGGCTGTTGACATAGTGGTAGCCGAGCAGCTGGCCGATCGAGCTTTCGCCGCGCGCGAGGATGCGCACCAGTTTCAGTCCGTCGACCCAGTCGAGGCCGCCGCCACCGATCTCCGTTGGATGCAGCGCATTGAGGAGGCCGGCATTCTTCAACTTAACGATTTCGGCGAGCGGCGGGCGGCCTTCTCGGTCGAGGTCCGCGGCACGCCTGGAAAGATCAGCCGAGATCTCCTCCGCACGGGCAAAAAGGTCTTCTCGCGTCGGGTTGCGGCTCACTGCGAAAACGACATTGGACTGGCTCATGGACGAAACTCCAAATCTCCAAAAAGATGATCCGGCGGGAGTTTGACGCTTCCGCCGGAAGGGATCGAGGATGACCGCCTCAGGAGAGCTTGTCCGGGATCCAGCTCGCGGTTGCCGCATCGCTTGTGCTGAAGGCCGGGATCTTTGCCGCCAGGTCCTCGATCGTCTTGACGCCGGCGGCGCGCAGGCTCTCCTGCGTCAGAAGCGTCGGCTTGACGGTGATCTGATGGGGAACGGTCTGGCCGGCGATTTCGAGGGCGGCGGCGCGGATGGAGACGGCGCCGACGACAGCCGGATTGGTCGCGACAGTCGCGACCCAGGGGCTGCCCTCCTCGGTGATCTCCTGGATGTCGGCCGTCGAAACGTCGGCCGAGTAGATCTTGATTTTGCTTGAAATGCCTAGGTCGTTGGCGGCGAGCTTCACGCCGCGGGCGAATTCGTCATAGGGCGCGAAGACCACGGTGATGTCGGGATTGGCGGTGAGCGCGGCCTTCGCCTGATCGGCGGTCGAGGTGGCGGTCGTGTCGCTGACATTGCCGAAGCGGGCCTTTTCCACAACGCCCTTATTCTCCGACTTGAACTTGTCCCAGACCTCGTTGCGGCGATCGAGCGGCGCAAAGCCCGCAACGTAGACGTAGCCCGCTTTGAAGTCTTTGCCGTTGTCCTTCACCACCTGTTCGAGCGCAAGCGAAGCAAGCTCGTGGTCGCTCTGCTCGACCTGCGGGATCTTCAGGTTGTTGAGGTTGACGTCGAAGGCCACAACCTTGATGCCCTTGTCGAGCGCCTGCTGCACGACGTCGCCAAGCGACTCCGGCAGGCCGTGGTCGATGACGATACCGGAGACGCCGAGATTGATCGCCTGCAGGATCTGTTCGCGCTGCTCGGCGGCATCCTGCCGGCCAGGGAAAACGCGCAGGTCGATATCCAGCGCCTTTGCCTGGGCCTCAGCACCGGCCTGATAGGCCTGGAAGAAATCGCCGGCGGAGATGTAGCTGATCAGCGCCACCTTGACGCCGCCCTTGTCGAAGGGGGCCGGAGCACCGGGCAGGCCATCGGCGTTTGCGTCTTGAATGAAAATGAACGGAATGACGGCAGCGGAGAGTGCGAGCCGTGCGAGGGATTTCATCGTCGCGTTCCTTCTAACAATCGGAGGCGTCGTCTGACAGGTTTCGACCCTCGCGACGCGTCGATTTATTAGATATATTATCTATGTTTTTAGTAGATTAAATGATCCGAATTTGCTGGCTGCGGGAGATTCTTTGTTTCCCTGGTGCAGTTCACCAGGGAAATGCGTGCCTGGAATTCGACCGTCCGAACAAGGCACACTTCAGGTTCGAATGCAGTCCCGGACTTTTGCCGATGCCGCTCCTTCACGTTGACAATACGACTCGCAGCTTCGGGTCGACGCAGGCGCTTGCCGGCGCTCATCTTTCGATTGAGCGCGGCGAGATCGTGGCGCTGATGGGCGCGAACGGCGCGGGCAAGTCGACGCTGGTGAAGATCCTTTCCGGCGTACTTCCGGCCGATGGCGGCACGATCCATCTCGATGGCCATCTCTTTTCGCCGCGCAGCCCGGCCGAAGCGGCAAAAGCCGGTGTCGTGACCGTGCACCAATCGACGGATCTGGTCGGCGCGGCGGGGCTGAGCGTTGCAGACGCCCTGCTTCTCAACCGCTTCGCCGATCGCAGCACACCTTTCTTCGTGTCGCGCGCCGGCATCCGTCGCGCCGCGCAGGCGATGCTCGATGCCGCCGGCTTCAGCCTGCCGCTCGATCGTGATTTCGGCGAGCTTACCAGCGCTGACCGTCAGCTGGTGGCAATTGCCCGGGCGCTCGCCAATCGCGCGGATCTTCTCATTCTCGATGAGCCGACGGCGAGCCTTTCCGGAGCGGAAAGCCGACGGCTCTTCGATATTCTGCTTCGTTTGCGCAAACGCGGCTTGGCGATCCTCTACATCTCGCACCGCACGGCCGATCTGGAAGCCGTCGCCGATCGTGCGCTCGTCATGCGTGGCGGTCGCGTCGTCGGCACCTTCTCGCGGCCGATCGATTTTTCGAGTGCCATCGAGACGATGATCGGCCGCAAGCTGGAAGCGGCGCGGCCGGATGCGCGGTCCGCGGCCGGGCCTGCGATTTTCGAGATGCGCGATATCAGCCTCCTCCCGGCAAGCGCGTCCTTCGATCTGTCGCTGCACGAAGGCGAGGTCGTGGCGGTGACGGGCGTGCTCGGCGCCGGCAAGAGCCGGCTGCTCCAGGCGATCTTCGGCGTGACGGCGCTTAGCCGTGGTGCGATGTTTCTGGACGGCCGGCCGTATCAGCCGAAAAATCCGGCCGACGCAATTGCGGCCGGTGTCGCCATGGCGGCCGAAGACCGCCACCGCTCTTCGCTGATGCCGGCGGCATGGCCTGGCCACTCGCTGTCGGCGACGATCAGCCTGCCGCATCTTGCCAAATGGTATCCGCGTGGTTTCCTTGTCGGCAGTCGCGAACGGCGCGAGGCCGAGCAGGCCATCGCCCGCCTCGGCATCAAGGCCGCAGGCCCGTTCGCCTCTGTCTGGTCGCTTTCAGGCGGCAACCAGCAGAAGGCGGTGATTGCCCGCTGGGAGGCTGAGCCGAGCCGACTCTTGCTGCTCGACGAACCCTTTCAGGGCGTCGACGTCGGCGCCCGGCGCGACATCATCCGGACCATCCGCAGCCGCACCGACCTGGCGACGCTGATCGCGACCTCGGATCCGGAGGAGGCCTATGAGGTGGCCGACCGCATCCTCGTTATCGACCACCACGTGTTGAGACCCGCAATCGGCGGGGCCGCCGGTCATCCCGAAATCCAAGGAATATCCGCATGACGACGATCGACGAAGAGACGCTGCCGCAGACCGGCACCCTGCCGCGCGCCGGCCGCAACCGCCTTGCCGCTTTCGGCGCGTTCCTGCGGTCGGGCGCGGTGTTCATCCTGCTTGCGCTCCTCGTCGTCGGTTTTACCATCGCCGAGCCCGCCTTCATCAATATCGCCAATCTGATGAGCATCCTGCAGGCGGTCTCCGTCGTCGCCATCCTCGGCGCTGGCGTCACCGTCACCCTTGCCGTCGGTGGTTTCGATCTGTCGATCGGCGCGGTCGCCGCCTCGAGCGTGATGGCGGCGAGTTATGCGATGATCGTCTGGGGCTTCGACGCCTATGCGACGGTGCCGCTGGTGCTCGCCTTCGGCGCCATGGTCGGCCTGGTCAATGCCTTCCTGATCGTGCGCTTGAAGGTGCCGGATCTTCTGGCGACGCTGGCGATGATGTTCTTACTTTCCGGCCTGCAACTGATCCCGACCGCCGGCCGCTCGATTTCATCAGGCCTCACCCTGCCGGACGGCTCAAAGGCGACCGGCGCTTATGACCCGGCCTTCCTGTTGATCGGCCGCTACAGCATCTTCGGCACCCTGCCGGTTTCCGTGGTGTTGATGGCGGCGGTTGCCGTCCTTCTCTTCATCCTTACCGAACGCACCCGCGTCGGGCGGCTGCTGTTTGCGACCGGCGGCAACGAGGTCGCAACCCGGCTTGCGGGCGCTTCGACGGTCCGGCTGAAGACGCTCGCTTACGTCATTTCGGGCACGCTGGCATCGCTCGGCGGCATCGTCATTGCCGCCCGCGTCGGGCGCGGCGATATCTCCTCCGGCGGCTCTCTGCTGATGGATTCGGTTGCCGCTGCATTGATCGGTTTCGCCGTCTTCAACCTCAGGCGTCCAAACGTGCTCGGCACCATTGCCGGCGCCGTCTTCGTCGGCGTGCTCTTGAACGGCCTCACCATGCTGAACGCCCCCTACTACACGCAGGACTTCGTCAAGGGCGCCGTGCTCGTCGGAGCCCTGGCGCTGACCTACGGCCTCGGCCGCAGCAATCCCTAATCCAAGGAAAAAAGACATGACCCGCCAGATCAGGCTCAACGCCTTCGACATGAACTGCGTCGGACACCAGTCGCCGGGGCTCTGGCGCCATCCGCGCGACAAGTCCTGGACCTACAAGGATCTCGACTATTGGGTGCATCTGGCAAAGACGCTGGAGCGCGGCAAGTTCGACGGGCTATTCATCGCCGATGTGCTCGGCGTCTACGATGTGCTGAACGGCAATGTTGATGCGGCATTGCGCCATTCCGCGCAGGTGCCGGTCAACGATCCGCTGCAGCTCATCCCGACCATGTCTTATGAGACCGAGCATCTCGGCTTCGGCCTGACCGCGTCGCTCTCCTTCGAGCATCCCTACACTTTCGCCCGCCGCATCTCGACGCTCGACCACCTGACCAAGGGCCGTGTCGGCTGGAACATCGTCACCTCCTACCTCAACAGCGGTGCGCTCAATATCGGTCAGCCGGCGCAGACGAAGCACGACGACCGCTACGATCTTGCCGAGGAATATCTGGAGGTCTGCTACAAGCTCTGGGAGGGAAGCTGGGAGGATGGCGCCGTCGTCCGCGACCGGGAAACCGGCATCTTCACCCATCCCGACAAAGTTCACTCCATCGGCCATTCCGGCAGGCATTTCAACGTGCCCGGCATTCACCTGAGTGAGCCCTCCCCGCAACGCACGCCGGTGCTCTATCAGGCCGGCGCCTCCAGCCGCGGCAAGGATTTCGCCGGCGCCCATGCCGAATGCATCTTTGTTGCGTCGCCCTCGAAGGCCGTACTGAAGCGTTATGTCGCCAATGTCCGCGAGGCGGCCGAGCGTGTCGGCCGCAATCCGCGCGAAATCCTCGCCTTCAACCTGCAGACCGTGATCCTCGGCGAGACGGATGCGGAGGCGCAACGGAAGTTCAACGACTACCGCAAATATGCCTCCTTCGAAGGCGCGCTGACGCTGATCTCGGGCTGGACCGGCATCGATTTCGGCCAGTTCGGACCGGATGAGGTGCTGCGGCATCGTCATACCAATGCCGTGCAATCGGCCGTCGAGACCTTCACGACAATCGATCCGACGAAGGAATGGACGGTGCGCGAAATGGCCGATTGGGTCGGCGTCGGCGGTTTCGGTCCTGTCTTCGTCGGCTCGCCGCAGACGGTCGCCGATCTGATGCAGGAATGGATCGAGGATACCGATGTCGATGGCTTCAACCTCGCCTATGCCGTAACGCCCGAGAGCTTCGAGGATGCCGTCGATCTGCTGGTGCCGGAACTGCAGAAGCGCGGCGTCTACAAGACCGAATATGCCAAAGGAACGCTGCGTGAGAAGCTTGGGGGAGCGGGCCCTCGGCTTGTCGCGCCGCATCCGGGTGTCGCCTATCGCAATCTCTTCGGCGAGCCCGCGCGTATCGCCGCCCGCGGCTGAGCGAATAATGGCTGGGTGACAAAAAATATCTCGCCCAGCCCGGTCATTCGAATTTAATCTCTATGACAGTCGGTACTTCGCCCTGAATATGGGCGCTCGGAACATGATCGATCAGGAGGGGCTCATGACCATTCCAGAAATCTCGCGGCGCGCGCTGATGAAGGGCACCGCTCTGCTGTTTGCCTCGACGGCGCTCGCCCGGCAAGCCCTTGCGCAGGCCGCGCCAAGCGGCGGCCGGCTGGTCGTTGCGGCCGATTCCGAGCCGAAGAACCTCAACCCCGCCATCGTCGCCTCGAACGGCGTCTTCTTCATCGCAAGCAAGGTGGTCGAGCCGCTCGCCGAAGCCTCGTTCGACGGCAAGGACGGGCTTGCGCCGCGCCTTGCCACCTCCTGGGAAGGTTCGCCCGACGGCCTCTCCGTCACCTTCAAGCTGCGCGACGGCGTCACCTGGCATGACGGCAAGCCGTTCACCTCGTTCGATGTCGCCTTCTCCGCGCTCAAGATCTGGAAGCCGCTGCAAAATCTCGGCCGTCTGGTCTTCGCCAATCTCGAAGCCGTCGATACGCCCGACGATTACACCGCCATCTTCCGCTTCTCCAAGCCGACGCCGTTCCAGCTCATCCGTAATGCGCTGCCTGTCGTAACCAGCGTCGTCGCCAAACATATTTTCGACGGCACCGATATCGCCACCAATGCAGCCAATAATGCACTGGTCGGCACCGGCCCGTTCAAATTCGCCGAACACAAGCCCGGCGAATATTATCGGCTGACACGCAATGAGAATTATTGGGAAAAGGATCAGCCGAAACTCGACGAGATCGTCTACCGCGTGCTGCCTGATCGCGAGGCGGCGGGAGCGGCGCTCGAAGCAGACGAAATCCAGCTTGCCGCCTTCTCGGCGGTGCCGCTCGCCGATCTCGACCGTATATCCAAGATCGACGGCATCAAGGTGATTTCCAAGGGCTACGAGGCCCTGACCTACCAGCTCGTCGTGGAGATCAATCACCGCCGCAAGGAACTCGCCGACCTCAGGGTGCGCCAGGCAATCGCCCATGCGATCGACAAGAAATTCGTGGTCGACACGATCTTCCTCGGTTATGCCGCCGCCTCGACCGGGCCGGTGCCGAAGAACGCACCGGAATTCTACACGTCCGATGTCGCGACCTATGAGTTCAACCCCGCGGCCGCCAACGATATCCTCGACAAGGCGGGTTACATCAAGGGGCCGGATGGCAACCGCTTCTCGCTGAAGCTCCGCCCCGCCCCCTATTTCAACGAGACCCGGCAATTCGGTGATTACCTTCGTCAGGCGCTCGCGGTGATCGGCATCAATGCCGAGATCGTCAATGCCGATGCGGCCGCGCACCAGAAGGCTGTTTATACGAATCACGATTTCGATCTCGCCGTCGGCCCACCGGTCTTCCGCGGCGATCCGGCAATCTCCACCACCATTCTCGTCCAATCAGGTACGCCCGATGGTGTGCCCTTCTCCAACCAGGGCGGTTATGCCAATCCGGAACTCGACAAGATCATCAAGCAGGCTGCGCAGACCATCGACACCGGTGCGCGCACCGGTCTCTACCGCAAGTTCCAACAGCTTGTAGTCGCCGACCTGCCGCTGATCAACGTCGCGGAATGGGGCTTCATCACCGTCGCGCGCGACACCGTGCTCAACGTCTCGAACAATCCGCGCTGGGCCGTCTCGAACTGGGGCGATACCGCGCTGCAATCATGATAGGATCGGCGGCAATTTTCTTCCAGAGGCCCTCTCCGGCGTGAAACGAGCCATCATCCTCCTGAGGCGCAGGGCGATCAGCAGCATTCCGGTGCTGCTGATCGTGGTGATCTTCACGTTTTTCCTGCTCGAATCCGCCTCGGGCGATGCCGTCGACGCCTATCTCGGCTCGATCGGCGGCGGTGATGCGGCCCTGATTCAGTCGCTGCGTGAGAGCTATGGCCTCGACCGGTCCATGCTTGCGCGCCTCTGGCTCTATCTTTCCTCGCTCGCGCGGTTCGATCTCGGCTGGTCGGTCGCCTTCAACCGGCCGGTCGGCGAACTGATTGCCGAGCGCCTGCCCAATACACTGCTGCTGATGGGCAGCGCGACGGCGCTTTCCTTCGGCCTCGGCTCAGCGCTCGGCGTCCTTGCGGGCGCGCGGCCAGGCAGCGTACGGGATCGGCTGCTGTCGATCGGTTCGCTTGTCGTTTATGCCATTCCGAGCTTTTGGCTCGGCCTGGTGCTCAGCATCACCTTTTCGGTGAAGCTGCGCTGGTTTCCCATCGCCGGCATAGAGACGATCGCTTCCGGCAAGACGGGATTTGCGCGCGCGCTCGATATATTTGATCATCTGGTGCTGCCGGTCGGTGCGCTTGCCATGATCTATCTCGCTTTGTTCCTGCGAGTGATGCGGAGCGGCATGGCTGAGGCATGGAAGCTGGATTTCGTGCTCTTTGCCCGCGCCAAGGGTCTGTCGCGAAGCCGCATCGTGCTGCGCCATGTCGCGCGCAATGCGCTGCTGCCGCTCGTCACCATGCTCGGGCTGCAATCGGCCGCCATGCTCGGCGGCAGCGTCGTGATCGAAAGCGTCTTTGCGATCCCGGGGTTCGGGCGGTTGGCGCAGGAGGCGGTCAATGGCCGCGATGCACCGCTGTTGATGGGCATCGTCGTCACCAGTGCCGTGCTCGTTATCGCCGTCAACTTCCTCGTCGATCTCGTCTATGCCGCGCTCGACCCGCGCATCGGCGCTTCGGAGGGCGGCGTATGAGCCGTCTCCAGCACTTCTTCAGCACCTGGGAAGGTGTGGCCGGGCTTGCGCTCCTCGTCATCCTGCTGTTGGCCGGCCTGCTCGCACCCGTCATCTCGCCGGGCGACCCGCTGAGAATCGCCGGCCGAGCGCTGCTCGCGCCGTTTTCCGAGCCGGCTTTTCCGCTCGGCACCGATCGTCTTGGCCGCGATGTGCTCGCCGGTCTGCTTTACGGTGCGCGCACCTCACTTGTGGTCGGCCTCGCGGCAGCCTTATCGGCCATGGTCCTCGGTGTCTGCGTCGGCATGGCGGCCGGTTTTGCCGGCGGGGTCGTCGACGAAGCGCTGATGCGGGTGGTCGACGCCTTCCAGATCGTGCCGGCTTTCCTGCTGGCACTTGCCTTCGTCAGCACCATCGGCGTCTCGACGCCTGTCGTCGTCCTGGCCATCGCACTTGGCAGTTGGGCGGATCCGGCGCGGCTGACACGAGCGCAGGTGCTTGCGATCCGGGAGCAGGATTATGTCGCTTCGGCGAAGGTGATCGGCATGCATCCGCTTGAGATCGCCGTCCGCGAAGTCCTGCCGAACGCGCTGCCGCCGGTGCTTGCGCTTTCCGCCACCATCGTCGCCGGCGCGATCCTCACCGAGGCGGCGCTTTCCTTTCTAGGCCTCGGCAATCCCAATATCGCCACCTGGGGTTCAATGATCGCAGAGGGTCGCAGCGTGCTGCGTTCGGCATCCTATCTCTCGGTCATCCCCGGCGCAGCGCTTGCCGTGACCGTGCTCAGCGTCCACCTCTTCAGCGAGGGCCTCGGCAAGGCGCTGGCCGAGAACGGCGTGAGGGCGGTATGAGCGGTATTTTCTGCAGCCTGAAACAGTTTTCGGTCATTTATGGGCGCGGCACGGCCGCGCTCGATGGCATCGATCTCGATATCGTCGCCGGCGAGAGGCTGGCCATCATCGGCGAAAGCGGTTCCGGCAAGAGCACGCTTGCCCGCGCGCTCGCCGGTCTGCTGCCTGAAGGAGCGAAGGTCGGCGGCAAAATGCAGTGGTCTGTCCTTGGCCATTCGCCCCGTCCCGGCCGCGATTTCGGCTTCGTCTTCCAGGATCCGGGCTCCAGCCTCAATCCCGTGATCACGATCGGCGAGCAGATCGCCGAAGGCGCCAGGCGCCATCTCGGCTTCAGCTGGAAACAGGCTTATATCAGAGCCGAGGAATTGCTCGAGCGAGTGCAGATGCCGCGGCCTGACAGGGTCATGCGGGCCTTTCCGCACCAGCTTTCCGGCGGCCAGCGCCAGCGCGTGGCGATTGCGGCGGCCATCGCTGCAAGACCTGCGCTGCTGATCGCCGACGAGGCGACCAGCGCGCTCGACGTCGTGGTCCAAGCCGAAATTGTCCGTCTTCTCGACGGTCTGGTGCGCGAGGACGGCATGACGTTGCTCTTCATCACCCATGACATCGCGCTCGCTTCCGGCTTCGTCGATCGCATCGCCGTCTTTCACAATGCGCGGCTGGTCGAAACGGGTCCCGTTCGTTCGGTGCTTTCAGCGCCGGCAAATGATCATACCGCCGCCCTCATCGCCAGCCATCGCGATCTGGCGACGCCGCCGCTGATCGCAGGGGTGGCTTCATGAACCCCGCGCTGCTTTCCTTAGCAAACATCTCCAAAGCCTTTTTGTCCTCGGGTCGCCGGGTCGCTGCTCTCGACAATGTCTCGCTGACGATCGCAGCCGGCGAAACCCTTGGCCTCGTCGGGGCCTCCGGCAGCGGGAAATCGACGTTGTCGCGCATCCTGTTGCGGCTTCTCTCGGCCGACGCCGGCGCGATCCGCTTCGAGGGAGAGGATTGGCTTGCGTTGAACGGTGCGCCGTTGCGCCGCAAACGGGCGCGCATGCAGATGGTGTTCCAGGATCCGCTCGCGGCCTTCAATCCGCTGGCGAGCGTAAGTGTGGCGCTCGACGATCCGCTGCGTATCCACGGCATCGTGCCCAGGGAACGACGTGCCGGCGAGATCGCAATGCTTCTCGAACGCGTCGGCCTGCCCGCCGATTATGCCTCACGTCCAATCCGCGCTCTCTCCGGCGGCCAGCGCCAGCGTGTGGCGATCGCCCGAGCTATCGCTACGCGTCCCTCTCTGTTGGTGCTTGACGAGGCGGTATCGGCGCTCGACGTCACCGTGCGCGGCAGGATTCTCGAACTTCTGGTCAGCCTGCAGAAGGAACAGGGCATTGCCTGTCTGTTCATTTCGCATGATCTTGCCGTGGTGCGTGCCGTGTCCCACCGCATCGCCGTCATGGATGGCGGACGGATCGTCGAGACCGGTCCGGCGGCGGCAGTCGTTGCCAAACCGAAATCCGATGCCGGCAGCGCGCTCGTGGCAGCGGTCCCTCGCCTCGTTACCGATCCGTCCTGAAGGAGATGCCGATGTTCGATCTTGGTTGGAATCCCCTGCATGGCGTGCCGTCCTACCCCGTGGAGCGCTTCGGCACCCTCGCCGACAGGATCGGCGGCATCTTGCGCAGCCGTGGCGATGTCTTACTGGTGCAGGCCGAGGCGGTGGTGGCGCTGGAGGCGGTCGCGGTCAGCCTTGCGCGCCCCGGCCTTGCCGCACTCAACATCGTCACCAGTCCCTATGGCCGCTGGTTTGGTCAATGGCTGCGGCGGGGTGGTGCCAGGGTTGAGGATATCGTCGCCGAGCCAGGCCTGCCAATCGAGATCGAAGCGGTCGCGAAAGCGTTGCAGGCCGGCCCTCACATCGACGTCATCGCTGTGGGTCACGCGGAATCCGCGAGCGGCATTCTCAATCCCCTGCCCGAGATAATGGCGCTTGCCCGGGCTCGCGGCATCGTCACCGTTGTCGATGCGGTCGCCTCGGTCGGCGGCCATCAGTTCGACGTCGATCATCTCGGCATCGACATCGCCGTCATAGGTCCGCAGAAGGCGCTCGGCGGTCCGGCGGGCGTCTCCGCGCTCTCCGTAAGCCAGCGCGCCTGGCAGCTCATTCTCAAGGAGGGCGCACAGCGCGACTCGATCCTGTCGCTGGCCGATCTGAAAAGATGGGTCGACGATGGCCGGCGCGGTCTGCCGGGAACGCCGGCGCCGCTGGAATTCTTTGCGCTGGAGGCGGCTCTCGACCGTATCGAGGCCGAAGGTATGGAGAATGTCATCGCCCGCCATGCGCTGGCGGCGTCGGCGACGCGGGCTGGGCTTGCCGCACTCGGCGCCGGAGCCTGGGCGCCGCCGGCAAAGGCTTCCAACCTGGTCACGGCGGTGCCGGTGCCGCAGGCGTTGGCGCCTGCTGCACTGATCGCCGCTGCGGCGCGGTTGGGTGTCGAGTTGACCGAGGGTGTTGGGACGGCGCCCATCAATCTCGTGCGTCTGAATCACACCGGCCCACGCGCTGCATTCCAGACGGTACTTGCTAATGTCGCGGCTTACGGCGCGGCCCTTCGGCAGGCCGGCCACCCATCTGACATTGCCGCAGCATCCGAGGCGATTTCAGTGGTCTACAGTCGATGAAAGCCTGCTTCGGCCTTGATAATCACAGCTCGTCAAGGCAGGAGAATGGCATCACGGAGACTTGGCAGAGATGACGAAATTGCTGGATGCACAGGGCCTGGAGATTTCACACGCGGGGCATCGCACCCGCCTGAAATGGCACCGGCTGCGCAAGCGCTTTGCTGATCCACTGTTTTCAGCCGAGGTGATGGCGGAAGGTTTTGCAGCAGGCGCCTCGATGGAACTCGACCTGCGCGTGCGCGCCGACGGCGGCTTCGTCGTGCTGCACGACAAGGAGCTGGAAGGCGAAACAACGGGATATGGACCGATCGCCAAAAAGAGTGGCTCCGACCTCCGCGACATCCGGATGAAGGAGGGCGCCCGGCCGCTGATCCTCAGCGAGGATCTCGCAGGCATGATGCAGGCGACGCATCCGGCCGCGTTGCTGCAATTCGACATGAAGGACGATTACGAAGCGATCGGCGCAAGCGGCATCGCGCATCTTGCCGAGCATTTCCGCGATATCGCTGCTTCGGTGATCGTCAGCGGCGGCTGTCTCGACCTCGTTATGGCAGTCAAGGAAAAGCTTCCGCATCTGCTGCGCGGCATCGATCCGACCGATAAGCTTTACGGCATCCGGGAGGCCAGCGGTTGGAAGGCCGCCGAAACGGAACTGCGCGCCGATCTGCGCGGGCCGACCGAACCCGACACAGTCTACCTCCACTGGCCGCTGATCCTTGCTGCCGCCAAGGACGGCTTCGACATGATCGCGCTCTGCCGTGACGAAGGCAAACGCGTCGACGCATGGACCTTCACCCTGAAGGATCCGGAGGCAGGATTCAGTGAAGAGGAGTGGCGCAGCTTCTCGGCATTGATGGCCCTGAAGCCGGATCAGATCACCACCGATGAGGCGCCGGCGACCGAACGCGCCTGGCGTCGGCGCATTAGCGGGTAACGGGCGCCAGTCCTTCGATATCGAGAATGAAAGCGAATTCATCGGCAAGTCCCGGCGAATGGGCGATCACCGGTCCGCCTTGCGTAAGCAATCTCTCAACAGGCGGCATCACCACCGTCGCGCCGGCCTCTGCGGCGATCAGCGCGCCGGCCAGCATGTCCCACGCATTGAGCTGACGTTCGTAATAGAGATCGGCGGCACCCTCGGCGACGCGAACCAGGTCGATGGCAGCCGCGCCCATGCGGCGATAATCCATGCCGCGTTCATGCAGCCGCCGGGAGAGCGCGAGATAATCGTCGAAACTCGTCTTGCGGGAATGGCCGAGGATGACGAGCGCATTGGCCGGATCGGTGGTTGCGGCGGCATGAATGGCAAGCCGATCCTTGAAGGCGCCGCCGCCGCGAACGGCATGGAAAACCTTGTCCTCAGCGGCGTCGTAGACCACGCCGACCTCGACCCTATCGTCGGCGACGAAGGCGATCGAGATGCCCCAATGCCGGAAGCCCCTGATATAATTGGTCGTACCGTCGATGGGATCGACGACCCACGTGCCGGCCCCGCCCGACAGTCCGCCGCTCTCCTCTCCCATGAATGAATCGCCCGGAAAGCGCGAGATAAGTCCGTCGCGGATTGCCTGCTCGGCTTTTCTGTCGGCAACGGTGACGAAATCCTGCAAGCCCTTGTTTTCGACAGCGAGCATGCCGGGGTTTGAAACCCTCCGAGACCGCGCCGTTTCCCGTCCCACCTCCAGAGCCACGGTGATCGCAGCCTCCGCCCTTGCGCCAATGGCGGCGGCATCGAATGCGGAATTCATCAGGCTGTCCTTCTCTTTATCAATGTCACCGGCGTGAATTCGACGCGCGCCGTCAGCTCGGGTTCGGCCATCCGGCTCATCAGCAGGTCGACGGTCTGTTCGGCCTGGAGATCGCAGGGTTGGCGGATGGTCGTAAGGTCGTAAGCGGTCCAGCTCGCCTGAGGAATATCGTCATGGCCAATGACGGAAAGCGGCGGCGCATCATTACGGCCGCGGCCTCGCATCATGCGGTCGATCACGCCGCAGGCCATGTAGTCGTTGGCGCAAAACAGCCCGTCGATACCCGAGCCGGCAAGCTCGCCGGCCGCATCGTAGCCGCTCCGGTAATCATTGATTTTGACATGCAGAAACTCCGCTTCGACGCCCAGCTGCCTGCAGCGCGCGACGAAGGCCTCGCTGCGCCGCCGCGCCGTATAGGATATGGCGGGTGCGGCCATCACGGCGGGCTTTCGCACGCCGTTGTCGATCAGGTGGGTGGCCGCAAGATGGCCGGCCATGCGGTCATCGGAAATGATGCGATCGACGAAGGGAATGTCGTTACCCTTGTTGATCAGCACGATCGGCACGCCCTCGGCCGCACATTGCTCGCAGATCTCACCCGGCGGTGCGTCCGAGGTGACGATGACGCCGGACACGGCATAGTGCAGCAGCTGGCCGATGACCGTCGAGGTATCCGCTTCCTGTGAGGTCGGCAGCAGGATGGGGCGGAAATTCCGCGCCAGCAGCACCCGTGACAGATGCTCGATCTGCTGCGTGCGGAATGGGTTGTCGAAACCGGCGGCGACGAGGCCGACGAGATCGGAGCGTTTGTTGGTGAGGCTCCGGGCAAGGTAGTTCACCCGATAGCCGAGTTCCTTGGCCGCCTGATAGACCTTCTCCCGGGTTTTCGGCGAGACGCTGGCATCCGGGGTGAAGGCGCGCGACACGGCAGCGCGCGAGACGCCGGCCACCCGCGCGACGTCGAAGGAGGTTACCTTGCGTGGTCCCTTGTCCCTGTCAGCCAAATGCTCGTTCCTTCATCAGAGGCGCCCGCATCAGATCGGGCAGATCGGTGCAGATACCGAGAACCGAGAGTTTCATGAGGTCATCGAGAATGGTCCGCCGCTCCTCGTGCCAAAGCACGATCTCGCGGCCCGCCTCGAAGGCGCGCGCCATCAGCGCCTCGGTCACCAGATCCTGCGGGCGCTCCCCTGCCCTCTCCCAGCAGAGATGGAGAATATCGGCGCCGGCCTCATCACCGAGCGCATGCGGATCGTGGCCGACGCGGATCAGCAACGAGAGCGGAAAATCGCAGGCCGCATCTCTGAGTTCGCGCACCTGTGCGGTATCGAAGGAACCAAGGCAAGCAAAGCGCTGGTTCATTTCGACAAGGTGCTGCCAGCAGCGGATGCCGGTCCCCGGCGCCTTGAGCTCGACATAGAGACCGGTCCCGGTCTCGCGGGCGAGAGCGGCGACCTCGGAAAAGCTCGGTACGTCGACGCCGTCAAGGGCAACGAGCTCCGCCGCCGTCATTTCCGAAATCCGCCGGTCGATGCCGTAGACCCGCTGCAGATGGTCGTCGTGTGATACGACCACAACGCCGTCGCCGGTCAGCTGCGTGTCGAGCTCCCACATCTCCGCACCGAGTTCAGCCGCGCGGCGGAAGGCGGCGAGCGTGTTTTCGCGTTCGTGGCCGCTGGCGCCGCGATGGCCGATGCAAAAGGGAAGCCGGCCCTTGGCGGTCGGCCAGCCGTAGCGTTTGAAAAAGGCCGAAAAATCGCGGTTCATCAGAGCCTCGTTCCGTTCTCGTCGAAAACGAACACGCCGCGGCTGTCGATCCCCCAGGCGACGTCGTCGCCGACGTGAATGTCGTTGCGCACAGGCTGGATCGAGCGCAGCAGCGGGCCGCCGGCAAGACGCACGTCGTAAAGGTTCTCTCGCCCTTGCGTTTCTGCAAAGGTGATCTTGCCGGACACGCTGACGTCGCCGGCGGGCGTAAAATGCTCCGGCCGGACGCCGAGCATCAGCTTGGTGCCTTCTGCCGCACCGATGGCGTTTGGCAACGGCACCCGGATCTCGCTTTCCGGGATTGCGAAGGCGCCCTTGTCCATGACGCCGCGCAGGAAGGTGATCGGGGGATTGCCGAGAAAGCCGGCGACGAAGGCGGTCTTCGGATCGTTGTACATTTCAGCCGGCGTGGCGATCTGGACGATCTCGCCCTCTTTCATGATGGCAATGCGGTCGCACATGCTCATTGCCTCAACCTGGTCATGGGTGACGAGAATGGCGGTGATGCCGGTCTCGCGCTGCAGGCGGCGGATTTCCGAGCGCATTTCGAGACGCAGCTTGGCGTCGAGATTGGCGAGCGGTTCGTCGAGCAGCAGCACGTCGGGTTTGCGGATCAGCGCGCGCGCCAGCGCTACGCGCTGCTGCTGGCCGCCTGACAGTTCGGCCGGGCGTCGGCCCATCAGATTGCCGATCTGGACAAGGGTTGCGATACGGTCGACCTCCTTGCGGATATCTGTGGCCGGCGTGCCCTTCACCTTCAAGGGAAAGCCGATGTTCTCGGCAACCGTCATATGCGGGTAGAGCGCATAGGACTGAAAGACGACGCCGACATTGCGGGCCTGGCTCGGCAGGTCGGTAACGTCGCGATCGCCGAACAGGATGCGTCCACCGGTCGGCCGGTGAATGCCGCAGACCGCGAAAAGCGTCGTCGACTTGCCGCAGCCGGAAGGGCCGAGCAGCGCCAGCATCTCGCCGCTGCCCACTTCGAGCCGCATGTTCTCGATGACTTTGGTCGAGCCGAAGCTCTTCGAAAAATTGTCGAGGAGGACGCGCATCAGCCTTTGCTCCCGCCGCCGTAGATGTTCATCAGATATTTGTTGAAGAGTGCGTAGGCGATCAGCACCGGAACGAGGTAGAAGAGTCCGACCGCCTTGAACATGTTGAAATCGTAGTTGTTGTCGTCGGCGAGGAAGCCCGCGAGATAGACCGAAAGCACCTGCACGTCATTGCCTGGCGCGAGCACCTGCGGCAGGATGAATTCGCCCCAGCCGGACAGGAAGGAGAAGAGCCCGAGCGCCATGATCCCGGGCTTGACCTGCGGCAGCACGAGGCTCTTCCAGACGCGGAAGCGGGAGGCGCCGTCGACGACACCGGCCATTTCGATTTCCCAGGGCACCGTATCGTAGAAGCCCTTCATCAGCCAGATCCCGAGCGGCAGGTCGATCGCCGCCTTCACCAGGATGACGCCGATCAGCGAATTATAGAGCCCGATCATCTGCAGCACGATGAAGATGGCAATGATCAGCGTCACCGACGGGAAGGCGTGCAAGACCATGACGCCGGCGAGGAAGAAGCCTCGCGCCGGCACGTTCAATCGCGAGAGAACGTAGCCGGCCATCGACGAGACCAGGAGTACGAGACTGGTGGTGCAGGCCGAAAATAGCAGCGTATTGACGGTCACCTGCCAGATGTTCGCCTTGCCCGCCGTCGTCTGCCACAGGAAACGCCAGTGATTGACCGTGAAACCAGAGGGCAGCAGCGCATCCGGCTGCTTCACTGTTACGGTGTCGAGGAAGAGGTAGACATACATCAGAAGCAGCGGCAGGCTGACGATCGTCAGTGCTGAAACGACAGGCCAGCTGCTGTAATTTGCCGAGGGCTGCGATCGTTCGGCCATGGTCAATCCTCGATCAGGGGCTTGGCGACAAGCGTGCGGTAGTTGAAGACGCGCAGATAGAGGAGCGACAGCGTCACGCCGATGACGACGAGCACCAGCGCCATGGCCGCGCCCAGCCCGTATTCAAGGTTGCCGGCATAGTTCCTGAGTGCCGTGTGATAGGCGGCGAGCGCCCAAACCTCCGTGGCGTTGCCAGGCCCGCCATTGGTGGCGAGCAGGGTTTCATTGAAGGAGGCGAGCAGCGACAGTGTCTGATAGCAGGTGACGAAGAGGATCGGCCAGCGCATCTGCGGCAGGATGATGTAGCGAATCTGCTGCCAGCGCGACGCGCCGTCGACCTCGCTTGCATAAAATTGGCTCTTCGGAATGGCCTTCATCGCCGAGGAAAAGACCAGCATGCCCATCGAGGCGCCGATGAAACCGTTGATCAGAACGACGAAGAACCAGGCATTATAGGCGGTGTCGAGGAGATAATTCTTCGGCGGATAGCCGAACTTGCCCATCAGCACCGAAATGAAGCCGGTGTCCCAGGCGAGCCATTTCCACAGCATGACATAGATGACGACGGGCGTGATGCGGGGCAGCAGCCAGATGCCGCGGAAGATCGAGGCCGGCGCCGGCGGCATGTAATGCGTCCAGATTGCCAGCAGCAGCGCATAGCCGACATTGAAGAGCGTCAGCACCAGCGCGACATAGAGCGCGGTATTCAAGAGCACGCGCGCCATGTCGGGTGAGGTGGCGATGCGCGAGAAATTGTCGGTCGTCCAGGTCCAGCCGGTGTAGGTGGCCTCAGCGACGGCTTCCTTCTGTTCCAGCGTCAGATTCAGGCCGAGCGTATCAAGAGCGGAAAAAAGCTCTTCCTTGCTGTCAAAGCGTGTGTTGACGGCGGAGCGGTTGAACTGTTCGGAAATCTGTTTGACGTCGCGCGTCGAAGGCCGTTCGGCAAGATCCTTGATCATGCGCTCGGCTTCGCGCCGCGTCGGGAAGACCTCGCCGGCGTGCTTGGCGCGCAATTCCGCAGCAATGCCGTGCGCCAGGCCGAGACCTTCCACGGCCTTGAGGCCGGCTTCATCGATCGCGTAGCGCGGTTCGGCCAGTTCAGCGGCGATATCGGGCATCGCCGATTTCAATATTATCAGGGAATTAGGGGCGATTTGGTAGACGCCGCCTGATATCCCGGTCGCGGTCGACATGTTGGTCATCGAGAAGACTGCCGTCAGAATGACCGGCAGCAGGAAGAAGAGGACGATCATGATCGCCGCGGGCGCGATCATCACCAGTCCGAGCCTTCTGGACGATTTCATGGAAGCCTCCTCGCGGATCGACCGGGCGGCGGGGTGCCGCCGCCCGGAAGGGTGCTTCGATCTTAGCGGATGACGATCTTGTCGCCGAGCGTGCCCTTCAGCTCGCTCTCGGCATCGCCGATGGCGGCGTCGACGGTCTTGGCGCCGGTCCAGGAAGCTTCGAGGTTCTTCCACATGATGTTCCAATATTTGCCGAAATCGGAATTGTTCGGCATCGCATTGGCATGCGGCAGCAGGCGCTCGGTGGCTTCCCGGGTCCAGCGGTCGGCCGAGTAGAAGTCGACTTCCGATTCCGCCTCGGAAATGCCGAGATGGGCTGACTTGACCGCATGCAGCGCGTTGATGCGCGGCTCGGAGGCGATCGTGATCAGCTGGGCCGCGATATCGGTCTCCTCCTTGTCGTGGCCTGCCGTCAACAGGTAGACGAGCGGGTGGGTCAGCGTGTTGGCCTTGCCGCCTTCGCCGGCCGGGATCAGCGTGAAGATCACGTTGCCGAAGAAGTCCTTGAGGCCTTCCTGATTAACGAGGCGGGCATAGTGCCAGGTGCCGCCGTCCCAGATGCCGGCCTTGCCGGTGGCGACTTCCTTCCACCACTGATCGCCAGGCATGCCGATATGGTTCTTCTTGGTGACGCCCGCCTTAACGGCGTCGGCGAAGAACTGGTAAGTGCGCTGCATGGCGGCCTTGTCGAAAACGAGCTTGCCGCCTTCTTCCATCGTACCGCCGAACGAGGTGTAGAACTGCCAATAGTCAGGGCCGTTGCTGGGGCGCGGATAGAAGCCGTAGCCGGGCTGGACGACGCCCTTGTCCTGCATCTTCTTGGCGTCTTCGAGCAGGTTCTTCATGGTGTACTTGCCGTCCTGGACGTTTTGCGGCAGAGCATCCAAATCGGCGTCGCTGTAGCCGATCGCCTTCATGTGCGGCTTCCAGAAGAACATCGGACGGGATTCGGCGTCCTGCGGAATGCCGTAGACGGCACCGTTATAGGAAGCGATCTGCAGCAGGTTCTCATAAATGCCGTTGAGCGGCCAAGCGTCGAGATCGACGTAGTCCTCGATCGGAACGATAAGGCCGGCCTGCGACCACGGCGCGATATCCTCGTGGCCGCTGGCGACGATGTTCGGGGCGGTCTTGGCTTCTGCAGCAAGGGTCAGCGCCTGCTTGAAGTCGTCCCAGCCGGAATAGGCTTTTTTCTCGACCTTGATCTTCAGCTCTTCGCCCTTGAGAGCGGCTTGGCGCTCCAGCTGCTGGGCGGCGATGTCGATGGCGTCGAGGCGATAGACGTCGTTCGGACCGGTGCCGCCAGCCCAGACGGTGATGGTAACGTCCTTGGCGAATGCGAGAGCAGAAGTCGAAGCCAGGATGGCGGCAGCGACGGTGAGGGACTTCAGTGTCGGCAAAATGGTCATTTTCTTCATCTCCCCAGAAGAGCAGTGTGAGGCCTCTTTGACGGGTCATCACTGGTGTTGACGACCGTTTCAAAAACCCGCGAAAACGTGACAAGTCCCGCTCTATGGGCTTAACGTAACGGCCGAATGACAAAATTGAGCACGTGTGCAAAATTATTATGACGATGTTCTGAATGTGGTCAATTGCCGATGCTGAGGCGACATCGCTTCTGGGTGAAAATCAGCATCGATGGCGATCTTGAAGGCCTGAATGAAGTGCCCCTTGCCTCCGTTTTCGCAATCAGCTATTGGTAGTGAAGGATTTGACCAGCAAGGGAGGCGTGCAATGACAGATATTTCCTCGTCCAACGCCTCTTTGGCATAGGCTTCCGAAGCTCCCTACCCTCGTTCATCCGAGACCTTTCAAGCTTCACCATCCGAAGACGGCTTCCATTTCGCACGCAGCGTTTTGGCACGGCGACGTCCGGGCAACATGGCGTTGCGCTTTTCAGGCTTGAAGAAGGGCGGTTCAGCATTCCGACCGCGATTGATCATGAACAATCAGCACGCCGGCGAGAGCTTGGCGACATCCATGAGCGAGCTTTGCTCGCGATTTAGCTTTCGAGAAATTCTCGTCGCAACCATAATTGCCCGGCGGAAACGTCGTAGCATGGTGAACAGCTTGGACTCTTTTCCAGCATGGCTGCGCCGCGACCTCGCTTTATCAGGTGAATAGATCGGCTTCCTCGCCGATGTTGGGGAATGTCCGGCCGGGATGGTTTCAAGGCAAAATCATGCCGGCCGGCTTCGGCGGCCGAGCCGCGCTTTGCTTGAAATATCTCGAACTTTAAGTTAGGGGATTATGCTTGGATTTCGGTATCCACATCCCGCATTTTTCCGATCATCGTTTTTGCACGTCCGTTCCATGAGCCTTGAATCCGTCCGTGCCTTTTTCCGCACCCATGCACCAGATATCGAAATCATCGAAACCGCCGAGAGCTCCTCGACGGTGGCACTTGCTGCCGAAGCCCATGGCGTCGAGCCGGCCCAGATCGCCAAGACGATCTGTCTGCGCGTCGGAGAACAGGCGATGCTGGTCGTTGCCGGCGGCACGGCGCGCCTCGACAATCGCAAGTTCAAGGATACGTTCGGAGGCAAGGGGCGCATGCTCGATGCGGAGGAAGTCGTGGCTATGACGAGCCATCCTGTCGGCGGCGTCTGTCCGTTCGGCCTGCCCGCGCCGCTGCCCATCTATTGCGATGTCTCGCTGAAGCGCTTCGATGAGGTCGTGCCCGCGGCCGGCTCGACGAACTCGGCCGTGCGCATCGAAACCGGGCGCCTTGCGGAACTGACCGGCGCCAGCTGGGTCGACGTCTGCCAGTAAAGAACTTCACACCTCAGAAAGAGTACCTATATTAGCTCCCGATATGCCATGATTGTGCATGACAGGAGATCAGGAATGCCGGGTGCCGTTTCGCGTTTTGCCAAAATTGCGGCGATTGCCGTACTGACGAGCGCTACCGTTTTTGCTTCGCTCGGGGATGCCGAGGCTCGCCGCGCCGGCAGCTCCGGTTTCGGGAGCCGCGGCACGCGGACATTCCAGGCTCCACCCGTCACCCAAACCGCGCCTGCTCCTGCTGCGCCGATCGAACGTTCGATGACGCCGCGTCCGCAGACGACGGCGCCAGCCACGGCACAGCAGCCCCTCGGCGCCCAGCGGCCCGGATTCTTCAACGGCTTCGGCCGTTCGATGATCGGGGGCCTGATCGCCGGCGGCCTCCTCGGCATGCTGCTTGGCCACGGATTCGGCGGAGGCTTCGGCTTCCTCGGCATGCTGCTGCAGATCGCCTTGATCGGCGGCGCCGTCATGCTCGCCATGCGTTATTTCGCCAACCGCCGCCAGCCATCTTATGGCGTAGGCGGCCAGAGCCGGTCCTACGGCCAGTCTTTCAACATGTCGCCCGCGAACCATTCTTCGTTCCAGATCCCGGCGATCGGTTCGGGCGCCGGCTACGGCGGGCAGTCGCGCGGCAATCGCCCGAACGACGAAATCGGGCTGGCGCAGGCTGATCTCGATCAGTTCGAGGAGTTGCTGACGAGCGTGCAGACCGCTTACGGCGCGGAAGACTACGGTACGCTGCGCCGGCTGACGACGCCTGAGGCGATGTCCTATCTTGCTGAGGAACTCGGCGAAAACGCCACCAATGGCGTGCGCAACCGTGTCTCCGACGTCAAGCTGCTGCAGGGCGATATCGCCGAGGCCTGGCGCGAGGACGGCCAGGAATATGCAACGCTCGCCATGCGCTACTCTTCGATCGATGCCATGGTCGAACGCGACAGCGGCCGCGTCGTTTCCGGCGACGACCGCCGCCCGAGCGAAAGCACCGAGATCTGGACCTTCGTGCGCAAGCCCGGCGCTGACTGGAAGCTCGCCGCAATCCAGGGCACTGGGCAGCGGGCCGCTTGAAGAAAGCCTTGCCTCTTTTGTGCCGCCCAAACTGTCGGTCAGTCTGGGCGGCATTTTAATTCACCGCGACCGGTCTGGAGCGCATGCGGGAGACCGTCTCGCGCTCGGCGCGCTTGCAGCGCATCGGCGGCAGGCCGCGATCCATCAGGTCCATGTCTTCGAGCACCATGTCGCCCATCTTCTTGAAGGCGCCGTCGAGCGCACCGGCACGGTGCGCCGAGCGGATGAAGCCTTTCAGCTTCCGCACCGGATGGTCCGCCGGCAGCGGCTCTTGCGGATAGACATCGCTTGCTGCGACGATGTGGCCCGACGAGACAGCTCCCATCAGCGCATCGAAATCGACGACATCGGCGCGGCTGAGCAGGATGAAGGCCGCGCCTTTGCGCATGCTGGCAAACGCCTCGGCGCCGAGAAAACCCTTGTTTTCGCTAGTGACGGCTGCGACGACGAAGACGAAGTCGCTTTTCGTCAGCACATCCTCCAGGCTTGCGGGCTCGACGCTGTTTTCTTCGAGGATCGAGCGGGGCAGCCAGGGATCGAAGACCCTGATGCGCGCCCGGAAGCCGGACAGCACCCGGCGCAGCGCCCTGCCGAGATCGCCGAAGCCGACGATGCCGATGTCGGAACCAGCGATGAGCCGCGCGCTCGCATTGCCCTCCCCGCCCCAGAGCTCGGTGCCTTCGCGAAAAGCGACATCCCCATCGACGATACCGCGCGCCAAGGCCAGCGCGAAGCCTAGACCGATTTCGGCGACCGGCTCGGCGAAGACCTGACCCGTCGTCACGACATGAATGCCGCGCTCAAAGAGCACGTCATAGGGCATGTTGTTGAGAAGATTGCTCTCGACATTGAGGATCGAGCGCAGAGCCGGCATTTTCGCGAGCGTTTCGGCCGAAAGCGGCGGCTGGCCGATGATGTAACGCGCCCTGCCGAGAATGTCGTCGCCGAGGGCGGCGATATTTTCGGGATCGGCCTCGACGATTTCGTATTTCGCATGCAGTTCGGCGCGTGCCTTGTCGGTGAAGATCAAGTCAAGCGTGCGCGGCTCGGGCGCACTGATCGCCAGCGGCCGGTCGATATTGGTCATGAGCATCTCCTCCATCGCGGCGGCTTGCGCCGCCTCGGCTCTTCGATTGATAGCTTCTGTGCGAGAAGCTTTCCAGCTCATGAGCCTTCGATGCCTCACATGAGGTGGCGGCGCTGTCGAAAGCGGCATTTGCCTATCAGATAAGCAATTGAATCGCCTTGGTATTTCTGAGGGTTTTCGTTGACGGCGCAAACTCATTGAACTAGCTTGAGCGCGCGTCTTTGAACCATGCCTGATGGTGGCAGCCGCCGCGTATTGGAAAACGAACGAGGGGATCGAGCAATGAAATCAGCACTCAAGAGCGGTCTGCTCGCTTTGGCCGCCATAGCGCTGCCGGCGGTTGCCTCTGCCCATCCCGCGGTCGGCGAAGCGGCGGGTTTCAGCCATGGCTTTGTCCATCCGATGTCCGGCCTCGATCATGTCCTCGCCATGGTGATGGTCGGCGTTTTCGCCTTTCAGCTCGGCGGCCGCGCCGCATGGCTCATGCCGACGACCTTCGTTTTGGTTATGGCGCTCGGCGGTGTCCTTGGCGTTGCCGGCATCAATGTTCCCTTCGTTGAAACCGGTATCGCGCTTTCCGTTGTCGTGCTCGGCGCCGTTGTGGCGCTCAATGTCAAAGCGCCGCTCGCCGCATCGCTCGGAGTCGTCGGGCTCTTCGCCGTCTTTCACGGTCACGCGCACGGGAGCGAAATGCCGGAGAATGCGACGGGCGCCGCCTATGCTGCCGGTTTCATGATCGCCACCGCATTGCTGCACGTCGCCGGCCTAGGCCTTGGCTACCTCGTGGGTCGCGCCGGAGAACGGCAGGGTGCCTTCGTGACCCGTGCCGCCGGCGGCATTGCCGCAATATCAGGCATCGGCATCCTGGCCGGCATGATCTAGGCCTGGTAGCTTTCCGGCCGCCTTCGGCATCACGTATACCTTACAGTCCGATCGGAACGCCCGGCACGCCATTGCCGGGCGTTTTTGCATCATGGCCGCAAAGTGACGCAGACTTGACTCAAATCAAATCCGGCCATGCGTTGTCGAGCTATATTTGACACGTGTTCAACGGACGGACATCCAAATTGACGCAGGCTGCCTTGCCTGTTGGCGGCGAGGTGCGAAAGTCACTATAGTAATTTCAGAAATTTCTGAAATCACAGACGCAACGGAAATTACAATGAACCTTCCGCCTCTCGTCCAGTCCTTCGTTCTTCACTTCGGCGAAATGGGCTCGCGCTGGGGGATCAACCGCACGGTCGGCCAGATCTATGCCCTGCTCTTCGTCTCGCCCGCGCCGCTTTGCGCGGAGGAGATCGCCGATTCCCTCAGCGTCTCGCGGTCCAACGTGTCGATGAGCCTGCGCGAACTGCAGGCCTGGAACCTCGTCCTTCTCAAACACAAGCCTGATGATCGCCGCGATTTCTTCACCACGCCGGACGATGTCTGGCAGATATTGAGGACGCTCGCCGAGGAGCGAAAGAAGCGGGAAGTCGACCCGACGCTGTCGGTTCTGCGCGAAATCCTGATGCAGCGCCCCGCAAGCGAAACCGAGCGCTATGCGCAGGAGCGCATGGGCGAGATGCATACGCTGATTGAACAGCTGACGCATTGGTATGAAGACGTAAAGCAACTTGAAACGGAAAGGCTCGCGACGCTACTCTCGCTTGGCGCGAAAGTGACAAAGCTTCTGGAGGCCAAGGACCGGGTCATCTCGCTCGGCCGCGGCCGCCGGCCGAATCCTGCGAACAAGAGTTAGCGCCATGGGCACTGCTTTCTCCGACGCGACAATCGAAGCGAGGGCCCGGCCGCGGGATGAAGAGGTTCCCTCGCCACGCGCCGACGCGGCGAAAGGCCGGCTGCGTAATGCGGCGATGCTGCAGGCGCTGGCCGCCGCCATCTGGATTCCGCAGGCCGGATTGCTGGCCGCCTCGGTCGGCCGTATCGCCGATGGCGGCGGATTTCATGACGTTTTGTGGCCGGCCTTCGGCATCCTCGTCCTTGGATTGGTGAGAAGCTGTCTCGACGCGACTGGCGGGCGCCTGGCCTTTCGCGCCGCCCGCACGCAGCTCAGCCGCAAGCGTCAGGCCGCCGCCGCTGCCCTTTCCCTGTTGTCGCCGGTCGACCGCGGCCGGCCGGCATCTGGCAAAGCCGCGAGCGTCATCGGCGAACAGGCCGAACTCATCGTGCCTTATCTCTCGCGTTTCCGGCCGGCGCGGATGAAGGCGAGCCTTGTGCCGCTCGTCATCCTCGCCTTTATCCTACCGGTCTCCTGGGTTGCCGCGCTGGTCCTGCTGTTGGCCGCGCCGTTGATCCCGCTCTTCATGGCGCTGATCGGCTGGCGCGCCCAGGCGGCAAGCGAAAGACAGCTCGTCGCGACCGGCGGTCTCAACGGCTTTCTGCTCGATCGCCTGCGCGGATTGACGACGATCCGCGCGCTCGACGCGGTCGATGCGACCGCTCTCAAGCTGCGTTCGGAGGCGGAGTTGCTTCGCGCGCGCACTATGGCAGTGCTGAAGATCGCTTTTCTGTCCTCGGCCGTGCTCGAGCTTTTCGCGGCGCTCGGCGTGGCGATGATTGCCGTCTATGTCGGCTTCAGTCTGCTCGGCGAAATTCGCTTCGGCACCTGGGTAGGCAGGCTCGACCTGACCGAGGGGTTGTTCATCCTGCTGCTCGCCCCCGCCTTCTTCGAGCCGCTGCGTGAACTCTCAGCGGTCTGGCACGACCGGGCCGCCGGCGAAGCGGCGCTGAAAGCGCTGGACGCCCTTGCCGGCGTCAGCTTGCCTATCCGAGGATCGGCCGAACCGGCGGCTGTAGTTGGCACCGAGGCGCCGGACGTCCATCTCGAAAATCTCGCCTTTCGCTATGGTGCCGACGAACCGCTGATCCTAGACGGCTTCAATCTCGATGTCACTGCTGGCGAACATCTGGCGCTGCTCGGTGCCAGCGGTTCCGGCAAGTCGACGCTTCTTTCGCTGATTGCAGGCCTGGCGCCCTCTGCCGATGGCCGCATCATGATTGGCGGCGTCGACCTTACCGACGAAACTGCCGCGAACCTTCGGGGCGGCATGGCTTGGATCGGCCAGAAACCGCATATCTTTGCCGGTACCATCGCCGGCAATATTGCGCTCGGCAGGCCGGGCACCTCACGCGGCGATGTGGCGGATGCTCTTGCCGCCGCCGGCCTTGAAAAGGCGGCTGATGCCTATGGAAGCCGGCCGCTTGGTGAGAACGGAATCGGACTTTCCGGCGGCGAGGCGCTGCGGCTTGCAATCGCGCGCGCGGCCTGCAACCCGCATCTGAAGATCATCCTGGCCGATGAGCCGACCGCCCATCTCGACGCCGCCACCGCGGCTGATGTAACCGAGAGCCTGCTTGCGCTCGCGCAGGGTCGTACCCTCATCGTCGCGACACACGATCCGCTCCTGGCCGCCCGCATGCATCGCGCCATCCGCATCGACGCCGATCTTGCCATGAGGGAGGCCGCCGAATGAGTTTCTTTGCTGCAGATATCAGGCCCATCCTGCGTCTCTTCCTCGGGGAGCGCCGGCGTGCGCTGTTACTCGGCGCTATGCTTTCCGCAGCGACGGTGACGGCCGGCATTGCGCTGCTCGGCCTCTCCGGCTGGTTCATCACCGCCACTTCGCTTGCCGGTCTTTCCGCCGCTGCGGCTCTGACTTTCGACGTTTTTGCGCCGGCGGCCGGCATCCGTCTGCTGGCCATCATCAGGACCGCGGCACGCTACGGTGAAAGGCTCGCGACCCATGACGCGACGCTCGGTGTGCTCGCCGCACTTCGCGAGAGGCTATTTCGCGGCTTTGCCGAACCGCGTGCCGCCTGCGTTCTCCTGCACCGCCCCGCGCGGCTGCTCTTCCGGCTGACGGCCGACATCGATGCGCTCGATTCCCTCTATCTCCGCATTCTCGTGCCGGCTGCTGTCGCGATCGGCGCGGCCCTGGCTGCAAGCGTGGTACTGGGGCTGATGCACCCCCTGTTCGGCCTGTGTTTCGGCCTTTTTCTCGCCGGCGCCGGCCTCGGCCTGCCTTTGATCGCCGGCCGCGCGGCGCGCAGACATGCTGGGCGGCGCGCCCATGGCATCGAGGCGCTGCGCTCACGGACGATCGATCTCGTCGCCGGCCAGACCGACCTGTTGATGGCCGGTCGGCTTGCGGCGCAGAGGGGTGCGATTGCTGCGGCCGACAGCTATGCCGTTCGCGCCGATGATCGGCTGAACCGCATCGAAACCGGCCTGACCTTCAGCTTCGGCATCGTCTCAACACTCTTGCTGACGGGATCGCTGCTTGCCGTCGCGGCCCTTGCGGAAACGAAGACGATTACCGCACCTGTCGCAGCCCTCGGCCTGCTCGTCGCCTTCGCGGCGGTCGAACCCTTCGCCGCGTTGCGCCGCGGCGCCCTGGAACTCGGACGGACGATGCTTGCCGCAAAGCGGATCGCGCCCCGAATTGCCGTCGCCGATGTAACCGAACCGTTGGCGACGCCGCTGCCGGGATATGCCTTTTCTGTGGCCGACGTGGCCGCCTTTCATGAAAATTCCGCCGTGCCGGTGCTCCAAGGCATCGATCTTGTGCTCAAGCAGGGCGATCGCCTCGCCGTCATCGGCAGCAGCGGCGCCGGCAAGTCGAGCCTGCTCGCTCTGCTTTCCCACGAGTTGCCGGCAAGGACAGGTTACGTCGCTGCGATGACGGCGACCCTGCTGACTCAGCGGACGGAACTCTTCGAGGATAGCCTGCGCGGCAACCTCGTCCTTGCAAATCCGGATGCCACAGAGGCCAGCCTTCGCGAAGCGCTGGCCGCGGCCGGCCTGCTTGCCGATGTCGAGGCCATGCCGCGCGGGCTCGATACGCCGCTCGGCGAAGGCGGCCTCGGCCTTTCCGGCGGGCAGTCGCGCCGGCTCGCGCTTGCCCGCCTCTTCCTGCGCGACACGCCGCTCTGGTTGCTCGACGAGCCGACCGAAGGCCTCGATGGCCCGACCGCCCGTGATGTGCTCCAGCGTCTTTCGGCGAAGGCGGCGGGCCGCTCGCTGGTGATCGCAACGCATATCCGCCGCGAGGCTGCGATCGCAGACCGCATCGCCATCATCGAAAGCGGACGTATTTCAGAAGTTTCGTGCCGCGGAGAGGCGGCGTTCGAAAGGGCGCTCGGCCGGCTGCGGCCGGATTGAGCGAGACCACATGCCTTCGACGCCGGCCGGCGCTGAGGAACGCTTGTATCCCGTGGGACCGTGGGAGAAAGACAATGGAACTAGATATCGTGGCGCTATCGCGCTTCCAATTCGCGCTGACGGCGCTTTACCACTTCCTGTTCGTGCCGCTGACGCTCGGTCTGTCCGTGCTCTTGGCGATCATGGAAACCGTCTATGTCATGACCGGCCGCCAGATCTGGCGGCAGATGACGAAATTCTGGGGGACACTGTTCGGCATCAATTTCGTGCTGGGCGTGGCCACAGGCATCGTCATGGAATTCCAGTTCGGCATGAACTGGAGCTATTACAGCTATTATGTCGGCGACATCTTCGGCGCGCCGCTGGCGATCGAAGGCCTGATGGCCTTCTTCCTCGAGGCGACCTTTGTCGGCCTGTTCTTCTTCGGCTGGGACAAGCTGTCGAAAGTCGGCCATCTCGTCGCCACCTGGGCGGTGGCGCTCGGCTCGAATTTTTCCGCACTCTGGATCCTCATCGCCAATGGCTGGATGCAGAACCCGGTGGGATCGGCGCTCAATCCACAGACGATGCGCATGGAGATCACGAGCTTCTTCGACGTCGTCTTCAACCCGGTCGCCCAGGCGAAATTCGTCCATACCGTGTCGGCGGGTTATGTCTGCGCCTCGATCTTCGTGCTCGGCGTCTCGGCCTGGTATGTGCTGAAGGGCCGGCATATCGAGCTTGCCAAACGTTCGATGGCGGTGGCCGCCTCCTTCGGCCTCGCCTCGGCGCTCTCGGTCGTCGTGCTCGGCGACGAGAGCGGTTATCTTGCGACTGAAAACCAGAAGATGAAACTTGCCGCCATCGAAGGCATGTGGAAGACGGAGCCGGCTCCGGCCGCCTTCACGGCCTTCGGCTTCCCGGATCAGGAAGCGCGCGAGACGCACTTTGCCGTGCATATCCCATGGGTTATGGGCTTGATCGGCACACGGTCGCTGACCACCGAAATCCCCGGCATCGATAAGCTTGAACAGCAGGCCGAAGCGCGCATCCGCGACGGCATCAAGGCTTACGACGCGCTGATGCAGATCCGCGCTGCACCCGCACAGGATCAGGTGGCGCAGGAAGTCCGCACTTCCTTCGAGGATCTCGGCCACGATCTCGGCTATGCGCTGCTTCTGAAGCGCTATGTCGACGATCCCCGCCTGGCGACCGACGCGCAGATCGCCCAGGCGGCGCGCGATACGATCCCGCATGTGCCGACGCTCTTCTGGTCCTTCCGCATCATGGTCGGCCTCGGCATCTTCTTCATACTCCTGACGGCGACCTTCTTCTGGCTGTCGGCGCGGCGTCGTCTCGATAAATACCCGCAGCTTCTGAGAATTGCCGTGCTGGCGATCCCACTCCCCTGGATCGCCATCGAACTCGGCTGGGTCGTTGCCGAATTCGGCCGCCAGCCCTGGGTGATCGAAGGCGTGCTGCCGACGGCCGCCGCAGTCTCCAGCCTCGGCGCCGGCACCGTGCTTTTGACGATCATCGGATTTGCCGCGCTCTACACAGTGCTGATCGTCATCGAGATGAGCCTGATGATCAAGGCGATCCGCCAGGGACCGGAGCCGGACGACGAGCCGGAAGCCGTCCTGATTTCCGAAACCCTCGTCCCGGCCGCGGAGTGACCTGCTATGATCCTTCACGAACTCATCGACTATGAAACCCTGCGGATCATTTGGTGGCTGCTGCTCGGCGTACTGCTGATCGCCTTCGCGACAACAGGCGGCTTCGATCTCGGCGTCGGCACGCTTCTGCCCTTTGTCGCCAGGACCGATACGGAACGGCGCGTGGCGATCAACACCATCGGCGCCACCTGGGAGGGCAACCAGGTCTGGCTGATCCTCGGCGGCGGCGCCATCTTCGCCGCCTGGCCGCCGCTTTATGCGGTTTCCTTTTCCGGCTTCTATCTGGCGATGTTCGCGATCCTTTTCGCGCTCATCCTGCGCCCGGTCGGTTTCAAATACCGGTCGAAGCGGGAAAGCGCCCGCTGGCGCAACGGCTGGGACTGGGCGCTCTTCATCGGCGGCTTCGTGCCGGCGCTGATCTTCGGTGTTGCCGTCGGCAATGTGCTGCAGGGTGTGCCCTTCCGCTTTGCCGACGACATGCGGATCTTCTACGAAGGTTCGTTCATCGCCCTGCTCAATCCCTACGCACTGCTTTGCGGCCTGCTTTCCGTCGCAATGCTGACGATGCATGGCGCGGCCTGGCTGGTGCTGAAGGCGAGCGGGCCGGTTGCGGAACGTGCCAGAAGCTATGGCAGCATCGCCGCCCTTGCCGCGATCGTGCTTTTCGCCCTCGGCGGCCTCTTCCTGTGGATGGGCATCGACGGCTACCGCATCACCAGCGATATCAGCCCGATCGGGCCTTCCAATCCGCTGCTGAAGACGGTGGTGGTCGAGAACGGCGCGTGGCTTGCCAATTACAGCGTCCATTCCTGGATGGTCGTGGCGCCCGTCCTCGGCTTTGCCGGCGCGGCACTGGCCTTCATCGCCATGCGGGCAAGGCGCGAGGTGATGACGCTGCTTTTCAGCAAGGTTTCGATAACAGGCATCATCTCGACGGTCGGTCTGTCGATGTTCCCGTTCATCCTGCCCTCCTCGCTTGATCCGCGATCGAGCCTGGCAGTCTGGGATGCATCGTCCAGCCATATGACGCTGTTCATCATGCTGGTCGTAACGGTGATCTTCCTGCCGATCATCGTCGCCTACACCGCCTGGGTCTATAAGGTTCTCTGGGGCAAGGTCGACGAGACGTCCGTCACCGACAAGAACAGCCACGCCTACTGAGGGAGACGAACAATGTGGTACTTTGCATGGATCCTCGGCCTGCCGCTGGCGGCCGCCTTCGCCGTCCTCAATGCCATGTGGTATGAGCTCATGGACGACGCCGCCAGAAAGAAGGCTTCGGAGCTGCGCAAGTAGAAATCTAAGGGCGCGGCTTGCACTGCGCCCTTAGACTGGTTTGGTAACAGCCTCGCTCTATTTTTCGGCGTCATCTTCTGCATAAGCCCCTCATCCGGCTTCTCCCGCTTGCGGGGCGAAGGGGTATGCCGCACCCGCTTTCCCCAACCTCCACGCTGAGTTTGGCACGTCCCCTCGCCCCGTTTACGGGGAGAGGGTTAGGGTGAGGGGCAAGCACGGCTCGAACTGCGCCCTTTGCTTTTTCATCAGCCTTCCAGCCACTTCACCTGATCGGGCGTGAGCTTGATGTCGAGAGCCGACAGGCTGTCCTCCAGTTCGGCGACGGTGCGCGGCCCGATCAGCGGAATGACCGGGAAAGGCTGGGCGATCACATAGGCGAGCGCGATGTGGATCGGATTGCGGCCGAGCTTGTTGGCAAGCTCGATGGCGCGGTCGCGGCGTCCGAAGTTACGCTCGGAATACCAGACGCGCACGATCTCCTCATCGTCTCGCTTGTCGCGGCCGGCGCGGTCGGTGAAGAAGCCGCGGCCCTGGCTGGACCAGGCGAAGTTCGGGATCTGCTTCTCATTCAGCCACGTCTTCCAGTCGTCATCGGAGGCTGCGACGCAACCGGCCCAGATCGGATCGAGCATCTCTGCGAGCGAAAAGTTGTTGGAGAGTGCCGCCGGCGCCGTTTTGCCGGTCTTTTCGGCATAGGCGATCGCCTCGTCGAAACGTGCCCGCGTCCAGTTCGAACCACCGAAGATGCCGCGAATGCGGCCGCGTTTGACCTCGGCGTCCATGGCATCGACGAACTCGCCGACGGGTACATCAGTGTTGTCGCGATGCATGAAATAGATGTCGACATAGTCGGTTTTCAGCCGGGCGAGCGACTGGTCGAGCTGCTTTGCAATCATGTCGGGGTAGCAGAGCGGCGAGTGCGCGCCCTTGCCGATCAACACGATTTCCTCGCGCGGCACCTTGCGGCTGGTGTGCCAGTCGCCGAAGATCGCCTCCGTCTTGCCGGCGCCATAGACGAAGGCCGTATCGAAGGCGTTGCCGCCGGCTTCGTAGAAGGCATCGAGCGTCAGCGACGCAGCCGCGAAGTTCGGGAAGAACTCGAAGCCGAGGGTCACGACTGAGGCCGGCTTGGAAATACCGGGGATCTGGCGCTGCGGAATGCTGTTGCCCCGCTTGACCATGCCGCCTGATATGTTGGCCGTGCGTTTGGCGGCTTTCTCCACACCATATTCGAGACCGACCGAGGCGCGCCACTGGTCGAGCACGCGCAGGTTTCCGATCGAATCCGCCCAGCTCATGCCGGGGGTGCTGAACTCGGTCTTGCCGGCGCGGATGGCATCGCCCGCAGCGTCCGCCTCGAAGGAATAGAGCCAGCGATTCTCTTTGATCTCGACCGTTTCCTGTTTGCCGCCCTTGAAGACCTCGATCTTGCCGACGCCGCCCTTGTGGCCGGAGGCAAACCAGAAGTCGGCGACCTCGATCCGGCCCTCGGAGCCGATGATGCGCAGCACATTATCCTGCTGGGCCATGATCGAGCAGGAGACTTCTGCAATGATCTCGTTCGGGAATTTCAGCACCGCGGAAGCCCATTCGTCGACGCCGCTCTCACCGAGATGCGCGACGCCCGAAACCTTCTTCGGTTCGAGGAAGGCTTTGCCCTCCGCCGCGCCTGCTATCAGCCTCGCCATGGAAACCGGATAGCCGCCGACATCGAGAATGCCGCCGCCGGCAGTATCGTTGGCGAAAAGCCGGTGCTCCGGCTTATAGCTGCCCATGTTGAAGCCGAAGCTCGAGCGGATGATGCGGATCGTGCCGATGATGCCGCTCTTGATGAGGTCGACCAGCTTTTCCGTCTGTGGATGCACACGATACATGAAGGCCTCGCCGGCAAAGACGCCAGCCTTCTTGGCTTCGTAATAGACGGCTTCGGCGTCATAAGCCGAAAGTGCGATCGGCTTTTCGACGAGGATATGCTTGCCAGCGCGTGCGGCCTTGATCGCCCATTCGGCATGACCGGTATGAGGTACGGAGATATAGACTGCATCGACCTCAGGGTCGGTAAGGAGCGCCTCGTAGCCGTTGACGATGCGGGCCCCGGGGAAGTTCTCCTGAAGTCCTGGCTTGGAAGGATTACGGGTGGCGATCGCCACCAGTTTGCCGGTGCGCGAATGGGCGACGCCGTCCGCAAAGGTGCGGGCGATAGTACCGGGGCCGATGATGCCCCAGCGGATCGGTTGATCGGAAGTCATGGAGTCCTCTTTCGTCGTTCTGCCTTGGGATTGGTTCAGCGGAGCCGTTTGCCGGCGCCGTCGAAAAGGAATGAGCGGTTAGCGGGAAGGCCGACGGTCAGCGTCTCGCGATTGCCTGATGTGCGTGATTCCGGCCGCTCGATAATCAACTGCTCGGCGCCGATGGCGGCATAGATGTAGCTGGTATTGCCGAGATGTTCGGCGACATCGACAGCGACGGTGAGATCAGCATCGCCCGCACCGGCATCGACAAAATGCTCGGGCCGGATTCCGAGGGTTACCTTCGTGCCGGTTTCAACGGGGTCCGCCACGAGCAGCGGCAGACGTGTCTCCGGATTGCTTTCCAGCGCGATTACCGCCCTGCCCGGCTGCGCCTCGCTCACAACGGCCTTCAAGAAATTCATCTTCGGCGAGCCGACGAAGCCGGCGACAAACTGGTTGGCGGGATCGTCGTAAAGGTCGAGTGGCGCACCAATCTGCTCGATGTTGCCGGCGCGCAGCACGACGATCCTGTCGGCGAGCGTCATCGCTTCCGTCTGGTCGTGGGTGACATAGATCATCGTCGTGCCGAGCTGTTTGTGCAGCCTGGAGATTTCGACGCGCATCTGCACGCGCAGTTCCGCGTCGAGGTTCGACAAGGGCTCGTCGAACAGGAAGACCTCAGGCTCGCGGACGATGGCGCGGCCAATGGCGACGCGCTGGCGCTGGCCGCCAGAAAGCTGCTTCGGTCGCCGCTTCATCAGCTCTGTGATCTGCAGGATTTCGGCAACACGGCGCACACGCCGTTCGGTGTCCTCTTTCGGATTGCCGTTCATGCGCAGGCCGAAGCTCAAATTCTCCTCGACGGTCAGGTGCGGATAGAGCGCGTAGGACTGAAAGACCATGGCGATGCCGCGGTCGGCGGGCTCAACGTCGTTGACGACCCTGCCGCCGATCCGAAGCTCGCCTGATGTGATCTCCTCGAGGCCGGCGATCATCCTCAGCAGCGTGGACTTGCCGCAGCCGGAGGGGCCGACGAAGACGACGAATTCGCCATCCTTTACCTCGAGGTTGGCGCCATGGATGATCTCAAAGCCGCCGAAGCGCTTGACGATGTTGGTAAGTGAAAGCTCTGCCATGCGGCCCCCCGATTACTTGATTGCGCCGGCCGCGATGCCGGCGATGAAATGGCGCTGGAGAGCCACGAATACGACGAGGATCGGCGCCGTCAGCAGCACCGCGCCGGCCATGATGCCACCCCAGGAAACCTTGGTCAGGCCGATCAGCGTTCCCAATGCCACCGGCGCCGTCATCATCCCAGGCCTGGAGTTGATGAGCAGCGGCCAGAGGTAATTGTTCCACGAGTGCAAGAAGAGAATGATCGCCAATGCCGCCATGGTCGGGCGGGCCAGCGGCAGCGCGATGCGAAGGAAAATCTGCCATTCCTTGACACCCTCGACGCGGGCCGCATCGAAGAGCTCGCCCGGCATCATCGAGAAGGATTGCCGCATGAACAGCACGCCGAGCGAATTGAAGAGCGGCGGCACGATCAGAGCCACCCAGGTGTTTGCCAGCTTGAACTCGCGCGCCACCATGATGAATTGCGGGATGACGACCACGGAGAACGGCAGCGTGATCGTGCCGAGGATGATCGCGATGACGATGGAGCGGCCGACGAAACGGTAACGTGCCAGCGCCCAGCCGGCCATCGACGTCAGCATCACCGAGAGCGCGGTGTAGATCAGCGCCACGCCGATGGAGATCACCATGGCCCCGATGAAATCGGTATCGGCCTGCAGGTTCTTGAAATTCTCGACGAAGTTGGTCGATGGCCACAGCACGATCTCGGGATTGAAGATGCCGTTGTCGGGCATGGTCGAGAAGACGAACATCATCCACAGCGGAAACAGCCAGATCAGCGCCAGCGGCGCCAGCACGGCATGCAGCGCGATCTGACGGACGAGAAGGGATTGCGATTTGGATCTCATTTCGGGTCCCTCCCGATCCAGAGATTGAAGAGAGAGATCACCACGGCGAGAGCGGCCATTGTATAGGCGATTGCCGAGGCATAGCCGAAATTCAAGGAGGTGAAACCCTGGCGATAGAGGAAGAGGCCGAGTGTTTCCGTGCCGCCGCCGGGACCGCCGCGATTGGTAATGAGGAAGGGTTCGGTAAAGAGCTGCATGGTGCCGATCACCGAGAGTACGACACAGAAGAGGATGATCGGTTTCAGGAGCGGCAGGGTGATGTGAAAGAATTGCTGTGCCTTGCTCACCCGGTCGAGCGTCGCTGCCTCGTAGACATCGTCAGGAATGGCCTGCAGGCCCGCCAGGATAATGATGGCGTTATACCCGGCCCATCGCCACGTGACGGCGAGGATGATCACTGCCATCGCGGCATTTGCGTTGTCGAACCAGGAGACCGGGCTGAAGCCGATCGCTGAAATTAACTTGTTGATGATGCCGAAATCGAGGCTGAACATCAGTCGAAACACGGCCGCGTAAGCGACCTCGCCGACGACGACGGGGGCAAAGAAGGCGAAACGGAAAAGCGGCCGCGCTTTCAGGAGCGGCGAATTGAGCAGCACGGCCATGACGGTCGCCAGCGCGATCATGACGGGCACCTGGATCACCAGGATGATCAGCGTGTTGTAAAGAGCGTTATAGAAGGCCGGATCGTAAAACAGCCGGCCCCAATTGGCCTGAAAACTGTATTTCCACGGGTTGATACGCGTGTTCTGAAAGGAAATCAGGAACGAGTTGATGATCGGCCAGACCCAGAACGTGGCGAAGATCAGCAGATAGGGGCGAGGAACGCATAGGCGCTCCGGGTTCTGAACGGCATCGAGCCTCCTCCTTACGAACGAATGACCGGCAGCGTTACAAGCCGGGAAAAGCCGGGCGCTTCGGGCGCCCGGCATCGTCACTCATTGCGCGATCGGAAGTCCGGTTGCGGAAGCGATCTGATTGGCGGCGTCGTCGAGCGCCGCCTTTGCATCGGGGTAGCCGCCGGCGAAGAACTTCGCCTGCGTTGCTCTGAAGATGCCTTCGGCATCACTCTGGAAGGCCGTGCCGCGGCTCGGTACGATCTTCGGCAGCGTCGCGAGGATATCGGCCCAAACCTTCTGGCCGCCCCAATAAGGCTGCGGCTCGTTGACGAAGGGGTCCTTTTCGGCAGAAAGCAGCGACGGCACCAGGCCGAACTCCTTCAGCATGGTGACCTGACCCTCATTCGTACCGAGGGCGTAGTTGACGAATTTCCAGGCCGCCTCCTTATTTGCGGAGGCCGCCGAAATGGCGAGCGACGAACCGCCGAGATTGGCCGCATGGGGACCGTCGGCCTTCAGGCTCGGCATTCTATAGACGCCCCACTTGCCCTTGAGATCGGGAGAGGTCGAGCGCACGGTGCCTTCATACCAGCCGCCATAGAGCTGGCTCGCGGCCTTGCCGGCGGTATTGGCCTGGATCTTCTCGTCCCAGTTGGCTGCCGTCAGCGTGCCGGCGTCCTTCATCTCCTTCACCTTTTGCAGGGCGGCGACGCAGGCCGGCTGGTTGATGGTGATGTTCTGGCCATCGGTCGAGAAATAGCCGCAGCCCTGCTCGTTGGCGATCATGCGGAACCATTCGCTATCGCCGTTGAAATCGGCTTGTGCCATGACGACGCCGGGATTGGCGGCGGAAATCTTCTTGCCGGCGGCGATGAAATCGTCCCAGGTGCTGATCGTGCTCGGATCGACGCCGGCCTTTTCGTACATGTCACGGCGGTAGAAGACGGCGACGGGGCCGGAATCCCACGGCATGGCATAGGCGACATCGCCAACTTCAAGCTCGGTACGCTTGAAGTCGGGGAACTTCGCCTGAATCTCTGCCGTGTAGCCGAGTTCCTTCAGATTGGCGAAGCAATCCGGGAAGCGGCTCCAGAAGATTTCGGCCTCGAAATTCTCGATGCTGACAATATCGGGCAGGCCGTCGCCCCCGGCAGCGCAGGCTGCAAGCGTCTTGTCGAAGACCTGGCTGTTTCCGAGGTCCTCGACGGTCACCTTGATATCGGGGAATTGTTTATTGAAACCCGGAAGCGTGGATTTCAATGCCGACGCGGCGACATTCCAGCTCCAGATGGTCAGATTGGCCGTCTCAGCGAAGGCGGAGCCGGAAGCAAGCAGTGCGACAGCTGCGGTCGCGGCGAGAAGTTTGAAGCGCATTGAAAATCCTCCCTTTTCAATTGCCGATCTTTCACGAACGCGGTTAGACTATCTGCAAGGGAGCGGCTGTCTCCTAAAAAGGGAATATGGATTTGGCGGAAAGTAAGATCGGCACGAGTGCAATCTATCGGCCCGGCGCTAGCAGCATTGAGGGCTCGCCGACGGCGCTGCAAATGTTTCATGCCCATCCGCTCGTCATGGCGATGCCGCACTGGCATGCGCAGGTCGAGGTCAACTATGTCTTGCGCGGCACTGTTCACTATCGGATGAGCGATCACGATTTCCGCCTGAACGCCGGCGAAATGTGCCTCTTCTGGGGTGGGCAGCCGCATCAAATGGACGAATCGTCGGACGATTCGCTCTATGCCGGCGCTCATCTGCCGCTCATCTATTTCTTCCGGCTGCGTCTGCCGATCAGCATTTCCAGCCGGCTGATGAAGGGCGAGACGCTGCTGACTTCGGCGACCGATGCCGCCGACAACGAAAACTTCGCCCGCTGGTTCCGCTATTCCAAGTCCGGCGATGCAGCCAAGGCCCAGCACGCCGTCGATGAATTGCTGCTGCGCATCGAGCGTATCGCACTCGAACCCTATTCGATGACGACATCGAAGACGACCGTCAGCCTGGAAGGCGATCAGCCGCATCCCAATTCCTCGCGCAGCGTTGCGCGCATGTGCGATTTCATCGCCGCCAATTTTCTGCAGGACATCGATTCGGTCGATATCGCTCGCGCCGCCGATCTGCATCCGAAATATGCCATGAACCTTTTCAAGCGATCGACCGGCATGACGCTCAGCAAATATGTGACGCTGCTCAGGCTGTCTCGTGCCCAGGCGATGCTGATGAGCGAAGGCGCCAATGTGCTGCAGGTGGCGATGGACAGCGGCTTCGGCTCGATCAGCGCCTTCAACAAATCCTTCCGCCACATCGCCGGCATGTCGCCATCGGATTTCCGCCGCGATATCCGGCTGGTGACGACGGTGCCCGCCGGCGCCTTCCGCAATTAACTTGCGTCCGCGCCCGTCATATGCGGCGAGCTCTGTCTGGATGCCCTCGGGATTGCGCGGGAAGGCGATCTTGTGCAGGACCTCGGCGTTGTTTGCCAGGCGCGGTCGCTCCTTGATCTCGACACCGGCCTTTTCCAGGCGGGCGAAGGTGTCATCGACATCCTCGAACAGGAAGGTCAGGTGGCGAGGCCGGCCGTGCCTTCGGGCACGTCACCCCCCTTTGCTGTAGCAGATGGGCGGTCACTTGTGTTCTATCGCGGTCATGGCTACGCTGTCGCTCCGGAGATGGGGACTACCAAAAATATGCATGTTCGAAGAGCGGTAGCCGCCGACGCGCAAGAGTTGTGCGGTCTCCTGAACGAAATCATTCTGGCCGGCGGAACAACGGCTCTCGAGACACCGCTTACGGCCGCGGAATTCGCAGACTGGTTCATCGACGGCGAGTTTCCCCTTGTCTGCCATGTTGCGGAGCATGACCGGTCGCTTGCCGGCTTTCAGTCGTTGAGCCTCTATGGCGATCCGCCAAAAGGTTATGCGGATATCGCAACATTTGCCCGCATCAGCCCGAAGATTTCCGGCGTCGGCCGCGCCCTTTTTCCGGCGACACGGGCAGCAGCCGAGGAGCTCGGGCTCGAATTCATCAATGCGACCATTCGCGCCGACAATGTCAGCGGTCTTGCTTATTACACAAAGATGGGCTTCGAGCCCTATGACAGGCTTATCCAGGTTCCGCTTTTGGACGGAACACCCATCGATCGGATCAAGAAGCGTTTCAGGCTCCACAGCCGCCCGGCATCCTCCTAGTGACCCCAAAGGCGTCGCTCAGAGGCCGGCCCCCGAGCGTTGTTCTTCCGGGAGCCAGGAGCGGTAGAGCGGATGATCGGCGGCGATCGGCATCGGCGTCGGTTTGCCGGTGCGTTGCGAGAAATAGGCGGCTGTCACCAATTCCAGAGAATTGCGGGCGTCCTGCAGCGTCACTGGTGGGTCGGTGTCGTCGACGATCGCCTTGTGGAAAAGCTCGAACTGACGGGTATAGCCATCCTCGCCGGGCACATAGGCGGCAAGCGCCGCGTCGATCCGCGCCTGATGCTCCTCTGTCCCGGCGATGAACGTCCAGGGATCACGGCCCATGGTATAAGGTTCGATGATGCTCTCGGCGACAAGGTCGTTGAAGCAGAAGCGCAGCCGCGATATCTCCTTGCGTGAGCCGAGGGTCATCGACAGCGTCGCCAGCGAGCCGTTCTGCATCTTCACCGAAAGTGCTGCCGTATCCTCAACCTCGATCGGGTTGACCAGCGTAGCGCCATAGGAAAATACCTCGGCACAGGGGCCGTGCACGTAGTTCAGCATGTCATGAGCGTGAATCGCATGGCCGAGAAGGCCGCCGCCGAGTTCGCTCGCCCATTTGCCGCGCCACGGCACGGCGTAATAATCCGGGCCACGCCACCAATGGGTTTCGATCGTCGTTAGAAAGGGCTTGCCGGTCAGGCCCTGTTCGATCAGGAGCTTCAACTTCTGCAGGCCGGAGCCGTAGCGATACTGAAAGATCGGCATCAGCTTCCTGCCGGGAAAGCGGGCGAGGATGCGGCCCATCTCGTCAACTTCGGCAATCGAGCCGAAGAGCGGCTTTTCGCAGATCACGTGCTTGCCTGACACAATGCCCTTGCGGCAAAGCTCGAAATGCGAGCTCGGCGGCGTCGAAATGTCGATGATGTCGAGATCGTCACGGGCAAACAGCGACTCCGCATCCTGCGTATATTCAGCAATACCGAATTCCTCGCACAGCGCCCTGCCGCGATCTTCGTCCAGCGAGCAGAGCACGGGAACCTCGAAAAGCTCCTTGTTCCAGCCGAAGCCGGTCAGATGCCGCGCGGCGATGCCTGCGCCGATGACCCCGACGCGCAATTTCCTGGCCATGCTATCCTCCTCAGCGGGCGCCTATGCGCGCGGCTTTCGTCTGCGCCTCGAGCGAAAGGCGGCAGACTTCGAACACGTGATCCTGTGTCATCGCCGTCTGCGTGCGGTTGCCGACGTCGGCGGTGAAAGCGTCGAAATAATCGAGCTTTTCGCCGCTGCAATCGATATGGGTCATTTCCTTGCCATTGACGAGGAAGAGATGATCCTTGCCCGGCCGGCCGGCAATATCGATATATTTGCGCAGCTCGATATAACCCTCGGTGCCGAGGATGGTCAGACGCCCGTCGCCCCAGGTCGGCAGCGCCTCCGGTGTGAACCAGTCGACGCGCACATAGCCCGCCGCCTTGTCGGAGCGAAGCAGCACTTCGCCGAAATCCTGGAAGGCCGGCTTGTCCGGCATGCCGAAATTGCCGATCGAGCTGGCGATGACCTCGCCTGAGGTCGAGCCGGTATAAAACAGGAACTGGTCGACCTGATGCGATGCGATATCGACGATGATGCCGCCAAAGGCTTCGGGGTCGAAGAACCAGCTGGGCCGGGTCGGCAGCTGCAGCCGGTGCGGGCCGACGCCCAGCGTCTGGATCACCTTGCCGATCGCGCCTTCCTTTACGAGCTTGCCGGCCTTGACGGCGGAACGCACGCAATGGCGCTCGGAAAAGCAGATCGAAAAGATCTTGCCCGTTTCGGCGACGGTCTTCTTGACCTCCTCAAGCTGGGCGAATGTCGTCACGCCAGGCTTGTCGGTCATCACGTCCTTGCCGGCTTTCATCGCGCGGATGGCAAGGCCGGCCCGATCGCGCGGGATCGCGGAAATGCAGATGACGTCGATCGACGGATCGGCAAAAAGTTTTTCCCGGTCGATCTGCGGCGCGTCGGGATAGGTCTTCTCGAAGGCCTCGCGCAATGCCGGTACGGAGGTCTGAGGGCAGTAGCCGACGAACTCGCCGCCTGCGGCAAGCAATCCCTTCACGTGATCGAACGTATGCCCATGGTCGATTCCGACGACGGCAAATCTCAACATCGCTGCAATATCCTCCTGGGATTTTCTTAAGCCCGGCTGATGCCGGCATCCTCCATGTCGGGGCAAAACAGATAACGAAACTTGGCTCCTGTCAAGGCGAGGTAGAGACCGAAATTGCGCGCAGATAGATATAACTACTTGAAATAATACAATTATTTTGTATCTAAATAGTTATTTACCGGTTTCTGTACGGCGTTTTGGCAGCACGCGGCTCATTCGATCCCATTGGACGAAAGTCTTTTTCCCAAGCATGTCTTGCCCCATCTGCGTGAATGTGATCGATTTCAGCCGTCACCGGCTGGAGGGTGGCAACGATCTCGGAAATTTAAAGAGTGCACCACGCTCGCCTATGACGGAGGACCACCATGTCTCATCCCCTTCTCGATGCCGACGCTTCGGCTGGTCTTTTTGTCGGCCGCGTCTGGAATCCCGAGGTCGCCGGACCGAGTATTGTCACGCTTCGGGAGGGAGTGCTGATCGATATCACGTCGCGCGAGGCGCCGACGCTGAGCGCTTTGCTCGAGAAGCAGGATGCTGCCGGCTTCGTCCGTGCCGCAAATGGCAAGACGATCGGCACCTTGGGGGAGATCGCCGCCAACAGCAACGGAGCGCCGGATGAGACGCGCTCCTACCTCCTTGCGCCTGCCGACCTGCAGGCGGTCAAGGCCTGCGGCGTCACCTTTGCCCAGTCGATGATCGAGCGCGTCATCGAGGAGAAGGCGGCCGGCAGTCCTGAACGTGCCGCCTCGATCCGCGAGCGCGTCAGCACGTTGATCGGCGGCAGCCTCACCAATCTCAAGGCCGGCTCGCAGGAGGCCGCCAAGGTCAAGCAGGCGCTGATCGACGAGGGCATGTGGTCGCAATATCTCGAGGTCGGCATCGGTCCCGACGCCGAGGTCTTCACCAAGGCGCCGGTGCTGTCCTCCGTCGGGTGGGGCGCGGATGTCGGCTTGCACCCGATCTCGACCTGGAACAATCCCGAGCCGGAAATCGTGCTTGCCGTCAACAGCCGCGGCGAGATCAAGGGTGCGACGCTCGGTAACGACGTCAATCTGCGTGATGTCGAGGGCCGCTCCGCGCTGCTGCTCGGCAAGGCGAAGGACAACAATGCCTCCTGCTCGATCGGTCCCTTCGTCCGCCTGTTCGATGCCGGTTACGGCCTGGATGATGTGCGCAAGGCGGAACTTGACCTCAAGGTCACCGGCCGCGATGGCTTCGTGCTCAACGGCAAGAGCTCGATGTCGCAGATCAGCCGCGATCCGACCGATCTCGTCAAGCAGACGCTTGGCCCCCACCATCAGTATCCCGATGGGTTCATGCTCTTTCTCGGCACCTTGTTTGCGCCGACCCAGGACCGCGACGCACCGAAGCAGGGCTTTACCCACAAGATCGGCGACGTCGTCGAAATCTCCTCGGCGGGGCTCGGCGCACTGGTCAACACCGTGCGTCTCTCCACCGAATGCCCGCCCTGGACTTTCGGCATTTCGGCGCTGATGCGCAATCTCGCACAGCGGGGATTTCTTTGAGCTACTGGTTTCGCCGCCTGCCCTGCAAGAGGTCGAGGACGGAGTTTGCCGCCTCGAGGACGTTCGTGCCCGGCCCGAACACGGCCGCAACGCCGTGTTCGTGCAGGAATTCATAGTCCTGCCGCGGGATGACGCCGCCGCAGACGACAATGATATCGTCACCCCCCTGCTCTTTCAGCTTGTCGACCAGCTGTGGCATCAGCGTCCTGTGACCCGCTGCCAGTGACGAGACTCCAACCACATTGACCTTTTCGCCAAGCGCCATCTCGACAGCCTCGTCAGGTGTCTGGAACAACGGACCGGCGAGCACATCGAAGCCGATATCGCCGAAGGCCGAGGCGATCACCTTGGCGCCACGGTCGTGACCGTCCTGACCGAGCTTGGCAACCATGATTTTCGGCCGCTGTCCCATCGCTTCCGTGACCTCCGCCATGCGGGTCTTCAGCACCGCAAGTTCCGGCTCGTTGTCATAGGCCTCGCCATAGACGCCCTTGATGACGGCAGGCGTTGCGGCATGATCGCCGAAGGCATCACGCATGGCATCCGAGATCTCGCCGACGGTGGCGCGGGCCCGCGCTGCCTCGATGGCGGCTTCCAGGAGGTTTCCCCTGCCGCTCCGCGCGACCTCCGTCAGGCTGGCCAGAGTCTCGCGCACGGTGGCGCCGTCGCGCCGTCTCTTGGTTTCCTCGATCCGTTTGATCTGGGCGTTGCGCACCGCACTGTTGTCGATCTTCAAAATGTCGATCGGCTGTTCGTTGTCGAGCCTGTAGCGATTGACGCCGACGATGACCTCCTCGCCTTTGTCGACGGCCGCCTGCCGGCGCGCCGCCGCTTCCTCGATCAGTCGCTTCGGCAGGCCGTCATTGACGGCGCGGGTCATGCCGCCGAGCGCTTCCACTTCTTCGATCAACGCCCAGGCGTGGTCGGCAAGTTCCTTCGTCAGGCTTTCGACGTAATAGGAGCCGGCCAGCGGGTCGACGACCTTGGTCACCCCGGTTTCATGCTGGAGGATGAGCTGGGTGTTGCGGGCGATGCGGGCGGAAAATTCCGTCGGCAGCGCGATCGCCTCGTCGAAGGAATTCGTGTGCAGGGACTGCGTGCCGCCGAGCACGGCCGACATCGCTTCGAAGGCGGTGCGGACGATGTTGTTATAGGGGTCCTGTTCCTGCAATGAGACGCCGGAGGTCTGGCAATGGGTACGCAGCATCAGCGAAGTTTCCTTCTTCGGCTGGAACTCCTCCATGATCCGGGTCCAGAGCAGGCGGGCGGCGCGGAGTTTTGCGGCCTCCATGAAGAAATTCATGCCGATGGCGAAGAAGAAGGAGAGCCTTCCGGCGAAATCGTCGACATCGAGGCCCTTCTTGATTGCGGCGCGGACATATTCGCGGCCGTCGGCCAGCGTGAAGGCGAGCTCCTGCACCAGCGTCGCGCCGGCCTCCTGCATGTGATAGCCGGAGATCGAGATCGAGTTGAACTTAGGCATCTCCCTTGCCGTATAGTCGATGATGTCGGCAACGATCCGCATCGAAGGCTCGGGCGGATAGATATAGGTGTTGCGGACCATGAACTCCTTGAGAATGTCGTTCTGAATGGTTCCCGACAGCTCTGCGCGGGAAACACCTTGCTCTTCACCAGCGACGATGAAATTGGCGAGGATCGGAATGACGGCGCCGTTCATGGTCATCGAAACAGACATTTCCCCAAGCGGAATGCCGTCGAACAGGATTTTCATGTCCTCGACGCTATCAATCGCGACGCCCGCCTTGCCGACATCGCCCTCGACGCGGGGGTGATCGCTGTCATAACCACGATGGGTGGCAAGATCGAAGGCAACCGACAGGCCCTTCTGGCCGGCAGCGAGATTGCGGCGATAAAAGGCGTTGGATTCCTCTGCCGTCGAGAAGCCGGCATATTGCCGGATCGTCCATGGCCGGCCGGCGTACATCGTCGCGCGTGGCCCGCGGGTGAAGGGCGAAAAACCGGGCAGCGAGCCGAGGTGCGCCGCGCCTTCGACATCGTCGGCGGTATAGAGCGGCTTGACGGCGATGCCTTCCGGCGTGTGCCAGGTCAGTGTGTCGGGCAAGGCGCGCAGCTCCTTCTGCGCAAGCTCCACCCAATCCGACAGCGTCTTCTTCGTCATGCGTTCCTCCGGCTCTTTCATCGCCACCTTATCATTTCACAGGTGGCTGATGCGATACAGCCTTAGGACAATTAACGCAGCAAAGCATTCGCTGCCTGCCGTTCGCCCGCCGCAAGCCTCCGCCCTTGACCTATCGATGATCGAGCTTGGCGACCAGCCGGTCGCCTAGCCACTGGATGCCGCAGACGAGGACGATGAGGACGGCTACCACCGCGATCATCACGCTGGTTTCAAAACGCTGGTAGCCGTAGCGGATGGCGAGATCGCCGAGACCGCCGGCGCCGATTGCACCGGCCATGGCGGAGGCGCCGATCAGCGTCACCAGCGTGACGGTGAAACCTGCGACGATGCCAGACAGTGCTTCCGGCACCAGCACCTCGCGGACGATTGTCCAGCGATTGCCGCCCATGGCGCGCACTGCATCGATCAACCCGCGGTCGACCTCGCGCAGCGATACTTCGGCAATACGCGCGTAGTAGGGAGTCGCGGCGATGGCGAGCGGCACGATGGCTGCCCATGTGCCGAGCGCCGTGCCGACGATCAGCCGCGTCAGTGGGATCAGCGCCACCAGCAGGATGATGAAGGGCACCGAACGGAAGCCGCTGATAACAGCGCCGAGGACGCGATTGATCCAGAGATTTTCAGCGATGCCGCCGCGTGCCGTCACAACAAGGGCAAGGCCGAGCGGCAGGCCGGCGACGAGTGAAATCACGCCCGAGGCGACGGTCATCAGGACCGTTTCCCAAAGCGAACGGATCAGCAGTTCAAGCATGATCGGCGTCATAGCCAAGCACCTCCACCCGGGCGGACCGGGCCGTCAGGAATTGTTCGACCTTTCCGGCAAGCGCGGGATCGCGCGTGGGAATGGCGATGAAGAACCGCGCTACCGGCTGGTTCTGGATATGGTCGATGCCGCCGTGGACGAGGCGGAACGAATGCGGCAGTGCCGCCGAGAGTTCGGCAAACAGCGCGCCTTGTGCTTCGGGTCCGGCGAGATCGACGCTGAGGATCGCTTCGCTGCCCGCCGTCGCCGACAGCCGGCCGGCGATATGATCCGGAAGCTGCGGCCGGATGCCGCCGAGCAGGCTCCTGGTGGTCTCAGCCTGCGGATTGGCGAAGATCGACCAGACCTGCCCTTCCTCGACGATCCGGCCGGCATCGATGACTGCGACGCGATCGGCAATGCCGCGCACCACTTCCATCTCGTGCGTGATCAGCAGGATGGTCAGTCCGAGCTTACCGTTGATATCCTTGAGCAGCGCCAGGATCGACCGAGTCGTCTCGGGATCGAGCGCCGATGTCGCCTCGTCCGATAACAGGAGCGCCGGGCGTGCCGCGAGCGCCCGGGCGATGCCGACGCGCTGCTTCTGGCCGCCCGAGAGTGACGAGGGATAGGCCTTCGCCTTGTCGGCAAGGCCGACGAGCTCAAGCAGTTCATGCGCCCGCTTCAGTCGCTCGGCCTTGGCAACACCCTCGATCTTCAGCGGCAGTGCGACATTGTCTTCGACCGTCTTGGCGGAAAGCAGATTGAAATGCTGAAAGATCATGCCGATGCGGCGACGGAGCAGCTGCAGCTCCTGCTCCTGAAGCCGGGTGATATCACGGCCTTCGATGCGGATTTCGCCGCTGTCGGCACGCTCCAGCCCGTTCAGGCAGCGGATCAGAGTCGATTTGCCGGCGCCGCTGCGACCGATGATGCCGAGGATCTCGCCCCTCTTCACTTTCAGTGAAATTCCATCGAGCGCCGGCGTGGCTCCGAACCGCCGCTTCACGTCGGTAAGCCTCACCACCTCCTCGGCCGCCGCTTGTGGCTGTGCCTCAATCGCCGTGGTGGAAACAAACGAATTCATGTGCTTTTCCTTACAAACACTGAAGGCGGCCCCGGCAAGGACACCCGGGCCGCCTTCGGCGGGCCTTAACCCCGGCCCTCTTTCGGATCAATAGGCGCTGAGACCCGTGCCCTTGTAGACCTTGTCGAACTCGGCCTTGACGGTGTCATTCTGATAGGAAGACACAAGCGTTTTGACCCAGTCGGCATCCTTGTTCTCGTCCTTGACGGCGATGAAGTTGCGGTACGGATTATCGGCGATCGGCTCCTGCGCAATGCGTTCGGCCGGCGAAAGGCCGCTCTTCAGCGCCCAGTCGGTGTTGACGACGCCTGCATCCAGATCGTCGATCGAACGGCCGACAATGCCAGCGTCGAGCTCCTTGATCTCGATTTTCTTCGGATTGTCGATGACGTCGGCAACGGTTGCGAGAATGCCCGTGCCGTCCTTCAGCTTGATCAGGCCTTCATTCTGCAGAACGCGGAGCGCCCGGCCTTCGTTCGAGGGGTCGTTCGGCACGCCAATGACAGCCCCTTCCGGGATCTCGGCGACGGATTTGTGCTTCTTGCTATAGAGGCCGATCGGCCAGACCCCGGTATAACCGACGCGCACGATGTGATAGCCGTGCTGCTTGACCTGGTTGTCGAGATAGGGCTGGTGCTGGAAGGCGTTGGCGTCGATTTCGCCACGCTCCAGCGCTTCGTTCGGCTGGGTATAGTCGTTGAAGGTAATGGTCTCGATCTTGAGGCCCTTCTTGGCCGCCTCGTTCGTGACCACGCGCCATACGTCCTCATCCTCGCCGGCCATGATGCCGACCTTGATCGACTTGTCTTCGGCAAAGGAAGGAGCGGGCGCTGCAAAGGAAATTAGCGCGGCAGCGGAAACAGCGACGGCTGCAAGAGCCGCGCGGCGCGAAAGGTGGAAGCCGTGAAGATTTTTGTTCTTGGTCATTTTATGTCCCGTCTGACTGAATGAGGCCGAACGCCCCGAGCGGGCCGATCATGGCAAATGCGCGCATCGGGAGCGAAGTACGAAAGTCTGATGTGGAGGAAAGGTCGGAAATACTCTTGCCTTGCCGTCGATATCGGCAGGATAAATTTCCATTAAATTTGTGGATTAATTGCGGCTCGTAAGCATATTCTAAAAAATGAAAACGGCGCCTCCGGGCGCCGCCTCAAACCTGTTTCGGCACTTTTCACTCGGCAGCGATAAGCGCTTGATGTCGGGCAGGAAAGAAGGCAGAAAGCTCGCGAATGACATCTTCGATCCGCTTGGAAAGCGGCTCGGACGAGACGCGGTAATCGGTGAAGTCACGGTCGGAAGCATAAATGGCCGTCGGCAGCGTGTGGGACATGAAGAAGCCGAAGAGCGGGCGGAGCTGATGCTCGACCACAAGCGCATGCCGGTCGCCGCCGCCGGTTGCGCTGATCACGATCGGCTTGGCGCGCAGCTCATGCGGATCGATCAGGTCGATCAGATGTTTGAAGAGGCCGGGATAGCTGCCTTTGTAGGTCGGCGCGCCGATAACCAGCACGTCGGCATTGACGATGTCGTCGATGATGTCCTTGGCGCGGCTGTCGAGATCGTCACGGCGCAGCGCTTGGCCAAGCGAGGGGCCGACATCGGCCAGGTCGTAGATGGTGTTGTCGAAGCCGTATTTCTCACGGGCGAGACTGGCGACGTTTTCGACGAGCGCGAAGGTCTTCGAGGGGCGGTTGAAGCTACCCGCAAGGCCGACCAGTGTATGAGCAGACATGCCATTTCCTTCCTATACGTGCCGTAACCGATGTCGTTCTCCGAGAATATTATCTATAAAAATAGTGGATTAAAGGAATGATGATCCCTCTTCCCCATATGAGATGAAAAATGCGTTCGTGCCTGTCGCGATAGCGACGTTCGAAACCGCATGATGCGTCCCGCCGGAATATCGAGGGATTTCCGGCTCGATGCATCACCTGCATGCGGCTGACCTAGGATTTCGGCTTTGGGATGCGCGGCAGGAAGACCGTCAGAAGGCCGAGCAGCGGCAGGTAGGAGCAGAGGCGGTAGACGAAGGCGATGCCGTGGGTGTCGGCAAAATCGCCGAGCAACGCCGCGCCAAGCCCCCCTGCCCCGAATGCAAAGCCGAAGAAGACGCCGGCAATCAGCCCGACGCGGCCAGGCACCAGTTCCTGGGCGAAGACGACGATCGCCGAAAAGGCCGAAGCAAAGACAAGGCCGATGACGATGCTGAGCACGCCCGTCCAGAAAAGATTGGCATAGGGCAGCAGCAAGGCGAAGGGAATGACGCCGAGGATCGAAAACCAGATGACGAAACGGGCGCCGAAGCGATCGCCGATCGGTCCGCCGAGGAAAGTGCCGACGGCGACCGAGCCGAGGAACAGGAAAAGCATCAGCTGCGCCTGCTGCACGCTGAGCTCAAACTTGTCGATGACATAAAAGGTGAAGTAGCTCGACACGCTCGCCATGTAGACATTCTTCGTCGCCGTCAGCAGCACGAGGATCAGCAATGCCCAGACGACCCTGTTCTGCGGCAGCGGCAGGGTTCGGCTGACGGCCGGCCTGCTGGCGTTTTGACGTCTGTGGCTCATATACCAGCTGCCCACCCAGCTCAGCACGACCATTCCGACCATGGCGATGGCGGCAAACCAGGAAACGCTGTGCTGGCCGAGCGGCAGCACGATGAAGGCGGCGAGCAGCGGACCGATCGCCTGACCGGCATTGCCGCCGACCTGGAAAAAGGACTGCGCGAAACCGTGGCGGCCGCCGGAGGCAAGACGGGCAACACGCGAAGATTCCGGATGGAAGACGGCCGAACCGAAGCCGATCAGGCTTGCGGCGACCAGCAGCAGCGCGAAATTGCCGGCATTGCCGAGCAGAATGAGACCGCAGAAAGTACTCGCCATTCCGACCGGCAGAGAATAGGGCATCGGCCAGCGATCGGTGACGATGCCGACCACCGGTTGCAGCAGAGACGCCGTGACCTGGAACGTCATGGTCAGGAGGCCGATCTGCACAAAATCGAGATCGTAATTCGCCTTAAACAGCGGATAGAGGGAGGCGAGCAGCGACTGCATGATGTCATTCAGCATATGGCAGAAGCTGACAGCCACCAGAATAGACATGGTCGTCTTTTCAAAACGCGGCGCGCGCTCGGCAACGGTTGCCATCAATATCCCTCCTGCACGGTCACGCTCGGGGCCGCGTCGTTTTCGATGGATCTTGGGGCGATCGGGGCTGGCAAGACTGTCGAGCGACGGTCGCTGAAAAGCATTTAACGCAGGCCGGGCAACAATCACCAGCCCGGTTTAGCCAGGATCGGTACGGCTTTGGTCCGATTTGTCCTTCCGTCGACAGGTTCTTGCGTCGCTGACCGCCTGACGGATGGGGGTTTCATACCACAGTCAGCCGGGATCATCGCATATGTGGTATGCTATACGAAAACAATCGTGGCAAACCGCTCAAAGGGGTACTACAGCTGCGCCGATTGAAATGCGATCGAGGCTGAAAATACGCGATGAATGTCAAGACACCGAATGCCATAGACAGCTATGTCGGAGCGCGCATCAGAACGCGCCGGCAGCTGCTCGGAATGAGCCAGGAGCGGCTTGCCGATCAGATCGGCGTGACCTTTCAGCAGGTTCAGAAATACGAGAAGGGAATCAACCGCATCGGTGCGAGCCGTTTGCAGCGAATTGCCGAAGTGCTTCACACCTCACCAAGCTTCTTCTTCGAACAGAGCGATTCCGAACCATTGAGGCTGCAAGGGTTGGATCTGCCGAACGATGCCGATCCGGTCGCCGAATTCCTGCGAACGAAAGAAGGATTGGTGCTGAACCGCGCCTTTCTAAAGATCGGCGATGCCGATGTCCGTGAAACGATCATCGCCCTGGTGAAGGCGATGGCGCAGGCGGAAAGCCGCGGTCCGACACTGGAAGCTTCGATGCCCGATGCCACCCATCCGCTCGGAGAATAGCCGGCGGATCGAGGAGGAGCCTCGATGCCTGGTTCAATTGAGTGATATCGGTGGTTCTCGGCGCGTCGGCACTAAACTTCACTGCGGATGTCACAGCGGCGGCAGCAGAAGACACCTCAATCCATTATGACGTGCGGCACGAAACGCGATAGGTTTGCGGTTATGCGCGAGCGGTCCTCGCGGACGGCGAGGCCGCAGGCGCGATCGCCGGCTATCCAGCTGCCGAGCACGGCAAAGCCGGTATCGCTTTCGAAAAGCGGGGCATAGGCCTGAACGATGAAGCCTTCGTCGCCATAGTCGCCGGGGGCGGAAATCGAGTCCCGACCATTTCGAAATATGGTGACGTTCTCGCCTTCCCGCGACAAGAGTGGTTTGCGCACGTAATCGGTCAAAGTCGAAGCCGCCGGATCATCGGTGAAATAGCTAGGCAACAGATTGGGATGATTGCGGTGGCGCTGCCAGAGCAGAGGCAGAAGCCCTTTGTTGGAGAGCACCGCCTTCCAGGCTGGCTCGACGAAAACATCGCCCGAGCGCGCGAGTTCGCGAGCGAAGGGCTCGCGCAGCATGAATTCCCACGGGTAAAGCTTGAAGCAGCGGTCGATCACCCGATCCTTGAGGTCGGTGTAGCGGCCCTGCGCATCGATGCCGATCTCCCGAATGTCCAGAAGCTCGACGCGATGGCCCGCCTGCACCGCACAATCCATGAGGTAGACGGTGGTGCCTCGATCCTCCTCATTGTCGGTTATCGCGGCGAAGTGGAAGATCGACTCCTTGGGAAATTGATCGAACGCCTCGACAAGGCTTTCCTGCAGGAAGTTATACTGGTCCGCATCTTTGGGCAGAACACCCAAAGCGATCTGATCAGTCAGCCAGTTGAACTGGAAATAGGCCGTCTCGAACACCGAGGTCGGGGTATCGGCGTTGTATTCGAGCAACTTGGCTGGGCCGTTGCCATCATAAGCTAGATCGAAACGGCCGTAGAGGTGCCGGTCCCGGCGCTGCCAGGACCGCTGCACCACATCGCGCAGGTCCTCCGGAATGGCCAGCCTGTCTAGCGACTCTTCGCTGCCGACGATCTCGCCGACCAGATCCATGCACATGTCATGCAGCTCCTGGCTCGGCTCTTCGATCTGCTTCTCGATCTCATCGAGCGTGAAGGTATAGGCGGCATCGTCGAGCCAGTAGGGTTCGCCATACATGACGTGAAATCCGAAGCCAACGGCCCGCGCCTTGTCACGCCAGTCAGGACGCGCCGGAAGGGTGATGCGTTTCATGTCATCCGCCGAAACTGAATGACGAACGGCCGCCGAAGCCTTGTCGGGCAACTGTGCGGGTATTGACGTTGACCGGCTTGACAGTCTGGCGCGAGGGTGCGGTCACGCTGTCGCTGCCCGAGCGAACAGTGGTTGTGACCGTCTGCCCGGAGCGATTGCGATAAATCGGCGTCGAGCCGTAATAGGAGCCGCTCTGCTCCTGGCGCCGGCGATAGTCGTAATAGTCGCCGATATTGTTCAGTGCCGAAGACAGCATATAGCCTGCCAGGAAGGGCACGAAGAAGCTACCGCCTCCGCCGCTATTATTGGCGACGGTGTTTGACGGCTGTTCGGTGCACTGGCCCTTGCCGTATTCGGCCTCGCAGGCGGCCATGCCATTAAAACGCGGCGCGGCGGCGAGATGGGCGCGCATCGCATCCTGATAGCCTGCCTGGCAGACCTGCCGATCCATGCCCGCCGCCACACATTGGTCGACGGAAGTGAACATGATGTCCGAAGGAGCCTCCTCGCCGCAGCCGGACAGCGCCAGGGTCGAGGCGGCGATGGTGCCAAGGGCCAGCAAAGGTCGCCTGTGCCCGCTCATGCGTCTGCGCATCTTTCCCTCCCTCAATAGGTCATGCAGGCGGCGTTGAGAATACCGATGACGAGCGCGATGCCCCCACCCCATATGCCCGCGGCGATATCGTCGGCGGTGATCTTTTCATGCAGGTCCTTCATGGTGAAGTTCGCGATATAGAAAGCAAGGATTTGCGCCAGAATGCCTATTATAGCCCAGATGACGTAGTCTACGATGCTGACGGAATTTGCTGCGGCCGATGCCAGAGGCAGGCTGAAACCGACAAGCGCGCCCAAGAATGCCGTGACGGCCGCAAGATTGCCCGCGCGAATGAGCTGAACTTCCTTTTGCGGCGTCAAGAATGTGTAGATGACCCCGAAAACGCCGTAGGCGGCAAGACCGACGGCGAAATAGCCGAGGAAGGCAGGCAGGCCCGCCACGTAATCGAGCATTGAAAAAGTCCTCCGTTGAAATTGACAGGTCCATCAGACGCGGCGAACGTCTGCCGGAGCCAATCCATAACCGATCAGAAATTCCACCGAGCTGCCCGCCTGAGCCTGTCCGAGATCGAGGTCGCGCTCGACATTGATCAGAAGCATTTCGCGCGTCGAGCCGAGCGGGCGATAATACAACATGCAGGTCTGATGAATGGAGCGCTGGGTTTCTCCATCAGTGACCTTTTCAACAAATTCCACCAGCTGGGCGCGTTCCGGGCCGTCGCCCCAAAATCGGTTGTAGAGGATCCCATCGGCATCATAGGATGGCTGACCGATCAGGCCAGCCGGCCCGGTCCAGCGGTTCCATTCGCTCTGGCCGGCGGGCACGACGCTGTCCCAAGGCTGATAAAAGCTGATGTCGTCGATCACGTCACCCGGCTTGCCCGACGCCGACATCACTTGAATCAACCGGTTCTCTTCATCGTAATAGCGCGAAAGAACCGTCGCGGCATCGAGCAGGACTTCACCGTAGCCGGCAATGATGAACGGCCCGCTTTGCGGCAGCGGCATGGCCGGCTCACCGCCCAAAGCATCGGCTTCAAGCGAAAGGAAATCGATTTCAAGCGCCCCGCCGATGGCCGCGCTCAGGGGGCCAAGCTCTTCGGGCAAGGACCTCTCGTTCTTGTTTCCGCCGAACCAGCTGATCATGATACGTCTCCCATTCGAGCCCAGGCGATGGCAGCGGGATCTAGCCGTATTTCGCTGATGTAGTAAAGCGTCTCGCCGCCCCGCAACAGCGTCTCGTCCCGGCAGTTAAGATCGGTGACGCCCTGGCTCAGCATACCGACGAGCGTCACATGATGCCGGCGCTTGAGACTTAAAAACACGTCGCCATAACGCAGCGACGTTTGCAAGGGCGGTACCGGCAGGGAAAAGGCGGTGTCCGAGGAAGCGGCCGACAACAGACGTGCGGCGATTTCCGAAGAGCCCGGATCACGTGCAGAGCGCGACAGGAGCTCTTCGGCGAGCGAACCCACCGCCTCGACGCGCGGCCGGCGTTGCTTGACCATCTGTGCTGTGCGGTCGTCGGCGAAATAGGCCACGATATGGGCATTGGGCGCATGATCCTCGGCGATCAGCACCGCAGCGAGCGTTTCGTCGTCATTTGCTCCGCGCGCGATGATCGCACGTGCCTGGGCCACGCCGGCCCGCAGCAAGGCGTCGGCATCGGCAAGCCGTTCCGTGCGGACGTAGTCGGCAAAATCGCTGGCGGGATTTTCCGGCAGCTCCTTGGCGACCAGGACGGCCATCGGTTCGTCGGCATGCCGTTCGGAATGCAGCAGCCGCAGCGTTTGATAAGTCTGCCCCTCCTGCCAACCCAAAACGATGATATGACCGGTGCGTTCGCTGTAATCACCCAGTCCGCGCATGCGATTCCTCCACATCGTACCGATCGCTGTCAACAACTTGCCAAGAACAGCGGTAAAGATGGCAATGCCACCGGGAAGAACAACGAGGACGGTCATGATCCGACCGAGCCCCGATTTTGGGGAAAGATCGCCATAGCCGACAGTCGTTGCCGTAACCATATAGTAATAAACAAAGTCGATCGGGTTGCCGACGAGATCACCTTCGCCGGCCAGCATGAAGAGCAGGTAGGACGTAACCAAGTGCACAAGGAGGATAACAAGAAGGGCTGACCACGCCAATTCGCTGAGCGACAGATATACACGCCGCAGTAATGTAGCGATAAATGGCAAGCGATTCGCCCCCGTTGCTGACAGATACCCTACTGAAATTTATTTCGCGCGCCAGACCTTTAAGTTGTAAATCGACTACCCAGATGATTCCGACGCTCTAACCGATGGAGGACTTTTTGGAGACCTGGAACCTGACCACTTTAACACGCCTGTTCGCCGCTGATCCGGAAGCGCTGGGCGATGTGGACGTCGCCGTACCCGAACAAGGAGACGTCATCTGCGTAACTCTTAAGGAAAGAGGCGATCTCGACGTCTTCGTCGCGGTGAGCGGTGAGCGCGATATTCTCGTCAGCGTTGTTCTCGTGCCATGCAAGGACGTGCCCAAGCGAGAGGCCTTCGAACGGATGGTTCTCAAGACGCACAAGTTCGTGCCGCTCTCCAGCTTCGGCATCACCACGATCGACGGCGAGGAATGGTATGAATTGTTCGGCTCGCTGTCGGCTCGCTCGTCGGCCGAGACAGTCGTCGAGGAGGTCGCCATTCTGGCTGCCAACGCGGTCGATGCGGCACACATGATTGAAGAATGGAAAAGCGGGGAGATTGCAGCGTGAGCACCTGGGGAAAGATTTTTACCGCCATTCGTGGCGGCATCAACGAGGCAGCGGAAGCGGCGGCCGACAGCCAATCCATGCGCATTCTTGACCAAGAAATCCGCGATGCCGAACAGTCGCTGCGCCGGGCTCGATCCGATCTGGCCGGCATCATGGCGTCGAACAAGAGCGTCATGCGCCGGCTTGAAGAAAACCGCGCAAAGGAAGCCAAGGACACCGACAGCGCCCGCGCTGCAATCTCCGCCGGCCGCGCGGACCTCGCGCAGGGTCTCGCGCAGCGCATTGCCAACAGTCGCGCCGAAGTGCAGCGAGACCAGGAAGAGCTCGATCGGCTGCTGCCCCGTCAGCAGCAGATGCTGCGCACGATCCAGGAAACCGAATCGCGCATTGCTCAGATGAAGCGCGAGGTGGAGAATGTCAAAGCCAACGAGTCGCTGCTGCGCGCTCAATCGGCGATTGCCCACAATCAATCTGGCATCAACACCCGCCTCGGCAGCGCCGTCGAAAGTCTCGAGCGCATCAAGAAGCGCCAGGAAATCACTGCCGGCCGCATCGAAGCCGGTGCTGAACTGGCCGCGCTGGAAAACGGCAGCGATCTCGATCGTCAATTGCGCGAGGCCGGGATTGGCGGTTCGAGTGAATCGGCCGACGACATCCTGGCGCAGCTGATGGCACCAAAGCATTCGGCTGAACCGGTCTTGCTGCCCCCGCCTGTCGGCACCAAGAACTGATAATTTCCAGAGCGGCCGCCCTGTCGGCAGATCGAAGACAGAGCGGCCGCAGGCCGAACTTTGACGTTGCAGCCCGAACAAGTCGAAGAATGATACGGCTCCCCGCCTGTGATCCGGTCAGCGGGCCGGCCAAAACGGCGCCTATGACGCCAGCACGATCGCGGATTTCGGCACCGATGCTGTTTGAACCGGACCTTTTGCAGCAACGGGCGCCTTCTGAATGACCTGAATGTGTTCGTTGAGTGCTGATCACTAAGCGACGCGCATCGTTGACCGGATCGTCATCAATGGAAAGAAGGTTACCTTTTTCCGTGGCAAGGACTCCGTGGTCGGAGACTACGAGACGGATGGGCACGAAATTCTCACCTACAAGAAGGGTAATCGAGGGGTTCGTTTCATCTTCAGAAAGAGCGCCGGTGATGACGCCGCACCTCGGTTCATCCAGTTCAGCGATCACATCGTCGCCCCCGAGAAGGCCGACCACTACCATCTTTACTGGGGCAATGACCGCGCCGCGCTACTGAATGAGGTCACCAACTGGCCGACCTACTACCCCGCGAGCCTGAGTGGGAAGCAGATCGCCGAGGAGATGCTGAGTCACTGACCAGTCGCGGCGACCGTACATAGCCGGATCGGGTGCGCAAAGCGCCCCTTCATGTGCTTGGCTGGCTGAAACGGGCCCCCTGATCGACCAGCCGGCTTGCCGTAGGGCTGAGCTACGGCGCGCGCCGGCCGGTCGACCATCCGACTCCATTTGAGCCAAACAGAATGCTTCAATCTAGAGCTCTAGCTGACACCGAGAAACTGCTTCAACTCAGCCGTCTGCGGATGGGCGAAGACATCCTCCGGCCGGCCAGCTTCATGGACCCGGCCCTGATGCATGAAGACGACGCGGCTGCAGACGTCGCGGGCGAACCTCATCTCATGCGTGACCATCAGGAGCGTCATTCCCTCGGCAGCAAGCTCGCGCACGACGGCCAGAACTTCGGCCACCAGCTCCGGATCGAGCGCCGAGGTGATCTCGTCGCAAAGAAGCGCGGTCGGCTGCATGGCGAGCGCGCGGGCGATGGCGACGCGCTGCTGCTGACCGCCCGAGAGCTCATCCGGATAGGCGTCGAACTTGTGGCTAAGCCCTACCCGCTCCAGCATCTTGCGGGCGGTCGCCTCTGCTTCGGCTTTCGGTGTCTTCTTGACCACGGTCTGCGACAGCATGACATTGCCGCCGGCCGTCAGATGCGGGAACAGATTGAATTGCTGGAAGATCATGCCGACCTTGAGCCGCAGCGCCTTCAGATGCACATCATCATCAAGGAGCTGTGCGCCGGCCACGGAGATGGAACCGCTGGTAATGGTCTCAAGCCCGTTGATGCAGCGAAGCAGCGTCGATTTTCCAGAACCGCTCTTGCCGATAATGGCGATGACCTCCCCTGACTCGACGTCGAGGTTGATGCCTTTCAACACCTCGGTGGCGCCGAAGCTTTTACGGACCTCAGTGATTTCGATGAGCGACATTGAGCTTCCTCTCCAGGATCTGGCTGCTTTTTGACAAGGGCCAGCAAAGGGCGAAATAGATGAGCGCGACGAGCCCGTAGACGGTGAAGGGCTGGAAGGTGGCGTTGGTGACCACGGTGCCGGCTTTCGACAATTCGACGAAGCCGATGATCGAGGTTAGCGCCGTGCCCTTGACGATCTGAACGGAGAAACCGACGGTTGGCGGGATGGCGATCCTCAGCGCTTGCGGAAGGATGACGTAGCGCATCTGCTGCAGGCGGCCCATGCCGAGGCTGGCGGAGGCTTCCCACTGACCTTTGGCAACCGCTTCGACGCAGCCTCGCCAGATCTCGGTGAGGAAGGCGGCGCTCCACAGGATCAGCGCCAATCCCGCGGCAAGCCAGGCCGGCACGTCAATTCCGAAGATTCCGAGACCGAAAAAGGCGATGAAGAGCTGCATCAACAGCGGCGTGCCCTGGAAGAGCTCGATGTAATATTTCGCGAATGCCCTGGCAGCCCTGCGTTTGCTGATGCGCAGGAACAGCAGACCCAGACCGACCATGCCGCCGCCGACGAACGAGACCACCGACAGAACAATTGTCCAGCGGGTGGCGAGTAGCAGGTTGCGCAGGATGTCCCAGAGTGTGAACGTGATCATCGTGCTGTTCTCCTCGGGAAGATGAACCAGCCGATCAGACCCAGCACCTGCCGGAGCAGGATTGCCAGCGCGAGATAGATTGCTGTCGAGACGATGTAGGCCTCGAAGGCGCGGAAGGTTCGCGATTGTATGAAATTCGCGGCAAAGGTCAGATCCTCAGCAGCGATCTGCGATACGACCGCCGAGCCGAGCATGACGATGACCACCTGCGACGACAGCGCCGGCCAGATGCGCTGCAGCGACGGCACGAGAACGACATGCCGGAAGGTCTCGAAGCGAGTCAAGGCGAGGCTCTCGCCTGCCTCGAACTGGCCCTTCGGCGTTGCCTGGATCCCGGCACGGATAATCTCGCAGCTATAGGCGCCGAGGTTGACGACCATTGCGAGATTGGCGGCCGTCAATTCCGAGAGCTGGAGGCCGAGCGACGGCAGACCGAAAAAGATGAAGAACAGCTGGATCAGGAACGGCGTGTTGCGGATCAGTTCGACATAGGCGGCAACGACAGGTTTCAGCCAGACCGGGCCAAGTGCCCGCACCCAGGCGCAGCAGATGCCGAGCGAAATGCCGAGCACGCCACCGACGAGGATGAGTTCCAGGGTAATCAGTATGCCCTTGCTGATCTCAGGGTAATATTGAAGCAGCCAGCCGAATTCGAAATGGTAGCTCAAGGAATGTCCCCTCTTGCAGTGACGGAGCGCATGTCTCCCGCGGGCGCGGGAGACATGCGCAACACCCGGTTTCCCTACAGATCGGACGGCAGATCAGCGCCGAGCCACTTTTGCGATATGGCGTTCAGCGTGCCATCGGCTTTGGCGGCGGCGACAATGCCGTTGACTTTCTCCAGCAGCGCGGCCTGCTCCTTATTGAGGCCGATGTAGCAGGGCGAATTCTTGATGAGGAACTTCAGCTCAGGGCGCTTGGGAGGATTTTTGGCGAGGATCGCGGCCGCCACGACGTTGCCGGTGGCGACGATGTCGACCTGGCCGGACAGGAACGCCGAGATGGTGCCGTTATTGTCCTCGTAACGCTTGATCGTTGCGTCGGCCGGCGCGATCTTCGTCAGTTCGAGATCCTCCACGGCGCCGCGTGTGACGCCGACGCTCTTGCCCGCGAGATCTTCCGCCTTGGCGACCGAAAGATCAGCCGGCCCGAACACGCCGTTGAAGAAGGGCGCATAGGCGACCGAGAAATCGATCACCTTTTCGCGATCCGGGTTCTTGCCGAGGCTTGAGATGACGAGATCGACCTTGTTCGTCTGCAGATAAGGAATGCGGTTGGCGCTTGTGACCGGCACGAGCTCGGCTTTGACGCCCAGCTTTTCGGCAATGAGGTTGGCCACGTCGATATCGTAGCCCATCGGCGCCATGTCGGTGCCGACACTGCCGAACGGGGGGAAATCCTGCGGGACCGCGACACGCAGCGTACCGCGGGCCGTAATGTCGGCGAGAGCATCGGCGTGAGACGGCGAGTTGAAGCTGAAGGTCGCGGCGAAAGCCGCGATTGCGAAGAAGATTCGTCTTGTCAGCATGTGTCATTGCTCCTTTAAACGTGCGATTTTTGGGTCTGGCTGTTGGAAGACTGAGGACGCGCTCTTGGGCGGAAGCGATAGGGAATGACGCAGATCCGAAAGCGGATCCGGGCGCGCGGTGAGGTCGAGGCCCATTTCCACTTCGTCAAGATGTTCGACGGAGAGCTCCGCAGCTCTGACGAAATCACCTGCCTGCATCGCCTCAAAAATGCGGCAGTGCCCGGCGTGAGACTGCGCCGCATGAAATTCGGATTGATAGAGCATCGAAATAAGGATCGTTCTGGCTGTGAGGTCGCGGAGAATATCGACAATGATGGCGTTCCCGCTCAATTCGGCGATGCGGATGTGGAAATCGCCCATCAAATAGGTCAGGCGCTGGCGGTCGCCCGCCGCCATTGCAGTCCGTTCCTCGTTCAGATGGGTGTCGAGAGCCCTGCGCCCCTCGTCCGTCAGCACACCCATGCTGCGCAGCAATCCGGCCTCGACGATACGCCTTGCCTCATAGACGGCGATCGCGTCTTCAGCGGACGGCTCGACAACGAACCAGCCTCGCCGAGGGCTGACATGCACGATGCCGCGAGTCTCCAGGCGCATCATGGCTTCACGCACGCGGGTTCGGGACACGCCAAAGAGCACTGCCAGCTGGTTTTCGCCAAGACGCGTGCCTGGGCGAATCTTGGCGGAAAGGATGCCCGAGACGATCGTTGCCTCAATGGACTTCTGCGTGGTCTCGGATGTGTGGCTATCTTGCATACAAGACAGAAAGCAAAGCTCGTGCCAAAATCCCGGGTTCAGGATTTTCAACGTGCCTCGGATTTTTCGCGGGAGATTTGCCTGCGGGGAATGCAGCCTGAACGGAATTTGTGCGCGCTCCCTGCCCCGGGCATCGACCTGTTACCGATGCCGGCAGCCAAAGACCAGATCCGACCTTCCAACCGGGGCGGAGGTATAACCCGCCGAAGCCGGTAGATCGACCACATCAAGACCTGCGGTCTCGATGAAAACCGTATCGCGGATGACGTCCTATTAATTGAAGCTCGAAGTTTTGAGAAATTCCGCCAACCGCTCGGTCTTTGGGCGCACGAACATTTCCTTCGGATCGCCCTCTTCGCAGATGACGCCCTGGTTCATGAAGATCACGCGGGAGGAAACCTCGTAGGCAAAACGCATCTCGTGGGTGACGAGCAGCATGGTCATGCCGTCGGCGGCAAGCCCCTTGATTACCTGCAGCACTTCGCCCACCAGTTCCGGATCGAGCGCGGAGGTGACCTCGTCGAACAGCATCAGCCGCGGCGACATGGCGATGGCGCGAGCAATTGCAACGCGCTGCTGTTGGCCGCCGGAGAGCTGGCCCGGATAATGGTTGGCACGGGCAGCAAGGCCGACCCGATCCAGCCATTTTTCAGCAACGGCGCGGGCTTCGGGCTTCGTCATCTTCTTCACCTTGACGAGGCCGAGCATAACGTTTTCGGCCGCACTCATATGCGGGAAGAGATTGAACTGCTGAAAAGCCATGCCGGTCAGCGCGCGCTGGCGGGCGATCTCCTTCTCGCTCTTGCGCCGCCGCGTCGCACCGTCGACATGATAGCCGATCTCCTCGCCGTCCAGGCTGATCGTGCCGCCCTGGAATTCCTCAAGCATGTTGACGCAGCGCAGCAAGGTGGTTTTGCCGGAGCCGGATGAGCCGATGATGGAGATGACCTCGCCTTCCTGCACGGCGCAATCAACGCCTTTGAGAACTTCGTGGATGCCGTAAGTCTTGCGCAGACCCTTGATGTCGAGAATGGTCTTGGCCATCGGAGGTCTCCTCAGGACGGCAGGGCGGTCTTGCGCTCGACATATTTGCCGAAGTGCTCGATGCCGTAATTGACGATGAAATAGAGGCCGCCGGCCAGGAAGTAGAACTGGAGGCTCATGAAATTGCGGGAAATAATCTCCTGCGTGCGCAGAAGCAGCTCCGCGACGCCGATGACGGAGAGCAGCGTCGAGGCCTTCACCATCTCGGCCGCCGTATTCACCCAGGCCGGCAGACACTGCCGCATGGCCTGCGGCCACAGCACCGAGGTGAAAGTCTGGGTAAAGGTCAAGCCGATCGCCTTTGCGGCTTCGGTCTGACCTTTCGGGATCGCCTGAAGCGCTCCGCGCACGATTTCGCCGACATGGGAAGAGCAAAAGATGGCAAGCGCGAGCACACCGGCAGAAAAGGGTCCGAGATCGAGACCGACCGCGGCGGAGACATAATAGCTTGCCAGCACGAGCACGAGTACCGGCGTCCCCCGGATGATATCAGTATAGGCCCGCACGAGGAGACGCAAAACGATGCCGCCGTAAACCAGCGCCAGGCCGACAAAGACACCGAGGACCGAGCCTGCAAGAATGGCCAGCAGGGAGATCGACACCGTCATGGCGATGCCGTTCATGATGACGTAGCGGGCGATCCAGAGTTGTTCGAGAAAGGTGTGAGACATCGGGACTATCTCGGCAGGGCCAGGCGGCGCTCGACGAGGCGCATCAAGGCGGCGATGAGGAAACAGGTCGCGACATAGAGGGCTGATGTAACGATCCAGGTCTCTATGACGCGGAAGCTCTCCACATTGATCTTGCGGGCGGCAAAGGTCAGCTCGGGCACGGCGATGGCGGCGGCGAGCGAGGTATCCTTGAAGAGCGAGATGATCGTCGAGGAGAGCGATGGCAGCACGTTACGCAGCATCAGCGGCGCGATGATGGAACTGCGGATCTGCATCCCCGTCAGGCCGATGGCGAGGCCGGCTTCCGTCAGCCCTCTCGGGATGGACAGCAGGCCGGCACGGAACACTTCGGCGAGATATGCGCCGGAATAGAGGGAGAGAACCAGCACGAAGCTTTTCATCTTGTCGAGGCGCAACCCCATCTGCGGCAGCGCGAAAAAGGCGAAAAGCACCAGCACGAGGATCGGCAGGTTGCGGATGACAGTGACATAGATTCGCCCCGGCAGGACCGCAAAGGGGCGCCTGGATGTCAGCGCGAAGGCCACGACGAGACCGATCGCGGCTCCGATCAGGATCGAGATCACCGCAAGGCCGAGGCTGAGCGCAAGCCCGCTCAAAAGAAAATCGAAATTGCGCCAGACGGCAGCGAAATTCAGCGTGTAACCCATGCGGGCCGCCCTTTCAGAATACGCACTGCAGCGGAGCGGGAGAACAATCCCGCTCCGCATGGCGGTTCACTTGAACTCAACCGGAAAGCCGATCTGCGGTGGGGTCAGATCCTTGCCGAACCAGGTCTTGAAGGACTTGGCATAAAAGTCAAACTCGACACCGGTCATCGCTTCGTGAAGAGCGGTGTTGACGAAGTTCAGCCAGTCCTGATCACCACGCTTGACGGCGCAGGCATAGGTCTGTGGGTTCCAGCCGTAGCCGGCATCCTTGTAGCGGCCCGGGTTCTGCGTCATGTACCAGGCGAGCGACGACTGGTCCGTGGCGGCGGCATCGGCACGGCCCGACTCCAGCGCCTGATAGATGAGGTCGACGGATTCGTACTGGTCGACGGCCGCCTCCGGCAATGCGGCATGAACCATGGCTTCGGCATAGACGTTCTGAAGAACCGAAATGGTGACCGACGAGCCGGCCGCCTTCAAGGCGGCGTAGTCGGCATATTTTCCATCCGCCTTGAGCATCAGACCGACGCCCTCACGATAATAGGGAATGGTGAAGGCAACCTGCTGAGCGCGTTCACCCGTAACCGTCATGAACTGGCAGGTGATGTCGACCTTATCCGTGGTGATGTTCGGAATGCGGGCGTCCGAGGACTGGTTGACATATTCGATCTTCTCGGGATCGCCGAAGAGCGCCTTAGCAATGATGTGGCCCATGTCGACATCGAAGCCCTGGAGCTTGTCGTCGGCGCTCTTGAAATGCCAGGGCGCATTGGTGCTGCCCGTGCCGAGGACGAGGTGGCCGCGGGCCAGCACTTCGTCGAGCTTGCTGCCCTCGGCGAGCACAGGCGTCGACACCAAGGCGGCGATGGCCAGCGACATCAGGCCGTTGCGAAAGGAAATGATCATGGCGTTCCCCTTTGTAGATGTTTCGATGATCCAATATACCGGACATCTGTCTATTTTATTGGATTTCGATATCAAGTGCCATCGGCGGTGAATTGTCAATGGGGCATGCCGAAAAAACGCGCAGCAGAGGGCTTGGCGATTTTTTCGGCAGCGCAGCATTTTGCGATCGGTTTTCGATTTCCTCGCCCGCGGCGCGCCCTTGGGGCTAAGTCGCTTTCGAGCACCTCTTTCATGAAGGCCTGGCATATCTTCGAGGCCCTAGGCCTTCATGGCATAGGAGTAGAGCTTGTAGTCGCTCATGACTTCACCGACCGTCGGGACCTTGCCGGTGTTTCCTCGTGAAAGCGCTGTGGCGGGCAACGGTTGCCTATGAAGCCACGTTGGGGAGACTGGCACTCAGATTCGGGCGGCAAGCACTTGATCCAGGGATTGCGCGGCGTGGGATGCGAGAGTTGCTGCGCCACTTTACCGCTCTAAGCGGCCGCGACGCCGGCGGCGAAGATCGCGATGCAGCGGTGAAGATGGGCAAGCATCAGTGCCCGGTCGGGCCAGGCTTGCACGCGACCTTCCGGCGGGCCCATGCCGCCAAAGATCATATCCATCAGCATGCGAGCGCCGCTCTCCGGATCATCCAGCGACAGCCTGCCTTCCGCCCGGCGATCGCTCAGCCAGTCGGCGAGATGTTGCCTGCTGGTGAGTATGCCTTCGCGCTGGAGAATGTCGATAAGCTCGGGAAACTGCGTCGCTTCGCGAAAGACAAGCTGCAGGAAGCCGGCGCGTTCCGCATCCGTATCCTCGTCCATGTCGATCATGAAGATACGCTCGAGACTCACCGTGATCGGGATATCCTCGGGGGGCCTCGGCAGGTCGAGCATGAGGCGCCGATGCGCGCCGACTACAGCTGCAAACAGCTCTTCCTTGCTCTGAAACAGCTTGTAGAGCGTCTGCTTGGAAACACCCGCCTCCGAGGCGACCACTGCCGTCGTGCTTCCGGCATAGCCGTATTTTACGAAAACGCGGCGGGCGACTTCGACGATATGAGTGCGCTTGTCTTCGTCGCTGGAGACTTTCGGCCGGCCCCTTTTGCGCGGCTCATCTGAGCTCTCGTCGGTGATATCCATGACGATCAGGCCGCTTTGCCGGAACGCATGCCTACGATCCTGAAAAGCAGCCTGAAATATCGGGGCGATTTTTTCTGTCGTGGCATCAGCAATTTCGATTTAGAGAACTCGTCAGTTTTGCAACACGACGTCCACATCTTAAGGCATTCTGTCCTGTAGTACGGTTTCAGCAAAAAAAAGCAACCACGATGGGCTGGTCGACTTAGACACGTCCGGCAGCACCGACAAATTGATGCCCCAGCTGATGACGCTGCGATAAACCGCTTCGATCAGTCCGGCTCCGGCAGCAGAGATGATGGCGGCGCCGGCATGAACGTTGCCGATCTGGATCACGAGGCGGCGGCTATGTGAGCAAGGCCGAATTGTAACGGCCCGGCCGTCGGACGCCAGGGAGGATCCAGGCAGGCAGGCTCTGCCAGGAAGATACGGACAGGCTGATTGAACTGCTGCGATAGATCGGCAAGCTCAACATATGCTGATGCGATTGGCCTGAGAGCGCCGTCGCAGAACGGATCGAACGCCACGGCAATTATAAAAACCCGTCCACCGGATTAGGTTCCTGCTTCCAGTGCTTCGGGAGATCAAAACTCCCAAGGGGAGATCAATTCGAGGTCCGTGGTCGCGAAATCGCCCAGGTTTCGGGTGGCAAGTCGACCGCCATTGACCCGCGCAATAGCTGCGATCATACCATCCGGCGCTGACATGCCGCGTCCTTGGTGAGTTGCGGTTCCCATGATCTCACCATAGGCAAGAGCGGCCTCCTCGGTCAGGCCAAAAATCCGGTCCGCGAAGCGGCGACGCCAATCGGACAGTCCTTGTTCGAGGCGCTCGGCTCTTTGATCAGGCCGGATCTTCTGGATACCGTAGGCGACCTCGGCAATCGTCACAGTCGGCAGAGCCAATTCAGCATCATGACGAACGAGCCATGCGATCACCGCTTCATCGGGTGATTTTCTCAACGTTTCCGAAACAATGTTGGTATCGAGAAAAATCAAAGCTCGATGCCCTTATGCGCCTGCCGGCCTTCCTTGAGGACAGTCTCAAGGTCGATATCCGTTCCGCTTTGCTGCGAAAGCCTGGTGTAGAAAGATGACGCCGGCTCCCGGCCGGCCTGGCGTATTTCATAGGATTCGAGCGCCCGCTCGACGATGTCGGCAACCGACCGGTTTTCACGGCGTGCCAGCCGGTGGGCAAGATCACGCGCCCTCGCGCTTCGTACCGAAAGCTGAGGTTCAGCCATGATCAGCTCCTTTGCGATACATATAGCGAGCTCCCGTTTAGCCATCAAGATGGCAAGTGATGGCTTGGTACCGAAAATATGTGGTTGTCTTCAACCATCCCAATTTTGGACGGCTGCCTCCTTGCCAGGACGGTTAGTCGACTTCTCATCCGAATAAGAAATTAACCACATTTCAGCGTTCTTGAGAAATAATGCTCTACGTAGATCAGGCGTCTCGAAGAAGAGAGCCGCAAAGTTATTTGGAGACAGTCTTGGCACTTACTATTGCGCGCAGTTTGGTGGCCTTCGGCGTCGCTGTTTCGACTGGCCTTTTCATGTCGATCGGGTTGCAGCAATCGGCACTCGAACGGCTGAAGGTCAACGGTCCGGTTTACGAGCAGGTGATCTACGGCAAGGACCTCATTGCCGATATCCTGCCGCCGCCGCTCTTCGTTGTCGAATCCTACATGCTCTCTTTCGAGGCCAGCAAATTTCCCGAACTCACCGAGATCAATCTTACCAAGATCGCAAATCTGAAGACCGCTTACGACGACCGCCGCGCCTATTGGAAGTCCACCCGGCTGCCTCAGGCTTTGAAGGACGAGCTAGAAAATGATGTGCTGACCAAGGGCGATGCATTCTGGGACGTGATGAACCGCGAGATCATCCCGGCGTTGAAGGCAAAGGACCAAGACAAGGCGCAGGGCGCCATCGAGCAATTGCGCGGCGCCTTCCATGCGCACCAGGATGCTGTGGAGAAACTTGTCGCGAACTCCGACGCCTTCCTGAAGGGCGAGGAAAAGAACGCCGCTTCTGAAATCGTGACCTGGACGGTCTATGCTGGCGCCGCGGGCTTCGGCTCTTTCGCCCTGCTGCTGGTCGGGCTCTATTTTCTGCGCCGCCGGGCCATTGTGCCGCTTGACGGCATGAAGGCCTATATGGGCAGCCTTGCCGAAGGCGATTTTTCGACCGAGGTTCCCTATTTCGACCGCTCCGACGAGATCGGCGCCATGTCCAAGGCCGTGGCGGTGTTCCGCCGCAATGCGCTGGAACGACAAGATGCTCAAAAGCGCGAGACGGCGCTTCGCGACCAGGAATTCCAGCGCGAACACAGCCAGATGGCTGAAAAGGCCGCCGAGGAACAGCGCCGCGAAACGGTGATCGAGGAGCTGACCTACGGCCTGGACCAGCTCTCGCTCGGCAATCTGAATTGCCGGATCACCACGGCCTTCGCACCCGCCTACGAAACGCTACGTGCCAAGTTCAACGGCAGCCTGGATGCGCTTTGCGTCTCGATGGCGGAGGTCGCCCAGACCTCCAGGCAGGTCGGCACTTCCTCCTCCGGCATCACGGATGCCGCCGACAGCCTTGCATCGCGCACCGAACAGCAGGCCGCCATGCTTGAAGAGGCAGCGAGCGCGCTCGGCGAAATGAACGCCAAGGCCAAGGACGCTTCGAACCATGCAGGCAAGGCGACCGGCATGATGGCGGAGACCCGCAGCAGCGCAGAACATTCGGCCGCCATCGTTCGCGATGCGATCGCCGCCATGCAAAAGATCGAAGGTTCGTCCACCCAGATCGGCGAGATCGTCAACGTCATCGACGAGATCGCCTTCCAGACCAACCTTCTGGCGCTCAACGCCGGCGTCGAAGCCGCCCGCGCAGGCGAAGCCGGCAAAGGCTTTGCCGTTGTGGCCCAGGAAGTGCGTGAGCTTGCTCTTCGCTCAGCCAACGCCGCCAAGGAGATTAGATCCCTGATTTCCACCTCATCGTCTCATGTTTCCACCGGTGTGGAGCTCGTCAACCGCACCGGCAAGGCGCTTATGGAAATCGAAGGCCAGGTCGAGCAAGTCGCCGGGCTGATCGCCCGCATCGTTTCGGTTTCCTCAGAGCAGGCGCTCGCGATCGGGGAAATCAATGCCTCTGTCAACGCGCTCGATGAGGTCACTCAGCGCAATGCCGCCATGGCCGCCGAAACGGTCTCGGCCTGCCGTGCGCTCGGAAGCCAGACGCAGACGCTGGAAGGAATTGTCAGCCGCTTCCAAACCGATGCGGCAACCGCCAGGTCGAAATCGCAGAAGGCGGCGTGACGTTCATCGGCAGGTGAAACTTATCTCACGCTGCCTGTCGTCTTTTCAGTTCGTCACAACCGCCACGACGCCAACGCAGTCGCCTGATTTGACCAGGCCCGGGAAATGCCGGGCACAGAGAATACCATCCATGGCGGCACGGATTTCGCGTGGCGCCTCTCCGGTCTTTCCTGTGGGATAGATGCGGGCGATGACGGCATCTTCGGCAACCGCTTCACCGAGGTCGATGGTAGGTTCGATCAATCCGCCCTGTTCTGCGAAGGAGAAACAGCGGCTGTCCGGCATGTCGAGCCAGTTCGTCGGACTGCTGTCGACGGCGCCGGAGACGATACCCGCATGCCTCAGCACATTCATGGTGCCGCGTTTGGCGATCGCCGCACTTCTGGCCGTGGCGGTACCGCCACCGCCGAGCTCGGTCGTGATGAAGATCTTACCCATTTCCTCGGCTGCCGTGTCGTACATGCCGACCGCATCGATCTCCAGCATCTTCATCGAATAGGGTGCGGCAAAGGCTGTCACGAATTCAAAAGCCTGTGCTTCCTGCTGTTTGTTCGGCAGGATGTGCGCTGCGCAAAACGGGAGGAAATCGAGCGTCTTGCCGCCGGAGTGGAAGTCGAGAACGAAATCGGCCATCGGCAGAAGCACGCGCTGGAAATAATCGGCGATCTTTTCTGTCACCGTGCCGTCCGGACGGCCCGGAAAGCTGCGGTTCATGTTGCCCCTGTCGATCGGCGACGTTCTGGTTCCCGCCAGGAATGCCGGGTAATTCATCGCCGGCACGATGATGACAGCGCCACTGACTTCGTCGGCTCGCAGCGAGCGGGCGAGATCGAAGAGCGCGATTGGCCCTTCATATTCGTCCCCATGATTGCCGCCAGTCAGAAGCGCCGTCGGTCCCTGGCCGTTCCTGACGACGGTTATCGGAACCATTACCGAGCCCCAAGCGGAATCGTCACGACTGTACGGCAGCCGGAGGAACCCGTGCTGGACGCCCTCGGCGGCAAAATCTACCGTCGCGCTGATCGGCGACGGCCGCAAACCAGTGTCTGTCATGACGGCCTCAATCCTTGACCATCAGCTTGCGCGGAACGCTAGCGAGGCATTCGACACCGCTCTCGGTGATGAGGATGCTCTCCGTCGTTTCGAAACCCATGTCCTCGAGCCAGAGGCCGGTCATGAAATGGAAGGTCATGCCGGGCTTCAGTTCCGTCCGGTCGCCCGGCCGCAGGCTCATGGTTCGCTCGCCCCAGTCCGGCGGATAGGAAAGCCCGATCGGGTAACCCGTACGATTGTCTTTGACGATCCCGTATTTTTTCAGCACTGCGAAGAAGGCATTGGCGATATCCTCGCAGCTATTGCCGGGTCTGGCGACCGCAAGACCGGCTTCCATGCCTTCCAGTGTCGCCTTTTCGGCGTCGAGAAAGGCCTGCGTCGGCTTGCCGAGGAAGACCGTGCGCGACAGCGGCAGATGATAGCGGTTGTAGCAGCCGGCGATCTCGAAGAAGGTGCCCTCTCCCTTCTTCAACGGCCGGTCGTCCCAGGTCAGATGCGGTGCGGATGCTTCGACGCCGGATGGCAGCAGCGGCACGATCGCCGGATAGTCGCCGCCGATGCCATCGACGCCGCGGGTGCCGGCGTCGTAGATTTCCGCCACCAGATCGCATTTACGCATGCCCACCTCGATCTTGTCGAAGATGCGGGCGTGCATGGCTTCCACGATCCGGGCCGCATTGCGCATGTATTTGATCTCCGTCTCGCTCTTGACCGCGCGCTGCCAGTTGACCAGCGCAGTCGCGTCGACGAAGCGCGCGTTCGGCAGATGCTTCTGCAGTGCGGCGAAGGCGGCCGCCGAGAACCAGTAATTGTCCATTTCGACGCCGATCGTCAGCTTTGCGAAGCCGCGCTCCTCCAGGATGCCGGATAGGTAATCCATCGGATGGCGTTCGGTGGATTGCACGTAGTGATCGGGATAGCCGACGATATTGTCGTGCTTGAGATAGGCGGTGAGCTTGGCGCCATTGGCGTCCTGGCCTCGGCCGAACCAGATCGGCTCCCCCTGCGGCGGCACGATCACGGCCTGGTGCACGTAGAAGGACCAACCGTCATAGCCTGTCAGCCAAGCCATGTTCGAGGGGTCGCTGACAACAAGCAGGTCGACACCCTTCGCCTCCATGGCGCGCCGTGTTTTTTCCAGCCGCGCGGCATATTCGCCGAGCGAAAACTTCAGATTGGGCTGGGTCATGTCTCTTCCCTTCTTTTGCGGCTCCGCGCCGGTCAGCTGTCGAATGGGGTGCCGGCATCCGCCGCGCCGGCGCGGGCGAAGGCGAGTGTGGCGATGGCTGTATCCTGGATGCCGGTTCCGGTGAGGTCGGCTATGGTGATCTGATCATTGCTCGTCCTGGCCGGTATCTGACGGGCAACAATCCGGCCGAGTTCGGCAAAATCGGCATCGGCTGAGACCAGACCGGCATCGATTGCATGGTGCAGTTCGCCGAGACGGCGCGTCTGCTTCAGGCTGTCGGCGACATAAAGGCTCGCGTGGGCGATAGCTGCGGGATCGATCTCGTTCTTGTGCTCCGCATCCGACCCCATAGCCGTCAGATGCTGCCCAGGTTCGAGCCACCCCGCTTCGAGGATGGGGGTTTCCGCCGGTGTGGTGGTCACGACAATATCAGAGCCGGACATCGCTTCTCTCGGAGCCGACATCGCAATGACGGGAAAGCCGAGTTTTCCGCTCAATTCCGCCGCTGCCTTTCGTGCCTTTGCGGCATCACGCGCCCAGATCCTGGCTTCGGTAATGGGCCGCACCAGCGTCAGCGCTTCGAGCTGCAGCCGAGCCTGCATACCGGCGCCGAAAATTGCGGCCACGCCGGAATTTTCCCGCGACAGGTATTTCGCCGCGACGGCGCCGGCTGCCGCGGTACGCACGTCGGTGAGATAGCCATTGTCCAGAAGCAGCGCCTGCACCAGGCCGGTCCGGCTCGACAGCAGCACCATCATGCCATTGGTGCTCGGCAGGCCGATCTTTGGATTGTCGAAGAAACCAGGGCTGATCTTGATCGCGAAACCTTCGATGCCGGGGACGTAGGCCGTCTTCACGTCGACCTCACCCCGATACTCTGGAATGTCGAGCCGCAAAATCGGCGGCATGGCCACCGCTTTCGTTGCAAGCGCCGCGAAAGCCTGCTCGACGCAGGCGACCGCATCGGGATCGAGCACCACGATCCTGCGCAATTCCGCTTCCGTCAGAATGATCATGCTGCTCATGGGCTATCCTCCGCGAACGCTGCACCCTCGCCGTTAATCACCCGGCGGTGCTGTTCCATGTCGACATTTCGCCCGGAAAGGATCGCAACGACCGGACTTGCAGAGCGGATCTTTCCCGCCAGCAGCGCTGCTATTCCGACCGCTCCCGCGCCCTCGACGATCTCATCTTCGCGGGCATAGGCATGGCGCATGCCGGCGGCGATCTCCGCCTCCGTCAACAGCAGGACGTCGTCGAGAAGCGCGCGGCACATGGCGAAAGTCACCTGATTGTCGGGGCCGATGCCGCCGCCGAGCGAGTCGGCAAGGCTGCTCACCTCCTCGACCTGCACCGGCCGTCCAGCATCGAGGCTCGCTTTCATCGCCGCGCCCCGTTCCATTGTCAGGCCGATCACTTTCGTCTTCGGATTGACGCCCTTGATCGCCGCGGCGACGCCCGCGGCAAGGCCGCCGCCCGAGAGCGGCACCAGAACCGTAGCTGTCTCCGGCAATGCGTTGACGATTTCGAGCCCCAGCGTCCCCTGACCGGCCACGACAGCGGGATGATCAAAAGGCGGGACCATTACCAGCCCTTCTTCGCGCACCAGCCGGTCAACTTCCCCCTGCGCCTCGTCCTGTGACCGACCGACGATGCGCACATCGGCGCCGAGTCGGCGGATTTCCAAAACCTTGTTCTCCGGCACCAGCCGCGACATGCAGATCGTCGCGACCATGCCTTGTGCCTTCGCTGCGTAGGCAAGCGCCCGGCCGTGATTGCCCGTCGAGGCGGCGACGACGCCGCGCGCGCGTTCCGCCGGCGACAATGACACTACCGCATTGGTTGCCCCGCGAAGCTTGAAACTGCCCGTCGTCTGATGATGTTCGAGCTTCAGCCAGACCGGAACACCGGCGATCTCGCCGAGTGATGCCGACGGCACCATCGGTGTTTCGGCAATGCGGCCGGCGATCCGATGCGCCGCAGCGCGGATATCCTCCAACGAAACCGGCAAGGCGCCTTCCATGCTCTCACCCTTCCCCATAGGGCCTGGTCATCAGCTGACCGAGCTCGGGCCGCGCCTGATCGTCGCCGCAAAGCCTGAGGCACGCCCAGGCGGTCGCGAGATTGCTGGTCACCACCGGCTTGCCGGTCTCCGCTTCGATACGGGCAGCGACCTGGGCGGCGCGCACGGCGGTGCAGGAGATGAACAGCGCATCGGATTGCGGCGCCAGTGCCTGCCGCGCGAAGGCTGCGATTTCATCCAATGCGATCCGCGCCATCTCGCGGTCGTCGCTGAGGCCGAGGCAGGTGAAGCGGTCGATCGCAAAGCCGAGTCGCGTGAAATAGTCCGCCATCGGCCGACTGGTTTCGATCGTATAGGGCGTCAGCACGGAAATCTGCCTGGCGCCGAGTACCTTCAGGGCTCTTACCGCCGCCGCCGTCGGCGTCACCACGCAAGCGCCCGGTTTGGCCGCATGGATCGCCGCTTCGATTTTGCCGTCGCCGATGACGACCGAGGCCGAGGTGCAGGAATACATGACGACATCCAACGCCTCATCCGGCAGAATGAGCCCAGCGCCCTGCGTCAGCGATGGCTGCATCTCCAGGAGATTTTCCGGTGTCACCGGATTGGCGTAATGGATGCGGCCGACATAGACGCCGATGCGGTCGCTGGCGACCATGCGCCGGAAATCGGCTTCCGTCGTGTGGTCGGTGGCAAGAATGACGAGGCCGATGCGCTTTTCCAGCGGCCGGTCATCCAGCCGTGGCAGTCGGCCGGCGGGAATGATCTCGATCGATGCCGTCATGTCAGTCGTCCACCCTGGCATAGCGCTCCTCGAGCCAGCGCAATCCGACAACCGATATCAAGCTGATGACGAGGAAGAAGACGCCGACCAGCGTCATCGGTTCGATATAGCGATAGTTGCTGTTGGCGATGCTCTTGGCCTGGTTCATCAATTCCAGCACGGTGATCGCCGACAGCAGCGGCGTCTCCTTGAACATGGCGATGAAATAATTGGCGAGCGCCGGGATCATCGGCGGGATCGCCTGCGGCAGGATTACGTGGATCCAGGCCTGGCGCGTCGTCAGATTGGTGGCCTTGGCCGCCTCCCATTGTCCGCGCGAGACGTTCTCGATGCCGGCGCGATAGACCTCCGCCGTATAGGTCGCATAGTGAATACCGATGCCGATGACGCCGGCAACCAGCGGCGACAGCCGGACGCCGATATCCGGCAGGACGTAGAAGATGAAATAGAGCTGCACCAGCAGCGGCGTCCCGCGAATGAACTCGGAAACGAAGCCGACCGTCTTTGATAGGGCTGCGACCGATGATCGCCGCGCGATAGCGAGGAAGAGCCCGACGATCATCGCGACCGCGGCGCCGAGAACGGTGGCAAGAATGGTGATCTTGAACCCTTCGAGAAGGGTCGGCATGATGTGCCAGACGAAATCCCAATCCCATTCCATATTGATCAGGTCCTCATGCCGTCGAGGCCGCGTGTCATCCGCCGCTCCAACAGGCGCATGCCCGCCGAGATGGCGGAGGCCATGAGGAAATAGAGGATGAGGATCGTTGCGAAAGGCACCAGAGTATTGCCCGTCTGTGCCCGCACCACTTGCGCCTGGAAGGTCATGTCGGTCAGCGAGATCAGCGACACGACGGCCGTGCCTTTCAAAAGCTCGATCGCATTGTTGCAGAAGGTCGGCAGCATCAGGGGCAAGGCCTGCGGCAGGATGACATGGCGCATGCGTTGGTATCGCGACAGGTTCAGCGCGATGCAGGCTTCCGACTGTTCGCGCCCGACGGCCCTGACGGCGCCACGCACCACTTCTGCGCCGTAGGCGCCGACATTCAGGCCGAGCGCCAGCACGCCCGCCTGCAGCGGCGTCAGCGTCAATCCCGCGAAGGGCAGGACGAAATAGACCCAGAAGAGCTGGACGAAGATCGAGGTGCCGCGAAAGAATTCGATATAAGCGGTCGCCAGAGCCCGGAGCGCAAAGAAGCGCGACAGGCGGCCGAGGCCTGCGACGAAGGCCATGACGAGGGCCAGCGCCGAGCCCATGATCGTCAGTTCGAGCGTCACCAGGGCGCCCTGAAGGATCAGTGTCAGATAGCCGGACCATACCGACATCGGCAACTCACTTCTCTGGAGGTCGTGCTAGGGACAAACCGGCCATGACAGGACACATGGCCGGCTGCCCACTTCCGTTTACTTGGCTGCGGCGCAGAGCTTTTCGCGGCTCGTCGACATCGCCGCCTTGGCCGAAAAGCCATAGGGCTCGATGATCTTGGCGAATTCGCCCGATTCCTTCAGCTTCTTCAGCTCGACGTCGAAGGCATCGCGAAGCGCAACATCCTGTTTGCGGAAGGCCGCGCCATCGCAATAGACGGGTGCGTTGACGACCGGAGCGACGGTTTCCAAATTCGGGTCGTTCGCCTTGGCCAACAGGTCATGGATCGACAAAACCGGCAGCGAATAGACGTCGATGCGGCCGTCCTGCAGCATCTTGATGCCGCTCTGCCCATCCGGAACGACAATGACGCGGTCACGCGGCACGCCTGCTTCCAGCGCCAGCTTCTCCTCCGTGCCACCGCCCGGCGCGCCGATCTTGGCGTTGGGGTTGTCGGCGATATCCTTGTAGCTCGTCAGTTTCAACGGGTTGCCCTTCTTGAGAGCAAAGGCTTCGGCGTCGCACAGAATCGGCTCCGAATAGGCGACGGCATTGCATCGTTCGGGCTTCATGAAGAGACCTGCCGTGATCGCATCGTGACGGCCGGCCTGCAGGCCGGGAATCATCGCGCCGTATTCGGAGATCGAGGCGACCACTTCCTTGACACCGAGCTTTTCGAAGATCACGCGCGCCACATCGGGCGCGGCGCCTGAAACCTTGCCATCGGCCCCGACGGCCGTGAACGGCGGCTCGTTGGCAATTGCGATACGGGCAAAACCCTGTTCCTTCAGTTGCTCGAGCTTGTCATCAGCGGCCGAAGCCTGGCCGGCCGCCAGCAGCACCGACAGGCCGACGGCGCTCAAAAGATATCCTGCTTTCATCGTTCCCAACTCCTCTGACTTTCCTTGCGTTTTGTTTTTGCGGGCGATCTCTGATGTCAGACGCGGTGCCCTGCCGCGATGATCTTGCGCAGGAAGGTCTGCGTCCTCTCCTGCGTCGGATTGCGAAAAATGTCGCCGGGCTTGCCTTCCTCAACGATCCTGCCGCGATCGAAAAACAGCACGCGATCGGCGAAGTCATGGGCGAAGCCCATTTCGTGGGTGACGAGAAGCATCGTCATGTCGGTCTCGGAGGCGAGGCGGCGCATGACGTTCAGCACCTCCTCGACCAGCTCCGGGTCGAGCGCCGAGGTCACCTCGTCGAAAAGCATGATCTTCGGCGACAACGCCAGCGCCCGGGCGATGGCGACGCGCTGCTTCTGGCCGCCGGAAAGCTGTGCCGGGACGCTGCGGGCCTTATCGGCCAGGCCGACCATGTCGAGAAGTTCCATTGCCCGCTTTTCGGCTTCGGGCCGCTTGACGCCCTTGGTCAGCATCGGCGCCAAAGTCACATTGTCGAGCACACATTTGTGCGGGAACAGGTTGAAGTGCTGAAAGACCATGCCGATCTTCTCGCGCATCCGATGCAAATGGCGTTCATCGGCCGCCACCAGCCCGCCGCCGTTCGGCATGTGGTAGAGCTGTTCGCCATCCACCTCAATATGGCCGCCGCTGATCGTCTCGAGGGTCATCAGGATGCGCAGGATCGTCGTCTTACCGGAGCCGGACGGCCCGATCAGCGCCAGTTTCTCGCCCGGCATGACATTCATCGACAGGCCGTCGAGCACGGTCAGCGGGCCGTATCTCTTGACGATGTTGTCGATGCGGATGATGGGCGCAGGCATTCATGTCTCTCCCTTTTGAGACAAGCAATAACCTAACGATGACGGCCCAGCAAAATCATGTCAATTCGTAAAATAATATCATGACAATTATTCTGCATCTGCCAGCAAATGAGGCGCCGGCGTCAAATTGCGAGCAACAATTCTTCCGGATTTCCTTGCGCCAGTGAGGCAACGATCCCCAGCCCCGTCCGCAGCTCGCCTTCCGTCGTCGAGCCGAGCGAGATGCGCACCGCCGGCGTCCAGCCGTGATCGGCCGTGTGAAAGGATTTTCCCGGGGCGATCGCTACGCCGCGAAGCCTTGCCTGTGACACGAAACCATCCTCCGTATGGCTGCCGGAAAGCGGCAGCCATACATGCAGACTCTGCGGGTGCGTCCGATAGGAGAGGCCGGCCAGCGTCTCCGCCGCGATCGCATGGCGCCCAACGAGGGCGCGGCGCTGCCAGTTGACCAGTTCCATCGCCGTGCCGTCACTGACCCAGCGGGTGGCGATCTCGGCCATCGCAGGTGTGGCCATCCAGCTGGAGACCAGATGCCGGTTGGCGACGGCGGCGACATAGCGGTCGGGGGCTGCGAGATAGCCGATCCTGAGCCCGGGAACGGTGATTTTCGTGAAACTCGTGACGTAGAGCGTGCGCTCCGGCGCGAAGGCGGCGATCGGCGGCGGGCGGTCATCGACCATTGGGCCGAGAATGTCATTTTCGATGATCGCTATGTCGTGCTTGGCGGCCACTGCGGCAAGTGCCTGCCGGCGTTCGGCGCTCATCAGGGCGGCCATGGGATTGATCACCGAAGGCTGCAGGAAAATCGCCCTGATTGGCCCTGTCCGGCAGGCCTCGTCCAGGGCTTCGGGAATCATGCCCTCCTCGTCGATCGCCAGCCCCTCAAGGTGCAGCCCGAGATAGGTGGAAAGCGGCACCAGCGTATGATGGCTGATTGCCTCGGTCGCAATCGTGGAACCCGGCGGGGCGACGCTCATCAGCGCCACCGTCATGCCCGAGGTCGCGCCATTCGTCAGGCTGATGTTCAGCGGCGATAGGTCGAGCCCGCAGCGCGCCAGCCATTCGGTGGCAACGGAGCGATGGCGGGGAAAGACCATGTTCGGCCGAAACGACAGGGCCGAGCTTGAAGGCAAATTCTCCGAGAGCCAGCCAAAGGCCTGGCGCAGCCTTTCCAGATGGATCTGCTCGCAGACCGGTTTCAGGATCGAAAGATCGATCACCTCCCCCAGCCGCTCCGGCAGATAAGGCGGCTCTGGCTCCCGCGGGCGCGTCTGCACGAAGCTGCCGCGTCCGATCTCGCCTGATATCAGCCCGCGGCGACTCAACTCGTCATAGGCGCGGCTCACCGTCTGTACGGAAAGATGCAGATCATCCGCCAGCTTGCGATGCGGCGGCAATTGCGTGCCGTCGGAGAGCTTGCCGTCGGTGATGGCGTTGGCGATCTGCTCGGCGAGCGAGAGATAGGCAGGCCGGCGGAGTTGCGAGGGATCGGGGCGCCAATTTGTCATGATTTCAACACTGCTGAAAATCAGTTCAATTGACAATGCCAAAATGCGCTTCCATTGTCTTTTCGCTGCGTTTGAAATGATTTCTTTCCGAAGAAGCACCATGAAGCTCGACGCCATCGACCTGCGCATTCTCGACGCCGTCCAGCGCAACGGCCGCATCACAAAGCTGGCCCTTGCCGAAAAGGCTGGCCTGTCGCCGACACCGTGCTGGCTGCGCCTGCGCAAGCTCGAAAAGGCGGGCATCATCACCGGCTATCACGCCCGGATCGCCCCGCGGCGGATCGCGCCGGTGGCCAGCGTGATGATGGAAGTGACGCTCGCCAATCATCGCCAGGCCGATTTCGAGCGCTTCGAGCGGGCCGTTGCCGCAACTCCGCAGATCGTCGCCTGCTGGTCGGTCGGAGGCGGCGTCGATTATATTCTGAAGATCATCGCAACCGATATTGATGCCTATCAACGGCTCGTCGACGGACTCCTCGACCGTGAACTCGGTATCGACCGCTACTTCACCTACATCGTCACCAAGACAGTGAAGGAAGATACCGTCCTCCCGCTCTCGTCCTTCGCCGCATCCGGCGAGGAACAGAGCGCCTCGTAGACAATCTCTCCAGGAGGCGGCCGAGCTTTAGACCGTCTGTCTCTTTGGACCATCGGCAATGGACAATCTCTCGCCTGCTCTCATGGAAGACTTGCGTCAACACCACGAGGAGATTGGACATGACCGCCGTTTTGGCCCGCCCCGCCTATCATGATGCGCTGTCGCGGCTTGCCGACCGTCATCTCTTGCGCGATCTCGCCTATGTCGGCGGCCGCTGGACTGCCGCAGAGACAAGCAAAAGTTTCGCCGTGACCGATCCGGCCTCATCGGCAACGCTGGCCTGGGTTGCGAGCCTCGGTGCGGAGGAAACGGCAACGGCCATCGATGCGGCATCGGAGGCGCTTGCCGCGTGGCGCGCCATGCTGCCGCAGCACCGTGCGACAATCCTGCGTAAATGGCACGCGCTGATCCTCGCCGCCAGGGAAGATCTGGCGCTGATTATGACGCTCGAACAGGGCAAGCCGCTCGCGGAGGCGCGTGGTGAGATCGATTACGCCGCCTCCTTCCTCGAGTGGTATGCCGAAGAAGGCAAGCGGCTGAACACCGAAAGCGTCACCAGCCATTTGGCCGGTGCGGAAATGATCGTCCGGCGCGAGCCGCTTGGCGTCGTCGGCGTCGTCACGCCCTGGAATTTCCCTTCCGCCATGCTCACCCGCAAGGCGGCGGCAGCACTTGCCGCAGGCTGCACGGTTGTCGCCCACCCGTCCTCGGAAACGCCGCTTTCGGCCCTCGCGCTTGCCGAGCTCGGCGAACGGGCCGGCATTCCCGCCGGCGTCTTCAATGTGGTCACCGGCCATGCCGCAACGATCGTCGGACGGATGTGCAGCGACAACCGCCTGCGCGCCATGAGCTTCACTGGTTCGACCGAGGTTGGCCGACTGATCGCCGCCCAGTGCGTGCCGACCATGAAGCGGCTGGTAATGGAACTCGGCGGCCATGCGCCGCTGGTTGTCTTCGACGATGCCGATGTCGCAAAAGCCGTCGAGATTGCTATCGGTGCCAAATTTGCCACATCCGGCCAGGACTGCCTTGCCGCCAACCGGATCTTCGTCCAGCGACGCATCGCCGATGCTTTTACCAAGGCTTTCGCCGCGCGCATTGGCGAACTGAAGGTCGGCGCAGGCGTCGAGGCTGAAAACGAGATCGGGCCGCTGATGCATGAACGCGCCGTCGCCAAGGTCGAGGACCAGGTCGCCGACGCCTTGGCCCGTGGCGCCAGACTCGTTACCGGTGGCAACCGCCACAAAGCCGGCCCGCTCTTCTATCAGCCGACGCTTTTGACGGATGTGCCGGCGAATGCGCTGATCATGCGCGAGGAGACCTTCGGGCCTGTAGCAGCGCTTGCCACCTTCGACACGGAAGAAGAGGTCGTCGCCCGTGCCAACGATACCGAGTATGGCCTCGTTGCCTATGTCGTCACCGAGAATGGCGCCCGCCAGATGCGCCTCGGCCGCGCTCTGGAATACGGGATGGTGGCGGTCAATCGCGTGAAAATCACCGGTGGCCCCATTCCATTCGGCGGCTGGAAACAGTCCGGTCTCGGCCGTGAAGGCTCCCGTCATGGGCTCGAGGCCTTCACCGAGCTCAAATATCTCTGCATCGACACTGCCGCCTGAGCGCCCATTTTAGAAGAGGACAGGACATGCTCGACAAAAGCAACGAACTCACCGCGTGGGATCGCGACCACTTCTTTCATCCCTCAACCCATATGGGCATGCATGCGCGCGGCGAGACTCCGACGCGCGTCGTCGCCGATGGCGAAGGCGTCTACATCACCGACACGAGCGGCCGCAAAAGCCTCGATGCCTTTGCCGGACTATATTGCGTCAATGTCGGCTATGGCCGTCAGGAGATTGCTGATGCCATTGCCGAACAGGCGAAAAACCTCGCCTATTACCACGCTTATGTCGGCCACGGCACTGAAGCCTCGATTACGCTTGCGAAAATGATTATCGACCGGGCGCCAGCCGGCATGAGCCGCGTCTATTTCGGCCTTTCCGGCTCGGATGCCAACGAAACCAACATCAAGCTCATCTGGTATTACAACAACATTCTCGGCCGGCCGGAAAAGAAGAAGATCATCTCGCGCTGGCGTGGTTATCACGGCTCCGGCGTTATGACCGGCAGCCTCACCGGTCTTGCGCTTTTCCATAATGCCTTCGATCTGCCGCGCGCCCCGATCCTTCATACTGAAGCGCCCTATTATTTCCGCCGGCCCGACCGGTCGATGAGTGAAGAGCAATTCTCGCAATATTGCGCCGACAGGCTGGAGGAGATGATTCTCGCCGAGGGGCCAGATACCATCGCGGCCTTCATCGGCGAACCAATCCTCGGCACCGGCGGCATCGTCCCGCCCCCGCGAGGCTACTGGCAGAAGATCCAGGCGGTGCTCGACAAATACGATATCCTGCTGGTCGCAGACGAGGTCGTCACCGGCTTCGGCCGCCTCGGCACGATGTTCGGCTCGGATCACTACGGCATGAAGCCGGACTTGATCACCATCGCCAAGGGCCTGACCTCGGCCTATGCTCCGCTTTCCGGCTCGATCGTTTCGAACAAGATGTGGCAGGTGCTGGTGCAGGGTTCCGATCAGCTTGGCGCAATAGGCCATGGCTGGACCTATTCCGCCCATCCGATCTGCGCTGCCGCAGGCATCGCCAATCTGGAACTGATCGACGAGCTCGGCATCGTCGACAATGCCGGTACGATCGGCACCTATTTCCGGTCGCGATTGCAAGAGGCGGTGGGCGGCCATCGGAACGTCGGCGAGGTCCGAGGCGACGGTCTGATGGCGGCAGTCGAGTTCGTCGCGAACAGGGACGATTGCAGGTTCTTCGATCCCGGGCGCAAGATCGGCCCGCAGGTCGCATCCGCCCTTCTCGAACGCGGCGTCATCGGCCGCGCCATGCCGCAGGGCGATATTCTCGGATTCGCTCCGCCGCTCTGCCTCACCCGCGAAGAAGCAGACCTCGTCGTCGAGGCGGCCGCGGACGCAATCGAGAGCGTTTTCAAAGCCATCTGAGAAGGAGAGCCCCAATGACGATCCCGGAGAAGATGGCGGCGGTATTGCTCACCGGCCATGGCGGCCTGGAAAAGCTCATCTATGAAACGGATGTACCTGTCCCGACCCCAGCGGCGGGCGAGGTGCTGATCCGTGTCACCGCCTGCGGCATGAACAATACCGACGTCTGGGTGCGCGAAGGCGCCTACGGCACAGAGGATGACCCTTCCGCCGTCTCCACCTGGCGCAGGCAGGGAAACACGCTGACATTCCCGCGCATCCAGGGCACCGATACCGTCGGTCGTATCGTCGGCGTCGGTTCGGGCGTTGATTCCAGACGCATCGGCGAACGCGTCATGGTCGACTTCTCGATCTATAATCGCGACGACGACAGCCTTGCCGATATCGATTACATCGGCCACGGGCGGGATGGCGGCTACGCCGAATACATGGCGCTGCCTGCCGAGAACGCCCATGTCGTCGCAACCGATCTGACCGATGTCGAGCTCGCCACCTTCTGCTGCGCCTATCTGACCGGCGAACGAATGCTGGAGCGGGCAAGACTCGTCGCCGGCGAGCGCGTACTCGTCACCGGCGCTTCGGGCGGCGTCGGTTCAGCGATCATCCAGCTCGCTCGCGCTCGCGGCGCCATCCCGATCGCGATCGCAGGTCCCGGCAAGGAGGCGGCAATGATCGATATCGGCGCTGAAGCCGTCGTAACCCGGGGCAAGGGCGATCTTGTCGAAGCAGTCCATTCCGCAACGCGTGGCCAGCCAATCGACGTCGTCGCCGATCTGGTCGGCGGACCGCTGTTCAACGATCTTCTGAAGGTTCTGCGCCCGGAAGGCCGCTATACCACGGCCGGCGCGATCGCCGGCCCCGTTGTCCAGCTCGATCTGCGGACCATGTATCTGAAACAGCTCGAGCTGCACGGATCGAGCCAGGGGAGCCGCGCCGATTTCCGCAGGCTCGTCGGCTATATCGAAAGCCGCAAAATCCGGCCCCTCGTCGGCGGCGTCTATCCGCTGTCGGACTTCCACCGGGCGCAGGCCGAATTCATGGCAAAGAATTTTGTAGGCAAGCTGGTCGTCGTCCCCGACGCGAGATGATCTTCGGAGCGCCGCACGAACCTTATCGGGTTTGCGGCGTTCCACCGCCATGGAAAACGCTTTCGATCGCATCAAGTACACGCAGCTTCGGACGATGGAAGGCATCCCTGCATTCATGATGGAAGCGCAGCGATCCGTCGCTCGCCCGGGCCGCAGATGCCAGGTTCCAATGCCATGAGATACCCTACCGCCGCCGAACTCGGCAGAATCCGCCGCGCTGCGGCGATCGCTCGCCTCATGGACACCGCAGTCAGATTGCCTTTCGGCGTCCGGATCGGCGCGGACTCGGTTCTCGGTCTCATCCCCGCCGTCGGCGACGTTGCCGGTTCCCTCGTCGGTCTTTTCATCATTGACGAGGCAAGGCGTCTCGGCCTTCCCGCCCATAAACTCGCCCGCATGGCGGTCAATCTCGGCGTCGACGCGGCCTGCGGCACGGTTCCGCTGATCGGTGATCTCTTCGATGTCTATTTCAAGTCTCACCGCAGGAACGTCGGCATCATCCTCGAGCACTTCGGCATCAGTGAAGACGAGTTGAACCAACGCATGTAACGAGCCCGACCGCCCTGCGAAGAGCCTAAAGCTCAGTCAGGGCACCGGCCGTCTTGACTGCGTGATCAAGAACAAATTGCAACTTGGCGGCATGGCCGAAACCCGGCTCATCCGGCTCCCCCTTTTGCACGGCGTTTGCAAATCGCTGGAAATTGGAAATGACCGGCTCAACCTCGATCTTGCGCCAGATCGCCTTATCGGCATCAGCGCCTTCACAGACCCTGAGGGTCGAGCCTTCAGGCGTATGAACCACCTCCAGCGCGCCCTTGTCTCCATGCAGCCGCAGGCGCAATTCGTTCAGATGACCGGTTGCCCAGCGCGTTGCATGAATGACGCCAGCCGCGCCGTTTTCGAGTTCGGCCATCATCAGGAAGCTGTCATTTGCATCGAGCTCATATTCTCCGATCCGGTTCCCGGGGCTCTTGTCGAAAACCTTGAGATGCGATGCCGCCGCCTTGACATCGCTTCCGGCGGCAAAAACCGCGAAGTCGAGAATGTGGATACCGACATCGCCAAGCACGCCATTGGAGCCGTGCTTCGTCGACAGGCGCCAAAGCCATTGCGACTCTTTGGTCCAGTCGCCCCAGGCCTTTGAGACCAGCCAACTTTGGAGATAGGACGCTTCGAAATGGCGGATGGCGCCGAGACGCCCTTCAAGTACCATCTTTCGTGCAGCTTGCAGCGGCGCGACGTTACGATAGGTGAGGTTCACCATCGTGACCTTGCCGGACGCCGCCGCGGCGTCGGCCATCTCCTTGGCTTCGCGGTAGTTGACCGCCAGCGGCTTCTCGCAGAGCACATGCTTGCCGGCGGCGAGTATCTTCATCGTCGTGGCGTAGTGCGCACGATCCGGCGTCACATTGGTCACGGCATCGAACTCGCCCCAGGCAAGGGCGTCGTCGAGCGAGGTGAAAGTCAGCGGGATACTGTGCCTGAGCGCGAAGGCCCGCAGCCGCACCTCATCCGTATCGACGGCGGCAACGATTTTGACGCCGGCGATTTCCGAGAAGTTCATGGCATGGGTATTTGCCCATCCTCCGGTTCCGAGAATGATCAAGCGCATTTTTGTCCTCATGGTCGTTTTTCGAATTCAGCGATAACCGGCTTCGCCGGCCTGGTGCAGTTTCGGTCCGCGTTCGACGATCGGTTCCAGTGCCTTTTCTACCGGCACATTCGGAGCCTCGGTGATGCCGGTCAACGCGCCTTCAGGGTTATAGGCCCACTTGACGCCGTTGATCAGCACCTTCTGGATAGTGGCGTCGTAATAGGTCGGATAGGTCTCGTGGCCGGGGCGGAAATAGAAAATGTTGCCGGCGCCGCGGCGCCAGGTCAGGCCCGAGCGGAACACCTCGCCGCCCTGGAACCAGGAGATGAATACCGTTTCGAGCGGCTCCGGCACCGAGAACTGCTCGCCATACATTTCCTCGTTCTCCAGCTCGAAATGCTCGCCGATGCCGGCGGCGATCGGATGGCGGGGATTGATCGTCCACAGCCGCTCGCGCTCGCCCGCCTCGCGCCATTTCAGCGCGCAGGGCGTGCCCATCAGCCGCTTGAAGATCTTGGAGAAATGGCCGGAATGCAGAACCAGAAGGCCCATGCCCTCCCAGACACGCTTGGCGACGCGCTCGACGACGACGTCGGAGACAGCGCCGTGATCCTTGTGGCCCCACCAGGTCAGCACGTCGGTTTCGGCAAGACGGGCTTCGCTTAAGCCATGCTCCGGCTCCTGCAGCGTCGCCGTGGTCGCCGAGATGCCCGGGTCGGTATTCAACGCATTGGCGATCGTCGTGTGCATACCCTCGGGATAGATGCCCCGGACGATCTCATTGGTGGTCTCGTGGATGTTTTCACCCCACACAACGGTGCGTATGGTCACGTCGTTTTCTCCTTGTATTGCGAGCGGATCGAGTCTTGGGAGGAACATCGTTCCTGGGAAGGTCAGGCAGCCTGCACAGAGTGACGCTCGAGCGCCCTGCCCGAACGATCGAAACGGTGGACGTGGCCGGCAAGCGGGGCGAGGCCGAGTGTCCGGCCCGGCTCGTGACGGGAGACGCCCGCCTCTCGCACGACGAGCGGCTCGTCCGTCCCTATATCCACATAGACGAAGCTGTCGGAACCGAGGATTTCCGAGTGGATGACCGTGCCGTTCCAAACAGGCGACTCGGGCGCGATGCGAATATGCTCTGCGCGCACGCCGATCGTATGGCTGCCATAAGGCTGCGCCAGTTCGCCTGAGAGAAAGTTCATTTTCGGCGAACCGATGAAGCCGGCAACGAAGACCGAATTAGGGCTTTCGTAGAGTTCCAGCGGCGTGCCGATCTGCTCGACGACGCCATCCCTCAGCACGCAGATCCGGTCGGCCAGCGTCATGGCCTCGACTTGATCATGCGTCACATAGATCATTGTCGTGCCGTGCATGCTGCGATGAAGCTTCGCGATCTCAAGCCTCGTCGCGACGCGAAGTGCCGCATCGAGGTTGGACAGCGGCTCATCGAAGAGAAAAACCTTGGGATCGCGCACGATTGCCCGGCCGATGGCAACGCGCTGACGCTGCCCGCCGGAAAGCTGCCGCGGCAGGCGCTCCAGGTAGGATGAAAGCTGCAGCATGCCAGCCGCCTGTTCGACGCGCTTTCGACATTCGTCCTTTGTGCGTCCCGACAGCTTCATGCCGAAAGCCATGTTGTCGAAAACCGTCATATGCGGATAGAGCGCGTAGGACTGGAACACCATAGCTATCCCTCTCTTCGAGGGCGCGTGCTGGTTCACCATCACGTTGTCGAAGGCGAGCGTTCCCGACGTAATGTCCTCGAGGCCGGAGATAAGCCTAAGCAAGGTGGACTTGCCGCATCCCGAAGGCCCCACGAAGACCATGAACTCGCCCCGGCGGATGTTCATCGTCACGCCTTTGATCACCTCGAAAGCGCCGAAGCTCTTGCGGATATTCTCCAGTCTGATCTCTGCCATGTTCTGCTCCTCAACCCTTGACGCCGCCGGCGGTCAGCCCGGAAATGATCCGGCGCTGGAATATCAAGACAAGCACGACAACCGGAACGGTGACGATCACCGAAGCAGCCATGATGTTGCCCCAGGGAATTTCGAATTCGCTGTTGCCCGACAGCAGCGCGATGGCAACCGGCACGGTTCGTTGCGTATCAGACGATGTGAACGTCAGCGCGAAAAGGAACTCATTCCAGGCGGTGATGAAGGCGAGCAGCCCGGTCGTCACCAGCGCTGGCCACATCAGCGGCATGAACACCTGGGTGACAATGACCCATGGCGAGGCGCCGTCGACGATTGCCGCCTCCTCGATCTCGATCGGCAGTTCGCGCATGAAGGTGGTCAGCACCCAGACGGTGAACGGCAGTGTGAAGATCATGTAGGAAAAGATCAGCGCGAACGGCGTGTTGAAGATGCCGATCCAGCGAATGAGTTCGAAGAGGCCCGCAAGGACGGCAATCTGGGGAAACATCGACACCGAGAGGATGGTCAGCATCAACAGTGCCCGTCCGCGGAAATGCACCCGGGCCAAAGCAAACGAAGCGGTGATCGAAAGCAACAGCGAAGCTGAAACCACGACGCAGGCGATCATCGCGGAATTCGCGAGACTGCGGACGAAGCCGCCCTGGCCCATCACGGAAGCATAGTTGCCGAAGGAAATCGAGGTCGGCCAGTAGTCAACTTTGAAAAGGGCCGTGCCGGTCTTCAGGCTCGTGAGGATCGCATAGTAGAACGGAAATATCGCAATGATGACGATGATCGTGACGAGCAGATAGAATAGCGTATTTCTGGCGATCGAAAGCAGCATCAGCGTTCCTCCCCGCCGAGCCTGACGCGGCCGAGCCAGATATAAAGGATGGTGACGGAAGCAATGATCAGGAAAAGCACCGTCGACGCGGTGGCGCCGTAGGCGAACTTGTCGAAGTCGAACAGGTTCTCACGCGCCATGACCGACATGGTCTTCGTCTGCGCATTGTTGGGCGTCAGCACATAGATCAGATCGAAGATGCGCATCGCATCCAGCATCCGGAAGATCACGGCGACCATGATGGCAGGCCGGATCAGCGGCAGCGTCAGACGCCAGAAAACTTTTATTGGATTGACGCCATCGATCTTGGCCGCTTCGTAGATATCTCCCGGCACCATCTGCAGTCCGGCAAGGATCAGAAGCGCCATGAAGGGCGTCGTCTTCCAGACGTCGACGATCAGGACCGCGATCATCGCCGTTTCCGGATTGGCGGTCCAGGCGATTTTTTCGCTGATCAGGCCGAAGCCGAGCAGAACATCATTGAGAATGCCGAACTGGTCATTGAGCATCCAGGCCCACATCTTGGCCGAGACGATCGTCGGGATCGCCCAGGGGATGAGGATTGCGGCCCGAACGATCCCACGCCCGACGAACTGCGCGTTCAGCACCAGCGCGACGATCAAGCCGAGCATGGTCTCGATTGTCACCGACAGGAAGGTGAATTTGGCGGTGTTCCAGACGGCGTTCCACCAGACTGGATCGGCAAGCAGCCCGCGATAGACGGTCCTGCCGCTCTTCAGTGTCACCCAAGACAGATAATTGCCAAAGCCGACGAACTGGGCATTGCCAAGATCGTTGAGTGACGCATTGGTAAAACTGAAATAAATCGTTCTGAACAGCGGCCAGCCGGCGACAATTGCCAGGATCAACAGCGTCGGCGCCAGAAACACCCAGGCCGATCGAATGCGCTCTGATCGCAGTTCCGTAGAGGCTTTGAGATTGGAAACCCGCGGTTCAACTGCTTGGGGAACTACGATTTCAGTCATGAAACGCCTTCCTGTTCAGCCACTCGGAGATTGGACCGACGACCTGGGGTCGCCGGTCCCGATGCTCACCAGGCGTCGCCCATGAGGGTCGTCAGGTCGGCTTCGAGAAGCTCGAGGTTCTCGGCGGCCGAGCCGCTGCCCGACAATGTGTTGTGCACTGCCGTCCAGAACTTCGAGGAGACTTCGTTGTACTTTACCTTGGCTGTCGCCGAAGGACGCGGCACCGCATCCTGGAAAATGGGTTTCCAGTTCGGCATGAAGGGTTGCGCGGCGGCAACATCCTTGTCGTCATAAAGAACGGCCAGAGTCGGCAGATTGGACAGCTCGATGGCACGGGCCTTTTGGACGTCCTTCGATGCCAGGAATTTTACGAGCGCGATGGCTGCTTCCTGTTTTTCGGAATATTTCGAAACCGCCAGATTCCAGCCGCCGAGCGTCGAAGACGGTTTGTCGCCGGTGGCTGCAACCGGCAGCGTCGTCACGTCGAACTTGCCTTTCACGGCGCTGTCGGCGCCGTTACCGAGGGAGTAGGCATAGGGCCAGTTGCGCATGAAGACGGCGTTGCCTGTCTGCCAGACGCCGCGCGATTCCTCTTCCTGATAGGCAAGCACGCCGGGCGGCGAGATCGTGCCGATCCAGCCCTTGGCGCGCTCAAGCGCTGCTGCCGCCTTCTCGTTGTTGATCGAGATCGTCCCGTCCGGCTCGACGATCTGACCGCCGCCCGACGACTTCACCCATTCCAGCGCATTGCAGGTGAGCCCCTCGTAGGAATTGCCCTGGAAGACGTAACCCCAGAGATCCTTCTGGCCGGCCTGACGTTCCTTGTCCTGGATCTCCTTGGCGGTTGCGGCCATCTCATCCCAGGTCTTCGGCGGCTGCTTGCCGTATTTCTCGAGCAGGTCCTTTCGGTAAAACAGCGCCGGAGCATCTGTAAACAAAGGTAGCGCCACAAGTCGGCCATTGACAGTCTGCGAGGCGATGATCGACGGGAAGAACTGGTCGACCACGTCCTTGGTGGCGTCCTTCAGATCGATAAACTGGTCGGCAAGCTGCGGCGCCCAGATCACGTCGGTCTGATAGACGTCGATGTCCTTGTTTCCCGCCGCAAGCCACAGGCGATATTGAGAAAACTGCTCGCTGCTCGATGATGGCATGGTGACGAGCTTGACGTGATTGCCGGTATTCTTCTCGAAAATTGCGAGCTGCTTGTTAAGGAATTCGACGTTTTTCCCCGTGGTGTTCGCGGCAAACGAAATTTCAGCGGCATGGATTGGGCCGGCAGCGAGAGCGACGCTGAGGACTGACAAGGCTAAGGCAAATGTTTTCATGATCTCCTCCCAGAAATTGAAATCGATTTGGCCGCCAAACCATTGCAGAAGGTCAAGCAGGCGTCAAGTCATTATAAACATCATCTTTTGGTTGTGTTTTAACTGATAAATGGCAAAACTTATAGGGTCAGGGCGGTATTTTCTGAGTTCCAGGGGCGGCCATTTGGAGCAATGAATTGAAACCGCTTTCAATTTCGGTCGAACTGACACTTGTCCGTTGCGCATTGCCAACACTTCGTCCATTGATTTGCCGGGACAAAGAAGACATCCGATGAAACTGCGTGAATTTGCAAAGCAGCTTGGGCTCTCTCCGACGACAGTCAGCCGTGCGCTCAGCGGCTACCCCGAGGTGAGCGAAGCCACGCGCGCCCGGGTTGCGAGCGAGGCGATGCGGCTTGGCTATCGCCCCGATATCAATGCCGTGCGGCTAAAGACCGGGCGAGCCGGAGCGATCGGCGTCATGATGGGGCGCTCGGGAGAAATCCATTTCGCTGAGTTCATGGCGGGGATGGCGCAGCGCCTGGAAACGGCCGATACGGATATTCTCATCACGCCTATTACCGCGCACAATGACGATGACGAGATCCAGGCCTACCGACGCCTGGTCGAAAGCCGCCGGGTGGATGCGGTGATCATCCATTCGCCCCGCCCCAGGGATCCGCGGATCGAAATGCTGAACAACCTAGGCCTGCCTTTCCTGGTCCACGGCCGTTCGGAGACCGAGCACGTTCACGCCTGGCTCGATATCGACAATGAAAATGCCGTGCGCAGAGCCACCGAGCACCTGCTCGATCTCGGGCACCGGCGCATTGGCATGATTAATGGCCTGCGGGGCAAGACCTATTCCATCCATCGCGAGCAGGGTTTTCGGATAGCCCATCAGGAGCGTGGGCTCGCCGCAGATCCCAACCTGATGGTCTGCGATAAATTCTCCGACGAAAGCGGCTTTCGCCATGCCCGCTCGTTTCTGGAGAGCGCCAATGCCCCGACCGCCATCGTTGCCGGTTCCACCATGACAGCGCTTGGTGTCTACCGTGCCGTCCGTTCGCTTGGGATGACGGTGGGACAAGATGTTTCCGTCATCGCTCATGACGACGTCTTTCCCTATCTGACGGCTGAAAATATGGTGCCGTCGCTCTCGAGCACGCGATCCTCCATGCGTGCTGCAGGCACTCGTTGCGCCGAGCTGACACTACAGCTTATCGCTGGGCGCGCCGCAGATGAGATCCATGAATTGTGGCCAGTCGAGTTGATCCTTCGGGAAAGTACGGCGCCGCCGCGCTGACTGCGCTGCAATCGAAGTCCATCAGCCAGCATCGCGCCGCACTCCACCATTCGCCCGAACCAGCGCCATCAGCATCGGACCGATCGCAAATTCGCCTCGCTCGGTCCTGCGGGTCAAATCGCGGAGATAACCGCCGGGCGAGTTGATGTGCCCGCCCCGTTCCAGAATGCAGGCGATCACTGTCGCGGCGTTCTCCGGCCCCATGCCGGCGCAGGCTTCCTCATAGGCCGAGGGGCTGACGCCGAGCATCGAGCGGACGATAACGGCGGCCGACATCAGATCGCGCCAGTTGCCAATCGTTCCGCCCGGCCCGTAATCGAGAATTTGTGGGCAGGCCTGGAGAACGAGGCCGAGCGGGAAGGATTTCAGCCTATGTCCCGCCGCCGGATCGGCCGCCCTTGATATTTCGGGGTTCATCCCTGCAGACTTTACCGCCTGCTTCAGCCTCCGCTCTTCCCGCGGCCCGGCATCCGGGTCCTTGTCGACCGCTGCCTTTGCGCCCTGCTTCGTCTCGAAGCTTGGTTCAAGTTCAGATGTGGAGTTGGGGTTTGAATTCTGTTTGTGGCGCTCAGTTTGAGACTCATTGGCGTCTACTTTTTTGACTTTTATATGTCTTTCCAGCAGGTTGACGACTTCCTCACGCAGCAGTTCCATCTCGTCGAGCAGCGGCGCCAATTCTTCCGCGCTCGCCACGCGCGGAATTCTGAGAACGAGTGCGCGAAACATCATCGAAATGCGCTCCCAGTCGCCCGGAACAGCTTCGTCGAGTGCCGCCGCAATCAGCTTGGAGATATCGCGACGGCAGACCGTCAGGCGTTCCCGCGTCACCCTGGTGAGCTCCCGATCGGCAATCGCCTGGGCCGCCAGAGTTTCGATCTCGACAGCGCGGGCAAGCAACGGAGCGACGCTGAAGCCGAAAGCCTCACCAACGGCCCCTTCCCTGTCGCGGCGCGCATAGCGCTTTCCGTTCGGGCTGTCTTTGCGCAGGATCAGGCCGGCCTCCACCAGCACCGCAAGGTGCCGCCTCAGCGTCGCCGGCGTCATGCCTCGGGCACGCAGCGAAAGCTGGGCGTTCGAGGGAAAGACTATCAGGCCTTTTTCCTCGGAAATCTCGTCGTCTGGGTAGAAGGTCAGAAGCGCATCGAGCACCGTCAGCGCCCGGTCGGTCACGCCGAGCGCCGGCCGCGCTTCGCAGATCGCGCGAAACAGTTTCCATTTGCCGCGTTTCATTCCCGGCTCGATCGTCTCGGCCAGTTGCTGGTTTGCCAGCATGCCAAGCGACATCGGCCGCCGCCCAAAGGGCGTCGTCACATATCCACTCTCCATTGCCTTCACCTTCGTTCAGGCAAAAGAAAACCATCCACCAATTTGGTGCCTAAGACGCTTGACTGTGATTCGTGGAAATGCGATTCTCGATGTGCTTAAGATCTGAGAAGGGCTTCCACGACGGCGTCGTTGGGGGCCTTTTTCTTTTGCGCGCTACGCTCCTCTGTGCTTTTTGAACTCCTGGAACAGGCCCTGCAGCCGTTCCTGGACGAATTGATCGAAACCGGGCGCATTCTTGCCGTCGAAAACAAAGGTGGCACCGGACGCTGTCTTCTTGACTGTCACCGGCACGCCGCTGACCTCTGCTTTGACCGCTGCGAGCTTCGGCGCGGCCGCCTTCTTCGTTGCCAGCGCGAATGCTCGATGGAACCGCTCGTCACTCGAAATCCTGCCCGCGTCGTCCGCGGACAACTTCGCGACGATCTTGTCGACATCGGCCTTCTCCAGCCGCTCGCCGAATTCTAGCCATCGCCGCCTACCGATCTCAGGCGCAGCACCTATGGCGTTGATGAGCGTCAAGGGCACCTGCCGCATCACGATCAGCATCCTCGACAGCGCCGCCTTGTCGACGCTCAGCGCCGCCATGATGACGTCGCGGCTGAAACCGCGTTCCTCGAGCCGCGACGCGAAGAGCGCCCGTTCGATATAGGAAAGATTGGTGCGGGCGCTGTTTTCCTGCCCCTGGCTCACGACCAGCTGGCCATCGGTGAGATCGCGGACGACCGCGCGCACCCTGATGCCGATCTCTCTCGCGGCCGCCAGGCGGCGATGCCCATAGGCAACCTGATAGCGGCCTTTGGCTTCCGGATGCGGACGAACGAGGATTGGGACCTGCTGCCCATGCTCGCGGATCTGGTGGACGAGTTCGGCGAGTTCAGCCGCGTCGATCGCCAGGCGATCGCTGACGAAGGAAGCATCGATCAGTCCGGGATCAAGTTCGACAATCATCTGGCCGGCGGCAAGCTGGCGTTCCAACTCGCTGGCACGTTCCATCTTCTCGGTGATGTTGCCGAGCGTCTTGGTGATGCCGCCGACCGGCCCGCCGCTGCGTTCCTGCGGTACGAAGCCGGCAATCGGGCGATTGTCGCGCGGCGCGACCGCTTCCACCCGTGCGGGGCTCGGTGCTGAAACTTCGATAAGGTTCTTGCGCGCCATCCTATCTCCTTCCCCAGGTGGAGCGAATATGCGCTTCGATCTCACCATTCACGAGGTTCAGCGACTCCAGCGCCCGATCATAGGTTCCGCGCGTGAATTGCGACCGCTCGACCTCGTAGAGCGTCTGCTTGGTGACCCCTGCGTCGGCGACGGCCGTCGATTTCACCATGGCATTGTGGAGCATGCGATTGCCGAAAATCGCCCGCATGAAGCCGGTCATCTGGCTCTGCGGACCGTCGTTCGGTTCGAACCGCGTCACGAGATAACGCATCCAGTCATAGCTGGTGCGCCCGCCGGCCTTCTCGACGACCGACATCAATTCGCTGGTCATCGTCAGGAACTGCGACATCGACATGACGTCAAGCATTTGCGGGTGGACAGTGATCAGGACCGAGGTCGCGGCGCAAAGCGCTGACATGGTGAGGAAACCGAGCTGCGGCGGGCAGTCGATGACGACGACGTCGTAGAGGCTCTCGATATCGGTCAGGACCTCGCCAATACGGGCGAAGAACATCGTCTCCGCCGTACCCGATGCCATCGCCTTCGGCGTCTCGTGCTCGAATTCCATCAGTTCGAGATTGCCGGGGATGAGATGCAGGTTCGGCGTGTAGGTGGCGCGCACGATGTCGGCTATAGGACGCGGATCGTCATAGCGGATCGCGCCATAGATCGTTTCGCCCTCCCCGACGTCGAACTCCGGCTGATGGCCGAACAGGGCGGACAAGGAGGCCTGTGGGTCGAGATCGACCGCGAGCACGCGGTAGCCCCGGAGCGCCATGAATTGCGCGAAGTGGGCCGCGGTCGTGGTCTTGCCCGAGCCGCCCTTGAAATTCATCACGGAGACGACCTGGAGCTTTTCGCCAGGCCTGCGAGCCGGCACATATTTCGGCGTTCCGTTGCGCTCGTCGAGAACGCGGCGGATCCGGTCCATGTCGGTTGCGCTATAGAGCCGGCGTCCGTTTGCGAGCGGATCCGGGCCGTGGCCGTCGGCCGCCACCTGCCGCAGATAGCCTTCGCCAATGCCGATGAAGGCCGCGGCCTCCGCTGGAGAAAACGTCCTGATCGTCTTTTGCGAGAGCGGGGGAAAGATTTTGGCCTGATGCTGCTGAAGTTGATAGGATAACTCCTTCGCATCCGTTGCCAGAAGCGACGGAAGGTGCTCTTGATCATCTTGAAGAGCAAGACTCGGCTGCATGATCTCTTTCCCACGTAACTGCGCAATTTTGAACGAAAGCGCTTCAGTTGCGCAGTTACTATATGCCGCGATTCGTGACCGAAATACAAATGCTTAACCAAGACCGCGCATCACCCCAGGTAAAATCGGCTTCGAAACCAAGCGATTTGCGGACTGGAGCGCGGTGATTCGCGCGGCCCGAAACGCCGATAAGGCAAGGGCCCCCATTCTTGTTATCACATGAAATTCATTGGATTTTTGCGACGCCGCTCAACTGGGCAGACAGCCGAGCCAGCTATCGCCAACTCCGTCTCGGCAACATACTGATGGCCATGGCAACTATCTCGACGAACAGCCGCAAATAACCGCCAAGGATGTTCCTAGTCCCGGTTTGCAACGATCGGCAAGCTTGCTTCGCTTGGCCGACCGGATTCAGCCTGTCGTGCGGCGGAGACGAGGCGTCGCTTTGCGCGGATCGAATGCCATTGTTGGTCTATCAGGACGCCGATCAGGATCACGCCGCCCATGACGGCGAAGTTCAACGACGAGGGAATGCCGAGCAGGTTCACAAGATTTTGCAGCTCTTGCAACAGGACTGTGCCGAGCACGACGCCGACGATCGATCCCTCGCCGCCGCGCAACGAAAAGCCACCGAGCACAGCGGCGGCAATCGCGTAAAGTTCGTAGAACTGACCATGGCTCGCCGGCGAAATGGAGCGCGTGTACATGGCGAAATAGATCGCCGAGAGCGCCGTAAGCAGTCCGCAGATGATATAAGCAGTCATAACCAGTCGATCGGTCCGGATACCTGAATAGCGAGCAGCCTCTTCGTTCTTTCCAATCGCGTAAAGATAACGTCCGAAGACGGAGCGATGCAGCACCAGCCACATCGCGACGCCAATAATGACCAAAGCAATGAAGGTGATGGGAATGCCATAGAACCGGCCGGCGGTCAGAAATTCGAGCTCGGGGAAACTCTGCCCGAAGGCAAACCCCGCCGTTCCGTCGGCCGTATAGAAGCGCGCTGCCCCGCGATAGATCAAGAGGCCGCAGAGGGTGACAACGAAGGGCTGCAATTTAAGCCGGGTGATAAGCCAGCCGTGGACGGCGCCTATGACTGCTCCAAGCAGGAGAATGAGCGGCAGCGCCAGCGCCCAAGGCATATATTGTACGGCAACGAAATCGACGAACAGTACGCCGAGAAGCGCTACGAGCGAGCCCACCGAAAGCTCGATACCCCCCGTAATGATAACAAAGGCTTGTCCCATCGACAGGATGCCGAACAGGCCGATCAGGTTGGCGGTGTTCGCAAGGTTGATCGGCAGCAGGAAGCGCGGATTGATGATGGCAACGACGATGCCGACGACGACGATCAAAAGCAGCAGTCCGAGATCTTTTTTGATCATTCGAGATTCCATCCCCGACATCGGTTTCTCATGGCCGCAGCCGCTATTTTACGCTTTTGCCGACGGCAAGCAAAAGGACACTTTCCTGGCTGAAGTCGTCCTCCTCCAGAATGCCTGCAACCTGGCCCTCGTGCATGACGGCGATGCGGTCGGAAACGCCAATCACCTCCTCCATGTCGCTGGAGATCATCAGGATCGCGACACCGGCATCGGCAAGCGCTCGCATAAGGCCGTAAATCTCATTTTTCGCGCCGACATCGATGCCGCGCGTCGGCTCGTCAAAGATCATCACCCTCGGGCTCATCGACAACCATTTGGCCAGCACCACCTTCTGTTGGTTGCCGCCGGACAGGGTGCCGGTTCGCGTCGACACAGAGGGCGCCTTGATACCGAGACGAACACGCTGCTTTTCAGCGGCCGCAGTCTCCCGCTCAGCCGAAAGCATGAAGCGGCGGGAAATCCTGGGGAGATCGGCAAGGGTTATGTTCTGGGCGATCGGAAGGTCAAGAAGAAGACCATTGCGCTTGCGATCCTCCGGCACCAGGAAGATGCCGCGAGCCACGGCGTCCCGGGCAGAATTGATGTCAATTTGGCGTCCATCCTGCAGAATGATTCCGCCGTAACTCCGGTCGATGCCGAAGAGTACCCTTGCAAGCTCCGTGCGGCCTGACCCAACGAGGCCTGCAAGCCCCAGGATTTCTCCGTACCTGAGTTCCAGGTCGACCGAACGATCTGGATATGCTCCGGTGCGCACGCCGCTGACCTTCAATGCGACCGGACCTGGCGAGCGCTGGGGTTTGGCTGTGCGGGCTGCGAGCAACCGCCCGATCATCAGCTTGACCATCTGATCATGGCCGATGTCCTTCCTGGCCAGCGTGCCAACAAGCGTGCCATCGCGCAATACGACCACTCGGTCCGCAACCCGCTCGACCTCGTGTAGGCGGTGCGAGATGAAGATTACGCTGATACCATCCGCCTTCAGCAACTTGATGATGTTCAGGAGCCGCTCGGTTTCGGCCAGCGGCAGGCTAGAGGTGGGTTCATCGAAAATGACAAGCCTTGCCTTGATGGACAGCGCCTTGGCAATTTCCACCATCTGCTGCTCGGCAAGGGAAAGCGACGCTACGGGGGTGTCGGCGGAAAAATGCGCCCCTACGCGCTTCAAGAGTGGGGTCACCATCTCTCGAAGTCGAGCGCGATCGACAAACTTAAAGGGTCCCGCCTTCAAGGGCTCACGGCCCAGGAGGATATTGGCGGCAACGTCCAGATTGTCAAAGAGGTTGAGTTCTTGATGCACAAAGGCGATGCCCGATGCAATGCTCGTTTCCACGGTGAGGTGGCGATGTTCTACGCCGTCGAGCAGGATCACGCCCCGATCCGGAGCGATCACGCCGCCGAGAATTTTCATCAGCGTCGATTTTCCGGCCCCGTTCTCGCCGACCAGGCCGATGACCTCTCCCGGCACGATGTCGAGCGACAACCCCTCAAGCGCCACGACGCCTGGATAAGTCTTGGAAACGCCTGAAAGCGAAAGGAACGGCGTTGCAGGCGCGGCCGGTGAGGGGATGTCTGAGCTCTGGTTCATCGCCTGTCCAAGACTGATGGTGCTGCGGCATGAAACGGCGGCGGGGAGAACCCCGCCGCAAAAGAGGATTACTTTCCGGCCATGGCCTTCAGGTTAGCGGCATATTTATCAACATCATCCTTGCCGATGATCACTGTCGGAATGATGATCAAGCCGTTGCTGGGAACGCCGGATTTGTCTCCCTTGAGGTAGGCGGCCATCAACTTCATCCCCTGATAAGCCCATTCGAATGGCTGCTGCACGACGGTTGCTGCGACCGTGCCTTCCTTGACGCCGCCGAGCGTGATCGGATCGTCGTCAAAGCCGACCACGGTGATCTGACCAAGCTTTCCGGCGTCGCGCAGCGCTTCATAGATGCGTGGTGTGTTATAAGAGTAGAAGCCGACCATGCAGGTCACGTCCGGACTCGCCACCAGCGCATCCTCGACATTCTTTTTTGCGCGTGTCTGGTCGATATCGTCGCCGCGTACATCTGTCAGCTCTATCTTCGTACCCTTAAGCCCATCCTCCATGCCCTGGATACGTTCCTTGGCGTTATCGGCGCCGAGGAGCCCGACGAAACCGATGCACTTGCCGCCATCCGGCATCGCCTTCTTGGCGATTTCGGCCGCCTGCAGACCGGCGTCGATGTTGGATGAGCCGATATAGGCAACGCGGTTGGTCTGCGGCGCGTCGCTATCGGTGGTGAAAAGAGCTGTCTGTGAGCCGATCTTGTTCAGCCCTTCAGTCTGGGTCTTGGGATCGACTGCGGAAACCATGATCCCCTTGACGCCAGCACTGACCAGATCTTCCATCAGACGTTGCTGAATGGCTACCGATGCCTGCTCAGGATACTTCAGCTCCAGTTGGTAGTCAGGCAATTCGGCCTGGGCTTTCTTCACGCCTGCTTCCGCGGCTTTCCAGAAGTCAGACGCTCCGTTGACGACGAAAGCAAGAGTCGGCTTGTCGGCGGCATGAGATACTGCAATTGGCGCCGCGCTCAGTATCAGCCCCGCAAGGAACAAGGCTGCATTGCGTTTCAGCTGTTTCATGGCTACCTCCCGAGGGGCCGCGGTCGCGCAGGCCCGTTTGCGATATACGGCCGGCCGAATGCGCGCCCCCTCCCAGGGCCGTCGATAACCGACGAATGGCATTGGTTCCGATCGCTCCCTGACGGTATACAAGAATCTTAATTAGTAAATAGTATTATCAATGCACATCAAAACATTTCATCAGGGAGGGGCGAAAATGAAGTTTTTCGACGCCGATTCCTAAGATAATACAGGCGTTAACGTGATTGCCATGAATTTCGGACAGGTGATAATATTTATTATCCAGAACGTTGTTTCTTTCAGAACCGGAGATCGTTCCCGCGAATGCGAAAGCCCAGGACCCAAAAGAAGCCCGCAATAAACAAGCCAGTTCGCGTGACGATGATGGACATCGCCGCGGCGGCCGGCTGCTCACAGGCGGCTGTTTCCTTCGTGCTCAACGACACGCCCGGCACCCGCATCTCACAGCAGACCCGCGACCGTGTATTGGAGGCTGCGCGCGCGCTCGGCTACATGGGAACAAGCTATACCATGAAGGCCTCTTATTCGGGTCTCGACAACGTCATCGGTTTCGCCGTGGATCAACTCGCCACCAGTCCCGAAGCAATCGTCGCAATCGAGGGCGCCCGGCAGGCCTCCTGGAACACGGGCAACGTGTTGTTGGTCACCCAGACGCTGGGTGATCCCGTCATGGAGCCCAAAGCAATCAGAGCGTTGACCAGCGGCGGCATATCCGCGCTCATATACATGACGATCTATACCAGGGAGGTCCACCTTCCTTCTTACGTCTGTGAGCTCAAGATCCCGACCGTATTGTTGAACTGCTACACAGCTGATCATGCCTTTCCAGCCGTGGTGCCGAGCGAGATCGCAGGCGGCCAGAGCTCCACCCGGCACCTGATCATGCACGGCCACCATCGCATCGGAACGATTACCGGCGAGATTTGGATGCAGGCTGCGCAGGACCGGCTGACGGGATACCGCCGTGCACTTGCGACCGCCGATATACCCTTTGATCCGGAATTGGTCATTGAAGGCGACTGGTCGGCCGGCGCCGGCTATGCCGCCACGATGAAATTGCTTGCGTTGAAGGAACCGCCGACCGCGATCTTCTGCCAGAACGATCGAACTGCCGTGGGATGCTACGAGGCCCTCAAAGATGCCGGGCTGCGCATCCCCCAGGACATGTCGGTGGTCGGTTATGACGACGAAGAAATCTCGCGACACCTCGTACCGACACTGACCACTTCGGTCCTTCCGCACCTCGCCATGGGTCAGTGGGCAATTGAACATCTCAACCTGCAGACCATGCCTGGCAAGCGCTATCCAATCACGAAGCTGGAATGCTCGCTGGTCAATCGTCATTCCGTCGCTGCGCCGAGGACCAAGGCGCGGCATATCTTCGATGGCGCGCAAGCGCCGCGATAGGGACGAGACGGCCGAGCGGACGTGGCACAGGCCAGATGCCCGGACGACATCGTGCTCCAGCTAAAGATCAGAATCGGATTCAACGTTCGGTACGACCAAGCCAATCGCCAAAATTCAAGGAGGCCGTTAAGCCGCAATCGACTGATAGAGCCAGTCGGAGAGCTTCTGCCTCGCCATGCGTGCGCCGACATTCGGAAGCAATACGTCGCCCGTCAATTCGACACCGAAATAGGAGGTGGAGGGATTGGTGATCACCTGCCGCTGGTCTTTGTTCGCGGCAAGAAAGACCCGGGCGATGTCGTCGATGCCGAACTGTTCCGGGCCGCCGATCTCGATGATATTGCTCAAGGGATCTCCGACTGCCAGTTCGGCCAGGAACGCCGCGACGTCTTCAGCCGCGACCGGCCTCATCAAGGCCGGGGGCAAGCGAAGGATGTTGCCTTCGGCACCGATGTCGATCACGCCGTTTATGAATTCGTAGAACTGGGTGGAGCGGAGGATCGTGTAGGGTCGGGTCGAAGCCCGGATGAGATTTTCCTGTACTGCTTTCGCGCGGAAGTAATCGCTTTCCACCAGACGCGGCGTGCCGACGATGGAAAGCGCGAGATAGTGGCGGACGCCGGCTTCCGCCGCGGCCGAAAGCAGGTTCTTCGTCGATACCTTGAAGAAATCAAGCGCCGAACTGTCGCCGAAGGAGGCGGCATCGGTCACATCGACGACGACCTCGGCGCCGGCCATTGCCGCTGCGAGGCCCTTGCCCGTCGCCGTATCGACGCCGAGCGACGGAGAGGCGGCCGTGACGTCGGGCCCGAGCTCCGCAGATCCGCCCTCAGTTGCGTTCCGATAAGCCCGCTTGCTCCCGCTACCATGATCTTCATGTCGGCATCCTCCGTTGCATCTCATCCGCATGCCCGCGCGGACGGAGAATGATCGGAACACCGGACACCTTCCATCATGCTTGAGGGTCGGAGGCCTCAGACGCAGGGCATAGCCGAACCAGCCCAAAGTGAAGGGTGCCTCATCGGGAAGATAGGAGAGCATCGTCCGCGGCCGAAACTTCCGGCTACATTCCCGCGCAATGCATGGTTTTCCATGAGTTGCGGTTGTGGTGCTACAGGATTAGCGTTCGAATATGAGCTCGCCGGCCCCAAAATGGAAAATTACTGTCGCAGGACATGCTGACGATCCCCCGGCCTTGCCTGTCCGGCCGGAGCGGTTGATCGAGAGCGTCTGGTCTCACCGGCCCCCATTCTTGCGTCTGGCGCTTTTCTTCCTCGCCTATGTGCTCGCCTGCGGCTTTGCTCAGTCGCTTGCGATCGTGCCGGGAACAGGCATTTCCATCTGGCCTCCGGCCGGGCTTTTCATCGCGACACTCATCCTCGCCTCCCGGCCGAGCTGGCCGTGGTGGATCTTGGCGGGCTGCCTGGGTGAGATGTTCAGCAATGTCCTCTGGTTCCACAGTCCGCAGGCCGCGGCCTTCCTGATCTATGTCGGCAATGCTCTCGAAGCTGTGGTTGCGGCATGGCTCGTCAACCGGACTTTGAAGCCTCCGGTTCGGCTCGAAACCCTGCAGGAAGTTACCGCATTCGTCGTCATCAGCGCCGGGATTGCGCCGGCCGTCAGCGCGACCATCGGAAGCGCCACGCTTGCCTGGTTCAGCATCCAGTCGCAATCCTTCCTGACAGCCTGGCCCTTATGGTGGATCGGAGACGCGACCGGTGTTCTGATCGTGGCGCCGCTGGCGCTGGTCCTTTTCCACAGCTGGCGCGGCAAAACCCAGTTTTCGGCCGGGCAATGGGTGGAAGCGGTCATCCTGGCGCTGATCTTTCTCGGCGTCGCCGCTCTGTCGCTGAGCGGCTACCTTCCCTTCGCCTATATCATCATGCCCCCTCTTCTCTGGGCCGCGGTCCGCTTCGAATTCAAGGGAGCGGCGGTGTCACTCGCGCTCCTCGCCCTGATTACCGCCGTCTTTACGATCACGGGCGCCAGCCAATTCGCCGGCGATCCGACGTCCCAGAAACATAATCAGGTCATGCTGCAGCTTTTTCTGGCGATCTCGGCATTTTCAGCGCTGATTGTCGCCGCCATATCCCGTCAGCATCAGATGGCGGTGCTTTCGCTGCGCCAAAGCGTGCAAGCGCTCAGCGAACGGGAACGGGAGCTCTCGCAGCTCGTGGACATGGTGCCGAGCCATGTCTGGCGTCTCAGACCCGACGGCGAGCCGACCTTCTTCAACAAGCGCATGGTCGACTTCCTCGGCGTCGATGTGGCGGATTCCGACAGGCCCGACGTGAGCAGGCTGGAGGCGGTGTTTCAGGCCATCGTTCATACCGATGACGCCGCGGCATTCAGAGATTTGCTCAGCCATTGCCTCGTCACGGGCGAGAATTTCGTGATGCGCTATCGGCTGCGCCGCGCCGACGGCGTCTATCGGTGGATGTCGAGCCGGGCAGAGCCGATGCGCGACCAAGCGGGAAACATCGTCCAGTGGTGTGGGCTTTGTCACGATATCGACGACCAGGTCCATGCGGAAGAGGCCTTGCGCCGGAGCGAGCAGCAGCTGCAGCAGATGATCGACGCCGTTCCCATCCGCATCTGGAGCGTGGAGCCGACGGGTGGCTCGATCTACTTCAACAAACGCTACCAAGATCACTTCCGCGCCGTCATCGCCGATTTCGACTCCGTCGGCGAACCGCGCATCGACGAACTGCTGCAGCAGTTGATCCACCCCGATGAAGCGCACGACGTTCAGCGCACGCTGCGCAATTGTTTCGAAAGCGGCGGCGGCGCAGCAATGCGGTTTCGCTGGCTTGAAAAGGATGGCGTCTATCGCTGGGCCGAATGCAGGGTGGAGCCGAGGCGCGACGAAGACGGAAAGGTCGTGCAGTGGTACGGCGTTTCGCTCGATATCGACGATGAGGTGCGCGCGCTGGAAACCTTGCGCGACCGTGAGCGCGAACTCTCGCAGCTCGTGGACATGGTGCCGGTGCAGATCCGGCGCCTGAAACCGAACGGCGAACCGGTCTTCTTCAACAAGCGCCTGATCGACTTTTTCGGCCTCGACGTCGGCGATATGGACCGGCCCGGCATGAGCCGTCTCTCATCGGTCATTCACACGCTCGTTCATCCCGACGATGCACAGCGGCTGCTGGATACGGTCCAGCAATCCCTCGTCAGCGGCGATCCCTTCTCGATCAAATACCGCATGCGCCGTTTCGACGGAGCCTATCGCTGGGTCGACGGCCGCGCCGAGCCGCTGCGGGATCAAAACGGCGCGATCGTGCAATGGTACGTGATATCGGTCGACATCGACGACGAGATGCGGGCGCAGGAAGCGCTGCGCAACCGGGAGCACGAGCTTTCCCAACTGGTGGACATGGTTCCGAGCCTGCTCTGGCGGCTCAATCCGGAAGGCGCTCCAACTTTCTTCAACAAGCGCCTGATCGACTTCCTCGGCCTTGACGTCGCGGAGATGGAGAAACCCGGCATGAGCCGGCTGGCGGCCCTCATCGACGTCGCTGTTCATCCCGACGATGCCGAGCGCCTCGCCGAGGCGCTGAACCATTCCCTCGTCACCGGCGAACGATTCTCGCAGCAATATCGCCTGCGGCGCGCCGACGGGGTCTATCGCTGGGTGAAAGGCAGCGCCGAGCCACTGCGCGACGAAACCGGACGGATCGTCCAGTGGTACGGTCTCTCGCATGATATCGACGACCAGTTGCGCGTCGAGGAGGCACTGCGAGAGAGGGAGCGGTCGCTCTGGCAGATCGTCGAAACGCTGCCTGTCATGATCGATTGCGCGGCTCCGGACGGAGAGCCGGTCTATCGCAATCCGCAACTTCGTGACTTTCTCGGATACAAGCTCGAAGACCTTGATGGAACCGGAAAGTCACGGCTGGCCGGCACGCTCGATGCCGGCGTTCATCCCGACGATCTAGCCGGCGTGAAGGAGAAATATGCCCATTCGCTCGCCACCGGCGAACCCTATGCGCGCAGGCACCGCCTCCGGCGGTTCGATGGCGACTATCGCTGGGTCGAGACGCGGGCTGCGCCGATGCGCAACGCCGAAGGCGCCATCGTGCAGTGGAATGTCATATGCCTCGACATCGACGGCGAGGTACGAATAGAGGAAGAGCTGCGCCTGGCGCAGGAGGGGCTTGCCCGGGCGAGCCAGGCGGCAAGCCTCGCCGAGCTTTCCGCCTCCATTGCGCATGAGGTGAACCAGCCCTTGGCGGCCGTCGTGGCGAATTCCCACGCCTGCCAGCGCTGGCTGACGGCCGAGCCGCCGAACATGGAGCGGGCGCAGAAGACGGTCGAGCGCATTATCCGGGACGCCAACTCGGCCGCCGATGTCGTCAGCCGCATTCGCGCCTTGTTCAAGCAATCCGCAGACAGCAGGACCCAGACGACGCCCTCCGGGATTATCGAGGAGGCGCGCAGCCTGATGGCCGACGAGGCCTGGCGCCGCCGCGTTCGCCTCGAGGTCGACGTCGACGCCAACCTGCCGCTGATCGCGATCGATCGCGTCCAGATCCAGCAGGTCCTGATCAATCTCGTCCGCAACGGCATCGAGGCGATGCAGGCCACGACGGACGACAGAGTGATCGGGATACGCGCGCACCATGTAGGAAATGGCGTCCGGATCGAAGTCAGCGACCGTGGCCAGGGCATCGCGTTTCCCGAGAAGATGTTCGAGCCTTTCTTCAGCACTAAGGAAAACGGTATGGGCATGGGGCTGGCGATCTGCCGCTCGATCGTCGAACTGCACGGCGGAAGATTATGGGCGGAGAAGAACGAACCGCACGGAGCGACGTTGATCTTCACATTGCCCATTGAAACGAAGGCGGCATGATGACGGCCGACGACCATATTGTCTTCATCGTGGATGACGATGAACGCATTCGCGAGGCGCTCGGCGAGCTGCTCGCCTCGCACGGCATGCATGCCGTCGCCTTCGAGTCCGCATGCGATTATGTGAAGGCAGACAAGCCGGATCGGCCTGCCTGCCTCATTCTCGATATCGAGCTGCCCGATATCAACGGCCTCGAGCTGCAGCGGCAGATCGCCGACGGTGATCATCCGCCGATCGTCTTCATCACTGGACACGGCGACATCCCCTCTTCCGTGCGCGCCATCAAGCGCGGCGCGGTGGATTTTCTCACCAAGCCGTTCAGCGATGATGATCTCATGGCGGCCATCCAGGCGGCAATCGCCCAAGATCGCGCAAAGAAGGCCGGGCGCGCCGAACTCGACATGCTGAGGCGACACTATCTCGACCTGACACCGCGCGAGCGCGAGGTGCTGCCGCTCGTCGTCAGCGGCCTTCTCAACAAGCAGGCGGCAGCCGAACTGGGGATCAGCGAAGTCACGCTACAGATCCACAGAAGGAACGTGATGCAGAAGATGGCGGCGGCATCGCTCGCCGATCTCGTGCGCATCGCGGAGAAACTGGAAATACCGATAACCCACTCGCGCCGGGTGGGAGGGAATTGAACATGAACAAGACAAGACATGTCGTGGCAATTGTCGATGACGACCCAAGACTCCTTGAATCCATGGGCGACCTGCTGGAGTCAGCGGGCTATGTCGCGCGAAGTTTCTCGTCGGCGGGCTCGCTGCTCGTCAATGGGTTGTCGGATCTCGACCTGCTCATCACCGACATCGGAATGCCCGGCATTGACGGCTTCGAGCTTCGTGATCTCGTCAGGAAATCACGTCCGGAGCTGCCGGTGTTCCTGATCACAGGCCGCCACGAGATCGCGGATCAGGGTCGGGCTCAAGGCACCGGCCGATTCTTTCGCAAGCCTTTCGATGCCCAGGCGCTGCTCGCGGCTATCGCCAATGCTTTGCACAAATCGAGAGATGGAGGGTGACATGAGAGTTGACCAGCCGTTGCGGAGATCGGCGCCGTTATCACCGCAGCGCGTGTGTGAAGAGGATCAGCCGCTCGTCATTATAGTGGATGACGACGCCTCCATTCGCGAGGCGCTCTGTGAACTCATCCTGTCGGCAGGTTTCCAGCCGGTCAGTTTTGCCTCGACCCGCGAATTGCTCGACGCGCATATATTGGACAGGCCGGGCTGCCTGGTCCTCGATGTGCGCATGCCGGGGGCGAGCGGTCTTCACCTGCAGAGTCATCTGGCCGAAAACGGCATCGCCAAACCGATCATCTTCCTGACCGGACACGGTGATATTCCGATGACCGTACAGGCGATGAAAGCCGGGGCGGTGGATTTCCTCACCAAGCCGGTGCGGGACCAGACGCTGCTCGATGCCGTGACCGCGGCCATAGCGGTAGACGGCGAACGACGGGCGGAAGCCGCGATCGCCAAGCGCAATATCGAACGTCTGGAGACGCTGACGCAGCGCGAGCGTGAAGTGTTGCACGAAGTTGCCCGCGGACGCCTCAACAAGCAGATCGCTTACGATCTCGGCATCAGCGAGGTGACGGTCAAGCTGCATCGCAGCAATGTCATGCACAAGATGGAGGCCGCCTCGATCGGCGAACTGATCCGGGCCTGGGAAACACTCCCGGCGCAAATGCGTCAGGGCGGGCGCGTAGGCCTTTAACCGGGTGCCGTGCAAAGAGGGAAGGACGCCGGCTGTCCATTTTGATGCACGCGTATCCGATTCACGCCAAAAAAGACGATGCGGCGCCGACAAATGGGTTTCGGCACTGCACCCTTGCGTTATCTCTAAATTAAAGTTCGGGGATATGACCCGGTGCCCGGCTTTGGTTCCCCAAAGGAGATCTCGCCTTGAACAATCAATCGTCAGTCCCGCATTCCCCCGAAACCATCGCTTTCGATAACGAAGCAAATTTCCTGTCGGCCATGGGGAATGCCAAACGGCTTCACATTCTGCATCTGTTGACCGAAGGAGAAATGTCCGTGACGGTCCTGGCCGACGAAGTGGGATTGAGCCAATCGTCAACGTCGCAGCATTTGGCAATTCTTCGAGAACAGGAACTCGTGCAGACGCGAAGGGCTGCGCAGACCATCTATTATTCACTTCAATCTGACGCGGCCAGGGCGATGCTCGATACGCTCGCTGACATCTTCGGATCGCACCGTCCTGCGGCGGCAGAACGTGCCCGAGCCGTAGGCGCTTAACGAAACGTCGGTCTTGCCAGTTCTGCCGAGAATGACCTTGTTGGCATCAGGATCGGCGCCTCGACGGCGAGAACGCGGTTTCAACGAGATGACCGCCGCTGGACCTCTATGCACCAGAGGCTGAGGCCGTTCAAGGCTTCTTACCGAGGCCTTGACGCCGTGCTCAGGATTCCCGCGATGCTTCGCCCACATCCTCCTCGGACAGATCGATCCCCGATGGACCTTTGACGTACGCCTCCTAGACCACTGTGTGATTACGCCGCCGTTGCAAATGGGGATAATGAGCCACATCAGAAACGAGACCGGCTCACGACATGGAGGCGATCATGGATGTATATGAGGCAGTCAAAAGTCGACGGTCGGTGCGCGGGTTCAAGGACAAGCCTGTGGCAAGGGAGGTGCTCGAGCGTGTGCTGTCGGCCGCCGCCTGGTCGCCATCAGGATCGAACATCCAGCCGTGGAACATCTACGTGATGACCGGCGCGCCGCTGGTCGAGCTCAAGACATCGGCCGTCGAGCGTGTGGCCCATGGCGACGCCTGGGACAAGCGGCAGTACGAGATGTATCCGCCCGCTCTGAAGCCCCCCTATGGAGAGCGCCGATCCGCCTTCGGCAAGGAGCGCTACAGCGCGCTCGGCATTGCTCGCGAGGACTGGGAGGCACGCCAGCGGGCAGCGATCGCCAATTGGAACTGCTTCGGCGCGCCCGCCGCCCTGTTCTGCTACATCGACCGTGACCTCGGCCTGCCCCAATGGGCCGATGTCGGCATGTATCTGCAGACCGTCATGCTGCTGCTTCGCGCCGAAGGTCTGCACAGTTGCCCGCAGATGGCGTGGTCGCAGGTTCGCGAGACGGTCGCAGAGGTCCTGTCACCTCCGGATGGGCTGATCCTCTTCTGCGGAATGTCGATCGGCTACGAGGATCCCGCGGTCGCCTACGCCCGTACGGGCCGCGCCCCGCTCGACGAGACCGTCACGTTTGTCGGCGAATAATCGTTTGCGCTCGAAGGACAGAGACCCCTTCGATAAATCCGCGTATGATACGTCCTTCATCATGCGGGATATTGGAGAACGCCATGACCACGCATAAAGTAGGCTATCTTATCGGCAGCCTCGCCAAGGGCTCGATCAACCGCAAGCTCGCCAAGGCATTGGTGCGTGTCGCCCCGCCGGAACTTGACATGTCGGAGATATCCTTCAAGGACCTGCCGCTCTACAGCTACGACTATGACGCCGACTACCCTCCGGCCGGCAAGGCGTTCAAGGCGGCAATCGCGGCCGTCGACGCGGTGCTGTTTGTCACGCCCGAATATAACAGATCCATACCCGGCGGGCTGAAAAACGCAATCGACTGGGCAAGCCGCCCCTACGGCACCAACTCGTTCACGCGCAAACCGTCGGCGGTGATCGGTACGTCGCCGGGCGCGATCGGCACAGCCGTCGCCCAACAGAATTTGCGCAGCGTGCTCAGTTTCTGCAATTCTCCCCAGATGAATGCCCCGGAAGCCTATATCCAATTCACACCGGGGCTGATCACCGACGACGGCGAGGTAACCAACGACACCACTGCCGATTTTCTGCGCACGTTCATGCGGGACTTTCATGCCTTCATCGCAAGGGTTCGCTCAGTGCTGCCGAAAGATGCCTAGAGCAATTCCAGGAAAACCGCTGCGCACTTTTCCTGCTCTATAGCCGATTGGCGCGCAACAACGTGGCTCGCGACAGATATCCCGCAAGCGTCCCATCGGCTGATCTGACATGGAGGCCCGGCATGTCGCCAGAGAGGATGAGCGCCAAGGCATCGTGAACCGTGGCGTCGGCGGCGATCTCGGCATCGCCGTTGGACGGTTCGGGCGCGGTCATGATCGTCGATACGGCAATCAAGCTCAGCCTCTTTATGGCTCGGTCAGGGCCGAGGAAGGTCTCGACGAACTCGTTGACGGGACGCGCAAGAATTTCCTGTGGGCTATCATATTGAAGAAGGCGGCCATCCCGCATGATCGCGATGCGATCACCCATCTTGATAGCCTCGTCGAGGTCATGCGTGACGATGACGACGGTCTTCTTCACCTTCCTCAGAATATCGCGGAATTCGTCCTGAAGCCTAACGCGGGTGATCGGGTCGATCGCGCCGAACGGTTCGTCCATCAGCATGATTGCGGGGTCTGCTGCGAGCGCACGCGCGAAACCGACGCGCTGACGCTGCCCGCCCGACAATTCGTGCGGCAGGCGCTGCCGCATGATGGCCGGCTCAAGACCGACGAGATCCAGGAGCTCGTCGACGCGGCGATCGCTGCGCGCCTTTTCCCAACCGAGAAGCCGCGGGACGGTCGCGACATTGCGTGCGATCGACATATGTGGAAACAGACCGACCTGCTGGATGACATAGCCGATGCTGCGGCGGAGCTCCTTCTGATCGACCCGGGCTATATCTCTTCCGTCGACCAGGACGCGTCCCGTCGTCGGCGTCTCCAACTGATTGATCATCCGCATGGTCGTGGTCTTGCCGCAGCCCGAGGGACCAATCAGGGCAACCGTCGTGCCGGTCTCGATCAGCAGATCGAGATTGTCGACCGCATGCGGGCCGCTTCCGTCGTATTTCTTGGTAACATGATCGAGATGAATCATCCTGATATCCGCTTTCGGCCGCTCAGCGCCGTTGAGTGAAGAGGCGCTCAAGGGCGCCGAAGGCCAATTCCGCAAAGATTGCCAGCAGGGCTATCGGCACCGCTCCGACGAGAAGGCGCGGCATGTTCATGATCGCAATGCCGGCGTTGATGAAATCGCCAAGCCCGCCGCCGCCGATGAAGGAGGCCAGCGCCGCCCCACCGATGACCTGGATGGCGCTCGTTCTGACGCCCGACAGAATCGCGGGAACTGCCAGGGGAAGTTCGATCTCCCACAGCATCTGTCCGGCGCTCATGCCCATTCCATCTGCCGCATCGATCACCGAGGCGTCGATCTCGCGGATGCCGATGATCGTGTTCAACAATAGCGGCGGCACGGCCAGGACGATGAGGGCGATCACCGACGGCAGCAATCCGATGCCGAGAAAAGGCATCGTCGCCGACAGGATCGCAAGGCTTGGGATGGAGCGCAAGGCGCCGGCGAAATTGACCACCGCAAAGGCGGCGCGCGGTGCCCGTGCAACGACAAATCCGAGCGGTACCGCAATGACGAAGGCGATGCCGAGCGACAGGACGCACATCAGAAGATGGCGATTGAAAGCGTTGAAGAAGGTACCGGAATTGTTGAAGATCCAGCTGGATGCATCGATGAAGATCATACTACCTTCCCCCCGCTGCGCCGACGCAGCAGCTTTTCGAAGGAGGCAAAACAGTAGTCGGCAAAGAGCGCCAGAAATGACGTCAGCAGCCCGCCTGCGATGATCTTTTCAGGAAAGCGCTGGTCGATGCCTTCGAAAATGATGACGCCGAGCCCGCCGGCATTGATATAGGCGGCAACGGTGGCGATGCCGATGACCGTCACCATGGCGATGCGAAGCCCGCCTACGATATAGGGCATTGCCAGCGGCAGTTCGACCTCCCAAATCCGTCGTGCCGTGCCGTAGCCCATGCCATCGGCAGCTTCCAATATGTCACGCGGAATCGCCTGAAATCCCATGCCGATATTGCGGATCAGGATCATCAGCGAGTAGGCGGCAAGACCGGTTATGGCGGGTGCCGCACCGATGCCCATGATGGGAATGAGAAGCGCAAACAGCGCCAGGCTCGGCACCGCGAACAGGATACCAGTGAAAATGACGATGACGGCAAAGCTCCGCGGTCGCCTCGCCGCCCATATCCCGACGATCAGCGAGATCACCAGGGCAATGCCGACCGAGGAAAAAACGAGATAGAGGTGCTCCAACAGCGCTTCGAATAGCCGGTCGAGATGTTTAGGGACCCATTTCACCATGAGATCCCCAATTTGCGATCGGTGTCGTCGGCTCTCTGCGGCAGAATATCGTAGGCCGAGGGAACGACCGTTGAGAATCGCCTGAGGCCGAGCGGCGCCAAAACCGCCGCTCCCTCAGGCGTTTCATGCAATGTCACGAGGCTTTGCTGCAACGCTGCGGCGATGTCCAACGGCAATGTCTGGGCGGCAACCAGCAGCGGCGCAGGAAGCGGATCGGTCGTCGCCAGAACACGGAGACCGTCGATCGCAGCGGGTTCGTGCATCCGCAGCAATTGGAAGGCGCAAGCGTCGATCGCACCTGCATCGATCCTGCCGTCCTTGAGGGCGGCGACGATGCCTGACGGGTTGAGCAGCGGTCCGACTGTCATGCCCTGCTTCATTTTCCCGGCAAACCGGTCGGCAAGAAAAGAACGCGCCGCGTGGTAACCCGATTGGGAATCGCGCACAGTCCAGCCCCAGCGTACCGATGCAAGATCCTCCACGGCGTTCACCGGCCCGGTGGAGGCGACGAGAATGTGGCTGGCATAGAGCGGCTGGTCCAAAGACCATGCCTCGCTCGAGACGGGTGCGGCAAGCACCGTCGGTCGCGCAGCCTCGGGCATGTGCGAAAACGGATAGCCGCACATGAAGACCGCTCCCATGTCCGGCCTCCCCCATAGCTCCGAAAGCGGTGCCGGTGCTGCATGAGCGATGATCTCGAGTTCGATGCCGGACTGCAGACTGACCTGCGCAAACAGCGCATCCCACAGGCCGCGAATGCGCGGACTGAGATTATACATTCTCGAACAGGCGATCGGCTTGGACATCACCATGGCAATTATGCGAACCGCAGCCGTTGGCCGATGTTCATCTGTCTTGCCTTGTCGACCATGGCGGCGCCGAGTGCCACATCGGTGGTGCTGAGGCCGCGGTGCCAGAACAGGATCGTCTCCTCATCGCTTTGACGGCCGGGCTTCCTGCCGCAGATGATCTGGCCGATTTCGGCATGCAGGTTCTCGGCTGTCACCTTGCCCTCGTCGACGTGACGGCGAAGCGCTCCAAAGGGCTTGCCGGGGCCGCATTGTCCCCAATCGTCGACGACGACCTTATCCATGATGTCGGTGAGATCGAATTCGAGCGCGCTCATCGTGCCATAGGGCACGACGAAGGCTCCCTTCTTCACCCATTCGGTCTTGAACAGCGGCGCCGGTTCCGGCAGGCGGCTGGCCTCAACCATGATGTCGGCATCCTTGAGGCAATCCTCCCAATTGTCGGTGACGACGATCTTCTTGCCGAGATCCGCCTCAAGACGCTTGGCGAAGGCATTGCGGCTTTCCGGGCGGCGCGAATGCACGCGGATTTCCTCGAAATCGAAGAGATGGTCGAGAAGCCTGACATTCCAGTAGGAGGTTCCGCGCGCACCGATATGGCCGAGCACCTTGCTGTCCTTGCGAGCGAGATATTTTGCGCCAAGAGCGGTGACGGCGCCGGTGCGCATGTCGGTGATGGCAGTCGCGTCGATGATGGCCTTCGGCACGCCCGTATTTGGGTCGAACAGGTTGAGGACCGCAAGCTCCGAAGGCAGGTCCACCTTGTAGTTGTCGACGAAGTCGCCGACGACCTTGACGCCGGCATAATTCAGCGCTTTGACATAGCCACGAAGCACATTGAAATGGCCTTTGTCGGAGCTCTCCGGCACAAGATGAACCCGCGGCTCGATGACGGTTTCACCCCTGCCCTGCGCATCCAGCGCCTTCGCCACCGCATCGAGAATCTCGTCATTCGTCAGCGCCAGCGCCTTGGCATCGAGGGCGTTGAGATAATCGATCCAGATTTCCTGCATTTCCCGCTTCTCCACATTCCTGCCCGCCTGCTCACCGGATGGATTTTCGAACAAACTCTTAAAAGGATCGCCGCGCCAGACAGCGGCCGGATTGATATCCGGCCGCGGAGGCATGACGGTTATTTCGGCAGGAGGCCGTTTTCCTTGAGGAAATCGACCGCCACGTCCTTGGCTTCCTCGTGATCGGTCTCGACCTTGGCATTGAGGACCCGCATTTTTTCATTATCGAGATGGGAGCCGACCGCTTCCAGCAGTTCGGCAACCTTCGGGTTGGCCTTCAACACGTCCTGGCGGACAACGGGCGCCACATAGTAGGGCGGAAACAGACCCTTGTCGTCTGCCAGCGGCACGAGGTTCTTCGAGCCGATCTGCCAGTCGGTCGCTGCACCATTGGCAACATCGATGTCCTTTTGTTCCAGCGCGTCGTAACGAAGACCAAGCTTGGCGAACTGCTTGAACTCCTTGAATTCGGCGTCATAGACACGCTTCAGGCCGGGCAGGCCGTCGGCGCGATCCGGAAACTCGGCACCGCCGCCGAAGACCAGGGTCTTGGAAACCTTGGCGAGATCCGACAGGCTCTTCAGATTGTTGGCCTGCGCGGTTTCCTGCCGGACAACGATGACATAGCCGTTGTTGATGCCGCTCGGCTTCAGCCATGTGAGGTTGAACTGCTTGGCGTAGAAGTCCTTGACCTGGGTGTAGACCTTGTCGGCATCGGTCGACATCTCGCCCTTGACGACAGACGCGAGCGCCGTCCCGGTATATTCCGGATAGAGATCGATCTCTCCGGCCACCAATGCCTGGTGCGCAATCAGCGTGCCGCCGAGGTTGATCTTGCGCTCGACGGTGAAGCCGGCGTTTTCCAGAACGGCTGAATACATTTCAGCGAGGATGAACTGCTCGGTGAAATTCTTGCTGCCGACCTTGATCGTCTCTGCGGATGCCGACTGGAACATGGCGGCTGCCATGATACCGGCTGCAAATATGCCCTTTGTCCAATTTTTCATAGTCATTCCCTCTGTTGACTTTTCAATGAACGAACCGGCGGCATTCCCCAGAATAACCGTCGGCATGACCGGTCGGCGCCCTGCCCTTCTTGGTGGGGCAGTTGCGAACCGGGCTTATTGCGGGCCAAGCCCGATCAATGCGGCGATCGTCGCAAAATCCGGCCCCTGCGCGCGATCCTCATCAAGCGCCGGGACATGGCTGCGGACGAATGCATAGGCCTCAGCCGATCCCTTGCCCAATTCGGCTGAGACACCGCGCAGCTCGACGGCCTGTGCCGAGGCAATCAGTTCGATGGCAACGAGATAACGCAGGCGCTCGACGATCGCTTGCGTCTTTGCCAAAACGCTCGGCGCCATCGATGCTTGATCTTCGACGCCATCGGCGACGGGAAAGGGCGAGAGCGAAACCGGCATGGCGAGATGGCGGATTTCGGCTTCCATGGCCGAGACGGTCTTTTGCACGGTCGCAAAACCGGTCCGGCTCTGGCCCATCGGGGTCAGGAAGCGTGGAAGGTCGGACATGCCAGGCGACATGATCTTCATGATCCGATAGGCGGTGCCTGCCGCACAATGCGCCATCGCCTGCCCCAGCCTTTCCCAGGCGAGCACAAAAGCGGTCATGTCGAAATTGCCGTGTGCAAGAATGACGCCTTCTGAGGCGATGACGACAGGATTGTCGCTGGAGCTGACGAGATCTATCTCCGTCGCCTGCCTTGCCTCATCGATCGCATGCCTCAACGCACCCCAGACCTGCGGCGTGCAGCGGTAGCTCAATGGATCCTGGAGACGTCTTGCGGCATCGGCGGCGAGCAAGGAGCTTCCCGAAAGCAACTCCATCAGTTGAGTGGCAACGCGGCGCTGCCCGAAGGCCGGTCTCGCAGCCAGAGCGCGGTCGTCGAAGACGCTGACATTGGACCTGAACGCTTCGAAATTAACCGCAATCGCCTTCAGAGACCAATCGAAGAGCCGCTCGATATCCTCAAGCGCCAGGCAGGCAAGGCCGATGGAGAGGCTGTTGGCCACGACAAGCGCGTGCCCATCCTTCGGCGCCAACTCGAGAGGTTTGAGGCCAGCCCTTTCCAGGGCGACGGCGGCCGGCAGCACTTCGCCGCCAAGCTCGATCTCGCCGAAGCCGAGAAGCGCCCGGCTCATATGGGCAAGCGGAGCCAAATCCGCCGCACCGATCGAGCCCAATGACGGGACGACAGGATGGACACCTGCATTAATGGCGGCGATCAGACCACGGAACACGTTCAGCGAAATGCCGGAACCGCCCGCCGCCATGCCGACAGCCCTGACGGCCATCATCGCCCGCACGGATTCCTGACCAAGCGGCTTTCCGACGCCGACGGCGCGGGCTTGTGGCACACGCATCTGAAACGCCACCAGATCTTCCGTTGCAAGTCGTGTATCGACCCCCGCTCCCAGTCCCGTCGTCAGGCCATAAACCGGCAGATCCTTTTCCGTATAGCGATCGACGACAGTGCGCGCCGCCGTAATCCGGGCCTCGACCTCGGCGGAGATTTCGATCCTGGCGTGACGACGGGCAATTGCGGCGATGTCCTCGATCGTCGGCGGCGACGCGCTGAAGGTGATCGATGGAGAATGGGTGGCGCTCACTGTTTCTCTCCGAGAATGGCGACGGGCTTCGAGGGACCCTTGGTGGACCGTGCTTCCAGCCGATATTGCGCGCCGGGATAGTATAACAGCGCACAGGTCACGACGGCCTCGCCCGACCAGGTCCTTCGAAAGACGCGCAGGCAAGGGTGATCATTCTTGAGGCCAAGATATTTGCGGATCGTCGTGTCCGGCTTGACGGCCTGGACGATATGTTCGAACGCCGTTATCGGGGCCACCTTCGTCAGATATTCATTCGGCGTCATGCTGCTGAAATCGGTCGACAGGTAGTCGGGCGCAACCAGCGGATTGACGTAGCGCTCCTCGACCTGAATGGGGCGGTCGTTTTCCATGTGCACGATCAGCGAATGCATCACCTCAGCGCCGAGGGTCAGCTCGAGCGCGTCGGCAACGTTGGCATCCGCCTTCATCAAACCGGCCTTGACGACCGTAGCCTTATGCGTGTGACCCCGCTCCAGTATTTCGTCGGCTATGTTGCGGATTTGAAGCAGATCGACATCGAGGTGTTTTGGCGACACGAAGGTGCCGATGCCGGCGGATCGCTTGAGAACACCCTCGAACATCAACTCCCGCAGCGCCCGGTTCGCCGTCATGCGGCTGACGCCGAATGCCGCCACCAGCTCGCTTTCAGAGGATACCCGGTCTCCCGGCTGCAGCTTGCCCTCGGCGATCTCGGCCAGGATCTGCTCCTTGATCCTGATATATTGGCGCGCCTCGCTGGCGGCCGGCTTGACCGCTTTCGTCATGACAGCCTCGCCATGCCGTTGTCGAGGATGGTCACGCCCCGGGAAGCAACGATCCCCCGGAAGCGAATTTCGGCATCGTTGCGCCACATCTGCAGGGTGATCGTTTCTCCGGGAAAGATCGGCGCGCTGAACCGCGCCGCGATCGCGCTCAAACCGGTAGCCATGCCTGGATCGATGGCGGCGACGATGGCGTAGCCCGCATAACCGAAGCTGCATAGCCCATGCAGAATCGGCCGATCGAAGCCGCTGCTGCCGGCTGCCCGTGGGTCGACATGCAGCGGATTGAGATCGCCGTTCAGGCGATAAAGCAGCGCGGCGTTACGAGGGATGTCGACGTTGTATTCGAAGTCAGGCTCTCTGTCCGGGACTTTGGACAGAGGTTCAGGCGCCAATCCCGCCGAACCGCATCCACCGTCGCCGCGGCAGGCGTTCGTCTGGACGATCGTCGCGATCGGCTCGTCACCGTCCACGGTTGTGATCAGCCGCTCGAAGCTGACGAACATGCCTTTCGCAACGCCGCGATCGACCACCGACAAGACGCGCGACCGGGAGATCAGCGGCACATCGAGAGGGACCGGCCGATGGATCATCAGGCGATGTTCGGAATGCACCAGACGCGCCCAGTCGACACCCGTCTGCTGCATCCACGGGCCCGGATGTGCCACGATGTTGGCAAGCGTCGGCGCAGTGACCAGATTGCGTTCATAGACGTAGTTTAACGCGTTTTCGTCGAGCGGGCTGGTGCCGTAGCCGACCGACAGAGCGTAGAGGATGGCATCCCTTGCGGTGACCACATGCGTCGCTTGCGGCACCGGGAAATCGAGAATGGATTGAGCCGACAGCGTCACGATGCGGCTCCGCCGGATGCCACGGGTCTGCGAACGCCACCGGACAGGCGGATGCCGCCGTCGACGGAAAGCAATTCACCGGTGACGAAGTCAGCCCCCTGAACAAGCCAGACAATGGCGCCGGCAACGTCTTCCGGTGTCGCGACCCGGCCGAGCGGCGCGGTTTCCGAAAATCGCTTGGCAATGGCTCCATAGGCATCCGGCCCGAGCGTATCGCGCATCCAGCGCGTATCGATGATGCCGGGGCAAACCGCGTTCACCCGGATATCGGGACCGCAGGTGCGCGCCAGCGCCATTGTCAGCGCATTGAGCGCGCCCTTGGAGGCCGTGTAGGCAAGCGAACTGCCGCCGCCGGTAAAGGCAACGTTGGATGAGACATTGACGATCGCGCCGCCGCCGCTGTCACGCATGGCCGGCACCGCCGCCCGGCACATCTGATAGGCGCCGATGACATTGACGCCGAAAACACTCTGAAAATCCTTTGCCGACAATGTCTCGAGATCGAAAGGATCCGATTTGACCGTTATTGCGGCATTGTTCACCAGGGCGTCGAGCCGCCCCCACCGTTTAACGACCGTCGCAACCATCCGGCGGCAGGCCGCATCGTCGGCAACGTCGGCCTGGACGATCTCGACCTCCGCGCCCAGGCTGCGGCAGATATCGGCCGTTTCATCGGCCTCTTTCCTGCTGCGGCTGTAATTGACCACCACCCGGGCACCGCCCTCGGCGAACAGCTTCACGCATGCGGCCCCGACGCCTGTTGCCGAGCCGGTGACGATGATGACGGCTCCATCGATTTTCATGGGGCAGAGTCCTTCATGGCGTGGGTGGAAAACAGGCGCGCATCCATCTGTTTCAGCTGGTCCGACACCGCGACGCCCTTCGGCAGGCGGTCGAGAACGTGGGCGGCGAGATCGATGCCGGGGGCAAACTCCGTCAGCGTCAGGCAGCCGTCGATCACCTGAAAGACCGCCCGCTCGGTGAAGACGAGCTGTGTCTGCCCTTCCGGCGCAAAGGCCGGGCTCGAACTGATCTGGTCGACGTGGTCGACGATCTTGCAAACTCTGCCGTCCCGGATGATGTCGAGCCTGCCGTCGGCAACCGCAATTTCCGCGCCGCCGGCCGAAAACGCGCCGAGATAGACAACACGCCTCGCTGTCTGCGAGATATTGGTGAAGCCACCGACGCCAACGAGGGAGTTGTTGAAGCGGCTGACATTGACCGCACCGTACCTATCCACCTCGGCCATGCCGAGAAAGGCGATATCGAGGCCGCCGCCGTCATAAAAATCGAACTGTGAAGCCTGTGGGACGATCGCGGTCGGATTGACGCAGCGCCGAAGGACAGTTCCTCGGCCGGTACGCCGCCGATGACGCCGGATTCGATCGTCACCGTATAATCGTCAAATCCCTCTTCGCTGGCGATACGGCCGATCCCGGCGGCAATGCCGATGCCGAGGTTGATCGTCGGGCGATGGAGCGGCGCCAGCTCCAGGAAGGCGCGGCGCTGGATAATCTTATCGGCCGACAGCGGCGCCGGCTGCAGACGGCTCACCGCCATCCGGACGCGCCCCGTATAGGCGATATTGTCCGTCTCGGCGAAACTGACGCCGTGCTGGGCCGGATTTTCGCAGACGACAACATAATCGACCAGCGCCGCCGGGATGCGAACATCGCCCGGCGGCAGTGAGCCGCGCTCGGCAATCCGCTTGACCTGCACGATGACGATACCGCCGGAATTTCGGCCTGCCTGCGCCATGGCAAGCACGTCGAGGGGAAAGGCTTCGTCCTCGAGGGTGATATTGCCATCTTCGTCGGCCGTCGTACCGCGCAAAAGCACGCAGTCGAGCGGCATCGAGGGATAGAGCAGCCATTCCTTGCCGCGCAACGACACACGCTCGACAAGCGCGCGTGGCGTCGTCGCATTCATGCGGCCGCCGCCATGCAGCGGATCCATGAAAGAACCGAGCCCGATATGGGTGATCACCCCAGGCTGACCGGCGGCAATCGCTCGATAGAGCTGGGCGATAACGCCTTGCGGCCAGCAATGCGCTTCGATCTTTTCCTCGATCGCCAGCCTGCCAAGGCGCGGCGTTCCCCGCCAGCCCCCGGCGATCACGCAGGCGACGAGGCCTTCATAGCCAAAATGCCCCATGCCGCGCGTATGACGATCGCCCGTGCTGGCAGCAAACAAAAGTGTCAGATTGCGGGGTTTTCCAGAGGCGACGAAACGCTCCTCCACCGCTGCCGTGATGGCCTCGGGATGGCAGCATCCTCCAAAACCCGAAGCAGCGACAGTCATCCCGTCTTCGAGGAGATCCGCAGCTTGCTGTGAAGAGATGACCCGCATGACGATCTTTGTTTCCACCCAACCTGTATATACAGGCTAGCCGCCGATCGTTTGGAAGGCAACCGGAATCTTTGCCGGTATTTTGGGCAAATCGCCTCGATCAGCCGATGTCAAGCAGCCCCATCAAGCAAAGCCCAAGAGCCGCCAGAGCCAACAGTGACAGCGCCGCCGCTGCAAGGATCCGGCCGCCGGTACGGGCGACGGATCTCACATCGACGGAGAGGCCTAACGCGGCCATGGCGGTGACGGTGAAAGCGGCGGAGACAGCCGACATCCCGGTCAGCAGCGGCGCCGGGATCGCGTCAAAGGAGCGAAGCGTCGCCATGGCTGCAAAACCGAGGATGAACCATGGCAGGAGATGGCGGAGATTGACTGCGGAGCCAGTGGCACGGCGGCCATGAAGTGCGCCGAGCACAAGAATAACGGGTCCGAGCATCATCACGCGGATCAGTTTGACGAGCGTGCCAACCTGGGTGCTGACGGCGCCTGCAGAGGCTGTGGCTGCCAATACCTGCGGCACGGCATAGGCTGTCAGCCCTGCGAAGACGCCATATTGTACGGTGCTGAGGCCCAGGAGCAGATGCAGAAGCGGCAGCGCCAGCACCGCACCAACGCCTAGCAACGCGGTAAAGGCTATCGAGGCAGCGATATCGTCGGGTTTGGCGCCGATGACAGGGGCTGCAGCGGCAATCGCAGAATTGCCGCAGATCGAGTTGCCGCACGCAACCAAGGTCGCTTGGCCCGTCGACAGCCCCAATAGCCGCCCGATCAGAAAGCTGCCGGCCAGGGACAGAGCAACCAGGACGGCAATTCCGCAGACCAGCGGCAATCCGGCCTGCCGGATGGCAGCCGCGCTGAGCGAAGCGCCCAGCAACACGACGGCAATCTCGAGCAGCGTCTTGGCGGCGAAGTGAATGCCTGGCGTGAAACTCTGCGGAAGACGGACCGAGGAGCGCACGGCAATGCCGATCAGAATGGCCAGCACGAGGCTCTCGATCCAGTGCGCGCCGAAAATCACTAGCTGCAACCGCTCGAGCAACTGCGCCATGAGCGTGACTGCCGCGCAAAGGAAAAGGCCCGGCAGGACAGCAGGAAGCGACGGGGAACGTGAAACGGAAACGAGCATCGGCGAGACCTTGCGGAATGCTTCACTCTCCCATAGCCAATTGTCGGATTCCATTGAATAGTTTAGGATGGTTCATTCGGTTAAATCGAACGATTGTATCATGACCTTCGAACAGCTCTCCATCTTCATCGCGGTTGCGGAACGCGAGCACCTGACCAACGCCGCCTCGGCGATCGGCCTCACGCCATCAGCCGTCAGTTCGGCCATCCGCAATCTCGAGGCCTCCTATGGCGTCGAGCTTTTTCACCGTGTTGGACGCCGCATAGAGCTGACATATGAAGGGCGGGTGTTTCTGGGGGAGGCAAGAGCCACACTCGCGCGCGCAAAAGCCGCAGCCCTCGTCTTGTCCGATCTCGGTGGGCTGCAAAAGGGTGAGCTCGTTGTCTTTGCCAGCCAGACGATCGCAAGCTATTGGCTGCCAGCGATGCTGATGCGTTTCAAGACCCGCTATCCGGGCATCGAGCTGAAGCTGATGATTGGCAATACCGCCACGGCGGCAAAAGCGGTTCTCGATGGATTGGCGGAAGTCGGTTTTGTCGAAGGCAGCGTTGATGAGCCGGCGCTGAATGTTCAGCCGCTTGCCGAGGACGAACTCCTTGTCGTCGTCGGTCCGCGCCATCCCTGGGCGCGTGGCAAGCCGATCGCTCCGGCGGAGCTGGTTTCGGGCACGAAATGGGTCATGCGGGAAAAAGGGTCCGGAACCCGGTCGGCTTTCGAGGCGGCGATTTCAAATCTCGGCATTGGCGCCGGAGATCTGAATGTCGCGCTTGAGCTGCCATCGAACGAAGCCGTCATATCGGCAGCTAGAGAAGGCCTCTGCGCAACGGTCGTTTCCGGCGCCGTGGCCGCGCCGCTCTTGACGCAGGGGCTATTGGTAAAGGCGCGCTTTCCTTTGCCGTCCCGCCAGTTCGCAATCCTGCGGCACAAACAAAGACACTCCAGCCGTGCCTCGTTGGCGCTGCAAACGATTTGCCGCGAGGACAAAGCTGCCGAAGTCCAATACCGGGATGACTGGACGCTTTAATCGAGAGCAGTTCAGTTTTCAACGCACACAAATGGGGATGCATTCAATTGCGGGAGCGGTTCGGTCAGGATAGCGCTCCGTTTGGATGCGTCGCTGACGATTACACAGGCTGGAATACTGAACACGCTGAGGCATCTCCCGTTGCGTTCAACTTGACCGGCCAAATTTGGCAAACACAGCGCGTGGTCAGGCATCCTGGATGCGGTCGCTCGCCATACCATCTATGCCAAACTCAAAATGCGGGCGCTTCAAACTGATGGTTGACATCGGCAGCGTTAAGGCCGAAGCGGCAGCTGGCCGCGCACGCGCGGCCGTGTTTGCGAGGATGCGAAAGATGAACACCAAGACGGCCGCAGCCAATGCCGGCAACCTGATTCTGACCGGCGTTGTGCTGATGCTGCTCGGCGATCTGCTCTTTGCGCTGAACGATGCGATGGGCAAATGGCTTGTGGCGAGCTTTGCCGTTGGCCAGGTGCTGGTGATCCGCTCGGTCGGGGCGTTCATCGTGCTCGGGCCTATGATCGCACGGCAAGGGCCGATGGCCTTGTTCCGCGTCGAGCAGAAGTGTCTTCAGTTCATGCGGGTCGCCATGGCGACCGGCGACGTCGCCCTGTTCTACGCGGCCGTCGCCTATCTGCCGCTTGCCGACGTCATGACCTTCTACATGGCAGGGCCGATCTACATTGCTGCGCTCTCGCATTTCTTTCTCGGCGAAAAGATCGGCTGGCGCCGGTGGCTTGCCGTTCTGGTCGGCTTCGCCGGCGTCGTCATTGCGCTTCGTCCCTCCACCGCGATGCTGTCGCTTCCGTCCTTCTTCGGTCTCGCCGGCAGCTTTGCCTTCGCGCTGTCGCTCGTCATGAGCCGCTATCTGCGCTCGACGAGCGACACGACTCTGGTGACATGGCAGACGGTCGCCGCCCTCGTCACGGGCGTTGTATTGAGCGTCGGTCATTGGCAGCCGGCAACGCCCATCGATTGGGCTGGCATGCTGCTGCTTGGGATCGTCGCCACCTGCGCGCATCTGCTCATCACCCGCTCGCTGAAGCTCGCACCGGCATCGCTGCTGGCGCCGCTGCAATATACGCTGCTGCTGTGGGCGATCGTGCTCGGCTACATCTTCTTTAACGATATTCCCGACACGCAGATCGTCATCGGCGCCGCCATCATCGTCTTTGCCGGGCTCTTCATCTTCCATCGGAAGAACCTGAAAGAGACAATTCCGGCCGAAGCCGTACCGCCGGACGGACATTGAGGACTATGTGTCGGCGGCCACCGTCGGCGGCTCCCAGCCGAACACGCTGCGGCCGCCGAAATCGGCGGAGTGGTGGAATTCGCCGGCGATGATCTCCTTGAGGTCAGGACCGGTTACGTAGCGTTCCATCTGCCTGGACTGGTCGTCGAGGCGCCGCAGCGCCTGCAGCTCCTCCTCTCGCCCGAGCTTGCCCTTCTGCACCGCCGACTTCATCACGGCGATCGTCTCGTCATAGACCTTGAGCGGGACCGGAAAAGGATGGCGATCCTTGCCGCCATGGGCGATCGAAAATCGCGCCGGGTCGGAAAAGCGGCAGGGCGCGCCGTGGACGACTTCCGCAACCATCGCCAAGGCCTTCACCGTGCGGGCACCGACACCTGGAACGAGCAACAGCTCCTGGAAATCCGCGGGCCCGCGGTTGGCGGCGGCAGCCAGATTGCCATGCAGGCGCCGCATGTTGACATCGCTCTCGCGAACGTCGTGATGGGCGGGCATGATCAGGTGCGGCAGCATCGGCTGTTCGGCCGGCTCCGGGACCGGCTCCTCGGCACGCAGCAACGCGGCCGCCTCGCGAATGATCCCGTCGGGACCGAGGGTGGCCAGCAGATCGAGCTGGCCGCGCCGCGAGCGCTCGGCGCGCCGGTCGGCGAGATTGACGATCTCACCCTGGCTCCTGCCCTCGATCGCCGCATGCGGCGAATCGACAAAACTCTCCAGTCCCTCCGACAGCCAATGATACCGGCGGGCCTGCCGCCTGTCGCCATTCATGCCTTGCTGCACGACCACCCAGTGGCCGTCATCGGCGACGATGAAGCCGTGGAGATAGAGGTCGAAGCCGTCCTGGAGGGCGGCGCTGTCGACCTTGGCGATGAGGCGGCTCGTTGTTGCCAGCCCCTCGCCGTCGAGGCCGACGCGCTCGCCGATCCAGACGAGCTCCTGCGGCGTTTTGCGCGAATGCGCACCACGGCCGCCGCAGACATGTAGGCCGAGCTCGCCGGCACGCGGCTTCAGTCCTCGCTTGAGGGCTCCAAGAACGCTGGTGGTAATGCCGGAGGAATGCCAGTCCATGCCCATGACCGCGCCGAAGGACTGGAACCAGAAAGGGTGAGCAAGCCGGCGCAGGAATTCGTCGCGGCCGTAATGATGAACGATCGCCTCGGTGATCAGCGTGCCGAGCCGCGTCATCCGGTCGCCGAGCCAGTGCGGCACGCGTCCGCCGTGAAGGGGAAGATCGGCACTGCCTGCTCGTTGTGACATTGCTCTTCCTATACTCGCTGCGCCGGCGCATTTCGACAGCAGCGCCCTGCGATCGGGAACCCTGTTAAATTCCAGGCGTTTGCTTTCAGTCAAACGGCCGAGGCAACCATGACCGCATTCGAAACCATCTCCAATCAACCGTACCTGACCCGAACAAAAGCGCAACATCCGGATGGCGAAAAAGCGGGATGTGCGGCATTGCGTCTCCAAGGACGCGCAGAAAAAACCGCCTTTCTGATCAACGGCAATAGATATTTCGCCGAAGTCTCGCGGGCGCTGCGGCAGGCGCGACGCACTGTCTGGATCATTGGATGGGATTTCCATCCCAATATTCGGATGGAACCGGAAAAGTCGGACGAAACCTTGGCCGATCTGCTGCATGCTCTGGCAGCAGAAAATCCCGAACTCGAAATACGCATTCTTGTCTGGGCGCTCGGACCGATCTACTCGGGCAAATCGATAGATCTGCTTCGGAAGAAGAATTTCCCCAGGAATGCCAGGATCGATCTGCGTTTCGATCTTCAAGGGGCGCTACGCGGCTGTCATCATCAAAAGCTTGTCTGCATCGACGACGCCGTCGCCTTCACCGGGGGTATCGACCTGACGTCACGCCGATGGGATACCAGACGCCACCGCGCCAAGGACAGGCTGCGGCGCGATCCGGAGGGAGCCCCTTACGATCCGTTGCATGATGTGCAAGCGATGGTCACGGGCGATGCCGCCCGGCTGATCGGCGATATCGCCAGGCAGCGCTGGGAAAACGCCACCGGCGAAAAGCACCTGCCGCCCGCCGAAAGCATGCCCTTCGCCTGGCCGGACGATCTTGCCGTTTCGTTGCGGAACATCCCTGTCGGCTTCGCCCTGACGGAGCCGGCGAGCACTTGGCGCACCGGCATTTGTGACGGTATCGCCTCGACCTTGGACATCGTCTCCCGCGCCCGCCGCCAGCTCTATATCGAGGCGCAGTATCTCGCTTCCTTCCGCGTCGCCGACGCCATTGCCGCGCGATTGCAGGAAGAGGATGGGCCGGAGGTCGTCGTCATCTGTACGCGCAGCTCTCACGGGCTGATCGAAAAGCTGGTCATGGGCAGCAATCGCGATCGAGTGATCCGCCTCCTCAAACGTGCCGATCGCGCCAATCGCCTGCGGGTTTACTATCCCGTCGTGCCCGGGCCGAAAGTGTCCGGGTCAGCGGCAGACAGCGAGGTGGAGGTGCTTATCCATTCCAAGCTGATGATCGCCGACGATGACGTCGTCCGCATCGGTTCCTCCAATCTCAACCATCGCTCGGAAGGGCTTGATTCGGAATGCGATCTGCTGTTCGAGGCTGAAAATCGCGAGCATCGCCAGGCGGTCGCGGATCTGCGCAATCGTCTGCTGGCGGAGTACCTCGGAACGGCCCCCGCGACCTTTGCCACCGCCTGCGCGCAAAGCGGCTCGATGATCGAGGCGATCGACGCGCTGAACGAGGGCGTTCGCGGACTCAGGGAGTTTGCCATTGAGCTGTCGGGCAGCGTCTCGCCGGTCAGAGGCACCGCATTCTTCGACCCGGCCCGGCCGTTTCTGCTCCTACACCGACTGGGCCTCGGCGCGCTCGTCCGCCTCTTCGTCCGCACCGCGTGATCTGCGGAAAACGAGCTCGCTGATCAGGAGTAGCGTTGCCCCGAGCGCCAGCGGAATGAAGAAATAGGCGCAACGGAACGCGATCAGCGCCCCGATCGACGCCTCTTGCGGCACGGCATAGGAGACGGTCGCCTCCAGCACGCCGAGACCGCCCGGAACATGAGTTGCGAGGATTGCGGAATTGGCGAGCACGTAGGCCGTGACCGATCGGAAGAAGGCAACGTCGCCGAAGGTCGAGAGCATTTGATGCAGGCAGGCGGATACGAAGATGAAATTGATCGTCCCGACGCCCACCTGCGCGAGCGCGATCGAAAAGCGCGGCAGCTGAAACGACCAGCGCCAGAGATGCAGCTTGCTGCGGATGAAAAACGCCAGGCTCGCGTAGACGACGGGCACGATCAGGGCCAGCACCCCGAAGATGCGGGCTCTGGGCGCATCTATGCGCAGCAAACGTGCTGCGTCACCGGGATTGACGATCAGCGCAAGGCCACCGAGCGTGATGAGCCCGAGCCCCACGGTGACGCCGCAAAACAGGATGATCTTCGCCACATCCTCCGTCGTCAGCCCCCAGCGCGAGTAGAAGCGATAGCGGAAGGCGCCGCTGCTCAAGCCCGCAAAGCCGATATTGTGGCCGAGCGAAAGGCTGATGAAGGAGGCGAGCACGATCTTCCGGTAGGGCAAGGTTTTTCCGAGCGAGCGGATCGCCAGAAGGTCGAAACAACTGAGGCAGAGATAGGATGCCGCCGCAAAGGCGAGCGCCGTGAAGAAGGTGGAAAGCGGAATGCTCCGGACCGATTGGACGATCTCGTCCAGGCTGTAGTTTTGGAAGATTCGATAGAGAAGAAAGACCGCAAGACAAAGGGCGGCCACGAGCAATCCATTCATGATTATGCTTTTCAGGCTCATCGATCTTCCATCTCCGAGGTGCGAGCGACGGGGCTCGTCTTCCGGAACGATCAAACGAGTTCTGTGTTCCCAGGAGAGCCGCAGCTTCGCGGCTCTCCATTCCCCAGGGGGCAAGTCCATGCTCCCGGAAACGAGCTTTCAGCGGGCCTATGCCGAGAAGAACGATCAAACTCCTGACCTATAACGTGCACAGCTGCATCGGCAGCGACCGGAAGCTCGATCCCGGCCGTATCGCTTCCGTCATCGCCGAGACCGAGGCCGATATCATCGCGCTTCAGGAGGTCGACGTCGGCCGACGCAGGACCGGCGGCATCGACCAGGCCCATATAATCGCCTCGCTTTTGAAGATGCAGGCGCATTTCCACCCCGCCCTGTCGGTTGCCGAGGAGCAATATGGCGATGCGATCATCACCGCCCTGCCGACCGGCGCGGTCAAATCAGGTCCCCTGCCCTCCATCGGCGAGACCCGCGGTGCCCTTTCGGTCGAAATAACGGTCGGCGACCAGAAACTTCTTGTCGTCAATACCCATCTCGGCCTTCGCGGGCGCGAGCGCATTCAACAGATGACGACGTTGCTCAATTCCGGCTGGCTGCACGGCACGGCGGAAGCGCCCCTCCCGACCGTTCTCTGCGGCGATTTCAACGCCATTCCTTCCTCCGCGACCTACCGGCTCGTCACACGGACGTTGAAGGATGCGCAGCTCGCCGGGCCGGGCGCGCCGAGAGCGACCTTTCCCGCCCGTTACCCTCTGATGCGCCTCGACCACATCTTCGTCAGCGGCGATCTCGTCGTCAAGAAGGCCGCCGTTTTCGAAAACCGCCTGACGAGGGTCGCCTCGGACCATCTCCCGCTGCTTGCGGAAATCGGTTTTGCCTGATCGTCCGTTACATCAGATCCGCTCCGGTGGGATATTCGGTGCAAAACGACGTTGAGCACCCTCCAAGCGACATTCGAAACGAATATTTCACGAATATTGCTGTATGAAATATTCATTCCATGGTGTTTGATAGGTCTGGGGATCAGCAGAGGGAGGGGCTCATGTTGGGAAGGCTGTTATCACGGGTTCGTATCCAGACGCAGGTGATGGTGTTCATTACCCCGTTCGTCTTGAGCATCGTGGCGGTCGGCGCGACGGGTTTTTATGCATCGAGCCTCCTCCAGGGACGGATGGATATTTCCAATTCCGTCCTGCAATCCTTGAGCGGTTTTCGCAATCTGTCAGCGGCGATGGCCGAGTTTCTCGCCAATGCCACCCAGGAAAACCGGAATGCCGTCACCCGGAGGCTTGGCGATCAGCGGACACTTCTGAAATCCGGCATAGACAGGCTCGCTTCCGATCGCGGCGGCCAGCAGGAACTGGAGCAGACGCTGTCTTCCATCGACGGAATTTCGACCCGTATGGATTCGCTGTGGCAGCTCCAGGAGAGCCGGGCAGCGTTGCTCGCCAACCTTCAGAAGGCCCAGAGCGTGATCGTATCGTCCCAAACGGATATTGTCGAAGGCACCAAAGCTCTCCAGCGTATCGCCGACCTGCAGGAAGATGAATCCCGCAACACGCTCGCCGACGCACAGCGTATTTCGGACTTTGTCTCCTTCGCCCAATCGTTGAACGATAAGGCGCAAGCCGCCGGCCCGATCGGCGGCGCCGACACTGACGAACTCGCCCGGCAGCAGCGCATCGTGGGAATGGCGCTCGGCGGCGAGGCACCAGAGGCCAAAAAGGCGATCGACGATGCCATTGCTTCCTTGAAGCCGCTTTCCGAAGCCGCCGACCAGATCGAGGGGCGTGCGGCCGGCCTCAAGGATGTGACGGGCCGGATCGTCGACAGCCTGCCCGAATTGCAGGCTGTCGCCGCACGGCGGGTGAAGGCGGTCACGGACAAGGCGGCCGAGACTGCCAAAACGGTCGAGCGCGCCAAGACCAGCCAGAGGGACGGCCAGAAACTCACGACCTCGGCTTACGTGATCCAGATCGTCATGGCAAAGCTGACGCTTGCGCCGACGCACGCCAATTTCCAGAGGCTTTCGCAGGAAATCACGGCCGTCAGGAAGAGCCTGGAAATGCTTATTTCCAATGCCGGCGGCGTTGCCCAGTTCGACAACCTCAAAAGAAACTTCTGCCGGCGCTGGACAAGATGCAGACCTCCGCCGCCGATCTCGTCCGCATCAGCCTGCAGCGCGAGGACGAATTCCGGGCCGCCGCCGCCGACGTCGACCGGATGTGGGCTCAGTTGACGGCCTTTGCCGAAATGCAGCGGCAGAACGCAGCCGAAGAACGCGCCGACGCCAATTCCATGTCTTTGGGAACGACGATCCTCGGCGCGGTGATCGCCATCCTCGCCGGCATAGGGCTGACGGTGACGCTCAAACGCCCGATCAACCAGATCACCTCGGCCATGCGGCGGCTTGCCGACGGCAGGCTCGAAACGGCAATCGTCGGCGAAAACCGCGCCGATGAGATCGGCGACATGGCCCGTGCACTAGGGGTCTTCAAGAACAACGCCATTGCCAAGGTCGAGATCGAGGAGCGCAGCCAGATTGAACGCACGAGGGCGGAGGAGGAACGGCATCGCAACGACGAGGAAAAACGCGCGGTCGAACAGCAGATCGACTTTGCGGTGACGGCACTGGCCGAGGGCCTCGGGCGTTTGGCGCGTGGCGACATTTCGCAGACGATCGCGACACCCTTCTTCGGCAGGATGGAGCAGCTTCGTAACGATTTCAACTCGTCGCTCCTGCGCCTTCAGGAAACGATCGACCAGATCCGCACCAACACCCGGATGATCGAAGGCAATGCCGGGCAAATGGATATCTCCGCCGGCAACCTTGCAAAACGCACCGAACAGCAGGCCGTCGCGCTCGAAGAGATCGCCGCCGCGATCGAGGAGATCACCTCCACGGTCCGTTCGTCGGCGGCTTGCGCCGACGATGCCCGAGAGATCATCACGGATACCAAGAAGACCGCGGATTCATCGTCCGAGGTGGTTGCCAGCGCCATCGAGGCGATGAGCAAGATCGAAGCGGCTTCCGACGAGATCGTGCAGATCATCGGCGTCATCGACGATATCGCATTCCAGACGAACCTGCTCGCGCTCAATGCCGGCATCGAAGCGGCCCGCGCCGGCGAGGCCGGAAAGGGCTTTGCGGTCGTGGCTCAGGAAGTCCGCGATCTCGCCCAGCGCTCCGCAGAGGCCGGCCAGCGGATTAAGCAGCTTATCGGCCGCTCGCGGGCGGAGATTACCAACGGCGCGCGTATCGTGCGCGAAACGAGCGAAGTCCTCGAAAGCATTTCGACAAAAGTGGTCACCGCATCCGAGCAGATGGACGTCATCGCTCGATCGAGCCGGGAGCAATACAACGCGCTGCACGAAGTCAATTCCTCCGTCAACCGCATGGACCAGATGACGCAGCAGAATGCGGCCATGGTCGAGGAAACGAGCGCGGCGACGAAGGAGCTTGCCGATGAGACCAGGACGCTCCTGCAGCTGATCGACCAGTTCCAGCTGGATGAAGCGGACGCACGCCGCATTGCCGCTGCGTAGACTGATCCCGCTCCAGAGCTGTCCAGGCAAAGCGCGAAGCGCTTTTGCCGGGAATTGCGTAAAACAAACTTGGAGCGGTTCTGCGCTTCCATGAAAAGCTGAACCGCTCTAAGTCGCGATGGTCATCGCCAGCACGGGTGCGTCAATGACGACTGTAGAGTGGCGGCGCCACGTCTTCATCGGCGAATTCCGGGTAGAGGTGTCTGCGCGTGCGAGCAAGTGCTTCCGCCTCCCTGCGGTTCCGCTCCAGCAGCGCGGCGGTGACATCCTTCCAGGGCCCGCCATCCGACGAGGCGATACGGACGGCTCCGCCCTGCGAGAGGAAGTCGCAGAACGACCGCACCGAGCGAAGACGCGTCGTAATTTCGACGTAACGGTCGTCATGTCCAGCCATGTTCGCTCCCTTTCAAAACGGTAGGATGTCATGAACACTTCGGCGAGATGATGGCGCCCGTTCCATCGATGAAGAAAACGACGCACGATCGCAATGCAGGAACCGTCCGCGCCTGTGCCATTACCGTCGGGCAAACTTTCTATTCATCGCAGCGACAGCCAAAGGCAGGGCCGTTGTCGCCACGGTTCCCCAGGGCAACCGCCTCAGGCCCCTGGTGATGACGAATGCACCGGCCATCGCGCCGGCGAGCTTCAGCCACGGTTGATCGCCGAGCTGTGCGTGGGCGCTGGAATCAGCCCACCGGACATTTTCGGTTACGACGGTCGCGGCCTGGCGTCTGCTCACATGAAGGCGAGCCTGAAGGTTTTCGAGCTCCCATCTTAGTTCCTGCAATCGGCTTTCCAGAACGTGCTTCTCGGCGATCCGGACTGGCTCCTCGACATACTCCTCGGCCGTAGCGGAAACATCTCGGCCCAACGTGGCAAAATAGGCGCGGTATTCGGCCTCGCTCGCGAACCCCTCGCGCCGGATGAGATCCGGATTGATGGTCGACCCTTCTCCATTCAGCGCTGAATCGCCGGCATCGCCGCGGTTGTTTTCCGTGCCGACGGCGGGTTGGTCCTTGAACATCATGCTTCTCCCGTTGTTTCCTGTCGGCAGAACGCTCGATGGCTCTAATTGATCCGTCACTGCCGAGCTGCGCCGAAACGCTCAGGGCGAAAGTCCGCAAGCAGGCGGTAGCGGCGGCTGGTGGCGATCTCGTCCGCCAGCAACTCCCCGGCAATCAAGCCGAGGGTGGCGCCGCTATGGCTGAAGGCGACGAAATAGCCCGAGATCGATGGCAGCTCGCCGAAGACAGGCTCGCCGTCGCCTGGAATAGGTTTCGGACCGACCCCATAATCTTCGATCTCCAGCGCCGGATTGCCTTCAAGGACTCTTGATGCCTCTCGCAGCAGCCCCTGCAGTGTAGATTGCCTGACATTGTAGCTGCCGTCGGAATTCACGCTTACCTCTTCCTCCGACCAGGCGGAATCAAGCGCAAAGCCGCCCTTGGGCATCGGTCGAATGGCGACGCGAGGCGTATTGAGCACAGCTTTCAGGGGGTGATCGATCGGCTTGGTCCTGACGAGAAGGGCGACAGGCGTCGCATCTTCGATCTGCTGGCCCGCCTTCGCAACGATTGCGGGAACCTCACCGCCGGCAGCCAGGAGCACAGCGTCCGCGTCGTGTCGCACGCCGTCCGCCGTGATCACGCCACGGGCGCGCCCATTGCTGACATCGACCATCGCACGTCCGGCATCCGTGATGATCTCGCCGCCCAGCGTCAGGAATTCATCCGCAAGCACGCCGATCAGAGACGGAAGATCCACCCATCCCTCCCCCGGATTGAATATTGCGCCTTGCGGCGTCACAGCGCTTGGGTCGACGCCGGGCGTCGCTGCGGCAATCCTCTCCGGGGCAAGCCATTGTGCGTGATAGCCGAGTTCACGTTCATGGTCGAAGATTTCAGCGATCTCGTTGCTGGCGTCGTCCGCGTCCCAGGTCAGGCCGCCGTCGAAGCGCAGCCATGGTGCATCGCGATATCGGGCGGCCAGCGTGCGATAGCGGTCGATGCCGGCCAGGCGCAGCCTGTGATAGGCATCGGAGCGCTTGCGCGCCGAGTTCAACCAGGCGAGCGATCGGCCGGAGGCGCCGTTGGCGAGCGGGCCGTCATTGACGAGCAGCGTTCCAACCCCCAATCGAGCCAGATGGAGCGCGGCCGAGACGCCGAAAATCCCCCCGCCGATGACAACGACCTTCGAAGGTTTGGTGGAAGCATTCATGTCGGGTGCCCTATTCCTGCTCTTTCTGATTGAAACAAATATTGGATCGCGTTTGAGTCCGGTCGCCTCAAAGTACTTCTGCAAGGAAGCGCTTCAGCCGTTCGCTTTGCGGATTGTCGAAGATCTGCTGCGGAGAGCCGGCTTCGATGATGCGGCCCTCGTCCATGAAAACCACCTGGTTGGCGACGCGGCGGGCAAATCCCATCTCATGCGTCACGACGGCCATCGTCATGCCCTGGCGGCCGAGTGTCGCCATCAGGTCGAGCACGCCCTTTACGAGTTCAGGATCAAGCGCACTCGTCACTTCATCGAACAGGATGACCTCCGGATCCATGGCCAGAGCCCGCGCGATCGCGACGCGCTGCTGCTGACCGCCCGACAGGCCAGCCGGCCGATGATCCCTGCGCGCGGCCAGACCGACATCCGCCAGGCGCGCCTCGGCGATGCGCCGCGCCTTCTGCCTCGGCATCTTCTTGATCTTCGTCAGTGCAAGCATGACGTTTTCGAGAGCGGTGTGATCGGGAAACAGATTGAAGTGCTGGAACACCATCCCGACACGGCGACGAAGCTTTTCCGGCCGCATGGCCAGGATACTCTCGCCGTCGAGCAGCATGTCGCCACTCTTCGGCTCGACGAGCCTGTTCATGCAACGCAGCAGCGTTGACTTTCCCGAGCCGGAAGGGCCGATGATGCAAGTGACGGTCCCGGGGGCTATATCGAGATCGACGCTCTTGAGAACGTCGAGTTCGCCGTAGGCCATACTCAAATTGCGGATTCGCAGCGCCCCGCCTTGGAAATGACGGCTGCCTTCGCCGGCTGCGCCGGTGGCGGAAGAGCCGGCAGCCGCAAGTTCGCTCACTTCGACAAGCCCGCTCGCAGGACCGGGACCGCGTCCCTGTTTTCCCAGACGCAGCCTCGCGTCGATATAATTGACGAAGTGGGTCAGCGGCACAGTGATCACGAGGTAGAAGACACCAGCCAGCAGCAGCGGTGACAGATTGCCGGTTACGACCGCCTGATCCTGGCCGACGCGGAAAATCTCCCGCTCGGAGGCGAGCAATCCGAGGAAATAGACGAGGCTCGAATCCTTGACGTTACCGATGAACTGGTTGACCAGCGCCGGCAGCACGCGCCTGATACCCTGAGGGATGACGATCAGACGCATGCCTTGCCCGTAACTCATGCTGAGCGCCCGGCAGGCTTCCATCTGGCCGCGCTCGACGCTTTGGATGCCCGAGCGGAAGATTTCGCCGATATAGGCGCCGGCGATCAGGCTGAGCGCCAGGATGCCAAGCGGGAATGGCGACGGGCCGAAAATATCCCGTCCGACGCGGGCAAAGCCCTGACCAATGATCAGGATCGTGACGATCGCCGGCAGCCCGCGAAAAATATCGGTATAGATGCGCGCTGGCAATCGCAGCCAGCGAGACTGAGAGATACCCATCACGGCGAGAACCATGCCGATGACGACACCGAGCACGGTCGATGCGGCGGCGAGGATCAGCGTATTCTTCAGGCCGATGCTGATCATGCTCGGCAGCACGTCAGCCATCGCCTCCCAATCGAGGAAGCTGCGGCGCAGATTATCTAGCCAGTTCATAGAAATCCCCATCGAAGCCGGTGACCGCGGCCTGCCGCCGCTGAAGTCAGCCGTCCGTTTTTGACGGACGGCTTGTGGCCTCACTTCTTAGGAAGATACTGGTCCGGCATCGGCGAGCCGGGAAACCACTTCTCATAGAGGGTCTTCCAGGTGCCGTCCTGCATCGCCTCATGAAGGGCGCCATTCAGCGCCGTGCGAAAGGCATCGTTGCCCTTCCTGATCACGAAGCCCGCGGGCGCATCGAAGGATGGAATGTTGACAGCGACCTTCAGTGCGGGATAGCGCTCGCCATATTGCTTGGCGGCCTCGTAATCCAGGAAATGCGCATCGATCGTGCCGTTGTTGAGCGCGGCGACGGCGGAATTGTTGTCGGGGAATTTCACGAGATCGGTCCCGCCGAAATTCTTGGCGGCATAGATTTCCTGCAAGGTTCCCTGCACCACGCCGAGACGCTTGCCGTTCAGCCCCTCGGCATCCTTGATCCCTGCATCCGGCGTCAGCACCGAGAGGTAGCCGGCAAGATAGCCGTCGGAAAAATCGACCGTCTTCTTGCGGGCCTCGGTGGTTCCGATCGCCGCAACGGCAACATCGAAGCGTTCGTTGGCGACCGAAGGCAGCAATGCCGAAAATTCCTGGCCGGTAAACGTCACCTTCTCCTTCGGGAAACCAATACGAGAGGCGACGTCGAGAAAAAGTTCGATATCGAAACCGGTGAACTGGCCGTCCGCAGTCGCAAAGGTGTAGGGCTTGGCGTCGCCCATCGTGCCGACGCTGATGAGGCCGGGCTCGATGAGATTATATGGATTGTCCGCGGCGGCCGCAGAGCCGATCCCTGTCGCCAGAAGGCAAGCCATGAGGCCGGCGCGCAACGGCGCAATGGCAGCCGGAACTGATTCAAAAAACTTCATATTGGTTCTCCGCTCTGAAAGGAATGCTCTTTTCGGCACTATCGATCATCCGCTCTTGCCGCGTTCACGGCAGAGCTTGTTTGGCAAAGATACCGGTATCTTTTAAAAAGAGACCGGTCTCACAACATAATTGATATCTGTCAATTGACCCGCCGTCAATAACTCTTGTAGTGCTGCCGCATGGAAGATCCTGTTGCCCACAAACGTTCAGTCACGGTTGCCGACGTCGCGAAGGCGGCGAGGGTGTCGAAAGCGACGGCCGCCCGCGTGCTGGGCGGCTATGGCGTCGTCAGCGGCAAGATCAAGGATCAGGTCATGGCCGCCGCAGCGGCGCTCGAATACCGGCCGAATGAACTTGCCCGCAGCATGAGCACCGGACGGTCCGGCATCATCGGGGTCGTGGTGGGAGACATTGAAAACGCCTTCTTCAGCCTGGCAGTTCGCGGTATAACCGACGCAGCCCGGGTCGCCGGCTTTAACGTGATCATTTCCAATTCGGGCGAAAAGCTTGAAGCGGAGAAATCGGCGGTCGACCTCCTGATTGGCAAGCGCGTCGATGGCCTGATCGTGACGCCGGCTCGCTGCGACAGCATCGATCATCTCCGCCACGTCCGCCGCGCGGGTATGCCGCTGGTGCTGTTCGATCGGACTATCCCCGAACTCGATGTGGACTCCGTGACCGGCGATGATCGCGAGGCCGCAATCGCCGCCACTCGGTTTATGGTCGGGGAAGGGCATCGCCGTCTCGCCTACGTCTCGGCCATGGATGCCGAAGGCAATGGGTTCATTGACATCGGGGGGATATCGAATTCAGCCGTACGCGAACGCGTGGAAGGCTTCGTGAGCGTTCTCACGGAGGCAGGCTCGCCCAACCCCGTTCACTATGTACGGTTGGGCGCTACGGATCAGCCGCAAACCGACGCCGTGATCAAACGGTTGCTCGCGGATCCATCGCCGCCGACCGCCATCCTGGCGTCGGACAGCCTTGTGGGATTGCGGGTCTTCAAGTCGCTGCAATCACTCGGCCTTTCGATTCCCGACGATGTCTCGATGATTTCCTTCCTTGATGCCGATTGGACAACCGTTACCGTCCCGCCGATCACCATCGTCGACCAGCACGTCTACGAGATGGGCAAGCTCGCCGGCGAGAGGCTCGTCGCCCGCATCGAACAAAGCCCCCTTGCCGTCGAACGGCTGCGGGTTAGGACGAGGCTCGTCACACGCGGCTCTGTCGCAAAGCGATGAGCATGCCCCCAGCGCAGCAGGAGGAAGGTGAAACGCGCGGCGTCTAATCGAAAAGCTCGCCGTGGCCAATCTGCTCCCGCTTGCCTGGCACGTCACTAATGACGGGATCATCGGCAGGATCGGGATCCTTCTTATTGGCTTCGGTCAAAAACCGCGCGGCCTCAAGAAAGGCGACCGTTATCTCCTCGGTTCCCCATCCGGCTTCGTTGGCGGCTGCAATGAGCCTCTCCAAGGCGTCTCGTGCAGCAGCGCTCGCTTCTTCGAAGCGTTGAGCGGGAGCTTCGGCTTTTGGCGGTGGAAAGGTCATCGGCGTTCCCTCCATGGTCTGGCTATCGAGGATGAACGCAGCTCCTCGGAAATGGATGCACCATGATGACGATTTAGCTGCGGCTGCGCCGACTTCCCTATCAGACGACCGTCTGCAATAAAAACGGGGAACGCTCCAGCGGACGCTGGGCGAGGATTCTCAGCATCGCCGGGCCCTGTATGCCGGTTGTCGTGCACGAGCGGCCGTCGTGATAGATGACCGTCATGACCTGGCCGCGAATATCATAGCGTATCTGCGCGATCGTCCGGCTGTGAACCGGAAATACGAATTCGTCGGGCCCAGATGTCTGCCCGGAGGTCTTCAAAGTCATCGCGATGCCCCAACGATCATGCGCCCTGTCCCGATGCTTCTTCCTTCCAAGGAACCCGGCCCGGAAATCGAAAGCGCCAAGCGAGCCCAATCAAACACATATTGCTTCTATGGTCGCGTGACATCGGCGTGACATGCAGTCCTGCGTTAGAAAACCCTTTGAGAACAGCCATGGACCTAGATGCCGCGAAAGCCACGCAATCAGTGCAAAGTCGCCTGCAATCCATAGGCCCGGGTGGCCTGTGGCCAGCGTTCGATTACGTGCGTGAGCGACCGGACTGCCTCATCCACCGCAAAAAGCGCATCCCTCAGGCGTGCGACCTCATAATGGAGTTCATACATCTCGACCTCGTCAATATCCTCCCTGTCAAGCAGGCCTCGCGCCGCTTCGATCAAGCGCTCCCCGCGCCCGACAATATCGAGAGCGCTTCTTACAATGACGTCGAGCATGCCTCACCCCGGTTTTCCGACCAAGCTCCCGCAGAATCGGCATACTGACAATCCTAAAATCTTGTCAGATCCGCTCGCGCATCCTGCCATAGAAATCCCTGAGATCCCGTAGGGCCAATGAGTTGTGGTGGCGCGGCGGGGAGAAGTAACGTGAGGCTGTAAGGGCAAACATACCCGCGACGGCAGCCATCAGGACAATTGTGGAAAGCGGATAATGTCTTACCACTGCCTCGGTCTGTCGGATCGCCTTCCCGGTGCTACCCTTCGCCAATCGCCCGGCATCGAGAACCCGTTGCCGGAGCGCATCAACCTGTTTCCGCAGCGCGCTCAGTTCCACGCCCAGGTCCTGTTCCGGTTGTCGAGGGATGCCGACGGATGCGGTTTTGATGTCGATGATGGCCTTCGGCACCGGTTCGCCGATCTTGGCTGCGCTGGTGTCGAGGGCTGTCGTGCTACTGTTCTTTCGGCGCGGCATGTCACATCTCCATCCTAGTCGTCGTCGAGTGAAAAGAGCGGCCGGTAATGGCGCTCGGCGATCAGCAGGCTTCGGTCGGACCGGATAACGTATATCTCCTCGACCTCCCGTCCCCATTGGTCAGTGAAGGTGTGCGGGAAGGAAGAGCCCACCGGCGACTTGGTCAGCTTGGTACGAGGCTGGCCGTTAAAGGTTATGCTGCCGGGAATGGGCGCGAGCCCCGCCGACGAGTAGCTGCCTGCGCTGGTCGTGCAGCCTGTCAGCGCAATGACCAGGACCATCGTCAATCCCGTACTCCGCCTCATCGAATCCTCCAACTGCGTCGGCGTCGATCGCTGTTCGTCGATGTAACAAGAAGCTGTAGACATTGTTCCAGAATTCGGCGGCGCCGGGGCGTGCGTCTGCGACAGGAACAACCGGGCTGTGGCGTAGTTCGGTCTGCAAAGGAGATGCCATATGAACCACGAAGCCCCGATCCGGCAGCGGCTCCTTCAGAGGGCCTCACCTGCGTTTGGCCACCCGGCCCACTACCGGATTTTCCGAGACCGAGACAGAGGCTGCGCCCACCGCCTGAACAACCGCGTTGGATCATGTCATGGCTGATATCATCGAGGTCGATTTCCAGCTCGTGTGGCGGTATCCGGTTTTCATCCGCACCGGAGCGAGCGAACAGCAGCGCATAGAAGGCCCGGACGCGGCGCTCGACGCCCTGAACCACCGCTGGTCCGATGTTCGGGGCGGCGGTTATGTCGAAGCGAAGCGGCGCTGCGTCGATGCGCTTCGCCGACGCGGAAGTGCGGAACTGGCGCGCCAACGTTTCATCCAGGCCGCCATTGCCGCCGGCGTCCTGGCCTGACGCGAGCAACTTGGCCCGCAGCTCGAACCGCTGGTCCGCGCGCTATCTCACCAAGGAGACAAGCGGGCTGGCATCAACAACGCGTCCGTTATCTTGATCAACTGAAGGGCGATTGTTCTCTGCATCGCCGCGATCCAGCTCTTCTGCGACGGCAAGACAGATGTCGAAGATCTCGCCGCAGGATTAAACGAGATGTTTCCCCCCGGATCTGCTCAAGATCAATGCTCCAACCTCGCAGTCGATCCACTGACGCCTGTCCTACGGACTCCGGGAACAGGGCGCGTCTCACTGCGTTTTCCGCTCGAAGGGAGCTATACCATGGCCAAAACAAAGATTCCGAGGAAAATTGCCGGGTACAAGGTGCCGAACAGCATCCGGAAGAATTCAATATTGAAAACCTTGCTGGCGAGCCCCACAGGCCGTGACATCCTGGGAAAGGCACTGATCGCCGGCGCCGGCGCTGCCGCCGCCGTGCTGGTGGAGGACCACGACGACATTGCCGACGCCGCAGGATCGGGAAAGCGCAAGGGCGCCAAGACCCTTGGGCTGATCGGCCAAGCCTTTCATAGCGCAACGGATGCGGCCGTCGAAGTCGTGCGTGACGCCGCCAGCGCGGCGCTTCCGAAGAAAATCAGGAAACGGGCCGAAGAAAACCCTCGGAAGGGCGTCGCCGTGCACTAGATGCGACGCCGCCCCCAAAGCATTCGAAGCGAGTGTTGGAATCTCTCTTGCGCAAACACGCAGATAAAGGCGTACTGTCCCAGGCCAAGGCGGCTGCCGCTGCCAAGGCGCTGGGCAAGCTTGTGCGCAAGCACCCTTTCATCGCTGCTGAGCTTGCCCTGGCGGGAACGGCCAGAGGCATCGTGGTCGCGGCCGAGGAAGTAAAGCAGCGCCTTCTACCTCATCATGATGCCGGAGAAATCGGGGATGAGGGTTCGGGGGAAATCAGATGAAAGAACAGGACTTGAAGGAGCTCGGCGAAGCCGTCCTGAAGGAACGCGGGCCGATATCACTCCGAAGCAGCTCATCAAGGCCGTAATGAAATCGCATCCGCAGGCCACCAGGAAGGAGATCGTTCGTGCGGCCTTCTATGCGCTTATTGCGCATGCCGGCAACGAGCCTGAAAAGGCCGGCATCCTTCAGGACTTCGCGATCACCGAGCGCACCAAAGACGACGAGTGAAACTCTGGCGGCCGAAGACTTCGGCATCCCAAGCGCGAATGTGATGCTGGCTCTCCGTTCGCCTACAGCTCGTCGCTGCGCCGCTTTACGGCGTGTTTTACAGCCAGCAAATGTCGGCGCCGCTCGATCACGTAGTCGGCATAGCCGACGCAGATATAAAGCAAGGTCGGACCGGCGTAGATGACGATGAGAGCCAATGCAACAAGGATGAATGCGGTCGTCATGGTCTGTTTTCCATCATATTGATGATCTAAGCGATGGACTTGCGCCTTTGGCAGTTTCCACCGCTCGGTCTGCGGTCGGCATGTGCGATAATTTTTCTCCTTCGGTTTATCGACTCAAACATTCGAGGCCCATGGAGGTTCCGGGCCCGAAACGCAAATCACCTGGCTACGCGGGCTGGCGGACTGAGACAGCCTAAGACTTGTCCAGGTGCCGCCGCAGTTCGTCCTTGGGAATGAAATTGTCGGTACTGCCCGCCTCATGATCGGGATGCGATACTTTCACATCGATATCGTCAGGAAGTGACAATGCCTGCTTAGCATTCATGATGCCCAGCGGCACCCGTCCCTTCTCGGTCTCGACGGCGACTTCGACAAGTGGTTTCCTAGGTTTCATCGTGGCGATCCTTATCCTTGTCTAATCGAAATCCGCCTGCTTCCCGATCGTTCCCTCTCCGCGCGATTTCGTGGTCTTTCTTCCCGCATTGCCGCCGTAATACGGTCCAGCAAGGGGTTCGACGCCAGACCCTCGAGCGAAACCGACAGCTTCGGCTTCCAGTTCGGGTAGCTGACGCTGGTGCCCGGTATATTGGTGGGCCTCTTCTCGTCAGTCAGATCCGCCAGCCGGACCGCGACGAGAAGCGAAGGGGTCCGGGCGATGAAGCGGTAGGCGCTGACAGTCAATTCCCTCAAGGTCTCCCGGCTTGCCCTTGCGCTCAGCCGGGCCGGCATCTCGAGGCCGGCGGCGCGCAGCGCCGCCTTGAGATTTCGTCGCTCGCGCCGACGGTGCTCGAGATGTTTTGCCGTGAGATCGGGCGGCACGATGCCGTGGTCGCGGCGATCCTGGATGTCGGCGCTGCGCCACCAGCCGACCAGGGTTTGATGGTCATGCGTCGAAATGCAGGTTAGGCCGAAAATGGGATAGGCATCCGGCGGCTTGAAGCCTTTCTTGTCCTGTTCGTAGGAGAGGATGCGATAAGAGAGTATCTGCGCCGCTGCCAGTTCGTCCGGCAAATCCACGGGGATCATTCCCAGCGCTTCGCCGATGACGAGGCATCGATGCTCGGCGGAAGTCTCGGCGAGAATCTGCAGAAGACGATGCTGGGGGTAGCGGACATAGGCGCCGCCGTCCGGCTTGCTGCCCAGCGGCACGAGGAAGAGGCGCCGGAGCGCCGGGGCGTGATCGATCCGGATCGCACCGGCATATCGCATGGCGGCGCTCACCATGCGCCGGTAAGGCGACCCATCTCCGGCGACGATCGCGGAAGGCAAATACCCGGCAAGATGCCAGTCCTGCCCCCCTACAGCAAACGGATCGGGAGGGCTGCCGATGGTTGCCTTGGAGATATAGACATCCGGCTCGCCCCAAGTCGCCGACCCGTCGACCGCCTCGCCCACGGCCAGATCGAGATAAAGTCCGATCCGCAGTCCGGCCTTGCGCGCCCTCTCCGCTGCCAGCAGCAACTGACGATGCGCCAGCCACTGCAGCCACATGTGGAAGCGGACCTCGTCCGCATGCCCATGCTCGAATTCGGCGACGGCAGCGCTGTCGAAACGCTGGAAATCCCCCGGCCATCCGTGCCAGCCGGCGCCTGCCCCGCGCTCCACCATGGAAAACGAAAGGCATTCGAAAAGCGCGTGCCGCCGCAGGCTGTCGCCGCCTCGCGCGACGAAGCTCTCGAAATCACCGGGATTGTAGGTTTCATCGGCAGCGCCCGACTGCAACCAGGCGCGCCATAGATCACGCAAGGCGCCAAGCTTGACCCGTGCGACCCCGACATAATCGACGAGATCGGCCTGGCGAAGCCCCTTCAATTGTCGTTCGAGTTCGGCATTACCGACAAAACCCGGCAAACGATCGACCGCGATATAGAGCGGGTTGAGATGCTGACGGTTTGAGGGCTCATAGGGGCTGCAGCGGTTGGGATCGGCGAGAAAAGGCGCATGGAGCGGGTTGAGGCCGACGAAATCGGCGCCGAGCTTCGCCGCCAGACCGGCCATATCGGACAGATCCTCGAAATCCCCGATGCCCCAATTGCGCGCCGACCGGAGCTCGTAAAGCTGCAGGCTGATACCCCAGACCCGTGTCCTGAACAGAAAATCCGGCAGAAATGATTTGGGAATTGCCTTATCCGCCGGCTCCTGCGCCCGTCGCGGTGCATTCGTCTCTCGTTGGGTGGCTGCCGCCAGTTCGACTCCCAAAGCCGAGAGTATCTTGCGTTTGGTATCGGCGGAGATCGCCACCTCGCGGCCGTCGGGGCTGGGCCGGGTCGGGCTGATCCCGTATCGGCGGGCGAGCTTGTCGAGCCCGGCAGATTTCATCGTCCGATCGCCTTCATGCCAGGCCCTCACCTTTCGAGATGCTCCAGATCACTGTCCAGGGCGCCAGTTGACCTCCATCGCTGCCGCCGAGGCGGAAGATCGTCTCGCCTTGGTCACGCCGGGAGAGAAGCGGCGCCGCCTCGTTGCCGAGATTGGCATCCAGATGAAGACGCCGGTCGCCGGCCAAAACCCAATCGACCGCAAGCGTTGAGCCCGCCGAGCGATAGGCCGCGTTTCCATCGCCGGCGCCTTTCAGCAGCGGTACGATCCGTCGATGCCGAAGGTCGAGCAGCGTCCTGTAGAATTCAAGCATTCCCGATAAAGCGCATTTCGACCAGTCGAGCTTGGCGGCCGCAAAGGTCGATGGCGCCGTCGGATCAAGACGCTCGTCGGCGTCGAAGCCCGGCAGCCGCGAAAGCTCCTTGCGCCGACCCATCCGGACCTTTTCGTTCAGTTCCTCGTCAAAATCGCAGAAAAACGGAAAGGGCTCTCGCGCACCCCATTCCTCGCCCATGAACAGCATCGGTATCTGCGGTGCCAGCAGGTAGATTGACGTGACGGCCTTGACGGCATCGGTCGGGCTCGACGCCATAATCCGGTCCCCCAGCGCCCGGTTGCCAATCTGGTCATGATTCTGGATGAAGGACACGAAGGCGGCGGGCGGCAGGTGGCCGCTCGGCCGGCCTCGGCTTCCACCACGATACGGCATGTGCTCGCCTTGGAACACGAAGCCTTCCGCCAGCGCCCGGCCGAGCTTGTGCGCGTCACCGACATAATCGGCATAATAGCCGAAGGTCTCGCCGGTCGCAGCGATATGCAGCACATGATGCAGGTCGTCGTTCCACTGGGCGGTAAACAGCCTCGACTCGCCGTTCTCGTCGCGCAGCAGAAGATCGCTGTCGTTCTCCTCGTTCTCGACGATCAGATGAACCTGGCGGCCGCCGGCCGCCGCCCGAATGCGGCGCGCAAGCGCATGAAGAAGATGCTCTGTGCTGTCGTCCTTGATGGCGTGGACGGCGTCGAAGCGAAAACCATCAAGTCTGAATTCGCTGATCCAATAGATGGCGTTCTCTATGATGAATTCGCGGATCATCTCAGAGCCGTCGCCGTCATAATTGATGCCGTGGCCCCAGGGCGTCTTGTGATGATCGGTAAAGAGCGGTGCGTAGGAGGGAATATAGTTGCCGTCGGGTCCGAAGTGATTGTAGACCGCGTCGAGGAAGACCGAGATGCCGCGCTCATGCGCCGCATCGACCAGCGCCATGAAATCTTCCGGCCGGCCGTAACTGCTGTCGGGCGCATAGGGAAGCACGCCGTCATAGCCCCAGTTGTAGCGGCCCGGGAAGTCGCTGAGCGGCATGATCTGCAGCGCCGTAACGCCCAGCTCCCGCAAATGGTCGAGACGTTCGATCGCGGCCCTGAAGGTCCCCTGCGGTGTAAAGCAGCCGATATGCAGTTCGTAGATGACCATCTCTTCCCATGGCCGGCCCGTCCAGTCGCCCGTTTTCCAGCGATAGGCGGAAAGGTCGACCACTTCGCTCGGACCATGCACATCCTGCGGCTGGAACCGCGAGGCAGGATCGGGAACTTCGCGGCCATCCGGCAGGACGAAACGATAGCGCGCACCGGCACGGGCATCTGCAACCATGCACCGATGCCACCCGTCTTCTGTCGGCTGCATCGGACGCGTGGCACCTCCTTCGATTTTCAATGACACGCTTTGATGCAAAGGCGCCCAGTGGCGAAACAGAGTGCCATCTTCGGTGAATGCGGGGCCGAACATCGTTTTGGTCAAGGGAAAGCCTTCAGTGGAGGGTGGGATTTGAGTAACTTTTGTCAGAGCAAAAAGTTTCGCCTGAGCGGAGTGCGCAAGCTGAGTGCCGCGAAGGTGAACGGCGTTTGATCTGCGTCTCCATGTATTCCGTTTGAAACGCGGTTGTGCTTCAACCATGCGACGACGACGGGATGATGCTTGAAGCGAAAAGGTTACCTGCGGCTTGCAAACTATTTCGATAATTTCAAAACATTTTGTAAGACACGGCGCGATGGCAGCGACCGGATTCCTTTTGATGATTTCCGGTCTCGCGCCAGCATTCGGTTCGGACATGGAATCGCGCGAATCATGGGGGAGTTTTCCTGTATCGCTCGATTCCGTTGAAATAAAATGCCCACGCTTTGGGAAAGCTTCATCAGACGCGGCGCTCGTCATGGAGTGCGATGGAAGCAAGCGGACGGTGATGATTGCGAAGAGCCTAAATTTTGACGGCGCTTCCTATATTAGAAATCCAGACAGCCACGCAAAGCAAGTATTGTCGGACGTTCGCAAGATCATAAATGAAGATTTAAACATCGAACATCGACTATTAACGTTGTGCGATCCCTCAATAGATAATCTCGGAAGATGCAAAACAGTCTACGTTCTGAGTGGCGCCAGGGACTTTGAAGAGGCGGCGTTGGCCATCAACCCGAAGGACAATAAAATTGACAGCGTACTTTCTGATCCTCTCGTGGGAGCGAGGCAAATGAGGGGTGAAACTTGATCCCCCAGATACTCCAGCTCCCGCTAGGCGCGGCGCTTCGATCATCATCACGCGGCGGCGACCTTATCCCTGAGCGCCGCGTCCATGGCCGCCTGGAGCTGCTCCTGCGTGAATGGCTTCGTCATCCTGAGCATCCGGCCGAGCCCCTGGTCCTCGGTAAGCTCGACATAGCCGGAGGCGAGGATCACCGGCAGGTTGGGGAAGGCTGAACGAAGGTAGCGCGCAAGTTCCGCACCCGTCATGCCCGGCATGGCATGATCTGTAATCACGAGATCACACTCCTGTCCGCCGGCGAGGAATTCCAGAGCCTGAGACGCGGAAGCCGCTTCCCGCGGCAGGTGGCCGAGATCCTCCAGCATTGCCACGGTTCCGGTCCTGACGAGCGCATCGTCGTCGACGACGAGGATGGCAAGCGATCGCGAGACCGGGTTCAAGGGTTCGGCGACCGCAGGCACGTCCGCCGGCTCTGCCCTCGGAACCCTCTGCGCGACGGGCAGCCAGAGGGAGACGGTCGTGCCCTTCCCTCTTGTGCTCGAAATCTGGATGGAACCACCCGACTGCGCTGCCAGGCCGTGCACCATCGAGAGGCCGAGACCGGTTCCCTTACCGATCCCCTTCGTGGTGAAAAATGGCTCGGCGGCGCGCAGGACCGTCGCCTCGTCCATGCCTTCGCCATCGTCCGAGACCGATATCTTGATGTAATTTCCGCCTGCAAGACCGGCGGGCCGCGCCTCCTCCGCCGCCGCGGCGACCGTCACCGCACCGCCGCTTTCGAGCGCATCGCGTGCATTGACGAAGAGATTGAGCAGCGCCAGCTCCAGCTGGTTGCTGTCCACCAGCAGCGGCTCCAGATCCGCCGGAATGCGCTTTCGGATCTCGACGCGCGGTCCGACCGCCTTGGCGAGCAGATCCTCGACATTTTCGAACAGCCGTAGGAAGTCGACCGCCTGCGGCTTCAGCTCCTGGCGGCGAGCGAAGGCAAGCAGGCGCTGGGTGAGCGCCGTACCGCGTTCGGCCGCCTGGATGGCGTTCGTCACCAGGCGCTCGCTGCGCTCATCCGCCGGAAGCCGCTTCTTTAAGAGACTGAGACTGCCGAGCACTGCCATGAGAAGATTGTTGAAGTCGTGCGCCACCCCGCCTGTCAGATGACCGATCGTATCGAGCTTCTGCGCCTCGAAGAGCTGCGCCAGCGCCTCCTCGCGCTCGCGCGTCCTTTGATCGATGCGATGCTCGAGCTCCTCGTTCAGCTGACGCAACTGCGCTGCCGAGGCTTCGAGTTCGGCGGTGCGCTGGTGCACTCTGGCCTCCAGCTCGGCATTCAGGCGTTCGAGTTCCCGCGTCTTCCTGTAGAGATCGGCAAAGACCCTGACCTTGGCCCGCAGCACCTCGGGCACGATCGGGACGGAGACGTAATCGACGGCGCCCACCGCATAGCCGCGCAACCGGTCTGGTTCCGCCAGCATGACGGCGGAGACGAAGATGATCGGTGTGTTTTGATAGCGCGGATGCTGCCGGATCATGCTGACGAGTTCGAATCCGTCCTGCTCGGGCATGCAGACGTCGACGAGGATCACGGCAATTTCCGTGCGCAGCAGGTGCTCGAAGGCTTCGCGCGCCGATTGCGCCTTGATGAGATTTTCCTCGAGCTCTTCGAGAATGACCTCATAGCTCAGGAGTTTGGCGGGCTGGTCGTCGACGAGGAGGATGTTGACGGGGTTCATAGCCGGATCCTCAGCGGTGCAGCCACATACGCAGAGCCGACAGGAGCTGCTCGGTGTTGACGGGCTTTGCCAGGTAGTCAGACGCGCCGGCTTCCAGGCATTTCTCCCGGTCGCCCTTCATCGCCTTGGCCGTCAGCGCCAGGATCGGCAGCCGTCGGAAGCGGGGCTCCGACCGGATCACCTGCATCGTCTCGTAACCGTCCATCCCGGGCATCATGATATCCATCAGCACGATCGCGACGGAGGGCTCGTTGTTGATAACATCGATCGCCTCGCTGCCCGTCGTCGCGGTCAGCACCTTCATGCCGCGACGTTCGAGCACGCTGCTGAGCGCGAAGATGTTGCGGGCATCATCATCGACGAGCAACACGGTCTCGCCGACGAGATCCTCGTCCGAGCTGTGCAGTTCCTGCAGAGTCGCCTGTTTTGCCGCCGGCAGGTCGGCGACCACCCGGTGCAGGAACAAGGCCGTTTCGTCGAGCAGGCGCTCGGGCGACTCGACGCCCTTCACTACGACGCTGCGCGCCATGCTGTGCAGCGTGGCGTCTTCCTCAGGCGAAAGCTCGCGGCCGGTGAAGACGACCACCGGCACTTCGGCGATCTCGTCATTGTCACGTATCTGTTCCAGCACCTCGAAGCCCGACATATCGGGAAGCGTGAGGTCGAGCACGACGCAATCGGCCGAACCCTGCCGGAGAATGTCGAGCGCCTCCGATCCAGATCCGACGCTCGTTATGTCGATGTCGTCGTGCCCGAGAAGGGCGGTGACGCTCATGCGCTCGGCTTCGTTATCCTCCACGAGCAGCAGATGCTTGCGGCGCGGTTCGGCATAGGCCTTCAGCCGCGACAGCGCCTTTCCGAGGCCTTCGGGCGTCGTCGGCTTGCTCATGAAGGCGAACGCGCCGCGGGTCAGGCCGTGCTGGCGGTCCTCATCGAGGCTGATGATCTGTACCGGAATATGCCGCGTCTGCGGATTCTGCTTCAGCTGGCTCAGCACCGTCCAGCCGAGCATGTCGGGCAGGAAGATGTCGAGCGAAATCGCCGATGGCCTGTATTCCTGCGCAAGCACGAGCGCATCGCTGCCGCGCATGGCGACCAGCACCTTGAAGCCGTTGTCGCGGGCAAGATCGACCAGGACGCGGGCGTAATGCGCATCGTCTTCGACGACGAGCAGCACGGAGTCGCCCGCCTCGATCCGATGGCGGTCGTCCGCGACATGTTCGGCCGGCTTCTCGGCCCGCCGGCTGGCGGCTGCTTCCGCGAATTCCACGACATTGGCCGCGGCCGGAGCAGGCTTCGGCGCCACCGCACCGGCACCGACATAGGTGAGCGGCAGGTAGAGCACGAAGGTGCTGCCGACGCCGGGCGTGCTGCGCAGCTGGATTTCGCCGCCAAGCAGGTTTGCAAGCTCGCGACTGATGGCGAGGCCGAGGCCAGTGCCGCCATATTTGCGGCTCGTCGAGGCATCCGCTTGCTGGAACGCCTCGAAAATGATGCGCTGCTTCTCCGGCGGTATGCCGATGCCGGTATCGACCACTTCGAAGGCGATGACGGAAGGCGCATGCCGGAGCGAGGGATGCTCCGGCGACCATCCGCTCGTCGCGGAGGCGACGCGGAGCGTAACGCCTCCTTGCGCAGTGAACTTGAAGGCGTTCGACAGCAGGTTTTTCAGGATCTGCTGGAGCCGCTTTGAGTCCGTGATGATGCTCTTCGTGACATCGACGCCGACCTCGATCGAGAATGACAGGTTGCGGTTTTCAGCCTCGTGGCGGAACGGCCTGGCCATCACCTCGAGCAGATTGCTGACGAAGATCTCCTCCGCATCGACCGAAACCGTTCCGGACTCGATCTTCGACAGGTCGAGGATATCGCTGATGAGATTCAGCAGATCGGTCCCCGCACCGTGGATCGTCTTTGCGAATTCGACCTGCTTGCCCGACAGGTTGCCGTCGGGATTTTCGCCGAGCTGCTGGCCGAGGATCAGGATCGAATTCAAGGGCGTGCGCAATTCGTGCGACATGTTGGCGAGGAACTCGGATTTGTATTTCGAGGTCAGCGCAAGCTCGGTCGCCTTCTCCTCGAGCGCGCGGCGGGCCTGCTCGATCTCCTGGTTCTTTGCCTCGACTTCGACGTTGCGCTCTTCCAGCTGCTGCGCCTTCTGGCCGAGCTGCTCGTTGGTCTGCTGCAGTTCGCGCTGCTGCGTCTGCAGCTCGGCGGCGAGCTGCTGGGATTGCTTCAGCAGGCCTTCGGTCTGCATGGTCGCTTCGATCGAGTTCAGCACGATGCCGATCGATGTCGTCAGTTGGTCGAGGAAGGAGAGCTGCAGCTCGGTGAACTCACCTGCTGAGGCAAGCTCGATCACCGCCTTCACCTGGCCCTCGAAATGCACCGGCAGCACGATCGCGCTTCTCGGCAGAGTCGTGAACACGCCGGAAGTGATCGGAACCACGTTGTCGGGAAGATCGGTGACGAGGATGCGGCGGGCGTCACTGGCGCATTGGCCGACGAGGCCCTGGCCGAAGTCGAGCCGAGGCGGATGCGCCGCCTCGACGCCTTGCGCATAGACCGACAGCAGCGACAGGAACGGCTGGCTCTCGTCGGCGTCCACCTGGTAGATCACGCCCTGATGCGCACCGACTAGTGGTGCCAGCTCCGAGAGCAGCATCTTGCCGACCAGCGTCAGGTCGCGTTGGCCCTGCAGCATGTTGGTGAAGCGCGCCAGGTTCGTCTTCAGCCAGTCCTGCTCGGTGTTGCGCTCTGTCGTCAGGCGCAGGTTGTCGATCATCGTGTTAATGTTGTCCTTGAGCTCGGCCACTTCGCCGCGCGCATCGACCTTGATCGACCGCGTCAGGTCGCCCTTGGTGACGGCGGTGGCGACCTCGGCGATGGCGCGCACCTGTGTCGTCAGATTGGCGGCCAGCAGGTTGACGTTACCGGTCAGGTCCTTCCACGTCCCCGCAGTACCGGGAACATTCGCCTGGCCGCCGAGGCGGCCTTCGACGCCCACCTCACGCGCCACAGTGGTCACCTGATCGGCGAAGGTCGCGAGCGTATTGGTCATGTTGTTGATGGTTTCTGCAAGGGCTGCCACCTCGCCCTTGGAGGCAACAGTGAGGTTCTGCTTGAGGTCACCGTTCGCGACTGCCGTCACCACCTTGACGATGCCGCGCACCTGCTCGGTCAGGTTGGCCGCCATGACGTTAACCGTGTCGGTCAGATCCTTCCAGGTACCGGCGACACCGGGCACCTGCGCCTGGCCGCCGAGCTTGCCTTCGGTGCCGACTTCGCGGGCCACACGCGTCACTTCGCCGGCAAAGGCGTTGAGCTGGTCCACCATCGTGTTGATGGTGTTCTTCAGCTCGAGGATTTCGCCCTTCACGTCGACGGTGATCTTACGCGAGAGGTCGCCGCGCGCCACGGCGGTCGTGACTTCGGCAATGTTGCGCACCTGTGTCGTCAGGTTGGCGGCAAGCAGGTTGACGTTGTCGGTTAGGTCCTTCCAGGTGCCGGCGACACCGGGAACGACCGCCTGGCCGCCGAGCCGGCCGTCGGTGCCGACTTCACGGGCGACGCGCGTCACTTCGCCGGCAAAGGAGCGAAGCTGGTCGACCATCGTGTTCAGCGTGTCCTTCAACAGCAGGATTTCGCCGCGCACGTCGACGGTGATCTTGCGCGACAGGTCGCCATTGGCGATCGCGGTCGCCACTTCAGCGATGTTGCGCACCTGCGCCGTCAGGTTGCCGGCCATGGAGTTGACGCTGTCGGTCAGATCCTTCCAGGTACCGGCGACACCCGAGACCTGCGCCTGGCCGCCGAGCTTGCCTTCAGTGCCGACCTCGCGCGCGACACGCGTGACTTCGCCGGCGAAGGCGTTGAGCTGATCCACCATGGTGTTGATGGTGTTCTTCAGCTCCAGGATTTCGCCCTTCACGTCGACGGTGATCTTGCGCGAAAGGTCGCCGCGCGCCACGGCGGTCGTGACTTCAGCGATGTTGCGCACCTGACCTGTCAGGTTCGAGGCCATGGAATTGACATTCTCGGTGAGGTCCTTCCAGGTGCCCGCGACACCCGGCACCTGCGCCTGTCCGCCGAGCTTGCCTTCGGTACCGACTTCGCGGGCGACGCGCGTCACTTCCGATGCGAAGCGGTTGAGCTGGTCCACCATGGTGTTCAGCGTTTCCTTGAGCTCCAGGATTTCGCCCGAGACCGACACCGTGATCTTCTTCGACAGGTCGCCGTTCGCGATCGCCGTCGACACTTCGGCGATGTTGCGCACCTGCGCCGTCAGGTTACCCGCCATGGAATTGACGCTATCGGTCAGGTCCTTCCAGGTGCCGGCGACGCCGAGCACGTTCGCCTGGCCGCCGAGCCGGCCTTCCGTGCCGACTTCGCGCGCCACGCGCGTGACTTCGCCGGCAAAGCCGTTCAGCTGGTCGACCATCGTGTTGATGGTTTCCTTCAGTTCGAGGATTTCCCCCGACACAGTGACGGTGATCTTCTTCGAAAGGTCGCCCTGGGCGACCGCGGTCGCGACCTCGGCGATGTTGCGCACCTGGCCTGTCAGGTTCGAAGCCATGGAGTTGACGCTGTCGGTCAGGTCCTTCCAGGTGCCGGCGACACCGCGCACGTTCGCCTGACCGCCAAGCCGGCCTTCGGTGCCGACCTCGCGGGCGACACGCGTCACTTCCGAGGCAAAGGCGTTCAACTGGTCGACCATCGTATTGATGGTTTCCTTGAGTTCGAGGATTTCGCCCTTCACGTCGACGGTGATCTTCTTCGAGAGGTCGCCATTAGCGATGGCGGTCGAAACTTCGGCGATATTGCGCACCTGCGCCGTCAGGTTGCCGCCCATCGAATTGACGTTTTCGGTCAGATCCTTCCAGGTGCCGGCCACACCGCGCACATTGGCCTGGCCGCCGAGCCGGCCTTCAGTACCCACTTCGCGGGCCACGCGGGTCACTTCCGAAGCGAAAGCGTTCAGCTGGTCCACCATCGTGTTGATGGTTTCCTTCAGCTCCAGGATTTCCCCTGACACCGTCACCGTGATCTTCTTCGACAGGTCGCCATTGGCGATGGCGGTCGAGACCTCGGCGATGTTGCGCACTTGTGCCGTCAGGTTCGAGGCCATGGAATTGACGTTGTCGGTCAGGTCCTTCCAGGTGCCGGCCACGCCGGGCACCTGCGCCTGGCCGCCGAGCCGGCCTTCCGTGCCGACTTCGCGTGCCACGCGCGTCACCTCGCCGGCAAAGCCGTTCAGCTGGTCGACCATCGTGTTGATGGTTTCCTTGAGTTCCAGGATTTCGCCCGAGACGTCGACGGTGATCTTGCGCGACAGGTCGCCGCGCGCCACGGCCGTCGTCACCTGGGCAATATTCCGCACCTGGGCTGTCAGATTGCCGCACATGGCGTTGACCGAGTCGGTCAGGTCCTTCCAGGTGCCGGCGACGCCGGGCACGAGCGCCTGGCCGCCGAGCTTGCCCTCGGTGCCGACCTCTCGGGCCACGCGCGTCACTTCGGAAGCGAAGGAGCGCAGCTGGTCGACCATGGTGTTGATCGCTTCCTTCAGCTGCAGGATTTCGCCGCGCACGTCGACGGTGATCTTCTTGGACAAATCGCCATTGGCAACGGCGATCGTCACTTCCGCAATGTTGCGCACCTGGGCCGTCAGGTTCGACGCCATCGAGTTAACGCTCTCGGTCAGGTCCTTCCAAACGCCCGTCACTTCAGGCACCTGCGCCTGCCCGCCGAGTTTACCGTCGGTGCCGACCTCGCGGGCGACGCGTGTGACTTCCGACGTGAAGACGCTCAGCTGCTTGATCATCGTATTGACGATATCGGCCGAGCGCAGAAACTCACCCTTGAGCGCCCGCCCATCGACGTCGAGCGGCACGGTCTGCAACAGATCGCCCTTCGCGACGGCGGTGATCGTGCGTGTGACTGCCGTCGTTGGCCACAGGAGATCGTCGATCAGGCCGTTGATCGAGCCCTCCATCTCCGACCAGGATCCATCGGAAAGACCGAAGCGCACCCGTGTGCTCGTTCGCCCGTCGCGGCCGACGACCTGACCGACATGTTCGAGTTGCTGGGCCATGCGTTGGTTGGCGGCAATAATGTCGTTGAGCGCATCGGCGACCTTGCCGGTAACGCCGGTGAGATCCGACCGCATGCGCACGGAAAAGTCGCCGCGCCTCACCGCGACCAGGACCTCGAGGAGGGCACTGGCATCGTCGAACGCCATGGATTTGTGGTCGTGCCCGTTAAGGCTCTCTGGCGCAGACTCGTCGCGCGAAAATTCACTGCTTTGCGTGCTCACGAAACTTCCCCCTCGTCGAACAAAAGGTAATTAGTGCCGTACTGGAAAAATGCTATGGGCGTGCCACATGGTTGCAATGTTAGGCCTAACCTAACGTCAACGGCAAACTTTGCCTCCGCGGGAACAGTTTCCTGCCAGCCGTCGTTTCCGTCCTGACAAGGAGAGCGACATGTCGAACGTCTCAAGGACAGGCAAGAACGAGATCAACAACGCGACCAGCCCGACCACCTTCGGAAGGTCGGTCGAGAGCCAGGCACAGATGCAGGATGCCGCAGCGGAGGCATCACCCGAAGCCGGCGGCGAAGCGCTCAATATCTACCGGTTGGAACCAATCGCCAAGCCCGACGATCCCAGATGGGCCAACGCCCCCGGCCACGGCACGGTCGTCGTGGCCGCCAGAACGCCCGGTGACGCCAGAATCGTCGCCTCCGCGCGCGAACTCGATTTCATGGAAGTCGATGCGGCGCCGGCCGAGGATGTCACCACGGCCAATGCCAGCGCATTCCGAGACGACAAGCTCTACACCGTGATCGAGATCGATCGGGACAGACGTGATATAAAGCGGGGTATTCTCGACGGCACGGTCTCGGTCGACACGATCCGGCCGGTCGAGGCGGACTAGAAATCCTTTCTTCATCGGGGAGTTCTCATGAATACCGCCAATCTGCAGCTCAAAGGCCTGATCATGGCAATGGCCTCGCTATGCGACGCGATCGCCGAGAAGGAATTGCTCACACGTGGGGAAATCAATGCCGCGCTCTCGAAGGCTCAAAAGGCGATTGAGGATGACGATGACCATGAGCTGTCCGGCGCCAACCGAGCAGCGATCCTGTTTCCGATCCGCGTGCTGCAGCTTGCCGGCGAAGCCGGCCGCAAAGGCGAAGGGGCCACGTTTTCGGACTATGCCAAGCTCGTGGGAAAACTTACCTGACGATATTCGAAGGTTTTGCTTGCAACGTCGGAGAGCATTGCCCCGCCCGCAACATCCAGCACTGTCGATTTTTGCGATAAGTTGATCATTTTGATCTTGTTTTCCCGCCACCCCTGTGGCTATACCCCCGGGCGCATATATTCACGCACCGGGATTATCTTCGTGACCAGCATCAACTCACTTCTGGCCGCCTGCGGCCTCTCCGCCTTGATCGGCCTTGCCGCAACCCCGTCCTTCGCCGGTTCGACCTCCTATCCGCTGACGCTGGAGAACTGCGGCGCCGAGGTGACGTTCAAGAAGGCGCCCGAGCGGGCAATCGGGCTTGGCCAGAACAGCGCGGAAATCCTGCTGCTGCTCGGCCTTCAGGACAAGATGGTCGGCACCGCCTTCTGGCCCAGCAAGGTCCTGCCGCAGCTCGCCGAGGCCAATGCCAAGGTCAAGCTTCTCACGGTCGAGATGCCGACCTTCGAATCCATGCTCGCCGAAAATCCCGATTTCGTGGCCGTCGCCCTGCCGAGCCTCGTCGGGCCGAACAGCAAGATCGCCAAGCGCGAGGATTTCGACAAGGTCGGCGTCGCGACCTATCTCTCGCCCAGCACCTGCCTCAGCACCAAGGACGTCAAGGACCAGTACGGCAGTCGCGGTGAGCTGTGGAACATGGACCTCCTCTATAAAGAGATCGACGAACTCTCGCAGATTTTCGACGTTGCCGACCGCGGCCAGGCTGTGATTGCCGATTTCAAGGCGCGTGAAGCCAAGCTTCGCGCGAGCGTTTCCAAGGACGGCAAGAACCTCTCCTACGTCTTCTGGTTCTCCAGCCCCAGCCCGTCGGCCGACGCCTATGTCGGCGGCAAGAACGGCGCCTCCGGCTTCATCGCCGACCTGCTCGGCGGGCACAATGCGATCACCGCAGAGGCGGAATGGCCGACCGTCGGCTGGGAAGGCATCATCGCCGCCAATCCCGACGTCATCGTCGTCGCCAGCCTCGACCGCAATCGCTGGGAGCTCGACAAGCCGGAAGCCAAGATCAAGTTCCTCAACACCGATCCGGCCGTCAGCCAGATCCCGGCCGTCAAGAACAAGGCTCTTGTCGTCATGGACGGACAGGCGATGAACCCGACCATCCGCACGATCTACGGCGCCGAGCAGGTGACAGAGCAGCTGAAGGCGCTTGGTCTGCGGAAGTGACTGACGCAGGCCGTCTCTTCCGGCAGCTGGGAGCGGTCACCGTACTGCTCCTGGCTTCCCTGTGCCTCATCGCGGTCGCCATCGGCGTCAGCGTCGGGATCGGCGATCTGCCGATCCCGCTTACGACCACCTTTTCGGCGGTCACCAACCGGCTCGGATGGACCGGGGTCGAGCTCAACCGCATCCACGAGACGGTCATTTGGGATTATCGCCTGAGCCGGGCGTTGGTCGCCGCCTTCTGCGGCGCCGGATTGGCGCTGTCGGGCGCGATCATGCAGTCGCTGCTGCGCAACCCGCTTGCCGAACCCTATGTGCTCGGCATCTCGGCCGGCGCGTCTACCGGCGCCGTCGCGATCGTTATCCTCGGGCTCGGCTCGGGCGCGGTATCCCTATCATCAGGCGCGTTTGCCGGCGCCTTCGCAGCCTTCTTCTTTGTCGCATTGCTTTCCAACGGCACCCGCGGCGGCGCCGACCGCACCATCCTTGCCGGTGTCGCCGCATCCCAGCTCTTCAACGCCTCGACCTCCTATATCGTCACCACCTCGGCCAACGCCCAGCAGGCCCGCGACGTCATGTTCTGGCTGCTCGGCAGCTTCAGCGGCGTGCGCTGGCCGGAATTCGCGCTGGTCTCGGTCGTCGTCGGTCTCGGCCTTGCCGCCTGTCTGCTCTATGCCCGCGTGCTCGACGCCTTCGCTTTCGGCGACGAGGCGGCATCCTCGCTTGGCGTCAATGTCGGGCGCGCCCGCATGGTGCTCTTCGCACTGACGGCGATGATGACCGCCACGATCGTCAGCATGGTCGGCTCGATCGGCTTCGTCGGCCTCGTCGTGCCGCATGTCGCCCGTTTCGTCGTCGGGCCGTTGCATATCCGTCTGCTGCCGGCCTGCGCCATCGGGGGAGCGATCTTCATGGTGCTCGCCGACATCGCTGCGCGTGCCCTCATTCCCGGCCAGATCCTGCCGATCGGCGTCGTCACGGCGCTGGTGGGCGTTCCCTTCTTCTCGATCATCCTCTACCGGTTCCAGCGCGCGTCATGAGCATCAAGGCCGACAATGTCACCTGGAAAATTGGCAGGAAGACCATTCTGGACGGCGTCTCCATGGAGGCTGAGCCCGGCCGGATGCTCGGCCTGCTCGGGCCGAACGGCTCGGGCAAGACCTCGCTGCTCAGGCTTCTCGCCGGCCTGAAGCGGCCGCATTCCGGCCGCGTCATGCTCGACCGCAGCGACATCGGCACGATCAGTCGCCGCTCGATCGCCCGTCGCATCGCCTTCGTCGAGCAGCACGCGACGACGAACGCCAATCTGAAGGTCGTCGACGTCGTCAAGCTCGGCCGCTTCCCGCACCGTTCGATGTTCTCGGGCTGGACGAAGGCCGACGAAGAAGCGGTGGAAGCGGCACTCGCCCGCGCCGGCATGGCGGAGAAGCGCGACGACCGCTGGCAGAGTCTTTCCGGCGGCGAAAAGCAGCGCACCCATATCGCCAGGGCGCTCGCTCAATCGCCTAGGGAATTGATCCTCGACGAGCCCACCAACCATCTCGATATCCAGCACCAGATCGGCCTGATGCGGCTCGTCTCCGGCCTGCCGATCACCAGCATCGTCGCGCTGCACGATCTCAACCATGCCGCCATGTTCTGCGACCGGCTGATCATCATGCACCAAGGCCGGATCGTCGCCTCCGGCACGCCTGAGGACGTGCTGAGCGAGAAGCTACTGCGCGAGGTCTTTTCTATCGAGGCGCGGATCGAAGCCTCGCCCTATCATTCGCGCCCGCATATCCACTATCTCAAGTGAGAGCGGGCTCGCTCTCACGACACGATCTGCAGCGGCAAAGCCGTGGTCTTTTTCAATGTCCTGAGGACGATGCTCGATTTGACCAATGCCAGATTGTCGGTGACGCGGATCATCCTTTCGAGAAACTGGCTGAGATGGTCGAGGTCGCGCGTCATCACCTTCATCAGAAAGTCGGCGTCGCCGGTCTGCGAATAGCACTCCAAAATCTCCGGCGCGGTCTCGATGAAGCGATGAAGTTTCTCGTTTCCGCCTTCGGTATGTGCTCTCAAGCTGACGAGCGTATGAGCAACGACCGTGAAACCCAGTTTTGCGGGATTGAGGATGGCGACGACGCCTTGGATATATTGCTCATTGCGCAGCCTTTCCAAACGACGTGCGCATTGGGTCGCCGAGAGATTGACCTTCTGAGAGAGTTCGCTCTGCGTCAGCTCGCTGTTTTGCTGGAGTGCGGCAAGCAGTTTGATATCGAACTGGTCAAGCATAGCACCTCCTCCAACCGTGATTTTCTGCACATCATAAGCTGTTTTCGCTGATTGTCTGCATGATCGCGCTTAAATAGGGAGAAAATCGCAGAAATTCGCCATGGAACTTCAGTTAATCTCCGGCCACCTAAAAAAGATCGAGGTGGAACTGTGTTTGACCAACTGAACAGCCGGCCGGCCGACAGCCTGCTTGCCCTCATCAAGGCCTTCCAGGCTGACGATCGCCTGGGAAAGATCGACCTCGGGGTCGGGGTCTATCGCGATGCGATGGGACGCACGCCTGTCATGAGGGCCGTGAAGGCTGCGGAGCAATTTCTCCTGGAGAACCAGGACAGCAAGAAATACCTCGGCCCCGAAGGCGATCTGCAATTCGTGCGCCTGCTTGAGCCGATCATCTTCGGCAACGCGCCGAAATTCGCCCAACGGCTCGCCGGTATTCAAACGCCCGGCGGCAGCGGCGCGCTCCGTCTCGGCGCGGAGCTCATTCAAACGGCAAACCCATCAGCAAAAGTTTTTTTGGGAACGCCGAGCTGGCCCAACCATGCACCGATTTTCGCTTCGGCACGCTTGGGCGTGAAGGAATACGCCTTCGTGGACCTGACTTCACAGCAGGTGACATTCGACAGCGTCGTCTCCGCCTTGTCTTCCGCCGGGGAAGGCGACGTCGTGCTGCTTCACGGTTGCTGCCATAACCCAACTGGCATCGATTTCACCATCGAGCAATGGCGAAAGATTACCGACCTCCTCGTCGCGCACAGGCTGGTGCCCTTCATCGATCTTGCCTATCAGGGGCTCGGCGACGGCCTCGAACAGGATGCCGCCCCGACACGCATGATCCTCGGTGCGGTCGACGAGGCGCTGATCGCCTATTCCTGCGACAAGAACTTCGGCCTCTATCGCGAACGCGTCGGCGCACTTTATGTCGTGGCTCGCAATGCCGATGACGTCAGAAAGGCGGAAAGCAACATGGCGGCGCTTGCCCGCGTCAACTGGTCCATGCCGCCGGATCATGGGGCTGCCGTCGTCAGGGCCATTCTCGAAAGCCCCGAAATGACGACAATGTGGCGCGTCGAACTCGAAGAGATGTGCCTGCGCGTCAACGGCAATCGTGCCGCGCTGGCCACGGCCTCTGCCGATCTCGCCTTTATCAGCCGCCAACGCGGGCTGTTTTCCAATCTCGCCATGTCCAAGGAAACGGCCGCTGCCCTCAGAGCCAGGCACGGCATCTACATGGCGGATTCCGGGCGCATGAACCTTGCCGGCATGCAGCCTGCCGATGCCGGCGCCATCGTCGCTGCGCTCCGGGCCGAAGGCTGCCTGAGATCGTAACCGAACGAAGCATTGGAGCCTCCGAATGAGCAGGAAAGAAACGACCGGCCAGGCGATCACCCGTTCGCTTGTCGCCCATGGGATCGATACGGTCTTCGGCATCCCGGGCGCCCACATGTATGACTTCAACGACGCCCTCTACGGCGCTGGCGATAAAATCCGGTTCATTCACACCCGGCACGAACAGGGTGCGGCCTACATGGCCTACGGTTATGCCAAGTCCACCGGCCGGGTCGGCGCCTATACCGTCGTCCCCGGCCCAGGCGTCCTCAATTCCGGCGCGGCCCTTTGCACCGCTTACGGCGCCAATGCGCCGGTGCTTTGCATCACCGGCAACATCATGTCGCATCTGATTGGACAAGGCAGAGGGCAACTGCACGAACTGCCGGACCAACTCGCGACGATGCGCGGGATTACCAAGACGGCAGAGCGGATCAACCATCAGTCCGAAACCGGGCCTGTCTTGGCCGGGGTCCTCAGCAAGATGCTTTCGGGCCGCCAGGGGCCGGGAGCAGTCGAAGCGCCATGGGACGTGTTTGGGCAATTCGGCCCTGAAATCGATCTCCCCCTTGCCAAGAGAGCACCTGATCCGGCCGTCAATCCTGACCAGATCGCCGCTGCGGCAGCGCTGATATCAGGCGCCAGCAATCCGCTGATCATGGTCGGCGGCGGCGCGGCGAATGCCGGCCCAGAGATCGCCGCGCTTGCGGAATTGCTGCAGGCGCCGGTCACCTCCCATCGCTCCGGCAAGGGTATCGTCGCCGACGACCATCCGAACACTCTGAATTTCGTCGCCGCCTATGAATATTGGAAAAAGGTCGATGTGCTGATCGGGATTGGCAGCCGGCTCGAATTGCAGTTCATGCGGTGGAAGTGGCTTCCCAAGGGTCTGAAGGTCATCCGTATGGATATTGATCCGACCGAGATGGTCCGCCTGAAGCCCGATGTCGGTATCGTCGCGGATGCGAGGGACGGAACGCAGGCGCTGACCGCTGCGCTGGCCGGTTACAGCCGCGAGAAACGCACGCCTGAATTTGCCGCGCTCAATGAAGAGGCGAGGTCTCGCTTCTCGGCGGTGCAGCCGCAGCTTGGCTATCTCCAAGCCATCCGCGAAGCTTTGCCGAGAGACGGTTTCTTTGTCGAGGAGGTCAGCCAGATGGGCTTCACCGCCCGCTTTGCATTCCCGACCTACGGACCTCGCCTATATGTGACATGCGGTTACCAGGATAATCTCGGTTTCGGCTTCAACACCGCCTTGGGCGTGAAAGTCGCCAATCCCGACAAAGTGGTCATCTCCGTATCGGGTGATGGCGGTTTCATGTTCGGCGTCCAGGAGCTTGCCACCGCCGTGCAGCACAAGATCGCCATCGTCGCCATCGTCTTCAACAACTCTGCCTACGGCAATGTGCTGCGCGACCAGCAGCAGACCTATAAAGGCCGCATTCTAGGCTCGGATCTCACCAATCCCGACTTCGTCACCCTCGCCGAAAGCTTCGGCATCCGATCCTTCAAGGCGACAAGCCCAGGCGAACTGAGAGGCATATTGGAGAAAGCGCTCTCACTCGATGAGCCTGTCCTTATAGAAGTTCCCGTCGAAAAGGGATCCGAGGCGAGCCCCTGGCCTTTCATTCATCCGGCTCCGCACGCCGAATGAAGCCCCTCAAGGCGATGGTCCCTTCAGAAAGATCGTCGCCAGCGGCGGCAGCGTCAGCGAGAGCGAGACGGGCCTGCCATGCGAAGGTACGGGCTCGCTCGACACTGCCCCGTTGACGAGGCCCGAGCCGCCATATTCGCTTGCATCCGTGGTGATCCTCTCGATCCACACGCCGTCCTGTGGCACGCCGATCCGGTAGCCATAACGCGGCACCGGCGTGAAATTCGAGACGACAAGGACCGAGGAGGAGCGATCGGGGGCATAACGGAGCATGCCGAGGACGGAGTTGACGGCATCGTCGGCAGCCGCCCATTCGAAACCCTCGGGATGGAAATCGCCGAACTGCAGGGCCAGCTCCTGACCATAGAAGGCGTTCAAATCCTTGACCAGCCGCTGAAGCCCCGCATGCGCCGGCCGGTCCAGCACGTCCCACGTGACCGATGCGTCATGGTTCCACTCGCCCGGCTGGGCGATCTCGCCGCCCATGAACATCAGCTTTTTGCCGGGGTGGCCCCACATGAAGGCGAGATAGCTGCGCAGATTGGCAAATTTCTGCCATTCGTCGCCCGGCATCTTGCCGAGCAGCGAGCCTTTTCCATAGACGACCTCGTCGTGCGAAATCGGCAGCATGAAGCGCTCGGAATAGGCATAGATCATGCCGAAGGTCATCGTGTTGTGGTGATAGCTTCGGTAGACCGGGTCCTTCGAAATGTAGCTCAAGCTGTCATGCATCCAGCCCATGTTCCATTTGATGTCGAAGCCGAGTCCGCCCTCTTCAGGTGGTTTGGTGACGCCGGGCCAGGCGGTCGATTCCTCGGCAATCGTCATCGCATGCGGGCAGCGCTCGTGGATGATGCTGTTCAAGTGCTTGAAGAATTCCACCGCCTCCAGGTTCTCGCGGCCGCCATAGCGGTTCGGAATCCATTCCCCCTCCTTGCGGCTATAGTCGCGGTAGAGCATCGAGGCGACGGCGTCGACGCGCAATCCATCGATATGGTAGCGTTCGAGCCATTCGAGCGCGCTGGCGATCAGGAAGCCCTTCACCTCGTTGCGGCCGAGATTGTAGATCAGCGTGTTCCAGTCGCCATGAAAGCCCTCGCGCGGGTCCTCGTGTTCGTAGAGCGCAGTCCCGTCGAAGCGGGCAAGTCCCCAGACGTCTGTGGGGAAATGGGCCGGCACCCAGTCGAGGATCACGCCGATCCCGGCGCCATGGCAGCGGTCGACGAAATAGGCGAAATCTTCAGGAGTTCCATAACGGCCGGTCGGAGCGAAGAGGCCGAGCGGCTGATAGCCCCAGGAGCCGCCGAAGGGATGCTCCATGATCGGCAGCAGCTCGATATGGGTAAATCCCATCTCTCTTGCATAGGGAACGAGCCGCTGGCTGAGCTCGACCCAGTCGAGCGACCGCCCGCCATTCTCGCGCAGCCAGGAGCCGGCGTGTACCTCGTAAACGGAGACCGCGCCTTCCAGTCTTTCCTGCCGCGACCGGCCTTTCATCCAATTGTCATCAGTCCATCGAAAGCGTGCCGAGGACGCGACGATCGAGGCAGTGGACGGGGCGGCCTCGCTTGCCCGCGCGACCGGATCGGCCTTCTGCGGCAGGCAGTTTCCATGCGCGTCGATGATCTCGAACTTGTATCTTTCCCCAGGGGCGAGACGTGGGACGAACAGCTCCCATACGCCCGCCGATTGCCTCAGCCGCATCGGATTCCGGCGTCCGTCCCAGGCGTTGAAGTCGCCAACAACCGAGACGCGCCGCGCATTCGGCGCCCAGACGGCGAAACGAACACCCGGTACGCCGTCGATCGACATATCAATCGCACCGAGCGTCCGGCTGAGGCTGTAGTGCGTGCCTTCCGATATCAGGTGAAGGTCGAGCTCCCCGAGCAGAAGACCGAAGCTGTAGGGATCCTCGGTGACTTGCACCGCGTCCGGCCAAGTGATCCGCAGCCGATATCCACTCCTCGAAGCGGTCGCAGCGGCAAACAAACCGGCTGGATGGGCGATGCTGAACGGCGTCACCACCCGCCCGCTTGCCGCCTCGACGAGATCGACCGCCTCCGCGCCGGGCAGGAAGACGCGCACGATCGTCATGCCCCCGCTTTCATGGGGGCCGAGGATTGAAAACGGATCGCCATGGCGGCCCTCGATCAGGGCCCAGAGCGCATCCTGTCCAATGCCTGAGAGAAATTCCGAGCGCTCAACATTCATGCCGTCACTCCCGCCAGGCGCGATACGATTTCGGTCAGGCCGGCAAGCGGGATCGGTAACCACTTCGGCCTGTTGCGAGCTTCATAGGCGATCTCGTAGGCTGCCTTTTCGAGAAGAAAGGCATCGAGAAGCCTTCGTCGGCGATCGGGCGGCATGGCAAGCTCCTTCGACGCCGCGACCGCCTCCCAATAGGCATCGAGAAAAGCCGCCTCGGCGTTGTGTCCGAAACGGGCGATGGCGCCGCGGCGGACTTCGTTTTCGTGTTCGGTAACGGCGTCGTTATCCAGCTGGGCGGTGGCGACCAGATAGCTCAGGGATCTTAGAAGGCCGGCGACGTCGCGCAACGGAACCGTCTTGGCGCGGCGCTCGGCCAGATTTTTCGCCGGCTCACCTTCGAAGTCGATGATGACAGCATCACCCTCGCTGACGAGAATCTGGCCGAGATGGAAGTCGCCATGTGTGCGTGTCATGAGCGTATCGCGGGCGCTCTCTGCCAGCCTCGCGGCGAGCTCGATCAGTTCGGAGCGGCGTTCGAGAAGCGGTGCCGAAAGCAGGTCGATTGCCGGATCCGCCCCCACCTCGCGCTCGGCGAGTTTCGACATGGCATAGGCGACCTCGCCGGCAACCGCCTTCTTGATCGCCTCGACTTCGCTATCGCCGGCCATGACGGGGCTGAAGGCCTCGTCTGCATTTTCGCCGGCGAGCACGACGTGCAATTCGCCGAGCCTCAGGCCAACCATCGCGACGAAGCTGATCAGCGAGCGGAAAACGTCATCGCCCGGCTGGACGGCGGGATCGTTCAACACGAGTTCGTCGGCGGCGCGGCGCAGATTGTTCAGCATCCAGTTCCAGGCGTCGCCCTGATTGCGGATTGCGCCCTGGACGATGATCAATGTCGAACGACGCCCGGCGGAATCGGTGTGTGCAACCTCGCCGAGCAGCGGCGCCGTGTGGTCGTAGCCGGCCCGGGTGAGAAAGCGCGTCATCTCGACCTCCGGATGGACGCCGGGAAAAATGTGCCTGATCAGCTTGATCATCGCGACGTCGCCGACAATCAGCGAGCTGTTCGATTGTTCGGCCGAAAGCCAGTGGACCGGCAGATCATCGGTGATAGCAAGGCGGTCAAGCCGTTCCGTGCCGAGGAATTCGAGGGTGCCGGTGCGGCCGGTGATGCGCGAGCGGTCGGCAAGACCGCGCAGGACGCCGCGCGCCATCGATTCAACAGCAAATCCGTCTGTCAGAAAGCCGACGCGCCTGCCCTGCCGCACCCGCGCCAGCGCCAACTGCTGGGTCAATGCCGTTGGCTGTGCATCATCCCAGGCGATCGTCAGCGGCAACTGATAGGATTCGCTGTGGTTCGGCAGCACAGCCTCCAACTCGCCGAGAACGACGCCGTCTGCATAAGGGATCGGCGTAGCCGAGATCAGCCGCGCCGCCTGAAGCGGCTGGTCCTTCGCCCCGAACCAGCGCCGCCGGGCGAGATAGGCCGGGAGGATTTCGTTGCTGAGAAGGCGCGCGTGCCCGGGCTCGTCGACGAGGTCGAGCAACCCGCGGCGGATGACCATCGTCACGAAATCGGGAAGCTGCTCGGGCGGCGCCGTGCGCCAAGCCGGCGGGTCGGCATCCGCCTCCAGCTGAAACCAGAAGAAGCCGTAGGGCGGCAGCGTCAGCAGATAGGTCAGTTGACCGATCGGCGGAAAGGGCGACATGCCGGTCAGCTCGATCGGCACCCGGCCCTCGAAGGCCGACAGGTCGAGCTCGACCGCCTGGGGCAGGCGCGAGAGGTTTGCGACGCACATCAGGGTCTCCCCGTCATATTCCCTGAGATAGGCGAGGATCTTGCGGTTCTCGGGCGAGAGGAACCGCAGCGAGCCGCGCCCGAAAGCCGGATGCCGGCCGCGCAGGGCCAGCATCTTGCGCGTCCAATTGAGCAGCGAATGCGCGTCCGTGCTCTGCGCCTCGACATTGACGGCTTCGTAGCCGTAAAGCGGATCGGCAATCAGCGGCAGGACAAGTCGCGCAGGGTCCGTCCTGGAGAAGCCGCCATTGCGATCCGGCGACCACTGCATCGGCGTCCTCACCCCATCCCGGTCGCCGAGATAAATATTGTCGCCCATGCCGATCTCGTCGCCGTAATAGATGACAGGCGTTCCCGGCATCGAGAGGAGAAGCGCGTTCATCAGCTCGATGCGCCGGCGATCGCGCTCCATCAGCGGCGCCAGGCGCCGCCGGATGCCGAGATTGATGCGGGCGCGCTTGTCGGAGGCATAGGTCTCCCAAAGATAGTCCCGTTCGGCATCGGTGACCATTTCCAGCGTCAGCTCGTCGTGGTTGCGCAGGAAGATCGCCCACTGGCAGTTCTCGGGAATCTCCGGCGTCTGTCGCAGGATATCGGTGATCGGAAACCGATCCTCCTTGGCGATCGCCATGTACATGCGCGGCATCAGCGGGAAGTGAAAGGCCATGTGGCATTCGTCGCCGTCGCCGAAATATTCGCGGGTGTCCTCCGGCCACTGATTGGCTTCGGCCAGCAGCATCACGCCGGGATGCGTAGCGTCGAGGGCCGCACGGATGCGTTTCAGGATCGCATGGGTTTCCGACAGATTTTCGTTAATCGTTCCCTCGCGCTCGACGAGATAGGGGATCGCGTCGAGACGGAAGCCGTCGATGCCCGTTTCCAGCCAGAAGCGCATCACCTTCAGCAGCTCTTCCATGACAAGCGGGCTGTCGAAATTGAGGTCCGGCTGGTGGGAATAGAAGCGGTGCCAATAATAGGCGCCGGCGACGGCATCCCATGTCCAGTTGGATTTTTCCGTGTCGAGGAAGATGATGCGCGTTTCCGGGAATTTCTGGTCGTTGTCCGACCAGACATAGAAGTCTCGCTCCGGTGATCCCGCGGGTGCATGGCGCGCACGCTGGAACCAGGGATGCTGGTCGGAGGTGTGGTTGATGACAAGCTCAATGATGACACGAATGTTGCGCTGATGGGCGGCGTCAACAAAGGCGCGGAAATCCTCCATCGTTCCGTAGTCAGGACTGACATTGCCGTAGTCGGCAATGTCGTAACCATCGTCACGGCGCGGTGAGGGAAAGAAGGGCAAAAGCCAGATCGCGTTGACACCGAGCGCTGCGATGTGGTCGAGCTTCTGATTCAGGCCGGCAAAATCGCCGACGCCATCGCCATTGGCGTCGTAGAACGACTTGATGTGCAGCTGATAGATTATCGCGTCCTTATACCAGAGCAGCGGTTCGACGCTACCGGGGTTCATCGTGTCCATTCATGCCTCCGCTGCGCGTACGCGCCAGATCGCGAATGGCAGGATCTGAGGATTGAAACTCACTCTCTGCCATTTGCCGTTCCACCTGAACCGATGCCCCGCGACCAGATCCTCGGCGTCGAGGGCGCCGCTGTCACCGAGCCCCCATTTCCAGAGCGGCAGCTCGACGTTGCTTTCCTGGAAGCGATGGGGATCAAGGCTGATTGCGATCAGCAAGACATTGTCGCGGGCGCGGCTCGCCTTTTCGAAGAACAGAATGTTGTCATTCCCGGCATTCAGCATCGTCAACCCGAGATGCGAATGCAGCGCGGTGTTTTCGTTACGGATACGGTTCAGCATCCGGATTTCGGCGATGATGTTGCCCGGCCGGTCGTAGTCCCAGGCGCGGATCTCATATTTCTCGCTATCGGCATATTCCTTCCGCTTGGCATCAGGGCGCCCCTCGCACAGTTCGAAACCGTTATAAACACCCCATAGCCCGGACAAAGTGGCGGCGAGTGCCGCGCGGATCAAGAAGGCCGGGCGCGGCGCGTTCTGAAGAAAATCCGGGTTGATGTCATGGGTATTGACGAAGAAATGCGGGCGAAAGAATTCCTTCGGCGCCGTCTCGGTCAGCTCCCGCATATATTGCTCGAGCTCCCACTTGGTATTGCGCCAGGTGAAGTAGGTATAGGACTGAGAGAAGCCGATCTTCGCCAACCGGTACATGACCTTCGGCTTGGTGAAGGCTTCCGACAGGAAGACGACCTCGGGATGGCGCGCCCTGATATCGCCAATCAGCCATTCCCAGAACGGGAAGGGTTTGGTGTGCGGATTGTCGACGCGAAACAGCTTGACCCCCTGGTCGACCCAAAGCTGGACGATATCCCTGAGCTCCACCCATAGAGAAGGCAGCGCGTCTTTCGCGTAAAAATCGACATTGACGATGTCCTCGTATTTTTTCGGCGGGTTCTCGGCATATTTGATCGTGCCGTCGGGCCGCCAGTCGAACCAGCCGGGATGTTCCGTCAGCCAGGGATGATCGGGCGAGGCTTGAATCGCGAGGTCGAGGGCGATCTCCAGCCCGTGCTGGCCCGCCTCCTCGACCAGCCGGCGGAAATCCTCGAAATCGCCGAGCTCTGGATGGATGGCATCGTGGCCGCCGTCCTCGGAGCCGATGGCATAGGGGCTACCGGGATCGCCGGGTGCTGCCTTCAGGCTGTTATTGCGCCCCTTCCGGTTGGTCGTTCCAATCGGATGAATCGGCGGGAAGTAGAGCACGTCGAAGCCCATGTCGCGGATATCCGGCAATCTCGGGATGACGTCGTCAAAGGTGCCGTGTCGGTTCGGATCGCCGCTCTGCGAGCGTGGGAAGATCTGGTACCAGCTGGCGAAAGCCGCCGACTTGCGTTCGGCATCGACGGCGCTTGCCGTGGAGCGAAGCCGGAACGGCCGCCTGTCGGCCCTGTGCATCAATTCGGATGTCTCGGGATCGAGCAGGATCGCCGTGCGTTCGGAGTCGGAAGCATTTTCGAGACTGTCGATGAGCGCCTGCAAGTCGGCGCCGAGTGCCGCCGGCCCTTCGGCCTTCGCGGCCCGGACGAGGTTCAGACCCTCCTGAAGCTCCAGCTTCAGGTCCAGCCTCGCATCGTGCTTCTTGGTCAGTTCATAACGGAAGATCGCGAAGGGGTTTTTCCACGCCTCAACGGCGAACTCATAGCGTCCTATCCGCTCCAGCAGAAATTCCGCGCGCCATCGGTCGTTCTCGACCAACTGCATCTCTGTCTCATTCCACCCCGCCATGGCATCGTGCGGCCGCCAGAGCAGGACGGCGGCGATCGGGTCGTGCCCATCGGCGAAGATGTCGGCCTCAACGGTGACGTTGTCGCCGACGACGCGCTTGACCGGAAAGCGCCCGTCATCGACCCGCGGCATGATGTTTTCGATGGCAAGCCGCGGCGAGGCTACCGCCTGCTCGATCTCGAGGGCCGGTCTGGACGTGATCGGCTCCGGCGCCTTGCCTTCTATCACCCGGGTCTCCCCTGCCCGCAGGCGCAGGACAGCGTCATCGGCAGTGACGGGAAGATAGCCGGAGGCCGCTTCGCGAAGCGCCGTCACCGGCGCGGGCGCACTTCGCCTGAGGTCCCTGTTAATCAGAACGAACCGCACATTCGATGCGCTGCGAATATCCTGCGTCTCGGATTGAACGAGCGCCGAAACCGGCCCATTGGCGTTGCGGATCAGGCGAAGCGAGGGAGCGCGAGTACGGCCGGCCTTGCCGATTTCGCTATTGGCGACGCGTATTTCGGAGGAGATATCAAAGGCGAGATCATGGCGCAGCTTCCGCAATCCCGAACCATCGCCGTGGGTCGGATCGAGCGGTGTCGCCGCACCATATTCGAAGCCCATGGGAACCATGAGGCCGCCACCGAGCGAGGCTGCAAGCCGCAGTGCTCTGACGGCGCGCCGTTCGAGAATCTCGCGGCTCTCGGTTCCGTGCGCGATGCGCCTTGCGAATGGCGGCTCCGGAAAAGCGACCTGCCAGCCGAGCGGCTCCTGGACGCGATGCTCCTCGACGAACCATCTCTCATCGAGATCCCACCAGGCCATAGACGAAAAACACCCTGAAAAACCCGCATCCGCAATCGCTCGCCTCACCGCGAAATCGGTGCCGGGCGTCCAGGCGAAGAATTGCGCGTCAGCCTTCTCCCGCACCGCTGCAATCAGCGCTTTGAAAAGCGCTGGGGCCGCTCGATCGATCCCGAGCACCCGGTAGCCGGTGAGGCCGAGGCCGGAGAAGCGCCGCAGCCGTTCGGTCCATTCCGCCAGCAAATGCGATTGCCGATCCGCTTCCATCATGGCCATCGGCTCTACTGGGTCGAGCGGCGAGCGACGGGGATCGACAGGATAAAAGCCCGCTTTCGGGTCTCGCGCTTTCCCGTCGAGCATCAGGTCCATCATCAAGCCGACGCCGCTCTTGTCGGCCGTCTCCACCAGGCGGGACAGCCCCTCCTCGACCGCGCTTCCGAGCTGCAGTTCAGTATCGAGACGATCGAAATGTTGAGAGGTGAAGACGCTGCAGTCCCCGCCCCGGTCGAAGAGGGGCGCTGTCAGCACATGGTCGAAACCGGTATCTGCCGCATGGTCGAAAACCTCGCGCCATGCATCGATGCCTTGGAGAAGGAGCGGATTGACATAATAGATCCGGGGTGGGGTGCTCAGCACACCCTGCTTCGCAGAGAATAACATCGGCCGCCGCCTCGCATTGCTTTTCAGGCAAACTTCCTTTGGCGGAGGTTGTTCCACTCAAACCGTCAATTCACGGCTGCATGCGCCATCGCAGGCGGCATCAAGTCATCGGGGATACGAGGTCATCAGGCAGATCGGTCTCACTAAAAGGGAGAAGGAAGCCGCATGATTTTCCGGTGGAGATATTGAGGCCATGCGCTAAAAGATCTTCTGACCATTGCCAAGCCGGAACCTCTCGGACGGTTGAGAGCGCATCAATGCTGCGATCAATACTCTTCACCATCGAACTCGTGGCCTGCGTTGCGTGCCTGGCCTCCTGGAGCATCGAGACCGATCGCTCGACACCGGAAAAGCACGGCCTCTTCGAAATCCGTGAGGAGGCCAGACGTTTCATCGCGCAGGAGAACGCCAAGGGACAGCAGCAGTGGGACGCGCTTGATCCCAACGCGAAGGTGGTGGTTCCCCGTTGTACGGTCCCGCTCCGGGCCCAATGGACGCCGACGAGCCTCGGCCGCTCGAAACCCAGCGTAATGGTGATATGTCCCGCCGCCGTGCCGAACCTCGTAATGGGGAAGTGGAATGTGGACGTTCCCGTAAAGCGGAAGCCTGACCGAGAGGACGCCGGCAGTCGTCCTTAGCAAGCGTCAACGCAGAATTTGATGTATCTGAGTGAAATCACTGCGATTGCACGGAGGCGACGAGAGGTGAATGCACCGGTAGAATTGTGCTCATATCCCGACCTCGACGAGCGGATCGTGATCGTCAGGGCGGGAGACGAGGTGGATGCCGTGTTTGTCCGGACCGAAAGGTTCAACGTGCTGATCGACACGCTCGGCACGCCCGAGCAATGCCGGATGGCGCTGGATCTTCTCGACGAAAAGCAGGAGAAGACGCGTCCCCTGATCGTCGTCAACTCGCACATGGATTGGGATCACTTCTGGGGGAATGGCGCCATTGCCGGGCGCGCCCCGATCATTGCGCATGCCGCAGCACTCGACCGCCTGCGCAACCCTTCCACACAGCAGATCCTGAAGGACAAGACGAGCGACGAGCCTCGGTTCGGCAGCGTCGAGGTCATCGGTCCCGACATCACCTTCTCCGGCTCGATGGCCCTCAACGGCGGCGACTTGACGCTGGAGCTCATTCACACGCCGGGGCACACGCCGGATCATATCGCCATCTGGATTCCGCAGCTGCGCATCTGCCTCGCCGTCGATGCGGTGGAATATCCTATCCCCGAAGTCTGGAGCAGAAGTGCGGCTGATCTTGACCTGATCCGTTCCTCGCTTCAGCATATTCGCGACCTCGAGGCGAGGCTGGTTATTCCGGCGCATGGCAGGACATCTTCGCCCTCGACCGTGGATGCCAACCTCGCCTATTTCGAGGCCTTGGCCGATCGCGTCGGTAGCTTGAGCGAGGACCGGCTGACGGATAGACAGCTCGGGAGTTCAAGCGGCTTCGGGCTTGAAGATTTCGTTGCCATTCCCAATGGGATGCCTTCGGACACGGTGACATTCTACCGGAACTGCCATGAGACAAACCTTGGCGCGACGGTTCATGCCCGTCTCGAAACGTTGAAATCCGCGTAGAGGCATCGCAGACGGGAGGCGATAACGTGAAACCACTTGAGGGCGGACGAACCGGGCAGATCTGGCGCGACGGCGAGACCGTCATCAGGCCTTCCGGCACATGGACGCCAACGGTGCATCGGTTCTTGCGCCATCTCAGGAGCAGGGGCTTTGCGGGGCGCCCGAGCCGATCGACATCACTGACGGGAACCGCGAGGTCGTCAGCTACGTCGCCGGGCGCGTCTGCGAAGAGCTTGGCGATCCGTTCGTCGGCTCCGAACGCATGCTGGTTTCGGCGGCCAGGCTTCTGCGCGATTTTCATTCGGCGTCGCGAGGCTTTCTGGAGCGGGACGGCGAGGTCCAGACATGGATGCTGGCGCCGCAGGAACCGCGCGAGATCATATGCCACGGAGATTTTGCGCCTTACAACGTCACCGCGGCGGATGGTGAGGCGGTCGGAATTATCGATTTCGACACGGCCCATCCGGCGCCGCGCCTCTGGGATGTCGCCTATGCGATCTATCGCTGGGCGCCCTTGTCCGATCCCGCCGGCCCAGCGGCTTCATTCAGCACCGAGGACCAGCTGCGCCGAGCTCAACTCTTCTGCACGGCCTATGGGGCAACAATCGAAGAACGGCTCCGGCTCCCGGAAATGATCTGCCGGCGGCTCCAGGCCCTCGTCGATTTCATGCTGACGAGCGCTGCGGCCGGAAACGAAACCTTCGCGGAGGACGTCGATGCAGGAGACGCCCAGCTATATCTGGCCGATATCGACTATATCCACCGACATCGAGACCGGCTGCTGAAAGCGCTGTCTGACTAAAGCCACTTCCTGCGTCGGAAAAAGCCGAAAAGACTCAGACACAAGACGGCGATGACGCCGAGGACGACGAAATAGCCATATTGGAACTTAAGTTCCGGCATATCGTTGAAATTCATCCCGTAGATGCCGGCGATCGCGGTGGGAACGGCGAGAATCGCCGCCCAGGCGGCAAGCTTGCGGGCGATCGCCGTCTGCTCCGTCTGGCCGATCATCACACTGGCCTCGAAAGCGAAGGCCAGGACCTCGCGCAGCGCGTCGATATCCTCCTGCACCCGTCGCACATGATCGGTCACATCGCGGAACAGCGACTGGAGCGTCGGGTCCATGCCGGGAAGATCGATATGCTCGTAGCGCCGGCAGACATCCACCAGCGGCACCACGGCATTGCGCAGCCGCAAAAGCTTGCGCCGCAATAGATAGAGCCGCTCGATGTCCGACTTGCCGAGCTGTTCGCGCAGCACCAGATCCTCGAGTTTCTCCACCTCGTCCTGCACGACCTCGATCACCGGCATGTAATTGTCGACGATGAAATCGAGGATGGAATAGAGGATGTAGTTCTCGCCGTGGGCCAGCGCGGCGGGCGTCGCCTCGCATCGCTGCCGCACCGCCAGATAGGAGGAGGATTCTCCGTGGCGGACGGAGACAACATAACCGCGGCCGACGAACAGGTGGGTTTCGCCGAAGATGATTTCACCGTCCTTCATATGGGCGGTCCGGGCGACTATGAACATCGCGTCGCCGTAAATTTCCAGTTTCGGGCGCTGGTGTGGCTGTGCGGCATCCTCGATAGCCAGCGGATGGAGATTGAACTCCGCCTGGACCTGGTGCAGCAGCACTTCATCCGGCTCATGCAGGCCGATCCAGACAATGGCGTTCTCCCGGTTCCGCCAGTCGCCAGCCTCCTCTATCCTGATGTCGCGAATGCGCTGCCCGTGCTGGTATACGGCGGCAGCCACGACGCCCGGTCGTTGATCGTACCGCGGCGACGGCGAGCCGCTGCCTTCCCGCGCGGCAACACCCTCCATATCCTTCAACCGTTCCAAATCCTGCCTCCCATCCCGCGGACAAACGTATCCGGATCCAAATCAATGAATCAGAGCATGGTGTCCCGCAAAGCCGCTCATAGTTTTCGGCCTCATGCTCACCGCCGGCCCCGACGTTGCGCCGATCTTAATGCCATTTCGCAAAACATGCATCCGTCTCAATGCGGGGCAGCTTGGTCCTAGCCGGCAAACATGCTTAACGGACAGCATGTGCGCGGCTCCTTTCCTGGCGAGAGGCTGCGCCCTCTTGAGGCGGTAAGCGTCATCAAGTATCCGTGGAAATATCGTCCCAGTCCTGATCCATATAGCCGATCAGCCAATTGAGGGCGTAGTGGCGTTCATAGACGACGCCCCTATCCAATCCGCCGGGCGGCTCTTCGCCCTTCAACCTGGCGTTCACGGCGGCCCAATCGTATCGGTAGATCAGGTCGGCGGCATCGAGAAGTTCGGCCTGCGGACGCAGCCTGGCGCGGCGCATCAAGCCGTCCGTCCCCAGCTCGCGGAGCGTGTTGGCGATGGACGGAACGTCGCAAATATGGTCGGGACGTTCGAGGTCCGGCACAATCCCAAGCGCCCACAACATCACATGGACGCCTTCGTAACGCCAGGTGAAGTTCGTCCGATCCTGATCGGAGGGATCGGGATCGTCCATGAAAGCCTGTTCCTTCGGGGTGAAAAACCCCTCCGCGCTGAACTGGCGAATAAGCGTCTGCCCCATCGCATGGTCGCCGGTCTCGCCTTTCACGGCGACGATCGCCAGCGCAATGGTCCGCTGGACGACAGCCATCGTCTTTCGCCGGGTACTCTCGTTTTCGGGGGCGATGGTCGGCAGATGATCGATAGTCGGCACGCCCTCCGATTGAAGTTGGGCAATGGACCGGGCCTTGCGCGCTTGAGCCTCGTCGGCGGGCTGCGAAACTGCCTGCACTGGAAGAAGCAATGCAAGGATGGTGGAGAATATGCGCTTCATCGTGGGCTGGCTCCTGTCATCTCAGCAATGCATCGATAGCCATTTCCGCGTTTGAACGGGATGCCAAGCGGGACGGCGAAGGCGATTTTTCCAAAACTGGTAAATGAATTTTTTTGCAATTTAAGGCTCCCTGTCTATTGCGAGTGAACCACACGTCCGGCCAAGCGAAACGGGCTTGCGACTGCGGCACCGGCGGCATCGAAGACGAAGGCGCCGACATCCCCAGCGCTCGAACGCCGGCCGCTCTCGAAGGAGGCAAGCTGAGTGCCGAACTTGGCGAGCGATGCGTAGCGGTCGTGACCCAATCCGTCGGAGGTCTTGATCGACGTGATGTCGATGACCCGAAGCCTCGCCTTCAAGGCAGCATCCTCGATGACGGGATCGTCGATGTCGGGCCGCTCGACGCGCGGCCGCTCTCCAGCGATGAAGCTCGAGGCCACCAGCGCCCGGTCGTCCTTGGAGACGAGCAGCGAGATCGGCATCGGCATTGCACCGATGTCTTTCAGCTGCGAGCGGAAAACATCGACGTCGATATCCGGGGCGGCGAGCAACACCGCCAGTTTGCCGATGACCGCGTCGCGATGCTGCAGCTTGAGCTCCCGCACCGTTTCCATCACCAGAAACCCGCCCATGCTGTGCCCGAACAGGATGATGCGCTTCACCTTGGCTGATGCCGAGAGCGATGTGACGAGTGAATCGAGTTCGCTGCGCGAGGAAAGTGCCGCGTCACGGTCGGCGACATATCCGGCGACCGAGGCCGCCGAAGGCCAGGAAAACAGGATCGGCGCGCCCCGGATCTTGGCGTCTGCGGCGATCTGGGCGGTACGATAGAGCGCCTCCTGATAACTGTAGTTGTATCCATGCACAAAGATGCCGATAGTGCCGTCCGGCTGCACGAAGCCGAGTGCCTGCTGCACGAAAGCGTCCTTCGGTAGCTGCTTGCGCTCGACGACGGCAAATTGCCGTTCCGGATCCGGCTTTGCCGTCGGATAGGTGATCGCCGTATCCTTCCTCCCTGGAGGAACGGAAAACGCATACTGCTCATAGGTAAGCTTCTCGGCCCAAGCTCTGCCGAAGCCGCCGCGCGCACTATCGGGGGTTCTGTTGGTGGCAACGAGGACGCTCACCTTGTCCGGCGCTATTTGGGAACGGACCGGCTCGTTCAGATGAACGGGCGTCAAGACTTCAGGCGATGGCCTCGTGGCGCAGCCCGCAAGCATCGCCAGTCCAATTGTGGCGATGACCGCGAGTGTCGCCTTCGGCAGGACTCGGGGAGTTGCCGAAGCCAACCCCCGGGATTGCTGTTCCGTCATCGATCCGTTTCCCTCAAGGCCACATGCTCTTCGGCGCGGAGTTTTGTCCACCATCATCCAGCATGCCGTTCCCGCCCCGGCGTGGGATGGCATCGCCCGCGCCATCCCACCATTTCATCGCAGCCCGTGTTGCAGCGGCCGCCGCGACGGCCGTGGGCGATGGCCGTCGAAGACTGCCTCATGCTTCTGCCGTGGCGGCTTCGGCCGGAACGCCTTCGTCCCTCGGGATCCTGAACCAGGCGACGTAGAGCGCCGGCAGGAACAGCAGGGTCAGCGCGGTACCGATGACGATGCCGCCCATCATGGCGTAGGCCATCGGCCCCCAGAAGATCTCGCGCGAGATCGGGATCAGCGCGAGCGTGGCGGCGGCGGCCGTCAGCATGATCGGCCGCATGCGGTGTTCTGTCGCCTCGATGACCGCCTGCCATGGCGCCATTCCTTCGCTGCGCAGATGCTCGATCTGCACCACCAGGATGACGGAGTTGCGGATGAGGATGCCGATCAGCGCCAGAATGCCGAGGATGGCGACGAAACCCATCGGGGCATTGCTCAGCAAGAGCGCTGCGACCACGCCGATCAGCGCCGTCGGCGCAACCGCAAAGACCAGGAACAGGCGGCTGAAGCTCTGTAGCTGGATCATCAGGATCGTCGCCATCGTGAACAGCATCAGCGGAGCCACGGCCGCAATCGGCCCTTGCGCCTCGGCGCTGGATTCGACGGCGCCGCCGATTTCCAGCTTGTATCCGACAGGAAGGCTCTTCTGGAACTCTTCGACCTTCTGCTTCAGCTGATCGACGACTGTGGCCGGCTGCGTCGAACCGATGACGGCCGCCTTGAGCGTGATCGTGGGCTGGCGGTCACGACGCCAGATTGTCGGCTGCTCGAGCTCGTAACGGAAATTCGCCACGGCAGACAGAGGCACGACCTTGCCGTTGGAGGTGGAGAGCTGAAGATTCTCAAGGGTCTGGATGGAGTCGCGCTCGGATGCCCTGGCGCGCCCGACCACGTTCACCAGGTAGATGTCGTCGCGGATCTGTGTCGCCGTAGAACCTTCGACGATACCGTTAAGCGCCGTCGCGATGTCTTCGGAGGAGACGCCGAGCTGGCGCGCTTTGTCCTGCAGGACATCGACCTTCACGACACGGGAGGGTTCATTCCAGTCCAGCACCATGTTCGACAGTAGCGGATGCGAACCGACCACGCCGGCAAACTGCTGGGAGATGTCGCGCACCTTCTGAATGTCAGGGCCGCTGATCCGGTACTGCACCGGCTTACCCACCGGCGGGCCGATGTCGAGAAGCTTCACGAAGGCGTCGGTGCCGGGGAAGGTCTTCGTCAGATAGGCCTGCAGGTCAGCCCGCACCTTGTCGCGCACGTCGAGGCCTTTGGTGACGATGATCGTCTGTCCGAAGGTGACATCGGGCGTCTGCACGTCAAAGGACAGGATGAAGCGCGGCGCGCCCTGGCCGACATAGGTCGTCCAATGGTCGACATCCTTGTTATCGGCCAACATTTCCTTTTCAAATTTGGCCATCTGCCTGTTGGTCTCGGCGATCGAGCTGTTGTGAGGCAGGTTCCAATCAATGACGAGCTCGGTTCTGTCCGAATTCGGGAAGAATTGCTGCTGCACCAGCCCCATGCCACCGACCGAAAGAGCGAAGGCGCCGACTGTGAGAACGATGGTGACCCAGCGCCAGCGCATTGCAAGCTTCAAGAGCCAGGAGAAGACAGTGGCGAAACGGCCCTTCTTCTCATGATGCGACTTCATCGTCTTCGGCAGGATCGTGACCCCGAGAAGCGGCGTGAAAAGCACCGCGACGATCCAGGAAACGACCAGCGACACCGCAATGACGACGAAGAGCGTGAAGGTGAATTCGCCGGCGGCACTGCTGTTGAGACCGACCGGGATGAAGCCCGCGACGGTGACCAGCGTTCCCGTCAACATCGGGAAAGCCGTCGACGTATAGACGTGGGTGGCGGCTTTCCTTAGATCGTCGCCCGCCTCCAGGCGGGCCACCATCATCTCAACGGCGATCATGGCGTCGTCGACCAGCAGCCCGAGCGCGATGATGAGCGCGCCGAGCGAGATGCGCTGAAGCGAAATGCCGGAATATTCCATCACCACGAAGGTGATGGCGAGCACCAGGGGAATGGAGATCGCCACAACCATGCCGGCCCGCAGGCCGAGGCTGATGAAGCTGATGACGAGCACGATGACGATCGCTTCGAAGAGCGCCCGCGTAAAGCCCGAGACCGCTTCGTCGACGACATGCGGCTGGTCGGAAACGCGATGGACGTCCACGCCGATAGGAAGATCGGCAACGACACGTTTCATCTGCGCGTCGAGCCCCTCGCCGAATTCCAAGAGGTTGGCGCCCTGCTTCATGCCGATGGCAAGCCCGATCGCCGGCTCTCCGTTGAAGCGGAAAAGCGCCGACGGCGGGTCGACATAGCCGCGCTTGATCGTGGCGACGTCGGTCAGCGGGAAAAAGCGGTCATTGATGCGAAGGTTGATCGAGCGCAGGCTCTCCTCCGAGGAGAACTGTCCGCTTACCCGCAAGGCGATGCGCTCCGGCCCGGCATCGACGAAGCCGGACTGGGTAACGGCATTCTGGGCCTGCAGCGTCTGGATGACCGACTGCTGGTCGATGCCGAGCGCTGCGATCTGGCGTGTGGAGAATTCGAGATAGATCGCCTCGTCCTGGGCGCCGATCACATCGACCTTGCCGACGTTCGGTACCGTCAGAACTTCGGAGCGGGCATTTTCCACAAGATCGCGAAGCTGACGCTGGGTCAGTCCGTCGCTCGTAAAGGCGTAGATGTTTCCGAACACGTCGCCGAAGCGGTCGTTGAAGAAGGGACCGATGACCCCGCTCGGGAAATCGCCCTTGATATCGGCGATCATGTTGCGGATGCGCAGCCAGGTCGGCGCGACATCCCTGGCCTTGGTCGTCGGCAGCAGCTCGACGAAAATGGTGGTCTGGCCGGCAACGGTCTGGCTTTTGGTGTAGTCGAGCGATTCCAGTTCCTGGAGCTTCTTCTCGATCCTGTCGGTCACCTGCCGCGTCACTTCCTCGGCGGACGCGCCGGGCCACTGGGCAGTGATCACCATGGTCTTGATGGTGAAGTTCGGATCCTCTTCGCGGCCGAGGTTCAGATAGGAGAAGGCGCCCGCAAGGATGAAGACGATCATGAAGTACCAGACGAGCGAACGGTGTTCGAGCGCCCAGTCGGAAAGATTGAAGGACTTCACTGGCTGATCTCCTGGTCGATCCTGATGGCCTGGCCATCTTGAAGTTTATGCACGCCCGCCACGACCACTCGCTCTCCCGGAGCGAGCCCTTCCACGATGCGGACGGTGTCGACGACGTCGCCGTCGATCTTCACGCGGCGCAGCGACACTTTTTTCCCCGGCACGTCGACGATCCAGACGCTCGCGCCATCCGTGCTGGCGAGGATGGCTGATGCGGGTAGCACGATCTCGGGATCGGCGGCGATGGTTGCGGAGGCTGTAATCACCGCGCCGAGCCTGAAGGCTTCAGGCGGATCGGCGAGCGCAATCTTGGTCCTACTCGTGCGGGTGGCGGTCTCTGCCTCCGGCGCGATCTCGCGCACCACCCCGGACGTGCGGATTGTCGGATCGAGCTGCAGCGTCACTTCGAATGGCGCGCCGATCTTCAGTTTCTGAGCGGCCGCCTGAGGCACGTCGACCACCGCATCGCGCTTGTCCGGTCGCGCGATGGTGACGACCGTCTGGCCCGCCGACACGACCTGGCCGACCTCGGCCGAGGTTGCCGTCACGACGCCATCGAATTCTGCCCGCAGCTGCGCGTAACCCAGTTGCTCTTTGGCCTTGTCGAGATTGGCCTGTGCCTTGGCCACGGCCGCCGCGGCCGTTCGTCTCGCCTGCTCGGCCTCTTCGAGCGAGGCCTCCGTGCCCGAACGCGATTCCACCAGCGCGCGCTGGCGCTGCTCCGTGGTGACCGCGTTTCGAAGCTGGGCGTCGCTGTTTTCGACGTCGGATTGGGCGCTGCGCACGGCAAGCTCCAGTGCCAGGGGATCGATGGCGGCCACGACGTCGCCCTTCTTGACGACATCACCGACATTGACGTTGCGGGCGATCATCCGGCCCAAAATCCGGAAGCCAAGCTCGGTCTCGATCGTCGGTTTGATCGTACCGGTCAGGCGGAGGGTCGTGGCAGGCGTCTGCCTGACTGTCATCGACAGCACGGGACGGGGCGCTTCCTCGGTGATTTCCTCCTGCTTCGTGCAGGAAGAGATCAGGGCCGTACCCATCATCAGTGCGATTATCTTGGGACGAATACTCACTTGGAATCTTCCTTGACATAAGACACGATTTCACCCGGCCTGAGGAACTTGGTGCCGTCTGTCACCACGACCTCTCCTGCCGACACGCCCGACTTGAGGATGAAGCTGCCGGTCTCGTAGCCGGCAACGTCGACCGCCCGGACCGAAACCGCGGAGGATGCGGGATCGACGATCCAGACAGCCGGCTTGCCGTCCTTGGACGTCATCGCCGACCAGGGCAGCTGGATGACGTCCTGCGGGACATAATTGAACTTGCCGACGACCGGGGCACCGAGAGGAATGGGGGCGTCGCTCGTGATCGCGACCTTGACCCTGATGGTGCCGGTCGAGGAATCAATCGTCGGCGAGATTTCGCGAACCTTCGCCGTGATCTTCTGCGCGGGGTCGGACAACAGGTTCACGGTGCCGTCGCCATCGACCGGGCGCAGGAACGCGCTCTCGACCACGTCGAACACGGCATCCCGGTCGCCGTCATGGGCAAGGGTGAAGACGACCTGGGCGGCCTGCGCCACCTGCCCGACCTCAGCGTTGCGGGCGGTTATCACACCGTCGGCATCCGCCTTCAGCTCGGTGTAGGACAGGGTGTCCTGGGCGGTTTCGAAGAGCGCCTGCGCCGATTTTGTCGATGCCTGCGCGGTCAGAAGCGCCTCCTGCGCCTGATCGAGCGCCGCACGGGTCGTCACCTGGGTTCGAAACAGGCTCTGCTGGCGGTCGAAGGCAAGCTGCGCCTGGGTCTGCAGCGCTTCGGCCGATTGAAGATTGGCCGCCGCCACGTCCAGGTCGGCCTTCTGCTCTTCCGGATCGATCCGCGCGAGAAGCTGCCCCGCTTTGACGGATTGTCCGACTTCGACCAGCCGTTCGATGATCTTGCCGCTGACGCGGAAGGATAGATCGGTCTGGACACGCGCCCGCACTTCTCCCGTAAGGGCGCCGCCCTGGATCAGCGGCTCAGGCTTGGCGACGATGACGCCCACCTGCCGTCGGGTCGGCTCCGCCGGCCTGCCTTCATCGCTGCATGAACCCAGACCGATGGCGCATACGATCGCTGTGGCGATCAGAATGGTTCTCATAGTTGACCTCTTGCTCTCAACGGCAGCTGCTATATAATTGACTAACGCATTAGTCAATGAAAGTTTTGCCGCAGGGACGAGGGCGCGCAACGAAAGGGAGACGAGGCACGAATGGCAGATCAGAAGAAACTCACACGCGCAGAACAGAAGGCGCTGCGACCGATCCAGATCCTGGATGCCGCCTTCGAGGAATTCGTCAGAAACGGCTTTACCGGCGCCCGCGTGGACGACATCGCCGACAGGGTCGGCGTCACCAAGGGCACCGTCTATGTCTATTTCGAGACGAAGGAGAAGCTCTTCGAAGCCATGATCAGCCATTTCTCCGTGCCCTTCCAGGAGCTGCTGGCGATCACCGCGAGCCTCAGCGGTAGCGCGGCTGACAGGCTGATGTCCATGCTCGGACTGCTCTATGACCAGATCGCTGAGGATCGGACGACCCGCGAATTAACGCGGCTCGTCATTTCGGAAGGACAGCGGTTCCCCGATCTGATCGATCGCCATCACGACCAATTCATAGCGCCTGTTATCGCCAAGATCGACGGTCTCATTCTGGAAGGGGTTGAGTCCGGAGAGTTTCGGGAAATTCCGGTGGAATTCTCCGACATCGTCGTCGCCCCCATCCTGACGACGACGGTTCTGCGGCTGATATTCGACGATCGCCGCGTGCCTACTCCCGACAGGGAGGCCTTCCTCCGGACCTACTTCGACCTGCTGTTCAACGGCCTCCTTGTCGAACGCCGCTGATTGCGGGGGCAGAAAAATATGCCGATAACATAGCTTTTCCAGTTGTTATGTGAAAACACCGAGTTAGCTTATGTTGCGAAGGCAATATCTGAATTCCTGGCGGGAAAAGTGGAACGCAAAGTCAGTCTCAAGGATGTCGCGCGCGATGCTGATGTGTCGCTGAGCACGGCCTCGCATGCCCTGAACGGAACCGCGCCGCTGACGATCGAGGTGCGCGAGAGGGTTCTGGATTCTGCCAAACGCCTGGGCTACCTCGACCGTCGCAGGAGGAAGGCGACGATCGCCACGCTGCGCGTTCTGCTTCTCGCCATTCCCGACGATGCCGCTCCGCAGAGCGACCTCAACCTGGTGAGTTGGACGATCCTCAACGGCCTTCGCAGGGAATGCGAGCGCCGCGGCATCCGCATCGTCCCTTATGTCAGCACCGGCCGGCGCATCGACGGCACAGAGGTCCGGAAGATCGCGCTGTCTGAACGCGCCGACGGCATCGTGGTTCTGAACGACGATCAGCCCGAACTCATCCGCAGCCTTGCCTCGGCTGATATGCCCGTCGTCATCGTCAACGGTGAGGACCCGGCCATGCTGGTCGATACGGTAACGCCCGAAAACCGCTTCGGCGCTCGGCTCGGCATAGAGCATCTGCTGGCGCTCGGCCACCGCCGAATCCTGCATTTGACCTGGAAGGGCCGCACGACGATCCAGCGCCGATATGACGGCTTTTCCGACGCCTATTTCGCCGCACAGCTTCCCGTGCCTGACGATATGATCATCGAGGCCGAGGGATATGAGCCGAGACATGGCGAGGCTGCGATCGACGCGCTGCTCGATCGCGACCCTACGATGAAAGACGCGACCGCTGTCTTCTGCGCGGCCGACAATCTGGCGCTCGGCTGCCTGAAGGCCCTGGCCGATCGCAACATACGCGTGCCCGACGCGGTCTCCGTGCTCGGCTTCGACGACATCGTTCCCGGCGAGTTCAGCCGGCCGCCGCTTTCGACGGTGAGCGTACCCACCGACCGGCTCGGCGCCGCCGCTCTCGCGCTTATCGAACAGCGGCTGATTGCCAACGATCCGCAGCGGCCGGCACATCGCCTGGAGCTCGGCTGCCATCTCGTCCTGCGCGGCAGCATTGCACCACCGCGCTGAACCGCCGGAAGATGCGGGATCCCGCTCAAATCAGCGTAAGCGTTCAGCCCGCAGCCGCGTATCCCTCGGGCTTTCTCCAAAGGTGTTGCGGTAGATAATGGAGAACCTGCCCGCGTGAGCAAAACCCCATATCGCGCAGATTTCGCGGACGGATTGCTGGTTGGTCGGGTCCCGCAGATGCTCGCGGGCTGCCTGTAGCCGGATCGTGCGCAGGTATCCTGCCGGCGACGTTCCCCTGAAGGCCTTAAAGCCCGTTTGCAGCGCGCGAAGGGAAACGCCGACACCATCGGCAACCATCGTCATGGTGAGAGGTTCCGCGATATTGGCATGCATGTAGTCGATGGCCCGTCGAACATGCCAAGGCGCAATCAACGATACCTTCTTTCTTTCCAGATGATGAGAGAAACGATGCCGGCCAAATCGGAGCACCAGATGAGCGAGAGTTTCGCTCATCGCCGCTGCGGCAAGGGGCGAAGATAGAAGCGGACCGCCGTTGCGCATGCCCTGCACGATCGTCTGGAGCAGATTGCCAATGAGCTGGCCTGACTGCGTTGCAAGATCGAGCACAGGGTCGAGGTCGAGCGACTCGGAGAGTGGCGGTTCAACCAGCGAGGCGAGCGTCCTCTTCACAACCTTCCAATCCAGGAACAGGACGTCCGAGCGGTGCGGTCCACCCTGGATCACGCGATCGCCGGCTTCGTGGTTGTTGGCCATAAGCAGGTGACCAGCGCCGCTTTCGACGGTCCGCTTCCCGATCGACAGTCGAAAGGATCCTGAGTGCGGCATGAAAAACGCGAGATGTTGCGGCGAGTCCTCAAGCGTTCGTATTGTCCACGAACTCTGATATGCCGAATGAAGCACCGTGAGCGCCTCGGTCCTTCTCAAGTCCGCGGCCCAGGCAAACCTCCGGTCATTCTTCAACGGCTGCGCGCCGAAAACCCCATAACCCGCTGAAAAGGCTTGGACCATCGACTCGAAGTTGGCCCCTTTATGCGTGGGCGTAAAACCGAAACCCTCGTGCTCGGCAAGGCGGGCTATAGTCTCTGGTCTCAACGAATCCATGGCGCTCGATTCCTCCCTTGCACCTGAACCGACGCCATCGCGACTGGCCTGACCAATCTTGATGAGTTAAGCAGGACCCAAAACCATTAGATGATTTTTCTTGCCCTGCAGAAGCAAAGTGGTTCCCTTTCACCTGCTTCACACTTATAGTGTAAATCAAAATGATCGGAAAATGAAGTACGCTCCTTTAAACCATGTGGCCGCACATTTTTTGCGGGACGCGCATCCGGCGAGAGTAGCGTCTCGCAACGAACGGGACCTCTTGCGGTTGATCTGGAAGTCGCCCGGCATCGAACGCTCGAGCCTGACCGAACCGCTTGATCTCACCCAGCAATCGCTGCACAGAATCGTCGGGCGGCTCCATGATCGGGGAATGGTCGCCTTTTCCCAGTCGGAAAACCGACGGGCCGGTCCGCCCAGTCCAGAGCTGACGCTCCGACGGGAGTGGTGTCTGACGCTCGGCATCTCCGTCAACGTCGGCTCGATCGGCCTTTGCCTCATGGGTTTCGGTGAGCCGGTGGACAATATGGAAATTCCGCAGACGGGCTCGTCGCTGTCCGAGGAGATGGACCGGATCGAAGCGGCGGTCGAAGACATTCTTGCCCGACGCGGTGCCAAGCGGCGCGACATTCTCGGCGTCGGCCTCGCAGTCGCCGGCCACCGCATGTTTGAAACGGCTTTCAATTGTCCCCTGCCGCTAGCCCATTGGTCTCTGATCGACCTGGCGCCCTTGCTTGGAGAGCGACTTGGCCTGCCGGTCTGGGCGGATAATGTCGCCAGGACCGCGGCTCTGGCGGAAGCCATCTTCGGCGTTGGACGTGACGTCGCCGATTTTGCCTATATCGCCCATCTTCACGGTTATGGCGGCGGCCTGGTTTCCGGGGGCATGCCGTTTCGCGGCAGTTTCGGGAATGCCGGTGAATTCTCCGTTCTCTTCGGACGTCAGGACTACGACGATCGCCCCGCCCTCAACCAGCTGCTCGAACATCTTCGCGCCAACGGGCGCGTGGGCCTGACCCTGAGGGATCTGAAGAACGAAAATCTGGTGGATTGGGATGGCGTCGAGGAATGGATCGACCGCGTCAGTCCGGCCCACAATCGGGCCGTCAATGCGATCTGCGCGATCTTCGACCCGGCATTGATCGTGCTTGGCGGCGAGCTTCCACATTCGCTTGCGACAATGCTGATCGAACGCACCGAATTCAACAATCTCCCTCGGCATGGCGCATTGCGCGACGTTCCGGCGCTGGCCGTGGCACAGATCATCGATGCCCCCGGCGCCATCGGCGCGGCCTTGATCCCGCTCTTCGAAACCGTTTTGTGATTACGGCTCGGACAGTCAACCCCGCGCGGCTTCTCCAAACAGCACTGAAGTGCACCGCCGGACCAGGCGCGGTGCGCTTCAGCCGGGCGCGATGAGATGGGAATGCAGTCTTCAATGCTTGGGAGGCGCTCTCCACATCTCGACCTCCATTTGGGCTACGCGCCGGGGTCCGGTCACTTCATCCCTGTTCCGGCGATGCCTGTCGTGATGTATTTCTGCAGGAACAGGAAGACGACGGTGACGGGCAGCAGGCTGAGGAAGGTCATCGCCAGGATATAGTGCCACTGCACCGAGAACTCGCCCTGGAATGCGTTCAGACCGACCTGCAGCGTGAAATTCTCGCGGCTGTTGAGGACGATGAGCGGCCAGAGGAAGTCGTTCCAGCGCCAGAGCACCGAAAAGATCGCCAGCACCGCGAGAGCGGGCGCCGTCAGCGGCAGGATGATGCGCCAGAAGATGCAGAATTCGCTCGCCGCATCGACGCGCGCCGCCTCGATCAATTCGTCGGGAATGGTCAGCATATATTGCCGCAGCAGGAAGACGGCGGTCGGCGAGGCGATCGTCGGCAGGATGACGCCCCAGAGATTGTCCGCGAGCCCGACCCCGACGATGACGAGATAGGCCGGCACCATGACGACGGCGAGCGGGATCATCAGCGTCGAAATGATGATGACGAAAACAGTCGTGTCGCCGCGAAACTTGTATTTCGACAGCGCGAATGCCGCCATGGCGTTGACGATTAGCGTCAGAAGCGTCGCAACGACGGTGACGAACACCGAATTCTTGAGGAAGGTCAGGAAGTTGAAGCGCGTCAGCGGATCGGTGTAATTCTCGGTGGCGACGGTCAGGTGCTGCACCGGCGTGATCCCCTTTACGTCGACGCTGACCGGCGGCCCTGGATTTGCGGGATCGACCATCTGGGCCTTGAGACCGATGCGCCGCACCATGGCCATTTCGCGCTGCTGGCCATCGACCGTGACCTGCCAGATGCTGAGCGGCTTGTCGAAGCCGGGCACAGTCTGCTCCACCGCTGTCCGGGGGAGCAGCGACGGCGGAAAGCGCGTGATTTCGGCGGCCGGCTTCAGCGAGGAGAGGCCTGCCCAAACGACGGGGACCAGCACGGCGAGCGTGCCGCCGATCAGCCAGACCCATGACAACATATCGGTGATATCGATACGACCGGCCCGGCGCGTGCGCGAGAGAAAGCTGATCGGGTTCATCTCAGGACTCCATTCGCTTGCCCAAGCGCAGCTGTATGAGGGTGAGGACCAGAAGCACCAGCCCCATGAGAACCGATGCGGCGGAGGCAAGTCCGAAGACGCGCAGATCGCTGCCGAATGCCATCTGGTAGATATACTGGACGATGAAGCTGTTGGCCGTGCCGGGACCGCCGCCGTTCGTCAGAACCCAGGCCTCGTCGAAGATCTGCACGGACTTGATCATCAGAAGGATGAAGACGACGAGCAGGTTCGGAGCCAGCAGGGGCAGCGTGATCCTGAACAGGGTGCGCCGCGGCGAAGCGGCGTCGATGGAGGCAGCCTCGTAGAGCTCCTTCGGGATCGCCTGCAGGCCGGCGAGCAGGATCAAGGTGTAAAAACCCATATGGAACCAGACCGACACCACCACGACGAAGAAGCGCGACCAGCCCACATCGAGCAGGAAGATTTCCGGCGGCACGCCGATCATCTGGAAGAAGGCGTTCAGCAACCCGTTACGATCGAGGAACCATTTCCAGATCAGACCGATGACGACGGGCGAGAGCAGAACGGGATAGAAGAACATCGCCCGGAAGAAGCCGCGCGCGAAGATCGCCCGATTGAGGATCAGCGCCGTGATCAGCGCCACCAGCAATGTGGCGACGACATTGCACGCCACGAACCAGAGCGTATTCCACACCGCCGTCCAGAACAGCGATTCCTGGCAGGTTCCCGGCTGCAGGTAATTGCCGCAGGAAAGCAGGGTTCGGAAATTGTCGAAGCCGACGAAAGGCCGTTCCGAGACGAAAAGATTGGTGCCGCCGGTGAAGGCGTAACCGACCGCGATCGCGATCGGAAGGAAGGTGAAGATGGCAAACAGAATGAGGTTCGGCGCCAGGAACATCCAGGGCATGCGCTTGCGGCCGAAAATGTGCTCGAACGCATTCATCGGCGCTTCGACCACCCTCATCGCCGTTTCGCCCGCCTGGGAGAACAATGCACCAGCCGCCATGGTCAGCGCCTCCCCTGTCCCGATCGACGGGCAAAAGCAAGTTCGCTTTTGGGATCGAACAGATGAATACGTGCCGGATCGGCATCGATCACGAGCCGGTCGCCCTGGTGAGGTGCGAAATGGCCTGCCTCATGGATGATGATCTGCTCGTCCTGTCCCTCGAGATTGCCGTAGACGTAGGTCTCGGTGCCCAGGCCCTCGTGATACTGGACGACAAATGGCAGGCCCTGCCCGCTGGATCGCAAGAAATGCGCAGGCCTTATGCCGGCGAGAACCTCCTGCCCCACGGAAATGCCGGCGGGATCGACATCGCTGACGATCCTGCCGCCGCTCGCGACATCGATGGCGATGCCGCTTTCCGTGATGGCTGCAACCTTGCCCTTGATAATGTTCATGCGCGGTGAACCGAGGAAGCCGGCGACGAAGAGATTGCGCGGATTGTCGAACAGCTCCAGCGGTGCGCCCACCTGCTCGACCCGCCCGGCGCGCAGCACGACGATCTTGTCGGCCATGGTCATCGCCTCGACCTGGTCGTGCGTGACATAGATCATCGTCGTCTTGATCTCACGGTGGAGCTTGGTGATTTCGGCGCGGGTCTGGACTCGCAGCGCCGCGTCGAGGTTCGACAGCGGCTCGTCGAAGAGGAAGATGTCGGGTTCGCGCACGATCGCCCGGCCAATCGCCACACGCTGGCGCTGGCCACCGGAAAGCTGCTTCGGACGCCGGTCGAGATAGGGTTCGATCGCCAGCATCCTCGCGGCTTCGGCGATCCGCGCCTCGATCTCGGCGCGCTTGAACTTCAGGTTCTCAAGGCCGAAGGCGAGGTTCTTGCGCACGCTCATATGCGGGTAGAGCGCGTAGGACTGGAAGACCATGGCGATCTTGCGCTCGGCTGGCGAAAGCGCGCTGACGTCGCGTCCCCCGATCGCGATCGTGCCCTGCGTGACCTCTTCGAGACCGGCGATGACGCGCAGCAGGGTCGACTTGCCGCATCCCGACGGGCCGACGAAGACGACGAATTCGCCGTCCTTGATGTCGAGCTCAACGTCATGCAGGACCTTGACCGTGCCGTACGCCTTGTTGACGGTGGAAAGTTTCAGTTCTGCCATGCCCCACTCCCATCAGATGTCGCCGTTTCGAAGACGACGTCGTTTTCGTTCCAGCCTTGCGGCAGCGGTGCCGGCCGTGTGATCCGCACCTCGTTCATCGATATCCCGGTGACGTCGGCCACGTAGACGGCAGGCATTCCGCCGGGATAGTTCTGCAAGCCGATCACCCGGCCGTCCGAACCGCGGGTCCAGGCATTGGCCCGCCCGCCGCCATCGGCCCTCGGTGCGAGGTCGGCGTTCGTCGGACGCAGGTCATAGGTCCGCCCGGTGCCAAGCGTGCCGGCCTGCTGATCGATGGCGATACGGGCCAACGACACATTGCGGATGCCAGAAGGTGCTGCCGCAATGACGGTGATCGCCCCTTCCATACGGCCGGTCACGTCTTCGACGATCAGGTTTTCGATGGCGCCCGCGGGGCGTTCGGCGACGCGGTCGATGACATTGACGGTCAGCGCCTCCCCTGAGCCCCAAAAACCATCCGGTGTTTCCCGGCACTCTACCGCAATCCGCGAGAACCTCACGTTCGAGATCCGCCCGCCGTCGCGGGAGAATATGCCGAGCGCTCGGTTGGAAGCCGAGACATTGCAATCCTCGAATAAGACGTTGCTGACGTCACCATGCGTTTCCGTGCCGATCTTCAGCGCGCAGCTCAAACTCTCAACGGAGCAACGGCGAATTAGGATGTTTTCGCATCGCCCGATGGCGACGCCTTGAGGGCCGATGCTCGTCTTCAGGCATATGCCGTCGTCGGCCGTTGATATCCTGCAATCCTCGATGACGGCGCCACGGCAGGCGTCGAGCACGATGCCGTCGGTATTGGGAAGGCGGCGATCGTTTTCGATGGTGACGTTGCGGACCGTGAGATCGGTGCAGTCGACGAAATGCAGCGTCCACATCGGCGAGCGGCTAATGGTGACGGAGCTGATCTCGACCTCGTCGCAGCCTTCGAAGACGACGACGCGGGGACGAAATTCGGCCGGGATGAAGGTTCCCACGCTTTCATCGTCGCCTGTGATGAAGTTGTCGCAGCCGGCCTCGATGCGCCCTTCCCCCGTCAGGCTGATCCGCCGCGCACCGTTAGCGACAATCATGCCGCGGTCCGATTTCTCGGCGACCACCGAAACCGTCGTATGCGCATAAGCCGCATAATCGGGGACAGGACGCAGGATCGCGCCGGCGGCAAGATGCAGATCGACGCCGGAATGCAGCCGGAGCCCCCGGCAGAGGTGGATGCCCGCCAGGAGCTCCAGGCGGCCGCCGCCGGCAACCGAAAGACTGTCGATTTCGGACTGCAGGCGGTCGGTATTGTCGCCGTCGAGCGCCTCAATCGCGACGAGGGAGGAAGCACTCATTGGCGGCGGCCACTCTCGATAAGCACTTCGGTCAGAAGCAGCATGGTCAGCGCCTGGCCGTAAGGCGTCGGCAGGTTCGGGATGCGCCGGTAGAAATCGAGATCGTGACCCATCGGCGTGCCGTCGGAAACGCCGTGGACAACGCCTTCGTCATCGATCTGCGCCAGCACCGCCGCAAGCGCGCGCTCTGCATAGACCTTGTCGCTCTCGTCGAGAATGCCGGCGTCGATGGCGCGCAATATGCCATAGGCGATGCCCGCGGTTGCCGAGGTTTCGAGTGGCGAAGCCGGGTCGTCCAGAAGCGTCGTGAACATGCCGTCCGGCCGCTGGTAAGCCTTGAGCGAACGCACCTGGCTGACGAGGACGTTCGACAGGAAACGCCGGTCCTTCTGACTGAGCGTCGGCACGAGATCGAAGAGTTCGGGGATCGCCACCGTGATCCAGGCATTGCCGCGCGCCCAGAAGGCATTGGCGAAATTGTGCCGGCCGTTGAAGGTCCAGCCGTGATACCAAAGGCCGCTTACCGGGTCGGAAAGATAGCGAGTGTGGATTACGAACTGATAGACGGCCTCGTCAATCCAGTCGTCGCGCCCGCAGAGGACGCCGGCCTGGGCGAGGAAGAGGCAGGCCATGAACAGCGTGTCGTCCCACAATTCCCCGTCGTTGAGACGTTCCTTGACGACATGCTGGAAGCCACCATCCTCGGTCTTCGGCAGCTCCTTGACGAGCCATTCGGCCCAGTCCTCGACCAGCGCGCGAAAATCGGGACGCTCGACATGCTGAACGAGGATCGCGAGCGGCAGCATCGGCGCCGTGCTGTTGATCTGGCGCGGCGGAATACCCCGTTCGATTTGGGCGCTGTACCACGCAACGAGCTCCTGCAACGCCTTCTGGTCATTGGCGGATATTGCGCGGCGCAAGAATCCGTAAAGGCCGACGCCGACTTCCCAGTCCCATTCGTCGAACTGGATGCCGGAGGCGGCGCTGTCCGTGACGAGACCCTCCTTGATGCCCCGGAGTCGGCTGAAAGCCGTCGCCACGCGATCGATGGTCGTCAGGAGAGCGGCGTTGTCGACAGATGCTGTGTTCATGCTGGAGACCTATGTTTTAGGAGTAGAACGGCCCGTCAGTGCCGGCTTGGGACGCGGCGCTGTCGTGGGTGAGGATCGGGTGCGGCTGATCATGCGTGAACGGCCGGGCCTTACCGGCGATCGAAAGACCGTCGGCATAGGAAAGAGCAATCGCCGGACCGCCTGGCGGCGTCAGAGAAAGACGCCGAAGCGCCGGATCGAAGGAGACCACCGTCTGGCACAGGCGCTCGATGAAGGCCTTGAAAGCATCGTCATTGCCGGATGCTACGATAGAAGCCCAGCCGCAGAGCGACCCATGCGATCGCGCCTCGCGGCCGGCGGTCGGGCCGTCCGTGATCAGTTCCAGGCCGTTCGACGCCCAGAGGGCGGCAAATCCCCTTCCTGACCGGGCGATCAACCATTTGTCTTCGACGATCAGATCGTCGAGACCGTCGCGGCCGATATAGGCGTGCGTCCAGGCATGCCGCGCGTCGGCTGTATCCTCGATCAGAAGGGCGACGTCACGATGCTGGGCGACACGCGGCAGGATGCCGTTGCCGGCCCAATAAGACGGTCTTTGATTGCCCCACGGGTCGTCTTCGCCCGGGTGGTTGACCCAAAGTCTCGCCATTGGATGGCCGGCAAGCCTGATATCGAGAACATGCTGCTGATGCCCCTTCCGGCCGGTCTTGTGGTCGACAACCGTCGAAAGCTGCGCGGCCTCGTTCTTGAAGAGCACGAGCTTTCCGCTCTCCAGCCCTTGGCTGTAGCGCGCCTCGACGCTTCTTCCCCGCGAAAGCGAAGCAAGCTCGGCGAGATCGGCCGGCGGCTCATAATCGCCGGCGCAGAACATGGTCAGCGCGGCGACGCCGTTGTTGAGCCAGCCCGTGCCGAAGGCGACCTGGGCGAAGGGTGCAAGCTCGGTCAGCGGGCCCGCGCGCAGTTCCTTGTCGTAGGCGCGCCCCTGTGACCCGGCCGGAACGCCGGCGAGCGTATGAAGGGCAATCATGCGGAAGATGAGATCGATCTGGCCGCGGGCGCGATCGGCGATGCCGCTTTCAGCCCAGCGCTCCAGCGCCAGCAGGCCAATGAAGTCGATCGGGTAATAGGCCGCCGAATTCCATTCCGCCAGGCCATGCGCTTCGACGCTGTCGAACCAGCGCCCGAGCCGTTCGGCGGCGAGTTCCGCCTGCTGCCGTCCCGTCCGCCCCGAGGTCGAGAACACGTCGCCGGGCAGCAGAAGTCCGGCCAGCAGCTGGCTCGTATGGAAGCAGAGCACATGGTTCTCGCTCCAGAACCACATCGCGTCGTTGCCCGGCTCGTCAACCCAGTATCGGTAGGAGAGAACGGAATGGCGAATGCGATCAACCGTGGCCTTGGGCATCCGGTCGCCGTACGCGCCGAGCAGCCACAGCAGCGGCACCATGATGAAATCCGAGCAATCCTCCCGCGCATCGATGGAGGCGAGCGTCATGTCGACGATGCGATCGAAGCTTTCCTGGTCGTCATGACCGGTTTCCATCATGGCGATGAGCCGCCCGGCGCGGTTGGCGCCGAAGCGGGCGCTGTATTCTAACGCCTGGCGCTTGCGGGCGGAAAGCGACGCCGCTGCCGGCGATGGCAAGATGCTGCTCATGAAGGCGGCGTCAATGACGCGGGTGACCGAGCCCGGCCCCGACCCGATCGTCATGTGGATACCGTGATAACCGTCGGCAATGCCGCAGACATCCTGCGCCGTCAGCCGGCTCTGACCTGCGTGGAGGGTCAGTTTCGCATCGGCGAGGACCGGCCGCTCGTGACCATGTCCGAACACCTTGAGCTCCACCGGCAGGTCGCGCTCGGGCGCCGTGTCGAAGATGATCTCCAGCGGCTCTCTGACGAAGACGTCGCGCGCCGGCCGCACGCCGCGCGAAAGGGCTTCCAGCTCCCGCACCTCGTTGTGATCGAGCGCTACCGGCAGCAGCACTGAGAGCGGCTCCTTGTCCAGCATTTCGAGCTCGAAGAACCAGGTCGTGTCGCGCTCGGCAAGATCTTCGCTATGGACGAGAATCTCGTTGTCGCCGGCTTCGAGCGGCAAAGCTATCTCGGTTGCGCTCTCGACGTTACGCTTGAAGGGCTCGAAGCGAACCGCCTCCCGCCCGTTGACCCATATGCGAACGCCGCCGCAGGTCTTGAGCGCGAGATTGAGCGCACGCGGCGCTTCCGTCCTGAAGGTGCCCTTCAGCCAACGCCTGACATGCGTGGGCACGTGCCAGAAGCTGGTGAATTCGACGCGGCGGTTCGAGCCGGGAAGATAGAGGCTTTCGGTCGGCCAGGACGTGTCGGGGATGAGCTCGCGGCCGACCATGGTCGACCAGAAGGCCTTGCGGCAGGGCAGGTCGCCGACATCGACGAAACCGTTGATGAAACGATAGTTCACACGGTCTTCGGCGGGCGCCGGCTCGCCGGGAAAATGGCTCGCGATGAGCGCTGATACCGCCCATGCCGTTATCGTCTGCCCCTGGCCCACGCCATATGCTGGCGCCATGTCGTCCGGCTGCTTGATGCTTTCCGTTTTCACAGATCGCCTCCTCCGCAATCTCATGAAAATATTTTCACTTGGTTATTTTGATGCGCGATTTCTGAAAATTGCTCAAAAACATCGCTATTCGCGTAGAAAATAGCTTGACGGAATGAATGTCAAGTATATGAAATTCGCTTATCGATGGCTGATGCCGCGATTGATGAAAATGTTTTCATGGGAGGATGAAAATGAAAACCTATCTATCAGGGGCTTTCGCACTGGCGCTGGCCACCGTTTCTTTCGCATGGTCGAGCGTCGCCATGGCGGAAACCCAGACGATCACCTTTCTCTTCACCGACGACGACCAGGCTTACGTCGAGCGCATGGAAGCGCTGAGCAAGGAATTCGAAACCGCGCACCCCGACATCAAGGTGAATTTCGTCTCGTCGGGCTATGATGCCGTCGCCAAGCAGCTGCCGGTGCAGCTTGCCATCGGCGAAGGTCCTGACATCGCCAAGATCACCGACTGGCAGCTCGCGCCCTATTACCTCGACATGCGCCCGCTGATGAAGGATCCGGACGGCTTCGCCAAGCTGCACGGCGACAGCCTGAACACGCTTCGCTTCCCCGGCGTCAACGATCCGAATTCGATCAACGGCTACGTCGCGTCACAGACCTTCAACCTGCCCTTCGTCAACAAGACGCTCTTCGAACAGGCGAACGAACCGCTTCCGCAGCCGACCGCCACGCTGAAGGAAATCGTCGAAGCCTCCGCCCGGGTCGCCAAGGCGACCGGCGCCCAGATCCCCTTCACGATGGACCGCTCCGGCCACCGCTTCTCGGGTGCCGCCTTCTCCTACGGCTCGAATTACGTCAAGGACGGCAAGTTCTCGTTCCCTGACGATGCCGCCAAGCGCTACATCACCGATCTCTACAACTGGACGAAGGACGGCTCTTTCCCCAAGGAAATGTGGGGTGCTGCCGGCGGAACCCAGTACAAGAACATGGGTGACGAATTCGTCAACGGCAATGTCGTGACCTATCTCGCCGGCAACTGGATGGTCAATCCGTTCCAGAAGAAGATCGGCGACGGCTTCGACTGGACGGCACTCAGCGCGCCCTGCGGCGATGCCGGCTGCTATGCTATGCCCGGCGGCACCGCGATCGTCGGTTTCAAGCGCACCAAGCACCCGGAAGCCGTGGCCGCCTTCATCGAGTTCCTCGGGTCTGAAAACATCCAGCGTGAAATCGCCGAAAACTACGTCATCCTGACCGGCGCCGACATCAAGGATCCGCAATACAAGCTCGAGAGCAAGAACGCCAAGGATGCCATGGCCGTCTTCCTCGCGGCCCGCAACAGTGCGCCGCAGGCAGCCCGCGATCTGGAACGCCTCAAGGGATCTGGGGCCATCTATCAAACGATCGTGCAGCGGATGAGCCAGCTGTTCGTCGGCGAGCTTTCCCTCGAAGAGACCTTCAAGGCCATGGCCGCAGACGTCGACAAGGTCAACGTGACGCTCGCCGCCAACAAGTAACCGGCCGCGCCTGTCTCCCACAGATTGCGCGCCGCATCAGCCACGGCCTCGCAACGGGCCGTGGCTGATCGTTTTTTGTCCATGCTTCGGCTCATCCTTCCGGCCGGCCGGTACAGCGCGGAAGAGATCGGCTTGCCGCCGACCGGCATCTCGCCGGGACCGATGTTACCGTACAGTGGAGCGGCTTCCCCAGTATTGCGCCCGATCAAGTATATTCAGCCAGCCTTGTACATCAGGCAGAGAAGTCGTCGTGACAGGCGCCACGGGAGAGGCTATAGGCGTCGTGGTCAGTTCAAAACGCCGACACCCCGGTTACGTCAGCCGTCGATCCGTCTACCACATAGAGGTGCATTCCATGCCGATGGGTTCCGAACATCCGCTGCGCAGGGAGTTGCATAACGAGCTGCATGCGCGGCCGTCGCTTTACTTCGATGGCGATACCGACGTCTGGCATGTCGCCATCGTCGGCGACAACGGCTCGCCTCTGCTGCCGGATTCCCTTCCGGGATTGGAGGACGTCTCAACCACCCTCGGAGGCAACCACGGAATCGGCCGCTTCGGCGACGGCCGGCTGAAATGGGAGGCGCATACCGAGTTTCTAAGCCTCACCTTCGTCGCTCCGGCAGCGTCTGCGCCCGGCAGCCATCCGCCCGAGGCTTTCAAGGCCTGCTGCGACAGGATCGACGGAAAGGTGATTGCAGCCGTCCGGGTGCTGGTGCGCGACGAGAAGGACGGGCCGGCTCTCGAAAAACCCAAGCTCGACTACGTCGCCTCCAGGGTCGGCGGCGGCGATGCCGAAGTACATTCGAATTTCCGCCTGAGCGACAGCGGTTTCGTCGAATTCCTGTTCTTCAACCACAACCTCAACGCCTATCGCACCGGCCGCATGGTCCGGCGCGTCCTCGAAATCGAGACATACAGGATGATGGCGATGCTGGCGATGCCGATGGCGCGCGAGACGATCTCGCAGCTCTCGGCCTTCGACCGGCGCCTCGATCTGCTGATCACGCACATGCAAAGCGCCGTCAAAGTCGACAAGGCGCTGCTTTCCGAAGTGACGAGGCTCTCCTCCGACGTCCTCAACTTCTCCGCGCTTGCGCGCCACCGCTTCGGGGCGACCAAAGCCTATGCGGAGATCGTCACCAGCCGGGTATCGGAGCTGCGCGAAGAGCGCGTCGAGCAGCGCCAGCGGATCGGCACCTTCATCGGACGACGCTTCCAGCCGGCCGTGCGTTCCGTGCATGCCGCAGAACGCCGCCTCGACGAACTCGCCGAACGGGTCAGTCTCGCCGGCGATCTGCTCAGAACCACCGTTCAGGTTCAGCTCGAGGATCAGAACGCTTCGCTGCTGACCTCGATGGAAGAAAGGGCGCGAATCCAGGTGCATATCCAGCAGGCGGTCGAAGGCTTCTCCGTTATCGCCATCACCTATTACACCGTGGGCCTCGCCAAGATCTGCCTCGAAAGCATTACCGAGCTGGGCGTCGATCCGCATATGGCCAAGCTCGCGGTGCTTGCAGCCATCCCGCTCGTGCTCTTGGCTGTGTGGACCGCCGTTCGCCACGTTCGCAGAAGCATTGCCGGCGCCCCACACAGCCCGGTATCCGGAAATCGCTGACGCGCCGATACTCAGGCTGCCGCAAGGGGACTTCAGGCCTCTTCACGAGCCTCCTCGCTTCCTTCCAGCTTGTGAAGAAGCGCCCTCATGACGCGATGCGTCCTCTCAATCTCGGTGACCTCGAGACCGTCCGCGAGACCACTCGCCCATGGAGCCTGGAGGCGCATGGCCGCCTCGCAGGTGATCCGTCCCTTTTCCGTCAGCACGACGAGTTGCGCGCGCCGGTGATGGGGGTTGGCTGCAAAAGCGACGAGCCCCTCTTTCTCCAGATCGTTGACGATGCGCTGCACGTTCTGGCGGTTGGCTCCCATGTCGCGCGCCAGCCAGGCGACCGGCTGCGGGCGTTCCGAAGCTTCGATGGTGCCGAGAACTTGCCAGCGCGCGCTCGTCAGCCCGAGATTGGCGACGAGCCTGTCTCCTGACGTCAGCATCCGGTTGTTGAGCCTGAACAAGTCAAGGATGAGCTTGGTCAATGCGGATCCCGCGGCGGTTCGTTCAACTTCAGCCATTTGTCACCATGCAAATAAATTGACATCATAATGTCAATATCATATGTTTTCTTCATGTCGAATTGACACCATGGAACCATAGAGACCGGAGCAAGTCATGCCACATTTTCGTCCGATGGACCCCACCTTCCCGATCGACCGGCAACTCGGCCTCGAAGCCTCCCCGGTCGTGCTGGTCAACCTGTTCACCCTCGACAAGGCGGACGAGCCGAGATTCCTCGAGGTCTGGCAGGACGACGCCGCCTTCATGAAGCGCCAACCCGGCTTCATCTCCACGCAGTTGCACCGCGCGCTCGGCGAAAACCCGACCTATCTCAATTACGCCGTCTGGGAATCCACCGCGCATTTCCAAGCCGCCTTCGTCCATCCTGAATTCAGGGCGAAAACCTCTGCTTATCCCTCGTCGGCGGTCGCGTCACCGCATCTCTTCCAGAAGGTCGCAGTCGCCGGCATCTGCGTGGCCTAGGGCCTTTCCGGGTTAGATCGAAGCATTCTGTTGCTCAAACGGCGTCGGATGGTCGACCGGCCGGCGCGCGTCCTAGCCCGGCTCTGCGGCCAAGACGGCGGGGCGATAAGGCGGCCCGCTTCGGCACCGGCTCCCTCGACTTGAGGTGCGCTGCAAATAACTTGAAATGAGCACGTCAAGCCCTTGTTTTATAGCCGCTATCTTCCACCGAAACCGGAGCCCACGCTGATGCCTTTGTAGATCACCCGCTGCAGCACGATGGCCAGGATCACGCCCGGCACCATGGAGATCGTCGCACCTGCCATGATGTAATTCCACGAGGTGCCCTGCTGCGTCTGGAACAAGGTGAGCCCGAGCGGCAGCGTGGCTTTATCGAGGCCGCTGGTGGCGATCAGCGGCCAGAGAAAGCTCTTCCACTGGGCGATGAAGGTGAAGAGCGCCAAGAGGCTGATCGCCGGCATGGCGAGAGGAACGATGACCCTGACAAGGATGCGCAGCCGCGAGGCGCCGTCCATCATCGCCGCCTCGTCGAGATCCTTGGGAATGCCGAGGATGAACTGACGCAGCAGGAAGGTGCCGAACGACGAAAATGCGACCGGCAGGATCATACCGTGATAGGTGTTGATCCAGCCGAGCTTGCTGACGACGAGGAAGAGCGGGATGACCAGCATCACCTGAGGGATCATCAGCGTGCTGAGATAGGTGAGCAGCAGCCCCTCGCGGCCGGGAAACCGCAGCCTGGCGAAAGCATAGGCAGAGAGACAGGATACCACGATGACGATCGCGGTGACGCCGCAGGCGACAATAACAGAATTCAGGAGGAAGGTGCCGAAGGGCAGCGACACCAGCGCCTCGACGAAATTGCCCCATTGGTATTCCTCGGGCAGGATGCGGACCGGCACGGCCATCACTTCGGTGTTGGAACGCACCGCGTTCGACACCATCCAGAAGAAGGGAAAGAGGAAGAGCAGCGCGACCAGCGACAATGTGGCATAGCTGACGAAGCTGCCGATCCGTCGCAGGATGCGATGTCGGGACTGGGAATGCCGTGAAGTCGCGTCATTCATCATAGTGCACCCATTTGCGCTGCATGTGGAACTGCAGGATGGTCAGGCCCATGATCATCACGAACATCACCCAGGCGAGCGCCGAGGCATAACCCATCTGGAAATTGGTGAAACCCTTCTGATAGATGGCGAAGCCGAGGGTGGCTGTTGCCGAGCCCGGACCGCCGCGCGTCATCGCGAAGATCTCGTCGAAGACCTGCAGCGAGGTGATGGCCGTCATGACCGTGGCGAAGAAGACCGTCGGCGAGATGAGCGGCAGACGGATGCGCCAGAAGCGGCGCCAGGGACCGGCGCCGTCGATCATCGCCGCTTCAAGATAATGCTTCGGCACCAGGTCGAGCGCGGCGTTGAACATCACGACGTTATAGCCGACATTGGCCCAGAGCGTGACGAGCACGACCGCCTGCATGGCCCAGCTCGAACTCAGCAGAAAATTCGGCAAGCCGAGGCCGAGCGAGCGGATGATGCTGTCGGCGAGCCCGTCTGGCGTGAAGATCAGCAGCCACACCACGGAGGCTGCGATCGTCGGGGTAAAGGTCGGCAGGAAGAAGATCACCCGGAAAATCGCCTTGCCGCGCTTGAGGCTCGATATCCAGACCGCGAGCGTCAGGGACACGACGATATTCAGCGCCAGATATTCGACAGCAAGAACAGCGTATTGCTCAATATGGTGTAGAAGGCCGGATCGACGGTGAAGAGCTTTATATAATTCTGGAATCCGACGAAGGACGGCGTCTTGAGCAGCTGCCAGTTGGTGAAGGAGAGCGCCAGTGACGCCAGGATCGGCAGGGCCATGAAGATCATGAAGCCGAGGAAACTCGGCAGCAGGAATAGCATGGCCGTCTGCGTTTCAGGCTTCAGAAAGCGCCGTGGCTGACCAGGCTGCAGGCTTATTTCGGCAATGGCGCTTTCCGACATCCCTTCCTCCATGCGCGGCAGCTCCTTCCGCCGCGCTCTAGAGCAATTCCAGCAAAAGCGTGCAACGGTTTTGCGTCCGGAATTGCGTGAAAACAAAGAGATAGAGCATTTCCGTGATTCAAAGAAAAACGGAGATGCTCTTGCGCGACATGCTCTATTGCTGCACGAGGCTCTGGATGGACTCCATCGTCTGCCTGGCGTCGGCGCTGCCGCCGAAGGCGGGTGGGAAATATTGGTTGAAGAGATTTTCCACCGCCGCCCAATTGTTGGTGATCACATAGGGCACCGAATGCGCCAGCGAATAGTCGAGCGCCTCGCCGCCATTGGTGATGTCCTTGGCCGCCACCTTGTACCAGGAGGCTTGCGAAGCCGTGCGCGCCGGGAGCGCGCGCCCCTGTTCGGCGAGATACTGCAATGCTTCCGGACTGGTCAGCACCTGGATCGCCTTCCAGGCCGCATCCTTGTTCTTGCTCGTCGTGGAAATGCCGAAACCTGATCCCGCCGTGACGGCCGCAAGTTCCTTGGCGTCGTCACGCGGCAGCGTGGTCAGGCCGATCTTGAACTTCGCCTTGTCCTTCATGCCGATGATCGACCAGGGGCCATCGACATACATGGCGACATTGCCCGAGTTGAAGCGACCCTGGATAACCGTGCCGACATCGGCGCTCGACGGCACCAGCGGCGCGACCTTGTCCTTGGCGGCAAAGCCGATCACCCTTTCGGCAGCGGCAATGGCGCTTGGATTGGTAAGGTCGAGTTCCCCGGCGTCGTTCACGTATTTGTCGCCCCAGGCCGAGGCCAGGACCGAATAGTTCTGTGGGGTGATGCCGAAGCCGTACTTGCCGTCCTTCGTCAGCTTCTTGGCGGCATCGGTAAACTCGGCGAGCGTCCAGCCCGGTTTCGGCAAGGGAATGCCGGCAGCTTGGATCGCGTCCACGTTATAATAGATGACCCACGGACCGACGTCATAAGGCAAGCCGTAAAGCTGCTTGTCGACGGACATGCCGCCGATGATCGAAGGGGTAAAGGCCCCGATATCGAACTTGTCGGCGGCGATGCGGTCGTTCAGCGGCTCGAGCAGCGAATAGAAGTTCGGCATGCGCAGCGACTGCATGGACACGATGTCGGCAAGCTGGCCGGACGCCGCCAGCACCGGCAGCCGCGTCCAGTAGTCGACCCAGCCCGTCGTCGTCAGCGTCACCTTGATATCGGGATATTTGGCAGTCACCATATCGGCCAGGTGCTGCCAGCTCTTGGTGTCGGCCTCCGAACCGGTCCACATCTGCCAGGTCAGGTTGACCTGCTCGGCCGAAGCGGATGTGGCAAAGAGGCTTCCGCCGATTGCGGCGAGCAAAAGCGTTTTCTTCAGAACCTTCATGGGTTTCTCCTCCCTCCATGACGCAATGAACACGCGAATGGGACCGAGTTCATGCCTTGAGGATGATCTCGATCACCGGGACGGTAACGTCCGGTCGCCGGACCGGCAGCTCGAGCATGACCATGCCTTCCGGCACCATCACGCCGACATTGGGATCCACATCCCTGGTGTGGGTGAGCCAGCGCACTTCGCTGGCGTCATGCAGGAACTGCACATAGGCGATCCTGCCGGCGATGCCCTCGATGTGGATGTGGCGGTAAGGCCAGTTATAAACATGCAGATACAGTCGGTTGCCCCGCTGGGTGTAGCGGCAGCCGGCCGGTGCCGGAAGTTCGGACGGACCGGCTCCATAGATGGAGCGCGCGTTGACGGCCATCCAGTTCTGGTAGACCTCGAGCGCGGCGATGGCGCGCGCATCGAACGTGCCCCGCCCGGTCGGGCCGACATTCATGAGGAGGTTGCCGCCGAGCGCAACGGAATCGATCAGCAGCTGGATGATCTGTTCCGGGCTCTTCCAGCTATCCTCGTCACGGTGATAGCCCCAGGAGCCACTGAAAGTGTGGCAGGCTTCCCAGAGCACCCCTTGGCTCGCGATGGCGGGCGCCACGCGTGGCGTATATTGCTCCGGCGTGGTTATGTCGGGCAAAATTCCCGGCGGCAGATCGAGGCGGTTGTTGATGATGATTTCGGGCTGCAGCTCGCGCGCCAGTTCGACCAGCCGCTCGCTCTCCCAGTCTGCGCGCCCCTTGCCGGGCAGGCCGCGATATTCGCGGGCGGGCCCGGGATAGCTGAAATCGAACCAGATAATGTCGACGCGACCGAAGCCGGTCAGAAGCTCGCGCACCTGTTCGCGCATATAGGCCGCATAGTTGGCAACGTTGCGGCCGGCATTCAGCGCCTTGGCTTCGGGATGGTTGCGCAAGGGATGGTGAAGGTCGATCGGGAAATCCGGATGATGCCAGTCGAGCAGCGAATAATAGAAGCCGATCTTCAACCCCTCGGCGCGGAAGGCCTCGACCAGCGGCGTCAGCAGATCCCGGCCGCAGGGGGTGTTCGGCGCCTTGTAGTCGGTGACCTTGCTGTCCCAAAGGCAGAAACCCTCGTGATGCTTGGTCGTCACCACGACATATTTCATGCCGGCGAGACGGGCGCGACGCGCCCATTCCTTGGGATCGTAGAGGTCGGGATCGAAATTGTCGAAATAGCGCTGGTAATGGTCGTCGCTCAGCTCTTCGCGGTTCTTCAACCACTCGTGCCGGGCTCCAAGAGCATAAAGGCCCCAATGGATGAACATACCGAGGCGGTCATAGCTGAACCAGGCGTGCTTACCCGCCCCCGATGCCGAATTCTCCGGCAGGCGCTCCGAACTCGTCACAGGTTTCTCCTCCCTGTTTTCCGGTTCCACGTCATGTCGAACCGGTTCGGTGAGTGAACATCTTCCTTGATCCGGCGCCTGTCAAGGCGAAAATCACAAATCGCAAAACTGCCGATTAGGCCGTGCTGTAGAGGCCAATAGACGGCGCGTGTTGCAACGCCGAATAAAATCTGACAAAAGAAAGCTCTAGAACCGGTTCGATAACATGACGACCATACGAGATGTCGCGCGCCTGGCGGGGGTTTCGATCTCGACTGTCTCGCTCGCGCTCAACAGCCCGAAAAAGGTGGGCGCCGAGACGCTCGAGCGCATCCGGCAGGCGATACAATCGACGGGCTACCGCATCGATCCGGTGGCGCAGACGCTGGCGCGCGGGCGAAGCTCGCTGATCGGCTTCGTTGCAGCCAATCTCGGCAACATGTTCTTCGGCGACGTCCGACGCGAGATCGAGCACCAGGCGCTCGACCACGGCTATTTCGTGCTGATCGCGGATTCCTCCGGCAGGGCCGATCTCGAACGGGCGTTGCTGGAGCGGCTGCAGGCGCAGAAGATCGCCGGCATCGCCTTGGCGGCAAACGGACACGGCGAGGAATACGCAACCTTCTTGCGCGACTTCAAGACGCCGATCGTCATGTTCGACCAAAAGGTGGAGGGTGCGGCGCGTGATTTCGTCGGCTCCGACAATGCGCTGACGACGACCATCCTGGCGGAGCACCTGCTGCAACTCGGCCACCGACGCATCGCCCTGATCTCCGGACCGAGCAGCCTTTACACCGCCAACGAGCGCCTGACGGGATTCTTGAACACGATGGCCGGCGCCGGGGTCGAGGTCGATCCTTCGCTGGTGGTCGAGGGCGGGTATACCAGGGCCGGCGGCCACGCACAGGCAATGCGCCTGCTGACCCGCCGCGACCGGCCGACTGCCATTATCGGCGCCAACAACATGACCGGCCTTGCTGCTTTGCAGGCGATGCAGGAAATGGGCTTCCGTTGCCCCGACGACGTATCGCTAGCCATGGTCGACGACGTGCCCTGGAGCAACGTCATCACGCCCCGCATCACCATGGTCGTCCAGGATGCGCAGAAGCTCGGCGAACTCGCTGCACAGCGTCTGCTGGCCAGGATCGCAAGCCCCGAAGCCGCCGCCGAGCCGCCGCAGGATTTCATCCTGACGCCGCGCTTCGTGCGCGGCGAGTCGACCAGACGGCTGTGAGGGCTTCCGGGGCGAAGCTGCGCCAAAGCACGAGAGAACCTCATCCTTGTAGGTTGCCGTTGCTATATGGTGGGGCCGGGAGACGGGGAGGCGCTTCATCCTCAGGTTTGGAACTCGTACCTCAGCGCGCATCTCCGTCGCCATGTCTTGGCTCGAACGGTTGCTGGGCTTTGGGCCCGCGTTGCAAGGAGGAGCAGTCATGCATGCCGCGGCGTCGAAGACCCTTTCAAGGCGCGGGATAGATTCGACCGGCTGGCGGCGATCATTCTGAGCCTCTGTGATCTCGCGGAAAGCTCCCCGAGCTAACGGGCAGCAGTAATCCGCACTTCATCCGACATCTCCGCACCGATCGGAATCCGAAGCGTAAACGTCGTGCCGTTTCCGCGGCTACTTGTCACCACTATCGATCCCCCGTGAAGCTCGATGATCTGCTTGACGAGATTGAGGCCGATGCCGGTGCCGGCAATACCTGTGGAGCTTCTGGCGCGAAAATAACGCTGGAACATCTTCGGGAGGTCGTCGGCGTCGATGCCGATGCCCTCGTCGCGCACGGCGATGCAGACGTTATCTCCTTCCTGCCATCCCGTAACGTGGACGTTCGGAGAGTCCGGCGCGTATTTCACGGCATTCGAAAAGAGGTTGCTGAAGACCTGATCGAGAGCGGGATGATCGCCGTAGATGGTCGAAGGAAGTCGATCGAGGTCGAGCAAGAAGCGATGGGACCGCCGGATGCTTTCCTGACGTGCGCTGCAGGTTCCGATGATTTCGGCAATCGAGCACGGCTTGTGCACGATGCTGATCCGGCCATGATCCAATCGCCCGGCCGCAAGAATGCTTTCCATCAGTTCGAGCATGCGCGAAACCGAGCTGCGGATCTGATCGGCTTTTTCGGAGAGAAACTCCGGCGTCGCCGCCTCCTTGCGCCGAATGAGCCGCTGCGCCGCGCCGTCAATCACTGCGAGCGGCGTACGGAACTCATGCGACGCCATCGAGACGAACTGGCGCTGCAACTCGTTGATCTGCTTTTCCTGTTCAAGCATGCGTTCGAGCTCTTCCGTCTGCCTCGCCAATTCGACCGTGCGGGAGCGCACCATCTCTTCAAGCGTGTCGCGGTGCTGCAGCAAGGCCTTTTCGGCGCGCTTGGCCTCGGTGACGTCGACGACTGCCATCAGCGACGCGGCCTTACCCTTATAGGTCAAACAGGTGGAATAGACGGTGACTTCGATGGCCGTGCCATCTCCCTTGAGATGCTGGGAGCAACGGGTCGAGGCGGGATGTTCGACGTCGAAGAGGAGAACCTCGGGTCGGTTGAATTCCTGCGGCGCCTCGATGTCGGACAGCCGCATCGTCAGGAATTGTTCCAGACCGTAGCCGTAGTGATCGATGGCGGCCTGGTTTACGTGGAGAAATCGCAACGTTTCACGATCGTAAACCCACATCGGCATCGGGTTGCCTTCAAACAGCAGCCTGAACGACGCCTCCTGCATCTTAAGATCGGTGATGTCGACACGTATGCCGACACTGCCCCCTTCGGAGATCCGGCGTTCTTCGATCCGCAGCCACCGGTTTCCGGGCAGGCGCTGCTCGTGTTTGCTGCTGGGCTCGGCGTGATGAGCCAGCCTTTCCGCCAGCCATTCCTCTTCCCGGCCGACTGCTTCGGGATATTGGCCGCGTTCGAGGCCTGCACGCAGACGGTCTTCGAAGCGCATGCCTTTCTCGAGCATATCGCCGCTTTCGGCATAAAGCTGTTCGTATCTCCTGTTCCACAGGACGAAGCGGTCTTCCGCGTCGAACAATACGAGGCCTTCCGGGACGACTTCGAAAGCCGCCAGAAGCCGGGCATGCGCCGCCCGCGCCTCCTGCTCGGCGCGTTCCGCCTGGGCGTGCGCCTTGGCAAGCGCCCTATCAGCCAGCCAGGCCTGCGTGATATCCTCGTGGGTCGAGACCCAGCCGCCGTCCTGTGTCCGCTGATGATAGCCACGGATGATCTGGCCGGACTTGAGTTCCTTGATCCAGTCCTGAGGCGTGTCGCCCTTGTTGGTCGCTTCTGCCCAGGCAAGATAGTCCGAGGTCGAGGTGGCGGGAACGGCGCCGACCCCGTGTCTTAGATTCAGAATGTCTTCGAGCGACTGCCCTGGATGGATGACGGAGGGATCAAGCCCGTAGACTTCGGCATAACGATTGTTTGAAAGCAGCAGCCGGCCGCCTTCGTCAAACAGGCAGACGCCTTGGCCCATACTGGCAAGGGCCGTGTCGAGCTGCTCGTTGCGCCGCCGCAGGCGCGCGTGAACAGAACCGAGCTCGATATGTCGTTTGATGCGGGCGACGAGCTCGCCGGCGGAGACAAGATTGGAAACGCAATCCACCGCGCCGGCGGCAAGCCCTCCAATCCGGCTTTCCTCGTCCTCCGGCAAGACGAGGATGATCACCGGAATATCACTCGTTAGCGGATTTTCCTTCAGACGCCGGCAGTCTTCGAGACCATGTCCCTCCGGCGACAGGGCGTCCAGCAGAATAAGTTCCGGCAGCGGTCGCTCGGCGGCGAGTTGGTGAAACTGATCCCGGTCGAGGTGAACGCGCAACGCTATACCATGTCGTTCAAGATCACCGCCGACACCATGCAGGCCTGGCAACGCGCCGCCCATCGCAAAGATTCTGTGCAGTTCGCCGGACACGACCGTTCCCCCGTTCGTCCACATGGACGCGACCATAAGTCGTGCCGGTTAACATGCCCCTCACCTACGGTCAGCATCATGGCATTCCTCATTCTATGGTTGAAGAAAAGTTTGCGGGGGGTGGGTAAATATCAGGTGATGCAAGCGGCAGGGCGTTCTTCGAAGTTTTCACCGATGTCGGCTGGACCGACCTACCGTTCGTTCCATGCCCTTGCGCAGGATATCCAGGCCGCGCTGGTATTTTTCGGTGTTCTTGCCGGCTTGTTCGGCCTGTCGGAGATTGTCTTCGAGATCGGCCTGTTTGACCGGCAGGGCCAGCGGGTTCGCTGCGGCGCGCCTGACGAATTCCTCGTCAGGCTCGTCGGGACGTCGGGTCAAAGCATCCACCGCGGAAATGATCGCTGGCGGAAAACCTTCCTCCCTCAGCCTGTCGAGGGTCCAGCCGCTGCCTTTTTCGGCGACGTCGTGAAGATAGGCGACCGTCCGCGCGTCGTCACCCGAAACAAGGAGGGCGACCCGCTGACAGTGCTCGAAGAACGGCTGGCCGGTCTTGTCCACCTGCCCCTTATGCGCCTCGATGGCGATTTGCATGGCATGATCGAGATGCTGCATGGCGGCTACGGTCCCTCGGTCTCTCTGATCTTCCGCCGGGAAGCTTCCTCCCCGGTTGTCATCTCGATATCGGGCGTCGACGTTCCGGCAACTTGATCAGGTCCGGCTCGTGGCCGATCGAGATCACCGCTTTCCCCGGCCGCTTGAAGCAGCGCCGCATCGTCCCTGTCATCTTGCTCAAGCAGGTCTCGCAGCGTCTCATGCTCGTCCTCGCCGGCCAGCTCATCGCAGGCTTGCATCCAGTGACGCAGGTCCGCACCTTCAGGGCGGCCTTCGGCTTCCCATATTTCATAGGCGCGCCGCCGTATCTGCTCGTGTTTGTCTATGGCCATGGTCTTCTCCAATTCCGACCTGATGCGCAGCCTAAGCTTAGCTCCGGCCGGCCTAAAACGATCGCGTTCTAGGCCGCCATCTCCCGACAGCTTTCAGCGCAGCTTCGGCACGACGAGCCGAGCGGTCGGCCTTCAAGGCGAATTGATGGTGGGAAGAAAATCCTCCACCTGCTTGCGCTGATCTTTTGAAAGCGTCTCCACCCGCTCCTTCCAGAAGCGTTCGGCCGCCGGAGGATCCTCCTCCCATTGGCGAACAGTGGTGATGTTGTCGTCGATCTTGGACCGACGGCGCCCGCCGAGACTCAGATACTCCTTTGCGAGTTTGAGGCTCGGGGTTTCAGTGCCGCTATCGCGATCCAATGTCGAACTCGCGTTGCTGCGGGCTGCTTGCGAGGCTTTCTGACGATCGGCCTCGGCCCGCTGCGTGTCGAAGGAGCGCGCGTCGTCGGTTCCGCTCTCGGGTGTCGTGTCGGTTTTGAAAGTGCTCATGGATCACCTCGATTGCTGTGATCCAATAACCCTTGCCAGCGGCCAGAGTTCCGCACATCTGCGATTGATTTGAGCGGCTAATCGAGCCGGACCGGCCTGCCGGCAATCAGTGAACGGCCATGCTCACCATGCGATAGGGATGCACCGCCTCGAACTGCGAGATCATCGCCGTTGCCTGAAGCAACACGCGCTCGGCATTCTCGGGATCGTCCCGGGCGAGCTCGTCGGCGTTGACGCGGATCGCCTCGGCCATGTTGTTGGATAGGACAGCAAACTGCATATTGCCTTCGACAAGAGCCTCGCGCGCCGTATCCTCCAGCGTACGAGCGATATCGACGAAGATTTCCTCGCGTTCCTCGACACTGAGGTCTTTGATTATATTGGTCTTCTCTTCCATGTCACTCACTCCTGAGACGTGGGACGGTGATCGAGCTCATCGAGCCTCGATCGCCTGAGAGCTAGGAATGCCGAAATCCGCTTTCAACCCCTGGTGCAGTTTGAACTCGTCTTCGAGACGAGGGGGACGACCATCGTCTTATGTCGAACGCAGGAGCGGGTCTTCTGTTCCCGGGGAGGATCGTTGGCAGTCGTCATCAGAGAGTGCTAATTTTTCTTCTGCTCCTCTTGAAATCGAAAAACCCCCGAACCAGATCATTCGCGCAAGGCGCGCGCGCGTTTACGCATGTCGTGTCGCCAAACCGCTGTACATTTGGCGACATGCGCTAGCTGCCGATGAAGGAGTGAGGACATGGCTGCTAAAGAAGTCAAATTCAACGTCGAAGCCCGCGAGAAAATGCTGCGGGGCGTCGAGATCCTGGCCAACGCCGTGAAGGTGACCCTCGGCCCGAAAGGCCGCAACGTCGTCATCGACAAGTCCTTCGGCGCGCCGCGCATCACCAAGGACGGCGTTTCGGTCGCCAAGGAGATCGAACTCGAAGACAAGTTCGAAAACATGGGCGCCCAGATGGTCCGCGAGGTTGCTTCGAAGACCAGCGACATCGCCGGCGACGGCACCACGACTGCGACGGTGCTCGCCCAGGCGATCGTCAAGGAAGGCGCCAAGGCCGTGACCTCGGGGATGAACCCGATGGACCTGAAGCGCGGCATCGACCTCGCCGTCAGCGCCGTCGTCGCGGAACTGAAAACCAACGCCCGCAAGATCTCCAACAATTCCGAAATCGCGCAGGTCGGCACGATCTCCGCCAATGGCGACGAAGAGATCGGGCGCTTCCTCGCAGAAGCGATGGAAAAGGTCGGCAATGACGGCGTCATCACCGTCGAAGAAGCCAAGACTGCCGAAACCGAACTCGAAGTCGTCGAAGGCATGCAGTTCGACCGTGGTTATCTGAGCCCCTACTTCGTCACCAATGCCGACAAGATGCGCGTCGAATTCGAGGACCCCTATATTCTCATCCACGAGAAGAAGCTCTCGAACCTGCAGTCAATGCTTCCAATTCTCGAAGCTGTCGTTCAGTCCGGCAAGCCGCTTCTCATCATCGCTGAAGACGTCGAAGGCGAAGCGCTTGCAACGCTCGTCGTCAACAAGCTGCGCGGCGGGCTGAAGATCGCTGCCGTCAAGGCGCCGGGCTTCGGCGATCGCCGCAAGGCCATGCTCGAAGACATCGCCGTGCTGACCGCCGGCACCGTCATCTCCGAAGATCTCGGCATCAAGCTCGAGAATGTGACGCTCGATATGCTCGGCCGGGCAAAGAAGGTCTCGGTCGAGAAGGAAAACACCACGATCGTCGACGGTTCGGGCGCCAAGTCCGACATCGAAGGCCGTATCGCCCAGATCAAGGCCCAGATCGAAGAGACCACCTCCGACTACGACCGGGAGAAGCTGCAGGAACGTCTTGCCAAGCTCGCCGGTGGCGTTGCCGTCATCCGCGTCGGCGGCTCGACGGAAGTCGAGGTGAAGGAGAAGAAGGATCGTGTCGACGACGCGCTGCATGCAACCCGCGCAGCAGTCGAGGAAGGCATTCTGCCGGGCGGCGGCGTGGCGCTTCTGCGTGCGGTCAAGGCGCTCGACGCCGTCAAGACGGCCAATGACGACCAGCGGGTCGGCATCGACATCGTCCGCCGCGCGCTTGAGGCCCCGGCACGCCAGATCGCCGAAAACGCCGGCGCCGAAGGCTCGATCGTCGTCGGCAAGCTGCGGGAGAAGAGCGAATTCTCCTATGGCTGGAACGCTCAGACCGGCGAATACGGCGATCTCTATGCGCAGGGCGTCATCGATCCGGCCAAGGTCGTTCGCACCGCGCTTCAGGACGCCTCGTCCATAGCCGGTCTTCTCGTGACGACGGAGGCCATGATCGCCGAGAAACCGAAGAAGGATGCTCCTCCGGCAATGCCGGCCGGCGCCGACATGGGCTTCTGAGACAGGCCGCCGGCTCGCCCGGATCGGAAGATTTGGGCCTGCTCGGCCGATATCTCAATCCTTTTTTGGCGTCGCCACCGGGCGAGCCCTTTTTCCGAGGGAATGAAAATGGTTCAACCGATCGTAAACCGATCGCAGGTGCCGCTGGACTCCCGCGATCTCGAAACCTGCCAGCGTGTCTTCGACAAGCTCAGCGCCGATTTCGCAGTCGCAAGGGATAGCGACGAAGCCGAACGAATGGCGAGCATCATTATCGAACTCTACCGGCAGGGCGTGCGCGATCCCAATCACCTGCAGTCGATGGTCGAAGCGGCCCGCGGCCTCTTCGAACCGAGCGGGCGCCCGCCGGCTGCTCGGTGACTGCGCCGACTTGACAGGGCGTCAGCTTGGATTACCACACCGTCGACCATCTTGGATCGGCCCGAAAATCGATTCCGATTTTCGGGCCGATCCGCTACGGACAAAGTTCGAGTGCATTCCGAAGGTATCGAAATGATTCCACGCCTCCAGCCGAAGATTTCCGTTTCCCTGCCCGCCGCGGGGTTTTTCCAGCGGCTCGTCGAGGCGGGATTCGACGGCGACATCGAGACCGGCCCGGCGAGCCGAACCGTATTTTCGACCGACAATTCCATCTACCAGCTCGAGCCGACCGGCATCCTTTTTCCTCGAGGCGTGGAAGACCTGCAGGTCGTGACAGCCGTGCTCTCAGAACCGGCCTTCCACGGGATCAACATCGCGCCTCGTGGCGGCGGCACGGGCACAAACGGGCAATCGCTGACATCGGGCGTCGTGGTGGATTGTTCGCGGCACATGCGGTCCATTCTCGAAATCGATCCCGTCCGACGAGTTGCGCGCGTCCAGGCGGGCGTCGTGAAGGATCAACTGAACCAGGCGCTGAAACCTTACGGTCTTTTTTTCGCGCCCGAACTCTCCACCTCCAATCGCGCCACAATCGGCGGCATGATCTCCACCGATGCCTGCGGCCAGGGGTCCTGCCTCTACGGCAAGACCAGCAATCACGTTCTCGGATTGCGCATCGTGCTCGCGGACGGATCCGATTTCTGGTCACGCCCGCTCGATGCCGGCGCGCTTGAGGAGATTGCCGCAAGCAAGGACCGCGTCGGCAAGATCCACAGGACGGTAGAGCGGATCACCCGCGAAAAGCGCGACCGGATCGCCGAGATCTTCCCGAAACTCAACCGCTACATGACCGGCTACGACCTCGCCCATGTCAGGCGAGCCGACGGACGCTTCGACCTCAACGCCGTTCTTTGCGGCTCGGAGGGAACGCTGGCCATGATCGCCGAAGCCGAACTCAACCTTCTGCCGATCCCCGCCCATGCGGCGCTGATCAATATCCGCTACGGCGATTTCAATACCGCCCTGGAGGACGCCCGCAATCTCGTGGCGCTGAAGGTCGCTTCCGTGGAAACCGTCGATGAGAAAGTTCTCGACCTTGCGAGACGCGACATCGTCTGGCCCGGCATTGCTCGCTTCTTCCCGGATGACGCGGGCGGGACGACCGATGGCATCAATATCGTGGAAGTCCTCGCCGACCACGAGGCGGAGCTCGAACGCAAGCTTTCGGAAGTGACGGCAGCCCTTGACACCGGCGCAAATGCCCGCCACGCGGGTTACACGATTGCCCGAGGCCATGCCGAGGTCGAGGCGATCTGGTCAATGCGCAAGCGGGCCGTCGGCCTGCTTGGAAATGTGGAGGGGCCGGTCAGGCCCGTCGCCTTCGTCGAGGATACAGCCGTGCCGCCGGAAAATCTGGCGGCCTACATCCGCGAATTCCGCGCGCTTCTCGATAGCGCAGGCCTTTCCTACGGCATGTTCGGACATGTTGATGCCGGCGTCTTGCACGTGCGACCCGCTCTTGACCTCACCCGCGACGCTCATGTCCGGCTGGTTCGGGAGATCAGCGACGCCGTCGTGGCGCTTACCCGCAAATATGGCGGCGTGCTCTGGGGAGAACACGGCAAGGGGGTGCGTTCGGAATATGTACCCGAATTCTTCGGCGATCTTTATCCTAGCCTGCAGGAGATCAAGCGGGCTTTCGATCCGGAGAACCGGCTCAATCCTGGCAAGATCGCAACGCCTGCCGCTGAGGCGCTCACCAAGATCGACGATGTCCCGCTGCGGGGCGATATCGACCGCATCATCGGAAACGATATCCGCTCCGCCTTCGACAATGCCGCCTATTGCAACGGCAATGGCGCCTGTTTCGATTTCGACGAAACCAGCCCGATGTGTCCCTCCTATAAGGCGACGCGCGACCGGCGTTTTTCACCCAAAGGCCGCGCCGCGCTGATGCGCGAATGGTTGAGGCTGCTTGCCGAACAGGGCATCGATCCACGTGATGAAGCGACACGCCTGCGGCGAAGCGCTCCGCTCGCCGGCCTCGCGCGACGCGCCTTCAACTCTTTGAACCCTGCAAACCAGGCTGATTTTTCCCACGAGGTGCGCGCGGCGATGGACACCTGTCTCGCCTGCAAGGCCTGCGCCGGGCAATGTCCGGTGAAGGTCAGCGTGCCGGCCTTCCGCTCGAAATTCCTGGAACTCTACTACGGGCGCTATCTCCGGCCGCTGAAGGACCCGCTGGTTGCTGCGATCGAGACGACCTTGCCGCTCGTCCGGCGCATCCGGCCTGCCTATAATCTGGTCGTCGGCACGCGCGCCGGCAGGGCGATGATGCGCATGGTGGGGCTGACCTCCCTGCCGCGTCTGTCACAAATCTCCCTGGCGAAGGAAGCCGCCCGCCTCGGTGTGCCGGTTGCGACCGCGCAGACGATCGAAGCGCTATCCCCGGCTGAACGGCAGCGGCGCGTCGTCTTCGTCGCCGACAGCTTTACCGCCTATTTCGATCCTGACGTCGCTCTCGCCGCGATCGCTCTCGCCAGGAAAATGGGACTCTCACCCCTCCTCGCTGCCTCCCATATCAATGGCAAGGCCCTCCATGTTCATGGTTACCTCGGACGCTTCGAGGCCGCCGCCCAGCGGACCGCACGCTATCTTCAGCAACTTGATCATGCCGGTATGACCCTCGTCGGGCTCGATCCGTCGATGACGCTCGCTTTCCGCAGCGAGTATAAGGGCATGCTGCAGGCTGCAGTCCTTCTTCCACAGGAATGGCTTGCCGCCAATCTCGACCGGGTTGCCGCTTCGCCTTCTGTCGTTGAGGGCAACAGCTTCCGACTAATGGCGCATTGCACCGAACGCACCAACGCACCGGCCTCCGTCGCACAATGGCAAAATATATTCGAAAGCCTTGGCATTGACCTCCAGGTGGCACAAACCGGCTGTTGCGGCATGGCAGGAACCTTCGGGCACGAGGCCCGCAACCGCCCGATCTCCGAACGCCTCTACGCAATGAGCTGGAAGCCGGAGCTTGATGCGGCCGGCGACGCCGATATCCTCATGGCGACAGGATATTCCTGCCGTTCGCAGGTGAAGGAGATCGATAACCGGCGCATCCCGCATCCGTTTCAGGTCATCGCCCGGATCATTTCGGCAAAGACCGAAATCCGGTAGTTGCACATGGCATTTCCGCGGAGTTGACAACCAAGCCACGCCGCCTGCGACGGCGGCAGTCCGAGCGGCTCCGCGAGTTCACGCCACGGCCGCGATCGTGTCGCCGTCATTCGGCAGCAGCCGCGCCACGGCGCTCAAGAGGTCCGTCTGTGATATCAGGCCGAGGATTCGGTCGTCGTCGTCGACCACGATGACGGCATGCGTGCGCCCGTCCGTCAGAACGGGCAGCAGCGACAGAGCAGCATCCGAAGCTCTCGCCACCGCCGGTTTGGAGATCGCATGGGCAATCGTATCGCCGCCGGCAAACAATTCACGCAAGCCGAGAGTGCCGACCAGACGGCCTTCCGGATCCTTGACCGGCAAGGTGCGGATATTGTGCTTCAAAAGAAGATGGCGTGCGGCGTCCGGCTCGGATGTCTCGCCGATGGCGATCACGTCACGCGACATGATATCGGCGCAGCTTATCTTGCCGTTTGAGCGGATAGCCGCTTGCAACTCGACCTGCTGCAACAGTCGCCCGAGGTCTGCCCGATCGATATCGAAGGTTTCGTCGAGCGCTTCGAGGGCGGCATCGACATCTTCTTCGCGAAAACCCACCCGCACGGCAGATGGCGCATCGGTCGTCTGATGGGTGTTCTCCGCAGGTTTCGGGACGACGTGCGGATAGTTCCGCCTTGAAAGCTTGTGGAACAGCAGCCCAAGCCCGACGAGAATGCAGGAATTCAAAGCGACCGGCACGAAGGGAAACAGGAACCCCCAGCCGGCGACGACAGGACCGCCGAGCACGGCTGTCAGTGCTGCGGCCCCTCCCGGCGGGTGAAGGCACCGCGTGAACGACATCGCGCCTATGGCGAGCGAAACGCCGACGCCCGTCGCAATGATCGGATCACCTATAAAATAGGCGGCAATGATGCCCATCATGGCGGAAATCGTATTGCCGCCGATGATTGCCCAGGGCTGCGCCAGCGGGCTTGCCGGCACTGCGAAAAGCAGCACCGCCGACGCCCCCATCGGCGCGACGAGCAGCGGAAGATGCGGTCCTTGGCCGAACAGGTAGCCGCTGATGACGCCGGTGAGACCGATGCCCAGCAGCGCGCCGAAACACGCGATCAATCGTTCTCTTAATGTCGCGCCGGCCAGGATGGGCGAAAACAGGCGAAAGCGAGGAAAACGGCTCGACCCGACCTTTGGTGAAACGGGATGCTGCATGCGAAGACCAATGTAAGCGAGGATTGTCTGGGGCGAAGGAGAAGACGGAGGAGCTAGTTCGTCGCCAGCCTGATACCTCCGCCTTTCCCAGCGCTGAGCACTTCACGGAAGGCACTGAACGCGCTGGGGCGATCCTCCCTGCGGTAGATCAGCAGCGTCTCGACGGGCCCGAGCTGATGGGTCTGGACGGCCGTCGGCCAGTGCATGAGATCAAGCACGGATCTCGGCATCACACCCGCCGTATTCCCGGTCGCAACACTCGCCAGGATCGCATGGTAGGAGCCGAGCTCGCTCGTCGGCAGGGCGCTCGATTTGCGCGCCCAGTTTTCGGCGATCCGGCGATAGGTGCAGCCGGGTTCCAAGGCCGCGAGCGATCCGACACGCAGGTCGGCGGCGGATTTGATGACGGGATGCCCGGATGGCAGCACGATCAACAGATCTTCGACGAAGATCGTCTCCATTTCCAGCGCCTCGAGTTCGGCGTCGAAATCCAGATCCTCCTCGCGCATCGTCTTTGGCGGGCGGGCAATCAGCGCGCAATCCAGCACATCAGCCAGGACGTCGCGGGCCAGATCACGAGACGCGCCCATCGTCAGATGCAGCGACACGTCGGGCCACATCTGGTTGAATTGCGTCAGCGCCGCAGGCAGCCTGCTTGCCGCCGTGCTCTCCATCGTGCCGACGCGCAGAGTTCCCGATGGGGCGAGAGGACGCACGGCCTGCCGCGCCTGGAGCGCAAGCGCCATAAGCCGGTTGGCATAGGCGAGGAATGTCTCACCCTCGCGTGTCAGCGTCATCTTCTTGCCGTCACGACTGAACAGCAAAGCGCCAAGATCCTCCTCCAGCTGCTGGATGCGCGTCGTCACGTTCGACGGCACCCGCCCGACGGCCTTTGCCGCCTTTGTCACGCTGCGGTCGCTGGCAACGGCGAGGAATATCTCGATCGACGAAAGGTCCAATGAAAAATCTCTTTTCCAGAATTAGAGCGATTTATAATTCTCTATATAAAAATCATCTCTTGAGCTCAAGCGGGTTTCGGCACCGGGCGATAGCGCCGGAACGGGGTGGCGCCTGAAGGTTCCCGGCTCCGACTTGCTCGTTCAGACCTCCATGCCATCCGCAGACAAACAGGCAAGGGATTGCCGAAAAAAAGATCGCTGCGCCGCCGAAATAGCCATGCAAGCCGCGATATGGTCTCCGCCGCACGGTGTTTTGCGAGCTGGCATGCGGATTGCTTCTGTATGCTTACCTGCAGAGCGATCGGCCCGATGTTGCACCTTGTCCTGACTTGTCTACTTCTGAGCGTCGCTTCGGGCCTGAGCATGCGGCGCTTTCTTCTGCCATATTTTCCAGGCGGCGACCTTTCAGAAAAATCCGCTCCCGTGACGATCGTCGCAAGCGCCGTCTTTCTGGCAGCGGCCGCCTTCACTGTCTCCGATCAGGGCCTTTGGGCCAAGTCCGTCATCCTCATGCTCTGCCTTTTACTGGCAGCACTGCTCGACGACGCCCGACCGAGGCTGACTATCGCCCTTTCCGTCGTCAGCCTGGCAGCCTATCTCGGGCTACGCTCAATTGGCTGAGCCCGTCCGTCTTGTGCGAGCATGCCAGCGGCGACGAGACCGTACGGCTTCATTTCTCGACGCCCGATCGAGACCTGCAGCCACCTGTGAAACTCATTCCTCAGCAGTCGCATCGTTTCCACCGCGGTTCGCAAAGTCCCGCGAAAGACATGGGAAGGATGGGTTCGAGCGGCCCTTAGAATGATCTTCGTGAAGGAATAATTTCGTATTATTATTCTTTCTGCCTGAATATTTTTCGGAGCGAACCGATTCAAGAATGGGAGAGGGGCGATGATCGGGAATCAGGAGGGAAGAAGGATCTGGTCGCAGTGGTATGCCTGGCATCCCGTCGTGCCGATCGACGATACGGTGTTCTGGCTCGAGACCGTATACCGGCGAGAAACCGCGGAAGGCCTATGGCAATATCGTTCGTTCCGGCCCGAATTCGAACGAACCCAGGCTTCGGCCGCCTTGCCCATCTGTCCCGGCGCTTGATGCCCTGTCAACCTAGCGCCTGACTGACGAGCGCATAGGTCTTCGGCTGATGCTCCGCTTGATGTCCCGGATTCGGCAGCCAGGGCTCGCCCAGCGACATGGTCGTCACCATGTCGTAGATCGCAAGGCCGCAGCGGGAGAGGAAATCGCCGAATATCCCGCCTTTCTCGCGTGTGTCGAGGCGCAGGAATGCGCCTGCATGCTCGACCGCATGCGGATGGATGACGGCAATCGCGTCTGCGTCACTGCTCGCCACCACCGGACCGACGACATGGCCGCGCCCGAACCTTCGGCAAAGTGAGAAGGCCTCGATCCGGCCGCCGCGGACCAGCACGACGCCCTTGGAACTTGCTATAAGGCGAGCCAGAAGCAGCCTGCGGTCGGTGCCGAAGGCCACGCGATCCAGGTCCGCGATCGGCCCTAGATCTCCAGCGTCCAGGGGGCGTACGACGGCACCGTCCGACAGTTCCACATCCGGCGGCAATGTCGCTTCACCCTGGCATTGATAGACGGGCGCCTCCGACACAAAATCCAGGGATAGATAAAGGCGTCGCGCCGCCCGTGTCGAGTTCAGCCCCAGATTGCGTCCAGCGACCTGGTCGAGCGCGTGGCGCATCAGCCATTGCCCGGCGCCGTTGGCCTGCAGGCGCGGCGAGGTGATGACCATACCGATCGTGGCGAAGCGATCATCATAGGGAAACCACATGGCGGAGCCGAGGATGCGGCCGATTTCATCGATGGCCGCGATACCCTGGCCGAATTCGCGCAGGAACTGCCAGTCTTCCCGGCGATGAGGCCAGGCGACGGACATCGAAAGCGCATGGAGTTTGTCGAGGTCGACGCTGTCGATCCCGGCGATGCGCGTCTCAAAACTATCGACCAATCTGGATTCGGATGTCAGTGCACTCACTACCCGCCCTCCTGGCGCGTGTCTGGCCCCTTGGGAAAGCCGCCGAGGATATTCCTTTATAGAGATTAGGACGGATCGCGCGATACAATCGACTGGCGAAGCCCGCGCAAACACAACAATCATCCAAATCCGATGCACTTTCAGCAAATAAAGCCTGGGCGGGCCTCTACAGTCATAGCCCGAACCCGACCGCCGGCAGCGCCGTGATGGCCAGAGCCCGGTAGCGATACGACGTGAGAAGGCTTATGCAGGCAATTGAAATCCTCGAAAGGCTTGTCGGCTTCCCCTCCGTCGTCGGTACACCGAACGGCGAGATCGTCGGCTGGATTCGGCATTACCTGCAAAATCACGGCATTGCCATCACCGAGCTTCGCGGCCCCGAGGGTGACCGGTCGAACCTCTTCGCGACAATCGGCCCAAGGGAGATGCCCGGCTACATCCTCTCCGGTCATATGGACGTCGTTCCCGCCGCAGAAGACGGGTGGAGCAGCGATCCGTTTCGACTCCGCGCCGAGGCGGGCCGCCTCTACGGTCGCGGAACCACCGACATGAAAGGCTTTCTAGCCGTCATGCTTGCGGCCGTTCCTGCACTCGCGGCGGCACAACTCGGCCGGCCCATCCACCTCGCCTTTTCCTACGATGAGGAGGCGGGTTGCCGCGGCGTCCCGCACATGATCGCGCGCCTGCCTGAGCTCTGTGCCCATCCGCTTGGCGCGATCATCGGCGAGCCGAGCGGCATGCAGGCGATCCGCGCCCACAAGGGCAAGGCCGCAGCCCGGTTGACGATCCGGGGCCGGTCCGGTCATTCCTCGCGCCCGGACCAGGGACTGAATGCAATCCATGCCATGACCGACGTCTTGGCCTGCGCCGGCGCCGAAGCGGAACGCCTGTCCAAAGGCCCGTTCGAGCATGTGTTCGAACCGCCCTATTCCTCGCTTCAGGTCGGCACGCTGAAGGGCGGCCAGGCGGTCAACATCATTCCCGAGACCTGCGAAGCCGAGTTCGAAGCCAGGGCGATTTCCGCGATCGACCCGGCCACGCTACTGACGCCGCTTCGGGCGGTGGCCGAGGCGCTGCCGCGGCGCGGCTTCGAGGTGGAGTGGCGCGAACTCAGCGCCTATCCGGCGCTGTCGCTTGCCGCCGAAGCGCCGCTTGCACGCTTGCTTGAAGAACTCACCGGCGTGGAGCCGCTCGACGCCGTCAGCTACGGCACCGAAGCCGGTCTTTTCCAGCGGGCCGGCATTGACGCGATCATCTGCGGGCCGGGTGACATCGCCCGTGCTCACAAGCCGGACGAATTCATAATTGCCGATGAACTGCTGGCCTGCCAGGCGATGGTCGAGGCGCTCGCCCGGCATTGCATCCGCTGACGATTAAGGAGCCGATGCAATGACCTTTCTCTTCAATTCCGATGCGAAGCGCGGCGCCATATTCGCCGAGGCCTTCGCGCGCGAACTGCCGGACATTGCCTTCGCCATTGATCCGGCATCGGTCGAACCGGAATCGATACGCTACCTGATCACCTGGACTGTTCCGGATGATCTCGTGCGCTACCGCAATCTCGAAATCCTCTTTTCGATCGGCGCCGGCGTCGACCAGTTCCGCATCGATGCGGTGCCTGCCGGGGTCAAGGTGGTGCGCATGGTCGAAGACGGCATCATCAGAATGATGCAGGAATATGCGACGCTCGCCGTGCTCGCTCTCCATCGTGATCTGCCCGCCTATCTCGACCAGCAACGGCGCCGGATCTGGCAGCCGATGACACCGGTGCAGGCCACGAAACGCCGTATCGGAGTACTCGGGCTTGGCATGCTGGGAAGCGCGGTGCTTAAGAGCTTGCGGCCCTTCGGCTTTCCACTGTCCGGCTGGAGTCGTACTCCCCGCATCATCGACAGCGTTCGATGCCTCAGCGGCGGCGAGGGACTCGAGGTCCTGCTTGAAACCAGCGATATTCTCGTCTGCATGCTGCCGCTGACGGAGGAGACGCGCGGCTTTCTGAATGCCGAACTCTTCGCCAAGCTTCCGTCCGGGGCAGCACTCGTTCATGTCGGCCGCGGCGCCCAGCTCGATCATCAGGCGCTCGTCGACGCGCTGAACGCCGGACATCTCTCCGGCGCCGTCGTCGACGTCACCGATCCGGAGCCGCTGCCGGCTGACCACGCCTTCTGGAGCCATCCGAAAATTCTGCTGACGCCGCATATTGCCAGCGTCACCCAAGCTGAAACCGCCGCGGCCGCCGTGATCGGCAACATCAGACGGCATCGCGTCGGCCTCGACCCGATCGGGCTGGTCGATCGCAGCCGAGGCTACTGATTCATCTCCCCACACATCTGACCCCGGAAAGGAAACCCATGTCCCTGCTCAAGACAATCGACGTCAACCCATCCCAGGCGCCGCGCGAGTCCGGCCCCCTCCCCGAGCGCCTGATCTCGGGCAATCCAACCTACAAGACCTGGGCGCAGGATGTTGCTCGCGCAGACACGGTTCATACCGGCGTATGGGAGGCGACGCCCGGTGAGACTCGATCCATCAAGGGCGAGACATTCGAATTCTGCCATATTCTTTCAGGCTTGGTCGAACTCACCCCCGAAGGCGGAGAGCCGGTCGTCTACAAGGCCGGCGACAGCTTTGTCATGAAGCCGGGCTTCGTCGGCGTCTGGAAGACGATCGAGACGGTCCGCAAGATCTACGTGACCGTGACGTGACTGCGACGCGGAGCGCGGTTTTCCGCGCGCGGACGGTGCGGCATCGGTGCCGGGCATCCGCCGTAGATTTGACTGACGGCGGCGCGCAAAACGCAATTTTCGACCGTCGCAGCATTCCCGGTCGATGCATGCTGCTCGCTTTCCCCAGCTAGGCTTGTTCTCAGCTCACGGCGAGGACACGCAATGACACTCAGCTTCGATCCCAACACGATCTCCCTGCCTGTCGGACATTTCATCGGCGGCCGTCTGGTTCCGGCCGAAGCCGTCATCGACATGCATCGGCCTTCCGACGGCAAAGCCTATGCGGGCTGCCCGCTCGCCGACGCGGCGCTCGTGGACCAAGCCGTCGAGACGGCAAGGGGGGCGTTAGACAGGAGCAATTGGGGCGGCGTGCGGCCGCGTGAGCGCACCACGGCGCTACAGCGCTGGGCTGACCTGATCGAAGCCGAGGCAGAAACTCTCGCCAGGCTTGAAGCGCTCTCCTCAACCCGCCCCGTCGGCCATCTCGTCGCCGGCGATATCGCCGTCACCGCCGAGCAGATCCGCTTCTTTGCCGAATTCGCCGACAAGGAAGGCGGCGATCTCGTCCCGACCGACGACGCGAATTTCGGCATGATCGTGACGGAGCCCTATGGTGTGGTCGGCGCCATCACACCCTGGAATTTCCCCTTGTCGATGGCGGGCTGGAAGCTTGGCCCGGCACTGGCGGCGGGCAATGCGGTGGTGTTGAAACCATCGGAAATGACGCCGTTCTCGACACTCTATCTTGCCGAGCTTTCGGTGCGGGCCGGCTTGCCCGCCGGCCTCGTCAACATCGTCCTTGGTGACGGCCCGACCACCGGCACCGCCATCACCGGACATCCGGGGATTTCCAAAGTCAGCTTCACCGGCTCGACGACGGCCGGCGCGGCGATCATGGCCAATATTGCCAGGACGGGCGTGAAGCCGATGACACTGGAGCTCGGCGGCAAGAGCCCGCAGTTGGTCTTTGCGGATGCCGATCTCGATCTCGCGGCAGGCGCCATCGCCGCCAGCATTTTGTCCAATGCCGGCCAGGCCTGCATATGCGGATCCCGCCTCATCGTCGAGGCGAAGATAGCGGATGCACTCGCGGCCGCACTCATCGCGAGGCTGGCGGCAATCCGCCCCGGCCCCACCTGGGACGAAACGACCGATTATTCGCCCGTCATCTCCGAACGCCAGATCGCCCGCATGGACGGCATCATCCGCGCCGCGATCGACGGCGGGGCCGAATGCCTCACCGGTGGCCGCCGGCTCGATCGTGAGGGCTATTTCTACGCGCCGACCCTGATTTCGGGCGTAACGGCAACATCACCCGCGGTTCTCGAGGAAATCTTCGGGCCGGTCCTGACCATCCAGACCTTCGAGACGGAAGAGGAGGCGCTGAGCCTGGCAGATCATCCATCCTATGGCCTGGCCGCCGGTCTCTTCACCCGCGATCTCTCCCGTGCGATCCGCCTCACCCGCCGCCTGCAGGCCGGCACCGTCTGGGTCAACCGCTACGGCCGCTCGCGCGACCATATCCTGCCGACCGGCGGCTACAAGCAGTCCGGCATCGGCAAGGACCTCGGCCGCGAAGCCTATCATGCCAACCGCAAGAGCAAGAGCGTGCTCATCAGCCTTTAAGGAGCTGCGATGAAGACCTACAGGATTGCCCTTCTGCCGGGAGACGGCATCGGCCGCGACGTGACCGACGCTGCCTGGGCCGTGCTCGAAAAGACTGCCGGATCGAGCGGGTTTTGTCTTGAAGCGACCCGCTACCCCTGGTCCTGCGACTACTATCTCGAAAACGGCAGCATGATGCCCGCCGACGGGATCGAGACGCTGAGATCCTTCGACGCCATCTTGCTCGGCGCCGTCGGATGGCCCAGCAAGGTGCCGGATTCCGTGTCGCTGCATGGGTTGCTGCTGCCCATCCGCAAGGCTTTTGTGCAATATGCCAACATCCGCCCGCACAAGCTGCTGCCCGGTGTGCTGGGACCGCTGCGGTCGCAAGACTTCGACATCCTGTGCATCCGTGAAAACACCGAGGGCGAATATTCCGGCGCCGGCGGCCGCGTGCATCAGGGCACAGACAGCGAGGTGGCGGTCGAAACCTCCATCTTCACCCGAAAGGGGGTCGAACGCATCCTGCGTTTCGGCTTCGAGCAAGCGCGTGCGCGGCGCGGTAAACTCGCGTCGGTGACCAAGTCCAACGCGCAGAAATATTCGATGGTCTTCTGGGACGAGATCACCCACCGCCTCTCCGCCGAATATCCCGATGTCGAAGTGACGAGCTACCATATCGACGCCATGGCCGCCCGTATGGTCATGGCGCCCGATAGTCTCGATGTCGTGGTTGCATCCAACCTGTTCGGCGACATTCTGACCGACCTCGGCGCCGCCATCCAGGGTGGGCTCGGGTTTGCGGCATCCGCCAACGTCAATCCTGATCGCCGGGCGCCGTCGATGTTCGAACCCGTCCACGGTTCCGCGCCCGATATCGCTCATCTCGGCATCGCCAATCCGATCGCCGCCATCTGGTCGGGAGCGATGATGCTGCAGCATCTGGGGGAAACGGCTGCGGCCGGAAAGGTGATGGCAGCTATCGAGGCAACGACCGCACGCGGCATCGGCGCAATCCCCGGCAAAGACAAGACCGATGCAATCACGGCATCGGTGCTTTCGGCACTTGACTGATCAATGGAGAACTAAATGAACGGACTAAGGGATGAGAGCCTGCTTCGCCAGCAAGGGCTGATCGACGGAGAATGGCGTGCGGCCGCAACCGGGCGCATGATCGAGGTGATCGACCCGGCGACGCAGAATGTGCTGGGCATGGTGCCCGACATGGACGGAGCCGATACGCGGGCGGCAATCGCGGCGGCGGAAAAGGCCTTCGGTCCATGGCGGGCAAAAACCAATGCCGAGCGCGCCGCTTTGCTGGAAGCCTGGCACGATCTGATGATGGACAATATCGAGGATCTGGCGCTGATCCTGACCCGGGAACAGGGCAAGCCGCTGACGGAGGCGCGCGTCGAAATCCGTTACGGCGCCTCGTTCATCAAATGGTTTTCCGAGGAAGCGCGCCGCATTGGCGGAACGACCATCCCCTCGCCCACCGCAGAGCGGCGGATCGTCGTTCTGAAGGAGCCCGTCGGCGTATCGGCGATCGTCACACCGTGGAATTTTCCAAATGCGATGATCACCCGCAAGGTGGGGCCAGCACTTGCGGCCGGTTGCACGGTCGTCATCAAGCCATCGGAGCTGACCCCCTTCTCGGCACTGGCGCTCGCCGTACTGGCGGAGCGCGCCGGCATCCCCAAGGGGGTGATCAACATCGTCACCGGCATGCCGACCGCAATCGGCAACGAGTTGATGACGAACCAGACCGTCCGCAAGATCTCTTTCACCGGCTCAACCCGCGTCGGGTCGCTGTTGATGCGCGGCGCGGCCGACAGCATCAAGCGGCTCAGTCTCGAACTCGGCGGAAACGCGCCTTTCATCGTCTTCGACGATGCCGATCTCGACCTTGCCGTGGAGGGCGCCATCGCATCGAAATTCCGCAACGGTGGACAGACCTGTGTCTGCGCCAACCGCCTTCTCGTCCAGTCCGGCGTCTACGACGCCTTTGCCGCCAAACTCGGCGCGCGGGTCTCGGCCATGAAGGTCGGGGCAGGCACTGAGGCCGGCACCGATATCGGACCGATGATCAACAAGGCTGCGATCGACAAGATCAAGCGTCACGTGGATGATGCGGTGGAAAAGGGAGCCAAGATCCTCGCCACTGCCGGCTCCATGCCGGTCGGCGATCAATATGCGGCGCCGATGGTGCTCGGAGGCGCAACGACCGAGATGCAGCTTGCCACCGAAGAGACATTCGGACCCGTTGCCCCTCTCTTTCGCTTCGACACCGAGGAGGAGGCGATCCGCATCGCAAATTCCACTCCCTTCGGCCTTGCGGCCTATTTCTACACGGAGAGCCTGAAACGGTCCTGGCGGGTCGGCGAGGCGCTCGAATTCGGCATGATCGGCCTGAACACGGGCGCCATCTCGACTGAGGTCGCTCCGTTCGGCGGCGTCAAGCAATCCGGCCTCGGGCGCGAGGGCGCCCAATGCGGCATTGAGGAATATCTTGAAATGAAGAGTTTCCACATCGGTGGGCTCTCCTGACCGGCAAGAAGACAAAGGGCGCCGGAAACTCCGCCGGCGCCCTTCCCAAGTAGTTCTTTTCCACCTTCTTCCAAACGGCGGCAGCTTTTGAGAGACGCGGCTGAGAAAGCCTCGACCGCTCTCGTCACGCCGCGCTTACACGAAGCGATCAAGCGTCTTGTAATAGAGCCCGACGACCGGCAGGAACCACGGCTTGCCGAAATGGCCGGGCACGGCAGGCCATTCGAGCCCCTTTACCGGATTGCGGTCCGCCTTGCCCATGATGGCGTCGGCGATGATCATGCCGAGATGGGTGGAGAGTTGGGCGCCGTGGCCGGAATAGCCCATGGCGTACCAAACGCCGTCAACGTAGCCCGCGCGGGGATAACGGTCTTTCGTCATATCGACGAGCCCGCCCCAGCAATAGTCGATCTCAACGCCGGCAAGTCGTGGGAAGATTTCGGCCAGGCTGGCGCGCAGAATATCGCCGCTCTTTTCATCCGAGCGCTGATCAGACGTGGCGGAAAAACGTGCGCGGCCGCCGAAGATCAGCCGCTTGTCCGGCGACAGTCGGAAATAATTGCCGATATTCATCGAGGTGACGCAGGTCCGGTTTCCCGGCATCGTCGCGGCGATTTCGGCATCGGTCAGCGGACGGGTGGCCACAAGAAAACTGCCGACCGAAATGATCCGGCGGCGAAAATAGCCGAAGAGGGACGGCGTGTAGGCGCCCGTCGCGACCAAGACGTGGTCTGCGGTAACGCTGCCGCGTGCGGTCGCAAGGCTGTGCCGACCATTGCCCTGCCGGTGCGCCGTCACCGCCGCCTTTTCGAAGATGACGGCGCCGTGGCGGACGGCCGCGGCGGCGAGCCCGGCGACATAGCGACCCATATGCATCATCGCACTCTTCTTCGAGAGCATGGCGCCATGGAAGGGCGAGCCGACCTCACTCTTCAAGTCATCCGCCGAAAGCAGCGCCGTCTCCGGATCGACGTCTCTGTGCACAGCCTCGAAGTTGCGGGCAATGGCCTCGAAATGCTGAGGTTTGGAGGCAAGCTTCAGCTTTCCGGCGCGACGGAAATTGCAGTCGATGCCCTCCTCGGCGATGATCGCCTCGATCGTGTCGATGGACTCATCGAACGCACGATAGAGCGCGATAGCATTCTCCGCGCCGAGCGCTGACTTCGCGGACAGGAAGCTGTGGGCCAGTCCGTTGTTGAGGTGGCCTCCATTGCGCCCCGATGCGCCCCAGCCCACTCGTTCTGCCTCCAGTACGACGACCCTGGCGCCGACTTTCGCAAGCTGGCGCGCTGCTGCTAGCCCCGTAAAGCCAGCCCCGATGACGGCGACATCATAATGCCCTTCGACCGGGCCTTGAGCCGCATCGGCAAAAGCACGGGCTGTGTCGTGCCAGTAGGACTGGAATTGCATCCGCTTGTCTCCGTCAGAGGCCAACGACGCCAGGCAGGCTCGATATACCTGAAATTTCTACATAGCCGTAATAGGGATTGGCCGGCTCGTGACCGCGATTGACCCAGACCTTGTTCTTGATGCCGAGATCGTGGGCCGACATCAGATCATAGCGGAAGGAGGACGAGCAATGCAGCACGTCTTGCGGTCCGCAGCCGAGCATGTCGAACATATATTCAAAGGCCTGGAACCGCGGTTTGTAGGCATTTGCCTGTTGGGCGGTATAGACAGCGTGGAATGGCGCACCGAGCTTTTCGACATTCGACATGATCTGCGCGTCCATGGCGTTCGACAGGATCACCAGCGGAATTTCCCGGGCGACCCTGGCGAGGCCCTCCGGTACGTCGCGATGCGGCCCCCAGGTCGGAACACGCGCGTAGATCATCTGAGCGGCTTCGTCGCGAAATGTTACGCCGTTGCGCTTGCAAGTCCGCTCGAGCGAATTATGGACAACCTCGGCGTAGGGCTTCCAGGCGCCCATGATCTCGTCCAGGCGATAGGCGGCGAAATTCTTGATGAACTCCACCATGCGCGGCTCATCGAGCTGGTCGCCGTAGAGATCGCGTGCCGCTTCTGCCATCTGAAAATTGGTCAGCGTGCCGTAGCAATCGAAGGTGATGTATTTCGGACGGAACGTCGTCATCTGCGTATCCTTTAACGATCGGAACTGGGGACGTGTTCAAAATCATAGGCACTGCTTCACCCGTGGCTTACCTGAATTAGCCGCATCGGAAGCAGAATCTATCGTATCGAGAGTGGCGTTTGGCAGAAGGTTGCGCGCGCTTGCTGCTCCTGGAAATTGAAGCGATCGTAAGAAAGGATCAAACGGCCCAGTTCTGCGCCGCCGGAAGGCGGCCGGCTATCGGTTCAATCGTGATCGTGATCATGCTCATGATGCGATGGAAGATCGAGGTCGAAGGTATTGACGAGATCGGCCACCTGAGCAGGGCTGAGGAAACGGGGATTGAGGTTGCGCAGCAGCAGATAGAGCTTCGCCGTTTCCTCCAGTTCCTCGGTCGCGAAGACCGCCGCTTCCAGACTGTCACCGGCGACGACAGGGCCATGATTGGCCAGAAGCACCGAAGAATATCTGCCAGCCAGCCCCCGGATCGCGTCTGCCACCGCCGGATCCCCGGGGCGAAAATACGGCACCAAAGCGGTCTCACCGGCGCGCATGAGATAATATGGCGTCATCGGCGGCAGGGCGGCACGCGGATCGATCTCCGGCAGCATCGTCAGCGCCACCGCATGAGTGGAGTGAAGATGGACGATGGCACGGGCGCTGCCGCGTGTCTCATAGAGGGCAGTGTGAAGCGGGATTTCTTTTGTCGGCTTGTCGCCGGACAGCAGCCGGCCTTCCGCGTCAAGCCTTGAGATGCGGGCCGGGTCGAGAAAGCCGAGCGAGGCGTTGGTCGGCGTCACCAGCCAGCCGCCGTCCTCCAATCGCAACGATATGTTGCCGGACGAACCGGGCGTCAGCCCGCGCTCGAACAGCGAGCGACCGTATCGGCAGATTTCCTCACGCAGGCGCGTGTCGGACATGGCGGTTCCTCCAATATTACGCAGTTGCCCCTTCGATCAGTTCAAAACCGAGATCGATGGCCTGCGGCGGCGCATTGGCGATGACCAGCTGCGCGGCAATCTGCCCCGTTGCCACACGCGGCGTCCGGATGGTCGATAAAGGTTGCGGGATTGCCCGGCCGATATCGAGACCGTTATAGCCGAATATGGCGAGCTGCGAGGGGATGGCGATCCCTTGAGCGAGACAGTGAAAATAACCGCCGAGCGCCATGTCATCGTTGGAAAAGTAGACCGCATCGAGGTCGGTCGCTCGTGCCAACAGTCGCTCCAGTCCCTGCTTGCCGTTTTCCACTGACGAAGCGCTCGCCAGGATTTCGCGAGCGATAAGTGGAGTTCCGTTAGCTTCGAGAGTTTCGCAAAAGCTCAAAAAACGCTTTCCGGCACGGGTGTCGCGGTCCAGGTCGTGACCGACATAGCCGATCCGTCGGTAGCCCCGCCGGAGCAGGAAGGCAGCGCTCTCCTGTCCGGCCGCGCGGTTCGAGAAGCCGACGGCGATATCGAGGGGATCGCCGTCCAAATCGAGCAACTCCACCACCCGGCATCCGCTGGCACGCAGCATCTTCGCTGTTCCCTCGGTATGCTCGTAGCCCGCCAACATCACTGCCGCCGGGCGCCAGGCAAGCATCGCGGCGGCGAGCGCTTCCTCCTTGGCCGGATCATAATCGGTGACGGAGAACACCGCCTGGTAGCGGTTTTCTTCCAGGACGGCGCTGGCGCCGCGCAGCACATCGGGAAAGACGATGTTCGAGAGCGAGGGAATGACGAAGGCGACCAGACGCGAACCGGTGGAGGCCAGCGTCCCGGCAATCCGGTTCGGCACATAGCCCAGCCGCTCGACGGCAGCCATCACCCGCTCCCGCGTCCTGCCGGAAAACGAACCGTGGTTGCGCAGCACACGCGACACCGTGCTTTCACCGACACCGGCCGCTTCCGCGACCTCGGCAAGCGTTACCGTCGCCTGATGTTTGAATTCCATCGTTACATCGAACCCAGCTTTTCCCCACCATTTTTCATTGCTCACGCCAAGAAGCAAGATTTTTTTGGCAGCGCTACCAATTTACCGTTGGCAGCGCTGCCAAAATGGACTATTGGAAATTGGCAGCGCTGCCAAAGACGGCGCGCCGGGCCGCAGGAGGATCGACGGGCCGGCAACAGTGGAGGAGAAAATCATGACACTGCAGACGCAGGCGCCAGTGGCTGGCGCATATATCGCTGAGGCCTGGGAGGACCGGGCCTATGGCAAGGTATTCTGGCGCATAATACCCTTTTTGATGCTGTGCTACGTCGTGGCCTATCTCGACCGCGTCAATGTCGGCTTCGCGAAGCTGCAGATGTCGAGCGAACTCGGCCTGTCGGAAGCCGCCTATGGCATCGGCGCCGGCATCTTCTTCATCGGTTATTTTCTGTTTGAAGTGCCGAGCAACGTCATCATGAACAAGGTGGGCGCGCGGGTGTGGATCGCCCGCATCATGGTCACGTGGGGCATCATATCAGCCGCCTTCATGTTCACCTCGTCGGAAACCGTCTTCTATGTCCTGCGTTTCCTGTTGGGCGTTGCCGAAGCCGGATTTTTCCCTGGCATCATTCTCTATCTGACCGCGTGGTATCCGGCCCATCGCCGCGCCAGGATCATCACCACCTTCATGTCGGCGATCCCGGTCTCCGCCATTTTCGGCAATCCGCTATCGGGTCTCCTGATGGACAGTTTCCACGGCGCGCATGGCCTTTCAGGCTGGCAGTGGATGTTCCTGATCGAAGCCGTTCCGGCCATTCTTTTCGGTATCGCGACGTTCTTCTATCTTGATGATACGATCCAGGACGCGAAATGGCTGGACGATAAGGAAAAGCGCGTGCTGACGGCCAATATCGAGGCGGAGAACCGGATCAAGGCGACAAGCCCGCACAGCATCGCGGCAACCCTGGCCGACCGTCGCGTCTGGCTGATGTGCCTGATCTATTTTTGCTTCGTGCTCGGGCAATATGGCCTGAATTTTTGGATGCCGACCATCGTCAAGGCCTCGGGCGTGAGCGGAAATCTGAATATCGGTCTGATTTCCGCGATCCCCTATATCTGCACATTCGTCGCCATGCTGGCGCTCGGCCGTTCCGCCGACAGGCTGCGCGAACGCCGCTGGCATCTCGTCGTCCCGGCTCTCACCGCCGCCGGCGGTTTTGTCGCGGCGACCATGGCGACCAGCACGACGGTCTCGATCGTCTGCCTCTCGCTGGCGGCGGCGGGTGCGATCAGCTGCGCGCCGCTCTTCTGGTCGCTGCCGACGGCCTTTCTTGCCGGCACCGGCGCTGCGGCCGGTATCGCCTGGATCAATTCGGTCGGCAACCTCGCCGGGTTTCTCGGGCCGTTTCTGGTCGGCTATCTCAAGGATTTCACCGGCACCAACAGCGCCGGCATGTATCTGCTGGCGGCCGCGCTGGTCATTGGCTCGCTGGCCGTGTTGACGGTTCCGGCGAAAAGCGTCAATCGCTGAACGGCAGCCCTCCGGGACAGGACCCGGAGGGCGCAGACGTTCCTCACAAGATGGAGAATCTCCTCATGTCACCGCTTGCTGAAAACCCGGGCTCCGCCATTGTCGCGGCCGTAATCGGTCTTGGTTCCATGGGGCTCGGAATGGCCCGGTCGATGAAGCGCGCCGGTCTCGACGTCGTCGGATATGACATCACGCCGGCGGCGGTGGACCGCTTCATCGCTGATGGCGGACGTGGCGCAGCGACCCCCGCCGATGCGGCAAAGGGCGCCGACATCGTCGTCTCCGTGGTCGTCAACGGCGCGCAGACCGAGGCGGTGCTATTCGGGCCTGAAGGCGTCGCGCATGCGATGGAGCCCGGCGCGGTCTTCATCTCGTCGGCCACCATGGATCCAGCCGTCGCCCGCGATCTGGCGCAACGGGTGGAGGCTCTCGGCTTGCATTATCTCGACGCGCCGATTTCGGGCGGCGCGGCCAAGGCGGCGCAGGGCGCGTTGACGATCATGGCGTCCGGCTCCAGGCAGGCCTTCGACGCCGCCCGCCCAAGTCTCGACGCCATGGCCGCCAAAGTCTACGAGCTTGGCGACGCAGCCGGCAAAGGCGCGGCCTTCAAGATGATCAACCAGCTTCTCGCCGGCGTGCACATCGCCGCCGCCTGCGAGGCGATAAGTTTTGCCGCCAAGCAGGGCCTCGACCTCGACAAGGTCTATGAGGTAATCACGGCCTCGGCCGGCAATTCGTGGATGTTCGAAAACCGCGTGCCGCATGTGCTGGCCGGCGATTATACTCCGCTCAGCAGCATCGAGATTTTCGTCAAGGACCTCGGCATCGTCCAGGATATGGCCCGCTCCGAACGATATCCGGTGCCGCTCGCGGCAGCCGCCTTGCAGATGTATCTGGCCGCCGCAGGCGCCGGCATGGGCCGTGACGACGATTCCTCGCTCGCCCGGCTCTATGCCCAGCTTTCCGGCGCAGAATTGCCGGGCTTCAAAGAGCCGCAGAGCCTGTAGAGGGAACGCTAGACATGCCGGTTTTCGCCGCCAACCTGACGATGATGTTTAACGAATGGACATTCCTCGACCGTTTCGACGCCGCAGCCGATGCCGGCTTTGCCGCCGTCGAATACCTCTTTCCCTACGAGGCCACGCCGGAGGCGATTGCCGAACGGCTTGCCCGCAACAATCTGCAGCAGGCCCTGTTCAACCTGCCGCCGGGCGACTGGGCAGCCGGCGAGCGCGGCATCGCGGCCCTTCCCGGAAGGTTCGATGAGCTGAAGACTTATGTCGAGCGGGCACTGGATTATGCGGCGGCGACGGGCGTCAGGCGATTGCACCTGATGGCGGGCATCGCCGATGCTCATGATCAGAACGCCTCTTCCTGCTATCGGCGATCCGTTGCCTACACCGCCGGCCGGCTTGGGGAAAAGGGCATCGACCTTCTGCTTGAGCCGATCAACGGGCGCAACATGCCGGGATATTTCCTCAACGACTTCGGGAGGGCCGAGCGGTTGATCGCCGAATGCGGTCTGCCGAACCTGAAGCTCCAATTCGACATCTATCACCGTCAGATCATCCATGGCGACGTCGCCATGGCATTGCGGCGCCTGCTGCCGATCACAGGCCATATCCAGATCGCCAGCGTGCCGTCCCGCAACGAGCCGGATGGGGAGGAGCTGAACTATCCCTATCTGTTCAGCGAGATCGACCGGCTGGGTTATGACGGTTTCATCGGCTGCGAATATATTCCGCGGGGACGCACGCTGGACGGCTTGGGCTGGTTCGCCCCTTTTGCACGGAGCTAGATGATGGCCATTTCACTCGGATCGATTGCTGACGACTATACGGGCGCGTCGGATCTCGCCAACACGCTGACAAAGAACGGCCTGCGCACGGTGCAGACGGTCGGCATTCCCGATCCCGCGCTTGCACTGCCTGACGTGGATGCCGTCGTCATTTCCCTGAAAATCCGCTCAGTCCCGGCCTCCGAGGCCGTGACTGCTGCCACCGAAGCTGAGCGATGGCTGCGCGAGCGAGGCGCGCACCACGTGCTTTACAAAATCTGTTCGACCTTCGATTCCACCGATGCCGGCAATATCGGTCCCGTCACCGAGGCCTTGAGCGACGCGGCCGGCGGCGGGAGTGTGCTGGTAACACCGGCCTTTCCGGAAACGGGACGGACCGTCTATCTCGGCCATCTCTTCGTCGGCGGCCAGCCATTGAACGAAAGCCCGCTCAAGGACCACCCCTTGAACCCGATGCACGATGCCAATCTCGTGCGGGTTCTCACCCGGCAATCGCGCGGCTCCGTCGGACTGCTCGACCTGGCAAACGTCGCTGCCGGCCCTGCCGCGGCCAGGGCGAGGTTCGATGCGTTGCGCCCGACGGGCGTGAGCATGGCTATTGCCGATGCAATATTCGAAAGGGATCTGGAGACGCTCGGCGAGATCGCGCTCGAAATGCCGGTATCCACCGGTGCGTCCGGCCTTGGTCTCGGCCTTGCGCGCGCTCTCGTCCGTTCCGGCCGCATATCCGGCAGCGAAACCGCTGAAGACATCATTCGCCCTGTGGGGGGGCTTTCGGCGATCGTGGCCGGCAGCTGTTCGCAGGCGACGCTGCGCCAGCTCGACGTCGCCGAACGATCGATGCCTGTGCTGCGGCTTGATCCGGAACGGCTGCTCGCCGGTCCGGATGAGATCACCGCAGCGATTTCCTGGGCCGGAGACCGCCTCTCCGCCGGCCCCGTCATCATCGCGGCGAGCGCGGCGCCGGAAACGGTATCCCGGCTGCAACGCCAATATGGGCGGGAGGCCTCCGGCCACGCGATCGAGACCGCAACCTCGATGATCGCAGCTGAATTGGTTGAGAGAGGCGTGCGCCGCCTCGTGGTCGCCGGCGGCGAAACGTCTGGGGCCGCAGTCGACAGGCTCGCCATTCCGGCATTTCTGATCGGCCCCGAGATTGCCCCCGGCGTGCCGATTCTGCGCACGCTCGGCAACGCACAGGGCGACATGCTTCTGGCGTTGAAATCAGGAAACTTCGGCGGCGACGATTTCTTTGCGGCAGCGCTGGCGATGATGCACTGAGCTTCAGCGAACGGAACGATTTCATGCCGAGCCGGTCTGGACAGCATCCGGACAGGATCGATATCGATGGCCCCAGCATAAGATGCGGCGGCCCGTCAGCGCAAAGCTATAAGATACTGCTCGAGCCACGGCCTTCAGACGATCTGCCCGCCGGGGCTCCGGCAGACTTGCGGGCACGACATGAAGGATGGCCCGATGCAAACACGTCAGATCGAAATCGCCGCGTTCAGCCCCGGCCATCTGGAAGCCGCCGTAGCGCTCTCCAGACAGGCGGGCTGGCCGCATCGGCCCGAGGACTGGCAGATGGCGCACGCCTTGAGCGAAGGCGTGGTCGCAATCGAAGACGGCAGGGTCGTCGGCACCGTGCTCGTCACATCCTACAAGGAGGATTGCGCGACCATCAACATGGTCATCGTCGACGAAACCATGCGCGGTCGCGGCGTCGGCCGCAGGCTGATGGATGCCGCCTTGCGGATCGCTGGCGACCGGCCGCTGCGGCTGATCGCGACAACGGCGGGGCTGCCGCTCTATCAAAAGCTGGGCTTTGATGAAACCGGGACAGTGATGCAGCACCAGGGCCTTGCCGAAGAAATCGGCGCGCCGACCGGCACCGACGCCGCCACCGCCGGCGATCTCCCGGCCATCATGGCGCTCGACCGCCTTGCCTTCGGCGCCGACCGCGAAAAACTCATCGCCTGTCTCGCACAGGTGGGCGAATTCGCCGTCATTCGCCGCAACGGCGGTGTCTCGGGTTTCGCCTGCCTGCGTCCCTTTGGTCGCGGCGAGGTGATCGGGCCCGTGGTCGCCGCAGACATCGAAGACGCCAGGAAACTCATCGAACATCACGTCGCCGCACGCGCAGGAAGGTTCCTCAGGGTGGATACGACCGCCGAAACCGGACTGTCTCCATGGCTCGACACGCTGGGGCTCGCCCATGTCGGTGGCGGTATCGCAATGAGAAGGCCATCGATCGGCGACGTCGCCGCCCGGACCGCCACCATCTTTGCCCTTGCCAACCAAGCCCTCGGCTGATTCGGAGATCCCATGTATAGCAACTCGCTCATCGAACTCGATCGCGCCCATCTCATTCATCCCGTAGCGTCCTACCGCAGTCATGAAAAACATGGCGTGCGCGTGCTGGCCTCGGCCAAGGGAGCAACGGTCACCGACGCCTCGGGCAAACAGCTGATCGACGGTTTCGCCGGTCTGTGGTGCGTCAATGCCGGTTACGGCCACGACAGCATCGTCGAGGCGGCAGCCCGGCAGATGCGGGAGCTTCCCTATGCAACAGCCTATTTCGGCCTCGGCTCCGAGCCAGCGATCCGGCTCGCCGGGGAGCTTGCCGACCGGACCCCAGGCAATCTGAACCATGTCTACTTCACGCTCGGCGGCTCGGACGCGGTGGACAGCACGGTCCGCTTCATCCGCTACTACTGGAATGCCCGGGGACGGCCCGAGCGCGATCAGTTCATCTCGGTCGAACAGGGCTATCACGGCTCCTCCACGGTGGGTGCGGGCCTGACCGCCCTGCCTGCCTTCCATGCCGGCTTCGGCCTTCCTTTCGATTGGCAGCATAAAATTCCGTCGCATTACGCCTATCGCAACCCGGTCGGCGACAGCCCGCAGGCAATCATCGAGGCCTCGCTTGCGGCGCTGAAAAGCAAGGTGAAGGCGATCGGGCCTGAACGCGTCGCCGCCTTCTACGTCGAACCGATCCAGGGTTCTGGCGGCGTGCTTGTGCCGCCGAAAGGCTGGCTTAAGGCGATGCGGGAATTCTGCCGCGAGCACGATATCCTTTTTGTCGCGGATGAGGTGATCACCGGCTTTGGCCGGACGGGGCCGCTTTTTGCCTGCAGCGAGGAAGGGGTCGTGCCTGATTTCATGACGACCGCCAAGGGCCTCACCTCCGGCTACGTCCCGATGGGCGCCGTCTTCATGGCCGATCATGTCTATGAAACGATTGCCGAGGGGGCGGGCGCCGCCGCAATTGGTCATGGCTACACCTATTCGGCCCATCCAGTCAGCGCCGCGGTCGGCCTCGAAGTCTTGAAGCTCTACGAAAACGGCCTGCTCGACAATGGCATCAAGGCCGGGAAGCGGCTGATGCAGGGCCTGGAATCGCTAAGAAATCACCCGCTCGTCGGCGATGTCCGCGGGCGCGGCATGCTGGCCGCCATCGAACTCGTGGTCGATAAGGCCAACCGGACGCCGCTACCGGCGTCCGCCGATCCGGCGCGTCGCATCTTCGATCGCGCCTGGGAAAACGGCCTCGTCATCCGCGCGTTCGCCAACGGCATCCTTGGCTACGCGCCGCCGCTTTGCTGCACCGACGCCGAGATCGATGCGATCGTCGAACGCACGCGTTTGACGCTGGACGAGACGCTGGAGGATCCGGATGTGCGCCGGGCGCTACGGGCCTGAGAATACCGCGAAACGGTCAGATTCGGTGTTTTGTGCCGCCCCAGGGCGCCTTTTCGGAGAATCCGGCGCGGCGCAAGTGACAAACTGAAACACACGAAAGGCACGGATGACAACAAATCCGGCCTTCATACAAGAGCAGGACAACGATCCTGCCGGGAACGGAACATTCTTCTTCGAGAAGCCGCGCTCCATCGGAGCCGAACACTGGGGAATTCGCGTGAGCAGAAGCCTTCCGAAAATCAGCTACATGAGCTTCGACATGGTCGGCGCGCTCATCGATTCAGCCGAAGCGGGACATGAGATCGATGGCGAGCGGGCGCTCAGCATCACGACGCCCGCCGCTACTCAGACGACGTCGACCTCTTTCCCGGCGATCTCGTGCGCGTCCATCTCGCGACCGCGCCGGAGCTTGGCCTGCCCGCAGCCGGTCGCCATATGTGCGATCGGCGGGAGCGGCGGCATGCCCAGAAGGACTGCGACGGCACGATCGAGCCGGCCGAATTCACCGCACCCGATGATCATTTCACGTCGATGGCCGGCCTCGCGGAGGCCGTGGCTGCTTCGCGCGCCTGACTTTTAAAACCGGATCGGCTCGCCAGCAGGCGGCCGTCACAGAAAGAAAAGGGGAATGCCATGACCGACTTAAAGACTACGAACTGGAACCGCGCCGACGACGCAGTGGTCGAAAGCGCCATCCGACGCGGCGCCACCCGCCGTGAACTGCTGCAGATGCTTCTCGCCGGCGGCGTCGCCATGTCTGCTGGCGGCGTCATCGTAGGTCGCGCCACTAAAGCGATCGCCGCCACTCCGGTTAGCGGAGGACACCTCAAGGCGGCAGGCTTCACGTCTTCGACCGCAGACACGCTCGACCCGGCCAAAGCGTCGAATTCCACGGATTATTCACGGTGTTCCGCAGTCTATAACCGCCTTTCCAACCTCGACAAGTCCGGCGCGGTCGAGATGGAACTGGCGGAAAGCATCGAGAGCACCGACGGCAAGGTGTGGACCGTGAAGCTGCGCAAGGGCGTCACCTTTCACGACGGGAAACAACTTACGTCCGCAGACGTGATCTTCTCGCTCAAGCGCCACCTGGATCCCAAAGTCGGCTCAAAGGTCAATGCCATCGCAAAGCAAATGACGGGGTTCAAGGCGGTCGACGATCTCACTCTCGAAATAACACTCGCAGATGCCAACGCCGACCTGCCGACCATCCTGGCGCTTCAGCACTTCATGATCGTCGCGGACGGGACCGCCGACTTCTCGAAGGGGAACGGCACAGGGCCTTTCGTTCTCGAAAACTTCGAACCCGGTGTGCGCTCGCTGATGCGGCGGAACGACCATTACTGGAAGTCGAAAGGACCATTTGTCGACTCCTTTGAGTTCTTCGCGATCAGCGACGACAGCTCGCGCGTGAACGCCTTGCTGTCGGGAGACGTCCATGTCGCGGCCGCTATCAATCCCCGCTCGGAGCGGCTCGTCGAAGGGAGGCCCGGCTTCGTTCTATCGAAATCGAGCGCCAACAGTTACACCAACCTCAACCTGCGCCTCGATACGACCCCTGGTCAAAACAGCGATTTCGTCGCGGGCATGAAGCACCTGGTCAATCGTGAGCAGATCCTGAGGGCAGCCCTGCGCGGGCGCGGTGAAATCGGTAACGACCAGCCGATTTTCCCTGGCAACCCCTATCGCAACGACGATCTCAAGCCGAAGCCGTACGACCCTGAAAAGGCTAAGTTCTATTTCAATAAGGCAGGCGTTCTCGGCCAGTCGATCCCGGTTATCGCGTCCGAGGCCGCGAACTCCGCAATCGACATGGCGATGATCGTTCAGGCCGCCGGCGCCGAAATCGGCATGAAGCTCGACGTTCAGCGTGTGCCCTCCGACGGCTATTGGGACAAGTATTGGCTCAAAGCGCCGATCCATTTCGGCAATATCAATTACAGGCCGACGCCCGACATCCTGTTCTCGTTGCTGTACGCGTCCGGCGCACCCTGGAATGAGAGCCATTACAAATCGGACAAATTCGACAAGATGCTGATCGAGGCGCGCGGCTCGCTCGATCAGGAGAAGCGCAAAGCCATTTACAATGAGATGCAGGTGATGATCGCAGACGAGGCCGGCACCATCATTCCGGCCTACCTGACCGGGATCGACGCCATCACGGACAAGCTCAAGGGCATGGAAACCAACCCGCTCGGCGGTATGATGGGTTATCGCATGGCCGAGCATGTTTGGTTTGAATCTTGATTGACAAAGTAGGCTCGGGGCTGCCGCCACGTTGCTGTGGCCCCTCTGCACTTTGGTTCCGATAACTGGAAGGAAGCGAGTGTGAACAAAGAGGTCCTGTCCCTGGTGCTGAGCAGATTGCTCATCGCCCTGATCACCTTGGTCATCGTCTCGTTCGCGGTCTTTACAGCGACGTCGCTCCTGCCGGGGGATACTGCGTCGATCCTGCTCGGCCAGGCTGCAACGCCGGAGGCCGTCGCAGGGTTGCGCAAGGCCATGCATCTCGACGACCCGGCGTTCGTGCGTTTTATCTATTGGATGGGCGGGCTGCTATCGGGTGACCTGGGCACGTCCTACGCCAACAACATGCCAGTTGCCGACCTGATCAGCGGCCGGTTCGCCAACTCGATGAAGCTTGCGGGCATCACGGCCTTGTTCGCAGTACCGATTGCATTGACGCTCGGCATCACCGCCGCCATGGTGCGGGGCTCGCTCTATGATCGGGCGGTCACCGTATTTACGATCGGCGTCATATCGGTCCCGGAATTCATGATAGCGACGTTGGCTGTCATGTTCTTTGCAGTCTATTTGCAATGGCTGCCGGCGATTTCATTCACCAATGAAGTCCACACTATCACCGACATAGTGCGCGTATACGCGATGCCGGTGATCACCCTCACCTTTGGGGTCTCCGCGCAGATGATCCGCATGACGCGGGCTGCTGTGGTGGAAACGCTGAACACACCCTATGCCGAAATGGCGCTGTTGAAGGGTGCCTCTCGAAGCCGCATCGTGTTGAAACATGCGCTGCCGAACGCCCTCGGTCCGATCGTCAATGCGATTGCCCTCTCGCTTTCATACCTTCTGGGCGGAGTGATCATCGTCGAGACGATCTTCAACTATCCCGGCATCGCTAAGCTGATGGTCGACGCCGTCGCCACCCGCGATCTCCCCCTCATCCAATCCTGCGCGATGATATTCTGCGTCGGCTATCTGATCCTGATCACGACGGCCGATATCGTCGCTATTCTTGCCAACCCGAGGCTACGATGATGACCACGATCGAAACACATGCGCCAAAGCGTCGGAAATTCGCCTATCGCATCAATCTGGTCGGTGTGGTCGGCTTCGCCGTCATTGCTTTCTGGGCAATCATCGCCGTCATTGCTCCCTGGATCATCCCCCATCCGGTTGGTGAGATACTCGATTTTGACTATTTTGGCCCCATGAGCCAGCAGTTCTGGCTCGGTTCGGACTATCTGGGACGTGACATGCTTTCCCGCATCCTGATGGGAGCGCGCTACACTGTCGGCATTTCGCTAGTCGCCGTTAGCATCGCCTGCTTCTCAGGCGTCGTGCTCGGCATGATCGCGGCGGTGTCTGGCGGCTGGGTCGACACCCTTCTCAGTCGCTTTCTCGATGCCATGAACTCGATTCCAAGCAAACTTTTCGGCCTCGTAGTCGTGGCCGCGGTCGGATCGTCCATTCCCGTTCTGGTGATGACACTTGCGGTGATCTACACGCCCGGCTCCTATCGCTTCGCCCGGGCTCTCGCAGTCAACATCAATACGATGGACTTCATCACCGTGGCCCGCGCTCGCGGCGAAGGTATAGTTTACTTGGTCGCGTCCGAAATCCTGCCCAATATTGTCGGGCCGGTGCTTGCCGACCTGGGCCTGCGCTTCGTCTTCATCGTGCTGCTCCTGTCGGGCCTTTCGTTCCTCGGGCTTGGCGTGCAGCCGCCCTATGCGGATTGGGGCGCCCTGGTGCGCGAGAATATCGGCGGCCTCCCTCTCGGCGCACCCGCGGTGATTTTCCCCTCGATCGCTATCGCCACGCTGACGATCAGCGTCAACTTGCTGATCGACAACCTTCCTCAAAAAATACGCGATCGGAGCGAATGATGGCCAACCTCGTCGAAATCCGTGACCTCAAGGTCGAAGCCAAGACCGACTCCGGCCGCATCGTCGAAATCATCCGTGGCGTCAGTTTCGAAGTCGCCGAAGGAGAGATCGTCGCTCTGATCGGCGAAAGTGGGTCAGGCAAGACGACCATCGCTTTAACCCTGATGGGTTATGCCCGAGCCGGCTGTCGGATCAGCGGCGGCTCCGTCGTGCTCGCCGGTCAGGACATGGCAAGCCTTCCGGAGCGAAAACGGGGCAAGATCCGGGGAACCGTCGTCTCATATGTACCACAAAGTGCCGCCGCGGCCTTCAATCCGTCACAGACGATCATGGAACAGGTCATCGAGATCGCTCGCATCCATGACCTGATGCCGGCCGAAGAGGCCCGCACCCGCGCGGTAAGCCTATTCAAGGCGCTCTCTCTTCCCGATCCGGAAACGATCGGTTCCCGTTATCCGCATCAGGTTTCCGGCGGTCAGTTGCAACGCCTCTCGGCCGCGATGGCCCTGATCGGCGATCCAAAACTTGTCATCTTCGACGAGCCCACGACGGCGCTTGATGTGACCACACAGATCGAAGTGCTGCGCGCCTTTAAATCCGTAATGCACAAGGGTCGCATCGGCGGCGTGTACGTCTCGCACGATCTCGCCGTGGTGGCTCAGATCGCCGATCGCATCGTTGTCCTCAAAGGAGGCGAAGTCCAGGAGATCGGAAGCACCGAGCAAATCCTAAGCAGACCGCAGCATCCTTATACCAAGGAGCTGCTGGGCGCTTTCAAGCCGGAAGCGCGGGCCAAATCCCCTGACAAGCAGCAGAGCAAAGCGATTCTTCAGGTGCAGGACCTTATCGCAGGCTACGGCCCCATCCAGGCCGACGGTACACCTCTCGTCAAAGCCCTGAAATCCGTCAGCGTCGAGGTTGAGAGCGGTTGCAATCTGGGAATTATCGGTGAGTCCGGCTGCGGCAAATCCACCCTGGCTCGAACGATTGCCGGCATCATTCCGGCGACTGCGGGCAAGATCACCTTCAATGGACAGACGCTGGCGCCAGCCGCCCGCGCCCGTACGCGAGAACAGTTGCGAGAGCTGCAGATCGTTTTCCAATACGCCGACACCGCTCTCAATCCGGCCAAATCGATCAGCGATATCCTGGGGCGACCGTTGGCCTTCTATCATGGCATGACAGGTGAGAAGCGTGAGAAGCGGATCGACGAACTCCTGGATATGGTTCGCCTTCCCCGGGCCTTGAAGCACCGGCGCCCGTCAGAACTGTCAGGCGGTCAGAAGCAGCGCGTCAACTTCGCTCGCGCGCTTGCTGCCGAGCCAAAACTGATCCTGTGTGACGAAGTTACGTCGGCACTTGATACAGTTGTTGCCGCAGCCGTCATCGACCTTCTCAAGGAACTGCAGCGGGAGCTTTCTCTCTCCTACATTTTTATCAGCCACGACCTCTCGGTCGTCGAGGCGATCTGCGACGAAGTCGCTGTGATGTATGCGGGCGAAAAGATCGAGCAGCTCCCTCCGTCGGCCATGAGCAGCAGCGCGAGCCACCCCTACTCACAGCTACTGTTCTCCTCCGTTCCGAAACTCGATCCGGCCTGGCTCGACGGGCTAAAGCAGGATCCGAAGCTGATCAGCGCCGTCGCAGGCCGATAATTGCGCGGGAAGAGGCTCTCACCGGCCGGTGCGATCTGGACGCCTGCTGGCGAAAATTCGCAATAGTGACGCCTAAGCAGGAAAGGCGGCCGCGCATGCGGCCAATAAAGCCGGCACTGGGCGATGATGATGATCCCGAAATCAAGGCGGGATGATCGAAGCGTTGGTTGAATCAAGAAATTGAGAGCTGGTGCATGAAAACGCTGCTGCTTAAAAAGGACGAGGTCAGTCGGCTGATCAGCGTGACGGAAGTCATCGCTGCCGTGGAAGAGGCGTACAAGGCCTTTAGCAGTGATCAGGTGGAACAACCTGACTATATGGGGATAGATCTCCCGTCGCCTCGTGGCGAAATCGACTTTAAGCTCGGCTACTACAAAGCCAATGAAATGATCTCCATGAAAGCCTCTTCCGGCGGGTTCATTGATAACCCGACTGCACACGGAGTGCCCAATGGCATGGCGACGATTTTCCTGTTCGACGCCAGGAGCGGTTCGTTGATCTGCGTTATGGATGGAAGCTTGATTCTCGGTCTCAGAACGGGGGCGTCTGGAGCCGTCTCCGTCAAAGCACTGGCGAGGAAGAACGCCACGACAGTCGCATCGATCGGCACTGGCAATCAAGCAAGAATGCAAATCCGGTCAATTAACGAGATCATGAAGATCGAGGAGATCCACGCCTGGGACAGCAACCCTGACACGCTTTTCAAATACAAGACGGATATCGAAAGCGAGCTTGGCATTCCTGTCATGATGGCGAATTCCAAAAGGGAGGCCGTCGAGCAGGCCGATATCCTTGTTACGACGACCCGCGGAAAAGGCTCGCTCGTGGAAGCGGATTGGGTCAGGCCCGGCACGCACATTGTTGCGATCGGCACGGATCAACAAGGCAAGCAAGAATTGGATCCGGAGATATTCAGGAATGCAAAGCTAGTCGTCGACTCGATCGCGCAGTGCACCGAGAAGGGCGAAACCTGGCATCCCCTGAACAAAAATATCATCACCAAGGACGACATTCACGGTGAAATTGGCGAGATATTGCTGGGAAGGAAACCTGGACGAGAAAGTGATGACGAAATCACGATCTTCGACTCCACGGGCATGGCCATACAGGACAATACGACGGCCAGCAGAATTTATCATAACGCCATAGCCTATAACGTCGGCACCTTCTTTCGGTTTTTCGAGCAATGACCATGCGCAATTACCCCACCATTGACGACATCCGTGAAGCTCAAGAGCGGCTAAAACCGCACGTCAGACACACCCCCCTATTGCGTGCGGACAAGATCGAGAAGGCGGTTGGTTGTCAGCTCTATCTCAAGCCCGAAACCCTGCAGATTACTGGCGCGTTCAAGATCCGCGGCGCCCTGAACAAGGCTCTCTCGCTCTCCCGAGAAGAGATTGCAAACGGGATCATCGCGACGTCGTCGGGCAACCATGCCCAAGGGCTTGCTTATGCCGCCAGGATGCTGGGTGTGAAAGCGATTTTGGTCCTTCCGGTCACCACACCCAAGATCAAAATCGAAAACACGAAAGCCCTCGGGGCGGAAGTTATTCTCTTCGACGGCGACACCGCTGCCAGATGGAAAAGAGTGTACGAAATCGCCGAAGAAAACAGCTACGCGGCTGTCCACGCCTTTGAGGACCCCATCGTAATGGCCGGTCAGGGAACGATCGGTTGTGAAATACTGCAGGATCTGGACGATGTGCATACCGTCATCGTTCCCGTAGGCGGCGGCGGTCTGATATCGGGAATCGCTACCGCCATAAAGGAAACGAAGCCATCGGTGCGGGTTATCGGCGCGGAACCTGCGTTGACACCGAAGTATTTTCATAGCCGGATCAACAAGGAGCGAACAACGCTTCCCTTGAAGAACACGATTGCTGATGGCTTGAGGATAAGCGTTCCTGGCCAAAATCCGTACCCGATTATCGAAAAGTATGTCGACGAAATAGTTCTTGTTGAAGACGAACACATCATTGCCGGCATGCGTGCCCTTGCCAAGGATGCAAAATTGATCGCTGAACCGGCCGCCTCCATCGGAATCGGAGCCTTGTTGGCAGGCAGCATACACGTGAAACCAGATGAGAAAGTCTGTGCGGTCTTGTCTGGCGGGAATTGGGATCTAAGCGACCTTGCCGAGATTTACAATTAGCACTGTGTTCTGTTCAGCTTCGCTCAATGCACCATCCGGTCGGGCGATCATCCTCGCGCAAATACAAGCTGTCCGACGGCGCGGTGCCAACCGCGAATTTCGTTCGGCAGGGACGGTAGACCGAGCCATACCTAGGAGCCTCCAGTAAAACATGCGCAAGCGAGTGTGATGACGTCGTGCGTATCCAAGAACATGTGCGTCGCGGGTGATAGCGAACAGGGTCGACGGCACGAAAGATCCAGAGAGCTCGCTCGTGATATCTGAAACTCACATCCTCGCAGGCAAAAGCGGCTTCTCCTTCACCCGAAGAGATACTCGCGAGCGCCGCTACATTTTCACAAGCCGCAGATCACCGGCCAAGTGTGCGCCATAAAGGCCAGCGCGCTCTCTAATGCGGAAACAGGGTGGTCAACGGCATGTGGGCTTTGACGATCGGCGATTTCAGGACGACGAAGCTGAAATATTTGTCGATGCCGACGTCCATGTCGGTCAGCCTTTCCATGATCGTCTGGTATTCGTCGATCCCGGCAGTGACGAATTTCAAGAGATAATCGTAGCCGCCCGACACCAGATGGCATTCGATCACCTGTTCGACCTTCTCGATCGCCCCGAGGAAGCGAGCGAAGTCGATCTGCCGATGGTTCTTGAGGGTAATCTCTGTGAATACGGTCAGTGTCTGCCCGAGTTTGCTGACGTTAATCTGCGCCGAATAGCCTTCGATGTAACCCTCCGACTGCAGTTTCTTTACCCGCATCAGGCAGGGGCTCGGCGACAGATTGACCAGCTCGGCGAGCTCCACATTCGTGACGCGGCCATTCTTCTGCAGTTCATAAAGAATTTTTATGTCGATCCGGTCGAGTTTCATCACAGGCCTTCGTTTGCTAGAGATCCCCAACCACACAGCAGATTATGCTGAGGCTTCCCGACACTGAATTTAACACATAACAAAAAGGTGTCGATCGGATTGCCTGCTATACCGAAGCACAAATGGCTGCCAGTCTCCCCGCAACACGGAATCTTCTGCTGTCACCGGCTGATCTCCGGCAAAGGTGTCGCGTCGAATCCGTTAGACTCGACCTGAAACGGAGACCACGCAATGCCCGCACCGCTCACCCGCGTCGACACCACACCGCAGCTGCCGGCTGCCGCCGATGCAGTCGTGATCGGCGGCGGCATCGTGGGCGTTTTCGCAGCCTATTATCTCCTCAGGCGCGGGCTGAAAGTCGCGCTTGTCGAGAAGGGCTTAGTCGGTGCGGAACAATCGAGCCGCAACTGGGGCTGGTGCCGGCAGCAGAACCGCGACGCCCGCGAATTGCCGATGGCGACGAAGAGCCTGGATCTGTGGGAGCGCTTCGCCACTGAGACCGGCGAGGATACCGGCTTCCGCCGCTGCGGCCTCTTCTATCTCAGCAACAGCGACGAGGAACTCTCCGGCTGGGCGCGCTGGCGCGATTTCGCCCGATCGGTCGGCGTCACGACGCATATGCTGAGCGGCGCGGAGGCGACGGAACGCGGGCGAGCCACCGACACGACGTGGAAAGGCGGGGTATTTTCGCCAACCGACGGAACCGCCGACCCCGCTAATGCCGCTCCTGCCGTCGCGCGTGCGATCCTGAAGCTCGGCGGCACGGTGCATCAGTCCTGTGCAGCCCGCGGCGTCGAGATTGAAGGCGGCCGACTATCGGGCATCGTCACGGAGCATGGCACGATCCGGACAAAGGTCGCCATCCTGGCGGGCGGCGCCTGGGCATCCTCCTTCTGCCGCCAGCTCGGCGTTCGATTTCCACAGGCCTCGATCCGCTCGTCGATCCTTTCGGTTTCGCCGGGCGCAAGCGGCCTGCCCGATGCGCTGCATACATCCGCGGTTTCCGTGACACGCCGCGGCGACGGCGGTTACACGCTTGCTATCAGCGGCCGCGGCCGCGTCGATCCCACCGCGCAGCAGCTTCGTTTCGCGCCGCAGTTCCTGCCGATGTTCGCTCGACGCTGGCGCAGCCTCGCACCTGGCGGATTGGAGGGAGTTCGCTCGGGGCATGAATCGCTGGCACGCTGGCGGCTCGACAGGCGGACGCCAATGGAGCGCATGCGCATCCTCGACCCGGCGGTCGACCAGGCCACCATTGCCCTCACGCATTCGCGGGCGCTGAAGCTTCTGCCCGCCTTGAAGAACACCGAAATCAACGCGGCCTGGGCGGGCTATATCGACAGCACGCCAGATGGCGTGCCGGCAATCGGCGAGATTGCCACTCTTCCGGGCTTCATCCTCGCCGCGGGTTTCAGCGGCCACGGCTTCGGCATCGGACCCGGCGCCGGTCATCTGATTGCCGATATCGTCACGGGTGATGAGCCGATCGTCGATCCCGGGCCCTATCATCCCAACCGCTTCGCGACGTCCGCCTGGGGCAAAGTCGCCGATTTCTAGCGCGCGTCGCAAAAGAAGGACGAGCCACTCAGAAGGCCAAGGCCGTCCGCGACTTACGACAGGCGGAACTGTCTTCGAGGGCGGCCGCCTGCTGTTCCGTGCGCCGGGCCAGATCGTCGGCCGCGCCGACGCCGACCGGCAGATCGATACCGGTTATGACAAAGCATGACTTTTCGACTGCCACGATCACCGAAAACGGCCGTCAGGGAAAGGTTGATCGCTTGAGTTCCTCACCGGCATCACCGGCAATTGAGGCGCGCAATGCCGCCGCGGCTGGTGTGCCAGCGACCGCAAGATCGCGCACCGTGCTCATGTGATTCCCGCCCAGAGCGTACGATGCCCGCACTTCAAGCCCTTGGGCAGCAAGAATGTTCTCAAATGCCTTTGCCTGGATTTTGAACGGATCAGTTTCCTCATCGCCGGTCATGATCGCGACACGCGTTGCAGGATCGTGCTCGTAACGCATCGGTGTAAACCGTCGTACCTCCTCGTCGCTCAAGGCGATCTCGTCACGCAGGAAGGACGTCTGCAGCGGTGCCAGATCGTATAGCCCGCCAAGCAGGAAAGCGGCAGTTACGCCCGAGGGCGCCGGAGAGCGATGGAAGAGGAAGGTTGCAAGATGAGCACCGGCGGAGTGTCCGCTGACGGAAAACTGCTTCGGTGTGGCGCCAAAACGATCCGCATGCGCCAGCAAGAAAGCCTTGGCTTTCAGGACCTGACCAACCAGGACGTCCATTCTCACGCCGGGCATCAAGGAATAATCCACGATGGCCGCGACCGCGCCAGCTCCGATGATGGTCTCAGCGACGCAGGAATAGTCCGTCTTGGAAAACATCCGCCAATAGCCACCATGAATGAACATGTGGATCGGCATCTCCGAGCCGGCATTGCTTGGCAGAAAGATGTCGAGCGTCTCGCCCGGCCCGGTCCCATAAGCGATATTGGCTTCCATTGTCACAGTGCGCCGCGTTGCAAGGCTGCGAGCACGGATATCGCCAACGATCTCGTCGAAATTTGCGACGTGGTCACGAATGCGGAACGGATCGGCGGCCACAGGTTCCTCCTTCAGAAACTTGTCGCAATGTACTTGGCTTCCATGAACTCCGCGATACCGTGGTGCTGCCCTCCTTCACGTCCGAGGCCGCTCTGCTTCACACCGCCAAAGGGGGCGGCGGGATCGGAGACCAGTCCACGGTTGAGCGCGATCATGCCCGCCTCAACCTTGGAGGCGACGCGCATGCCACGACCAATGTCGCGGGTATAGATGTAGGCGGCGAGGCCATACTCCGTATTGTTGGCGGCAGCGATGACTTCTGCGTCGCTCTCGAAACGGTAAAGCGCCGCGACGGGCCCGAAAATCTCCTCACAGCCCATGTCTGAGGCCGGGGAAACATCGACCAGCACCGTCGGCGGATAGAAAAAGCCCCGTCCGGCCAATGTGCGTGCGCCGCAGAGAGCGCGCGCACCGCGGGAAATGGCGTCCGCAACAAGGCGCTCGATCTTCTCCACCGCCTTGCGTGTGATCATCGGACCGCACGCGGTATCCGGATCGACGCCCGGGCCGACCCTGAGGGCTGCCATGCGTCGCGCAAACCTTTCCGCGAAGGAATCATGGATACCGGATTGAACATAGATGCGGTTCGCAGCCGTGCAGGCCTCACCGGCATTGCGCATCTTCGCGACCATCAACCCGTCGATCGCCGCGTCGATATCCGCGTCGTCGAACACGATGAACGGCGCGTTGCCGCCGAGTTCCATGGAGCAGGAGATGACGTTTTTCGCCGCTTCCGCCAGGAGCGTGCGGCCGACACCAGTCGAGCCTGTAAAGGAGAGTTTTCGCACGCGCGGGTCGGCCAGCATGGCGGCGATGACGGGACCAGGCGTCGACGTTGTCATCACGTTCACGACGCCCGGCGGCACCCCAGCCTCCTCGTAGAGAGCCGCAAGCGCGTAGGCCGTCAACGGCGTCTCGCTCGCCGGCTTCAGGATGACGGTGCAGCCTGCGGCAAGGGCTGGCGCAATCTTGCGGGTCGCCATCGCGGCGGGGAAATTCCACGGTGTGATAAGTACGCAGACGCCGATAGGCTGGTAATCGACGACGATCCGGTTTCCACCGACCGGAGCGATGCCGAACTCACCCGAGATGCGGACCGCCTCCTCGGCGTTCCACCGAAAGAACTCCGCAGCGTAGGCAACTTCGCCGCGCGCGTCGGGCAGCGCCTTTCCGTTCTCGAGCGAGATGAGCCTGGCAAGCGTTTCGGAGCGCTCCACCATAAGTTCGAAGCAGCGGCGCAGGATCTCCGAGCGCTTCCTCGGCGGCGTCTCGCGCCAGCTTTCAGCCGCGCCTGCTGCAGCCTCCACGGCCGCTGCCGCATCCGCAAGCCTCGCATCCGGCACGGCGGCAATGACCGCCTCGGTCGAGGGATCGATCACCTGGATCTGCCCCCCGCCCGCTGCAGGCCGCCAGGCGCCACCAATATAGAGGCCGCGGGAAAACGCACTGAGCCCGAAGGAATCGTGGTCGGGATGGGGAGAATGCTGATTAATGTTCATGATGATTTCCAGGTCAGAGGGCCGAAGCGGCCAGGTCGCCATCATAGGCGGCCCGTACCAGGCCGCGCATGGCGGCCGGATCGAGGGGGCGTGGGTTATTCTTGATTAGCCGGCCGATACCGAGGGCCTCTTCGGCCGCCCAGTCGATCCGGTCTTCGGGAAGGCCGAGCCTGGCGAGCGTCGGCGCAATGCCGATTGCGGCAAAGAGGCGGCTCACCTCGGCGATTGCCGCATCGGCAAGTGTCTCGTCCTTGTCTATTCCATTGGGATCGAGGCCGAGCGCTCTACCGACAGCGGCAATTTCGGCGACGGCGACGCGGCGATTAAATGTCATCACATAGGGCAGCATGGTCGCCACCCCGAGCCCATGCGGCGTATGCGTCAGGGCGCCGACCGGATATTGCACCGCATGGGCCGCAGCGGTGCCGGCAGTTCCGAAGGCGCAGCCGGCTGCGAGCGCGCCCATCATCACATCGGCGCGCGCGTCGATGTCCGAACCGTCGGTGAAGGCCCTTTCCAAGCTCCGGCTCAGGAGTCGGATAGCATACAGCGCGAACTGGTCGGAGAGGTCGCTCTTGCCGACAAAGACATGCTGCTGAGCAAGCTCCGGATCGCCGGGGCGGCGCATCGCCGTGAACGCTTCGATGGCATGCGTCAGCGCATCCGCACCGGCAACCGCCGTGAGCCCAGGCGGGCAGGATAAGGTGAGTTCCGGATCACAGATCGCCGCGGCAGCGATGAGATACGGGCTCGAAATGCCAACCTTCAGGATACGATCGGGATCGGAAACAACCGCAACCGGCGTCACCTCGGAGCCGGTGCCTGCCGTCGTCGGCACGGCGATGATCGGCAGGACGGGTGCAGGCACCTTGAACTCACCGTAGTAATCGGCGAGCGCGCCGCCATGAGCGAGCAGCAGCGAGGCACATTTCGCCATGTCGAGGCAGCTGCCACCGCCGATGCCGATCACCATATCGGGCTCAAAGCCGCGCGCGGCCTCAACGCAAACTGCGACCGTATCGCGCGGCACGTCCGGCAGCGTCTGATCGTGGACCAGTACAGCGATGCCGGCGGCTTCGACGGCGGCGATCATTTCCGCGAATACCGGCGTTGCGGCAAAACGCGCGTCCGTGCAGACGAGTGCGCGCCGGCCGGTCCTTCTGGCGACGCTCGCGAGCGCATGGCGCTGGCCGATGCCAAACAGGATCTCCCGCGGCAGCCTCAAGGCGGCAAACAGGCTCATGATCTTTGCCCCTCAAAGGCCAGAATACGGGAGGGGGAAAGCGCGTTGAGCTCATCCCAGAGACGCTCGTCGATCTCAAAACCGTTGCGGCCGGCGGCCGCACGCCGCTGGCGGGCGCGATCGCCGGGGACGAGAATCGATTCGCCAGCCACCTCGGATGGTGAGGCGCGCACGGCATCGAGATAGGCTGACAGCTGCGCCGGAAGCCCGGGTGCCAGGCTGGGCTCGATCAAGATGAAAACGTCGCCCTTGTTGCACGGCGACTGGCTATCGAGCGTGCCGTGCACTTCGGGTGCAAGCGCCGAGCCTGCAAGAGCCGCCACCAGCAGCTCGATGGCAATTCCGAGGCCATAGCCCTTCGCACCGCCGAACGGCGCAATCGCGCCGGCCTTGGCACGCCTCGGATCGGTCGTCGGCTTGCCGGCCGCATCGCGCGCCCATCCCTCGGGAATAGACCTGCCGGTCGCCGCGTGATGATGGATCCTGCCCATCGGCACGATGCTGGTGGCAAGGTCGAGTACGAGAGGGTCCTCGGCAGTCGGAACGCCGATAGCGATGGGGTTCGTGCCAAGCATGGCTCGTGTACCGCCGAAGGGATGGACCAGCGCCTCGCTCGACGAGAGCGCGATGCCGACCAAACCCAAAGCAGCGATGGCCTCAACATAGTGCGCGAGCATGCCGAGATGGTTCGCGTTGCGCACGACCACCAGGCCGATGCCAAGATCAGGAATATGAGGCGCCAGCCGCTCGATCGCGGCCATGGCGACAACGGGGCCAAATCCCGCCGACCCCTCGACCTCCAGCGCCGCATCCGCACGCCAGCGCTGCGTTCCCTTCGTTCGTGGGTCGACGACACCGCGCGCCATCCTTTCGACCAGGCGTGGAAGCCGGCTCAGGCCATGCGAAGGGTGCCCCTTCATCTCGGCCGTTACGAGGACGCGGGCCTGCAGTGCCGCATGGTCACGCGGTGCGCCATGCTCTTCCAGCAGGCGGCTGGCAAGCGCAAGGGCTGCCGTTTCGGTAACTCGCACGATTTCCCCCTATATTAAATCGTATAGGATATAGGATTGTCTTGGATGCAGCATCGTGCTAGCGATTGAACCTGTCAAGAGACAAGGTAGCAGATGATTTCGACGCGACTCAGAGAACCCTCAACGGGCACAACCCAGATACCCCGGGCCAACAGTCTGGCTGTTGACGTCTACGAGGCAATCTTCAATCAACTCATGTCGTTGAAAATCGCGCCGGGCGCGCGCATTACGGTCGACAACCTGGTTAGGGAGTTCAACGTCTCCCACACCCCCATCCGCGAAGCTCTCGGCCGGCTTGAAGGCGAAGGCCTCGTGGTCAAGCAGCACCTCGTCGGCTATCGCGCTGCGCCCCAGATCACGCGCCGCCGCTTTGACGAGCTCTATGAGCTTCGTCTGCTGCTGGAACCTGCTGGCGCTGCGAAGGCCGCCCAGGCGATGGACGACGAAAAGCTGGCCATCCTGACGGATGCCGCAGGCGTGATGACACGTAGTGACAACAGGGACGAGAGGGCGAACTATTCGGCCTTCGCCCGCAACGATGCTATTTTCCACGACCGCATCATGGAATTTGCCGGCAACGAGTTGATCCGAGAGACGTTGGCATTTCAGCACACGCATTTTCACATCTTCCGCCTGATGTTTCATCGCCGTGTAACCGAGGAGGCACTCGGCGAACATCAGATGCTGCTCGACGCCTTTGCGGCGCGCGACCCGGGCGCGGCTGCGAATGCAATGCGCATCCACATCGAACATTCGCGCGACCGGCTGTTGCCGGCGTTCGACGACATTTGATTCACCCGGCAGGCAAGGACGCGCCTGCCCGATCTGACAACGAGGAGGAGAACCCATGGCAGGCAAGAAAATCCTGATGCTCACCGGCGATTTCACCGAGGAGTACGAAATCTTCGTCTTTCAGCAAGCGATGGAGGCGGTCGGTCACACGGTGCACGTCGTCTGCCCGGACAAGAAGGCCGGCGACATACTCAGGACGTCGCTGCACGATTTCGAAGGGGATCAGACCTACACAGAAAAGCTCGGGCACAACGTCACCATCAACAAGACGTTCTCCGAAGCCGAGGACCAGCTCGACCAGTATCACGCCGTCTACTGCGCCGGCGGGCGCGGACCTGAATATATCCGCACTGATAAACGGGTGCAGGCAATGGTGCGTCACTTCCACGAGCAGCGGAAGCCGATTTTCACCATCTGCCACGGCGTCCAGATTCTGATCGCGGTCGACGGCGTCGTTCGCGGCAAGAAGGTGGGTGCGCTTGGGGCCTGCGAGCCCGAGGTTACTTTGGCGGGCGGAACCTACATCGACCTCTCGCCAACCGAAGCCTATGTCGATGGGACCATGGTTTCAGCCAAGGGTTGGACGGCGCTCGCCGCCTTCATGCGCGAATGCTTGAAGGTGCTGGGAACGGAGATCCACCATAGCTGAGACGACGGCCCCAGAAACAAATGCCCGGCAGTGACGTCTGCCAGGCATTTCATCGCGGCCGGCGCTCCAATCACACTCCGCCGCGGTTCCAGCCGCGGCCACGCTGACCGAACATTTCATAGCCGCCATCAGTGATCGCGAGCGTATCCTCCAGCTTGATGAACCCGCGCTTGGGGTGAAGCATCGTCGTCTCGACCGAGATCACACTGCCGGCTTCCAGCGGCTTGTCGGCATCGATTCCCTCATAGGCGACGGGGTGGTTCGTCATGAGGAAAGGCGCTTCGTGGCTGATAAGGCCCATGCCATGGCAGAAGAAATCGGTGAAGGCAGCCGATGGCGAGGCCTTGAGTTCGGCTTCCGCCGCCACGATCATGTCACTGCCTGCAGCCCCTGCCCTCACCTTGGCGAAGGCTGCTTGCTGGATGCATTCGACTTCCGCCAGAAGATCCTCCAGCTCCGCATCGGGCTCACCCAGCACACCCATACGGCAGAGGTCGCCGATGTATCCGTGATAGTTGCCGCCGGAATCAATCGACAGGACCTCGCCCTCGGCCCAGGCCTGCGGCGAGCCCGCGCGGTTGTGGCTTGCGCCGAGCGTCAGCAGACAATATTCGAAGTGCAGCCCCCGGTTTGTTTCCTCCCGTCGCAGTTGCTCGATGATCTCCAGTTTCGTCGAACCGGCGCGGGCGCCAGCGATCGTCGCCAGCATCGAATCGGTGATCAGCTCGGAGGCGCGTCTGAGCTTTGCCAGTTCATTCAGCGTCTTGACGGCCCTCAACCGCTCCAACACATGTGTGGCATCGACAAACTGCGCGCCATCCAGCCGAGAGGAAAGGACATCGCGGGCGTCGGACGGAAGGAAGGCCGGCTCGATGCCGATGCGCCCGCCGGCCTTGCCGATTTTCTTCAGGTGCTCGACGGCGAGCCCGGCCGCATCCTGCGTGCCCCAGGCCGCCGTATGCACCGCGGGCGTCCAGAATGGATTGTTCTGGTGCTCTGCGCCCTCCATGCGGTTCCCCACATAGGCGGAGTGATGAGGCGCGCCTTTCTCATAAATGACTATAGGCAGGTAACGGCTATGCCCGATCGCGTCCATGGCGGCAAAGAAGATGAACTTGTAGCCACCCATGAGATATTGCGTGTTGTGTTTGGAGGTGGCGACGATGACGTCGATACCAGCTTGCTCCATGAGACGGTCGAGCTTGGCCGTATCGAAAGGTGCCACGGCGGCCTGCCTTGTCTGCCCTGCATTGTCGTTCATTGTCTTTCCTCCACAATATGGATGCCCGCCTCACCGGCGCTGCGGCAGCAGACGGAAGTCCGGCAAATCGCGCAAAGCAAGCTCAGGCCCAGCCGGTGAGTAGACCACGAAGAGGAGCATCGGCCCGCCCCCGGTGTTCTTCGTCGAATGAAAGCGACTTTCGGGAATATAGATCGTGCAGCCGCTGGCGACCCTCCGCGTCACCGGATCTCCGTGCTCGTCCTCGACCATCTGCTCGCCCTCGCCGGAAATGACGAAGATGATTTCCTCTGCGCCCGGATGATTGTGACGAGAATGGCCTTCGCCGCTTGGCAGTTCGACGACCCCGCCGGAAAAGCGGCTGGCGCCGTTGACTTCGGGCGCCACGGTCAGCGACAGCTTGCCCCAGTCGAAACCGAAGGCGCTGACATCCTCCGGATAGATAAAGTAATTGTCCTTTACCATGAACCCCTCCTCCAAGATCTTCCTCAGACGACCGCACCGATCGCGAGCGCCTTGAAATCTTCCGTTTGCTTGCGGATTGCCGCCTCTGCCGGCAATCGCTCCATCGAGCTTGCCCCATAGAAGCCGTGGCAGCCGGCACAACGCTCGAGGATGAAGCGCGCATCCTCCGGCATGGAGATAGGACCGCCGTGGCAAAGCACAATGACGTCGTCGCGCACGGACCGCGCCGCCTTGGCGATCGAGGTAATCTCGTCGACGCAGTCATCGAGCGACTTGCCGGATGTGGCTCCGATCGTGCCGCCGGTGGTCACACCCATATGCGCCACGACAATGTCGGCGCCGGCGGTCGTCATGGCGATAGCCTCGCTCTCGTTGAAGACATAGGGCGTCGTCAGCAGGTCGAGGCCATGGGCGGTCGCTATCATCTCGACCTCCAGATTGTAGCTCATGCCTGTCTCCTCGAAACTCTGCCGCATCCGGCCGTCGAAGAGGCCGATCGTGGGGAAGTTCTGTACACCCGAAAAGCCCATGGCCTTCAGTTCGGCCAGGAAGCGCGGCATCAGCACGAACGGATCCGTGCCATTGACGCCGGCGAGCACCGGCGTCTTTTTCACGACCGGCAACACTTCGAGCGCCATATCCTTCACAATCTCGTTGGCGTTGCCATAGGCCAGCAGTCCGGCCGCCGAACCGCGTCCCGCCATGCGGTAGCGCCCAGAATTGTAGATAATGATGAGGTCGATGCCGCCTGCCTCCTCGGCCTTGGCGGAGATGCCGGTGCCGGCACCACCGCCGACGATCGGCACGCCGGCTGCGATCATGCCGTGAAATTTTTCGAGGATAGTCTGGCGCGGTGTAGCTGGCATCTATTTTGTCTCTCAGGGGTTGGCGATGTCACGATAGGCAGCGACGGCGGCTTCTGCGAAATGCGGATCGTTGATATGGAGCGGCAGTCGAACAATACGTCGCGACGCCGTCGGCTTCACCGTTGCCTCAAGCGCGGCAAAGAGCGCGGCGTCGGCTTCCGGGTCGAAGAACGCACCACCTTCAATATCGAGGGCCGAGACTCCCTTCTCCGGAATGAGGAAGCGTATGGGGCCGTGGCAAAGATTGAGCTTGTCGCCGATCCAGCGGCCAATCTGCCGGCATTCGGCCGATGTTGTGCGCATCAAGGTGACGTTTGGATTATGGCGGTAAAACAGCCGGCCGGCAAAGCGCTCGGGGACCGTCTCCGGCGCCCAGAAGTTCACCATATCGAGCGCACCGACGGAGCCGACATAGGGCAGGCCCGTGCGGGCAATCGCATCGAAACGGTCCGAAGTGGCCGGCAAGACCCCTCCGAAAAGCAGGTCGCAGACTTCGGTAGTCGTGATGTCGAGCACACCTGAGATCAGCCCGCTGTCGGCAAGCTTCTCCATCGCCCGCCCGCCCGTGCCGGTAGCATGGAAGACCAGGCAGTCATAGTCCGCGCGGAGGCGCTCGACCATGGCGGATACAGCAGGTGTGGTAACACCGAACATGGTAAGGCCGAGCGCCGGCTTCGATGCCGTCACCTCAGCCGGGCGGCGTGACATGGCCGTAATCGCCTGGGCGGCGTTGTGAAGAATGACCCGGCTCAGCCGGTTCAGGCCCGCCATGTCCGTAACCGAAGGCATCATCACGATGTCGGAAACATCGACATAGGGAGCAACATCGCCGGAGGCGAGCGTGGAGACCATGATCTTTGGCAGGCCTAGCCGCAGTTGGCGCATGCCTCTAGTGATGATCGAGGTGCCCCCGCCTCCGCCGATACCGATAATGCCGGCAATGTCCTGGCGATCCACGAGGAAGCGCGCGAAGGCGATGCCCATCGCCTCGACTGCCCTTCCCCGGTCCCTGCAGGCAAGGACGGCTGCAGCACCGTCCGGATGGTATGCGGCAACCGTATCGGCCGTCACATCAACCTCTGTCCGAGATGGGCGGGTACCGACGTCGACGCACACGACACCCCCGCCCGCCGCCTTGATGCAAGCGACGAGATAAGTAAGCTCCTCGCCCTTCGTGTCGGCCGTGCCGACCACGTAGATCTGCTTCATTTCCCCTCCGCGACCGGGTGGGCTCCTCCCAGCATATCCCACGTTCGGAGCAAAGCGATGGGCTTGCAAATTTGTGAGACGCGCGTATCATAAAGATATGGATGTCTCACGTCAACAGAACGAAACGGCCAGGATCGAGCGAGGCCCGAAAGCCCGCACGCGAAAACTGATGCTTGAAACGGCAACGCGGCTGATGCAGTCAGGCATTACCCCTTCTGTCAGCGAAGTGGCTGAGGCCGCCGAAGTCTCGCGGGCAACCGCCTACCGTTACTTTCCGAGCCAGGCCGCGCTGGTGCATGCCGTGGTGGATGAGGCTCTGGGGCCGATACTCGGCTGGTCGTCCGACAGTCCGGATGCACAGGCCCGGGTTGCCGATCTTTTGGCAACCGCGATGCCGCGCATCGACGAGTTCGAGGCCACCTTCAAGGCGGCGCTGAAACTTTCGCTGGACCAGTGGGCGCAGCGCCAGGCGGGCACGCTCGGCAACGAGCCGCTGTTCACGCGCGGCCACCGCGTCGACCTGCTCAGGTGCGTCACTGCGCCCCTGCAGGGCGCCGTAACCCCCGAAGCCAGGGAACGCCTTGCTCAGGCGCTTTCGCTTGTCTTCGGCGTTGAGGTGCTGATTGTGTTGAAGGATATCTGGGGCCTGACCTCCGAAGGCGCGCAATCTGTTGCTGAATGGGCTGCCCAAGCGCTCGTCGACAGCGCGCTGCGGCAGGCGGAGGGCGAAGCATGACATCGCAACCATCTGGTTAGACCAGATGAAGCAACATATTCTGCATCGCGGGTCCGGATTGACGACAGAGAACGTGAGGCCACCTAACGTCGCAGCATCGAGATGCTATAATTGCGGGAATATATCCGGCAGTCTGAAAGATGAACCGATGATGAAAGCTCGCCGAGGCTCGCTCTTGACCGTAATTGAGTTTGGTACTACCAGATCAGGGACATAATATTCAGGCTTGAGATCCTGAAACGCGCGGGGTCGGGGAGGACCCAGCACGAAATCAACTTGTAAGGATCAGGGAGCCGGATCGGGAGGCCCGCGACGACGCGGGAAGGTGCATAAATGGGAGGAAACGTTATGCGCAAAACTATGACCGGTCTCATTGCCGGTGTCGGACTGATGTGGGCCTGCGGGACGTCCGCACAGGCCCAGGAACTCACGATATTCTGGGCCGAGTGGGACCCGGCAAATTATCTTCAGGAGCTCGCAAACGAATACGAGGCTGAAACCGGCGTCAAGGTCACGGTCGAGACCACACCATGGGCCGACTTCCAGACCAAGGCCTTCACCGAGTTCAACGCAAAAGGTTCGGCTTACGACCTAGTCGTTGGCGACAGCCAGTGGATCGGGGCGGCGTCAGAAGCAGGACATTACGTCGATCTGACCGAATTCTTCACCAAGCATAATTTGACTCAGGTGATGGCCCCGGCCACAGTGAAGTACTACTCCGAGTATCCGGCGAACTCGAAGAAGTACTGGTCAATCCCCGCAGAAGGTGACGCCGTCGGCTGGTCCTACCGCAAGGACTGGTTCGAGGATCCAAAGGAGATGGAGGCGTTCAAGGCCAAATACGGCTACGACCTCGCTCCGCCGAAGACGTGGGCGCAGATGCGCGACATTGCCGAGTTCTTCCACCGTCCAGACCAGAAGCGCTACGGCATCGCCATCTATACCGACAATTCTTACGACGGTCTCGTCATGGGTGTCGAAAACGCGATCTTCTCGTTTGGAGGCGAACTCGGCGATTACCAGAACTACAAGGTTGACGGCATCATCAACTCGGAGAAGAACGTCAAGGCGCTCGAATTGTATCGCGAGCTCTACGGCTTTACGCCTCCCGGTTGGGCAAAGTCCTTCTTCGTGGAGAATAACCAGGCGATCACCGAGAACCTGGCGGCGATGAGCATGAATTACTTCGCCTTCTTCCCGGCTCTGGTGAACGAGGCGTCTAACCCTAACGCCAAGGTTACAGGCTTCTTCGCCAATCCGGCAGGCCCGAACGGCGACCAATTCGCAGCGCTCGGCGGCCAGGGGATATCGGTCATCTCCTATTCGAAAAACCAGGAAGAGGCGATGAAATTCCTCGAATGGTTCATCAAGGACGAGACCCAGAAGCGCTGGGCCGAGCTCGGCGGTTACACGGCAAGCGCCAAAGTGCTTGAATCGCCGGAATTTCAGAACGCCACACCGTATAACAAGGCTTTCTACGAGACCATGTTCAAGGTGAAGGACTTCTGGGCCACTCCTGAATATGCCGAACTGCTGATCCAGATGAACCAGCGCATTTATCCCTTCGTCACCGCCGGCCAAGGCACTGCGAAGGAAGCGCTCGATGCTCTGGCAGCTGACTGGAACGCCACGTTCAAGAAATACGGGCGCAATAATTAGCAAGCGCGATCAGCGGAGGGGCACGCCGCCCCTCCCGTTTCATTCTGCATCCCGCGCCGAAAGCGCGGCTCGAGAGGGCGCGGCGCCCGGCATTCACTTCGCGCATTGTGATGCCTTTCCGGCATCCGGCGCCGAACTCTCGGAGGAGGAGAGGATTGGCCACCGCAGTCATGACATCGCTCGACACGAAATCGCGTGCCGCATCCCGCGGCATGAGCGATATCCGCATCCGCAATCTGTTCATTATTCCGACGATCCTGTTCCTGATTGTCTTCAACATCTTTCCGCTGATCTATTCGCTCGGCTATTCCTTCACGGACTTCCGTGCCTCGTCGAACGCAGCGGCCAGGTTCGTCGGCCTGCAGAACTACCGCGAGCTGCTGAACGACCCATTCATCTGGTCGAATTTCGCGATCACCGCCAAATATGTGATCGTCTCCGTTACCGGGCAGGTGATCGTCGGCTTCGGCACGGCGATGCTGCTCAACCGTGACATTCCGCTGAAGGGCCTGCTGACGACACTGCTGCTGCTGCCGATGATGCTCTCGATGGCGGTGGTCGGCCTCTTCTGGAAGCTGCTCTACGATCCCTCGTTCGGCATTATCAACTACACACTCGGCCTCGGCTCCTTCGAGTGGCTGTCGAATCCGGAGGTGGCGCTCTATGCAGTCGCGATCACGGATATCTGGATGTGGTCGCCCTTCGTGATGCTGCTGTCGCTTGCCGGTCTTTCTGCCGTGCCGAAACACCTCTATGAGGCAGCGGCGATCGACCGGGCAGGACCATTCTATACTTTCTTCCGCATCACGCTGCCGCTGGTGGCGCCGATTCTGATGATCGCGATCATCTTCCGTACGATGGAAGCCTTCAAGACGTTCGACCTGGCCTACATTCTGACCAGCCAGCCGACGACCGAGGTGATCTCCATCCGGCTCTACAAGATGGCCTTCCAGGAATGGCAGACCGGGCGCTCCTGCGCGCTGGCCTACATCGTGCTCATCATGATTCTCGCCATCACCAACATTTACGTGAAGTATCTCAACAAAGTGAAGGAGCGCTAAGATGGCGGCCGTACAAACCCGCTCCGAACGCGCGCTGAATCGGGTCGCGATCGCCGCGGTACTGATCATTACGTTGATCTTCCTGGCACCGATCTACTGGATCACCTCGACGGCCTTCAAGCCTCGCAATCTCGCCACGACCATCCCCCCGACAGTGGTCTTCGAGCCGGAACTCTCGCCTTTCGTGAAGCTTTTCACCAAGCGCTCACAGCTGCGCGGAGCGCCGACGCCCGAAGAATATGCCGCCGCCCCCTGGTGGGAGCGGATGGTTTTCGACGGCGGCGAGAAGATCGTCCGCTCCGGCCGCGGCGAGGTGCAGCCGTCCGGCTATCCGAACCGCTTCATGAACTCGCTGATCGTCGCGATCACGTCCACGGTGCTGGCGGTCGGCATGGGAACTTTCACAGCCTACGGTTTCTCGCGCTTCAGAGTGAAGGGGGAGGCGGACCTGCTCTTCTTCATCCTGTCGACGCGCATGCTGCCGCCCGTCGTCGTGGCGATCCCGATGTTCCTCATGTACCGCGCCGTTGGCCTCAACGACACGCATTGGGGCCTCATCATCCTCTACACCGCCTTCAATCTATCCTTCTCAGTTTGGCTGATGAAGGGTTTTATCGACGAGATTCCGAAGGAATACGAGGAGGCCGCGCTCGTCGACGGCTACACGCGGATGGAGGCCTTTTTCAAGATCGTCATCCCCGAAGCGGCCACCGGCATAGCCGCAACCGCCGTCTTCTGCTTCATAACGGCCTGGAACGAATATGCGTTTGCGCTGATCATGACGAACCGGCGCGCGCAAACCGCCCCACCCTTCATTCCGAGTCAGGTCGGCTCCGGCCTGCCTGATTGGACGGTCATTGCGGCCGGTACGTTCCTGTTCCTGCTGCCGGTTGCCATATTCACCTTCCTGCTCAGGAACCATCTCCTGCGCGGCATGAGCTTCGGAGCGATCCGCAAATGACCTTGCGCGCCTTCAACCAGAAATACCTCGAACCCGGTTCGCAATATCTGATGATCCTGGGGATTATCGCGCTCTGCCAGCCCTGGAACCTGTTCCTGCACCGCTACGGCATGACGATGACGCTCGTAGGACTGATCGCCTTCATGGTCACGACCAAAGTCCCCCGGGACGCGCAACCAGACGAAGGGGGCCAATCATGACTCAGATTGAATTACGCGCCATCCAGAAATATTTCGGTGCCGTCCAGGTCATCAAAGACCTCAATCTCGCCATCGCCGACAACGAGTTCATCGTGCTGCTCGGCCAATCGGGTTGCGGCAAGACGACAACATTGCGCGCAGTCGCGGGCTTGGAGACGATAGACGAAGGCGATATCCTGATCGACGGGCAGCCGGTGCAGCATATCAAGGCATCCGGCCGGGACATCGCCATGGTGTTCCAATCCTTCTCGCTCTACCCGCACATGACGGTCTACGAAAACATCGCCTTCCCGCTCCGCGCCACCCGGATGAGCCGCGCAGATGTTGATAAGGCGGTCCGCGAGATCGCCGCCGTGCTGCGCATCACCGGTCTGTTGACCCGCAAGCCCTCAGCGCTTTCGGGGGGCGACATGCAGCGAGTGGCAATCGGCCGCGCGCTGGTGCGACGCCCAAAGGCTATGCTGATGGACGAGCCGATCGGTGCGCTTGACGCGAAGCTGCGAGAGGAGATGCGGGCGGAAATCAAGCGTCTGCATATCAAGCAGGGTTCAACCACGATCTACGTGACCCATGACCAGGTGGAGGCCATGTCGCTCGCAGACCGCATCGTCATCATGCACGAGGGCATCCTCCAACAGGTCGGCACGCCGGAAGAGGTCTACGGTCAACCCGCCAACATGTTCGTCGCACAGTTTGTCGGAAGCCCTGTGATGAACATGGCGCCTGCGACAGTCAGCCAGACTGGCGGCCGCACGAATGTGCAGGTAAGCCCCGGGACAACGGGCTTCGAGTTCCCCGCCGTACTGGCCAACCACCTCTCTGACGTGAGGGCTGAGAACGGCCAGCTGACGCTCGGGGTTCGGCCGGAGGGCGTGATCGTTTCACGGGATGCGCGTGAGGGCTTCGTGCCGGTTGAGGCGCATATTATCGAGCCGCTCGGCTCGCACGACATCGTGGACCTGAAGGTCGGCCAGCAGATGATCAGGGCACGAACCAAAAGCGGTTTCGTGCCCGGCCCGGGCCAAGCCGTCTGGGCACGCATCGACCCCGCCCAGGCGCATTTCTTCAACACGACAACCGGTTCATCGCTTGGGATCAGACTCTGATGGCGCATATCGAACTCAAGGGCATCACCAAGACCTTCGGCAGCCACACGGCACTGAAAAACCTGAACATCGACATTGCTGACGGCGAGTTCTTCGTGCTGCTCGGACAGACCGGCGCCGGCAAGACAACGACGCTTCGCCTGATCGCCGGCCTCGAACAGCCGACGGCAGGCCAGATCTACATCGACGGACACGACGTCGCCGACTGGGGCGCCGCCGAGCGAGACGTGGCCCTGGTGCTCCAGCAGTACTCGCTTTACCCGCGCTATACGGTGCGGGAGAACCTGGAATTTCCTTTGAAATCCCGTATTCGCCGCATCGAGCCCCACGAAATCAAGGAGCGCGTCGCACGGGTTGCGAAGACCCTGCGCATCGAGCATCTCCTCGACCGCAAGACGGACCGGCTGTCGGGCGGCGAGATGCAGCGCGTATCAATCGGCCGTGCCATCGTGCGCAAGCCGCGGGTCTTCCTGATGGACGAACCGCTTTCGGCTCTCGACGCAAAGCTTCGCGAAGCACTCCGCACGGAGTTGAAGAACCTGCAGATGAACCTCGGCGCCACCTTCCTCTTCGTCACCCACGACCAGATCGAGGCCATGTCGATGGGCGACAAGATCGGCGTCCTGAATAACGGTCAACTGGTGCAAACGGGGACTCCGCAGGAGATCTACCGGAATCCTGTCAACACATTCGTCGCTCGCGCCGTCGGTTCGCCGCCGATGAACCTGATCGCCGGCACGCTTTCCGGCGGTGAGGCCGTGGCCAGCGAAGGTTATCGGCTGCCGCTCGCCAATGACCACGGCATCGCGACAGATGGTCGGCCACTCACCTTCGGTATCCGACCAGAGGACATCTTCCTCGACGGCGGTGCTCCAGGGGAGGCACGGGTGCACGACGTGGAAAACCATGGCGTCGAAAAAATCGTGACGCTACGCACCGGCGAAAGGTTCATCCACGCGACCGTGCCGACGCAAACGGCGCTTCGGATTGAGGATACGGTTCGTTTTTCCTGGAACCCGGAAAAGGTCGTGCTGTTTGATGCCGGAAGCGGAGTAAGCCTGCGGCATGCGGGCTGACCTGATCCGTGTAAGAGATTCCTACGATCTCTGGGGCGCGGCAGGACAGCCGGCAGTCGTCCCTCGCATGCCGCATTATGCGGGGAAACGTCGGCGGTAGTGCTCTAACACCTCGGGGTTACGCAAATTGACGGGCAAGTCGCCCTTGATGACACGCAGCACTTCGTTGGCCGCGCCTGTTCCCATGCGCATCATGCTCTCTTCCGTCAGACCAGCCAGATGCGGCGTGACGATGACATTGGCAAAGGCGAAATAGGGATGATCGAGCGGCAGCGGCTGCGTTGCAAAGACGTCGAGCGCCGCTCCGCCGATGTGGCCGTCGCGTAGCGCCTCGATCAGCGCCGCATCTTCGACCACCGGCCCACGCGAGACGTTGACCAGAATGGCGTCGGGCTTCATACGGCCGATGCGCCCGGCATTGAGCAAGCCGGTTGTCTCCGGCGTCAGCGGGCAGCAGAGCACGAGGATGTCGGCGCTGGCGACGAGCTCATCGATTGCCAGGAAGCGCGCGCCTTGCGGCACGCTTTCCGGGGAGCGGCTGGTGGCGACCACTTCCAGGCCGAAACCGAACTTCGCGATCTTAAAGACCGCCTTGCCGACATTGCCCATGCCGACGATGCCCATAGTGCGGCCGGCGAGGTCGACGGCCGCATCTGACTGCGAGCGGGCGGCTGTCCAGCCGTTTTGACGCAGTTGCCCATCCATTTGGCGGAAGCGCCTCAGCAGAGCCAGCGTCACCAGGAAGACGTGCTCGGCGACGGTTGACGCATTGACAGCAGGCACGTTGGCAACAAGCACGCCGGCTCGGGTCGCCGCCTCCATCGGCACCATATCGAGGCCGGCACCATGGCGAATAGCAGCGCGAAGCGCAGGCGCATTCTCGAAGAAGGCCGGGGGGATCGGCGCGCGCACGACGACGATGCCCGCGCCGTGGCCTTCTCGGAGCAACGTTTCGGGGTCGGGCGCAGAAGCCACGCGCAGATCACCTGCAGCCTCAAGCATGGCCGTGGCCGCGGGGTGCAGCGGATGTGTGGAAAAGATAAAGCTCATCGGCCCTCCCCCGCGGTTACCTATCCGGCCGCCGTCGCCGGACCGCCGATGAGACCCTTCCAATAGCTTTCCGCACCTTGAAGATGGGCGCTCATCAGCGCCTGGGCGAGATTGCCGTCCCGCGCAAGCAGCGCCTCGTAGATGCGGATATGCTCCTCATGCGAGCGCCGGCTGCGGGCGGCATCGGCAAAATAGATAGGCAGGCGGTGCTCGCCCATGACGTAATAAACGCTGCAAACCCGATAGAAGACGCTATTCTTGGTGGCTCGCACGATCTCCAGATGGAAATCCCGATCCTCGCGCGCCAGCCCCTCGCCCGCGGCAAGCTTCGCCTCTGACGCCGCGAGGATATCGCGCAAGCGCTGGTAATTCTCCTCCGTTGCCCGGTCGCAGGCAAGTTCCGCGGCCTTGATCTCATGGATCTTGCGAAGCTCCACCGTCTCGTAGATCAGGATGGGATCAAGCGGAACGCCGGCACGGGCAAAGAGCGCCATCGCCTCCACGCTCGCCTCCGTCGTCGTCAGGTAGATTCCCGACTTGGCTCGACGCTCCACGATGCGCATTGCCTCCAGGATCGCCAGCGCCTCGCGAATCTGCCCCCTGCTGACGGCGAAATGTTCCGCAAGCTCGCGCTCCGATGGCGTGCGGCCATTGCCGCTCGAGTTCGAAAAAAGGTGTGCGGCGAGATCCGAGAGGAGGGAATTTTCTTTCATCGTCACTGTCTTTGCGCGTGAGTCTCCAGGACCCGCTGATTGATCGTGAAACCCAGGCCAGGCCTGTCCGGGATCTCTATCATACCGTCCTTCACGGACACAGTGTCCTCGACCAGGTCATGGATCATCGGATTTGCGCCAAGGGAATATTCGATGACGAAGCTTGCCGGGGAAGCCGCGCACACGTGCAGGCCGGAGAAGAAGCAGGGCGCACCGGCCCAGAGATGCGGTGCGAAACGAAGGTTGAAGGCGCTGGCGAGCGAACCGATGCGCATTGCCTCGGTAATGCCGCCGCAAAAGGCGGGGTCCGGCTGGAATATGTCGGCGGCCCGAAGCATCGCAAGATCTCGGAAGGCAAAACGCGTCGCCTCGCTCTCGCCGGCAGCGATCGGCACGTTCCCGGCGGCCCGCACCTCCGCCATGCCAGGCTTGTCATCGGCTATCACCGGTTCCTCGAACCAGGCGAGGTCGCAATCGGCAATCATCTGGATGAAGCGCTTCGCTTCGGCAACAGTATAGGTGCCGTGAGCATCGACCATCAGGTCGACGTTGGGGCCGACAGCCTTGCGAGCCGCCCGCACGCGCGATGCCGAGACATGCGCCGCACCATCCATCGCACCGACGCGCATCTTGACTGACTTGAAGCCGCCGGCCGCGATATAGGACCGGAGTTGATCGCCGATCCGGTCGGCGCTCTCCCAACCGCCCGAGGCATAGGCGGGCAATCGGTCCGCCTTGCGGCCACCCAACAGCTTCCAGACCGGGACGCCGAGCGACTTGCCGAGAATGTCCCAGAGCGCGATATCGACCGCGCTGATCGCCGCGACGGAAAGACCACGTCGCGCGATCTCCGGCATAGCGTGACCCGAACTCGCCGCGGTCTCGTGGCGCACGCCGTTGTAGAGCATCTCCCATATGCTGGAGATGTCGGCAGGATCGCGGCCGATGAGCTTCGGCCCTACCTCATGATTGATCATGTGGACCAGCGTGCCATAGGTGCCCGCGCTGCCCGCGGCATTCTTGCCCTCTCCCCAGCCCACGATGCCGTCGTTCGTTTCGATACGCAGGATTGCTGCATCAAAGGTCGTCAATCGGCCGAAGTCGCTGCGGTGCTGTCGACTCGCCTCGATGGGAATCTTAACCCACCAGGCCTCTACGGTCTTGATACGCATGTCTCGGATCCCCGCTCCCCACGGCCCTCCGCGGGCCGCCGGCATATGTCTTTCCGTTCATTGTTTGATCAGCGGCAGGATTGTCTCAGCGGTGATCCGCATCTGATCGTCATAGAATTTCTCGGTGAGAAGGCTCGAGCCGTGGTCCTGGATAAATTTCAGTTGCTCGGGAGGAATGTCGACAGGGTTGCGCTCGACCATCTCCGGATATTTGGTGGCGGGCGTCCGGTCGACCGGAGCGACGAACTCGTTGGTGACCGCGCCGTCGTAACCGATCTCCTTCAGCGTACCGATGATCTTCGGCCAATCGAGGTGGCCGAGACCGGCGGCGAAACGATTGTTATCGGCGATGTGGAAATCGAACAGGCGCTCTCCGGCGAGCCGGATCGCCTCATATATGTCTTCCTCTTCGATATTCAGGTGGAAGGCATCCAGACAAACCCCGCATTCGGGGCTGACCGCGTCGGCGAGCGCCAACGCCTGGGCGGCGCGGTTGAAAAAATAGGTCTCGAAACGGTTGAGCGGTTCGACGGCAATGCGCACGCCCCGCTTCTGAGCGTGGGCAAAACACTCCCTGGTGGCATCCACCACCCATCTCCACTCTTCCTCCTCGGTTCCATCCGGCACCACCTTGCCGACCGTCGCAGGTACGAGCGTGAGGATCTCCCCCTCGAGTTCGCTGATCATGGTGATGACGCTCTTGACATAGTCCACTGACCTGGCGCGCTGTCCCTCATCCCTGGCGGCAAGATTTCGCTCGCCGAGCGTCAGCGTAACCGCGCCCCAGCAGCGGATGCCATGCTCCTTCAGCAGCGCACGAGTCTCCTTCACGTCGTATTGTGTCGGCTCGCCGGATATCTCGATGCTCTCGTAGCCGTATTTCTTGATGCGCTTCAGGGTGACCGCGAGCGGTTCGGCCCGCATCCAGTTGTGTGTCGAAAGATGCATGAGGTTTCCTCCTATATTTTGCGGCCACGCTCGATAGCCGCTTGGCATCGAAACGTACCTTGTCGCTGGCCACTATCGTTCCCCCGGCGGAAATCTGGTTTGGCCAATTCTTATTGTTACAAGGTCTAGCCTAAATCCAGAGCCTCTGCAAGATGACCCCAGAAGCACCGAGGAAGCCGCCAAATATCGTGGTTTTTACCGCCGTATACCGAATGCTCGCTCCCAATGGCGCGGAAAAGCAGCTTGACCAAAGCCGCCGCTTTGGTATGACCAGATGTGAAAAATTTAGACGCTGGAGCCGCAAGCAGTGGCAAACCACGAGGGGGAGAGATGAAGATCGGCATGTGCATGTTCCTGTGGACGACAGCTGTCGGCCGGAAACACGAGAGACTGTTGCGCGACATCAAGGACACCGGTTTTGATGGGGTCGAGATCCCCATCTTTTCGGGCACACTCGATGACTACCGGCACCTGGGGGACTTGCTTGACCGGATCGGCCTGGAACGGACCGCAGTTTCCGCCATGGGCGACCCGCAGATGAACCTGATCGCTCCCGACGCGGCAACTCGCCGACGCGGAATTGATTATGTGAAATGGGCGATCGACTGCAGCGATGCGCTTGGCGCGACAATGCTGAGCGGGCCGCTGCATTCGACGCTCGGCAAATTTTCCGGAAGTGGGCCAAGCGCGGCAGAACTCAAGCGCTCGGTTTCCTCGCAGTTGGCGATCGGCGATCATGCAGCAAAGCACGGCGTCACTATCGGACTTGAGGCGCTCAACCGCTTCGAATGTTACCTGTTCAACACGATGGACGACCTTGCGGCCCATATCGATGCGGTCGGGCATCCGAATATCCGCGCCATGTACGACACATTCCACAGCAATATCGAAGAAACCGATCCTATCGGCGCTTTCACGCGCAATAGTGACCGCATCGTGCATGTCCACATTTCGGAGAACGACCGCGGCGTACCAGGGCGCGGCAACATTCCCTGGGCGGAGACGTTCAGGGCACTGCGCGCGAGTGGCTACGACGGATGGCTGACAATTGAAGCCTTTGGTCGGGCGCTCAAGGAGCTCGCTGCGGCGACAAAGGTCTGGCGCGACTTTTTCGAGACACCGGAATCGGTCTATCGCGAAGGCTACCGTCATATCCGCGACGGATGGCGGGCGGCGGCATAACCGCCAACCCACCAGAAGTTTCGATCTCGCCGGCTGCACCGCTCGGGAGAGCGCGAACACGGCCGCGCCACCAGGAGGAATGTAGGCGCTCATGCTGCTCGCGAAAACCGCCGGTTTCTCAAGCTTGCCGACGAGACTGCGTTTTCAGCGCGCCCATCTCGTGCCTCAGCCGATAGCCATCAGGCTCGCATTGCCGCCGGCAGCCGCTGTATTGATCGAGGTCGACACTTCTTCCAGCAGCCAGTTGAGGCAATAGGCCTCCGGGTCTCTCGCGAGTTCCTCGCTCGTCGCGGCCTGGACCAAGAGAAGCGGGCCGGGCAGCGCGGCGATCTTCCGGTTGACCGAAAGAACTCTGTCGCGGTCCCCTTCGACGAGCGCACCCGAGAAGGGTCCGTCTTTCTCCCAATCCGAGGTCCAGGAGACACGGCTCGCGACGGTCGCGGGAAGGTCTGCCAGCACCGACTTCGATATGGACCCTGCATCCACGACGGTGTGGTTGCCGGTCGAGAGCGCTGCGGCGATCTGGCGATGCAGCCCGCTTTCGGTCTGTGGCACGAGCAGGATACGGCCGCGCGGATGGAGCGCATAGAGGTTGCGCTCGCCGACGGGGCCGGTGAGTTCGCGTTCGAGCCCGAGCGCCGAGCGGCTCGCATATCCGCGTGCCGCTTCCCCTTCCGCCGTCAGGCCCTTCTTGTCGAGCCAGACGATGTAATCGCGAAGGGCAAGGTCGGTATGCACCGAATCCTGCTGCGGCGGCACGGGCGCGCGCTGCACCAAGCGGCCGATATAGAGCGGACCGCCGGCCTTCGGACCGGTTCCCGAAAGGCCGCGGCCGCCGAAAGGCTGCACGCCGACGACCGCGCCGATGATGTTGCGGTTGACATAGAGGTTGCCGGCCTTGATGCGGCTCGTCACATGGGCGATCGTTTCGTCGAGCCGGGTGTGAAGCCCGAATGTCAGGCCGTAACCCGATGCGTTGATGTCGTCGATCAGGCGGTCGAGCCCGTTTCTCTTGAAGCGGACGACATGCAGGACCGGCCCGAAGACCTCCTTCGTCAGGTCCGAGAGCGATTTGATTTCGATGATCGTCGGCGGAACGAATGTCCCGGCCGCAGCACTTTCCGGCAGCGGCAGCTGCTCCACCTTGCGGCCGGCGGCCCGCATCGCTTCGATATGCTGGTCGATCTCCGCCTTCGCACCGTCATTGATGACAGGCCCGACATCGACACTCAAGCGATCCGTGCGGCCGATCGTCAGCTCACGGAAAGCGCCCTTCAGCATGGCGAGCGTTCTGTCGGCCACATCGTCCTGAAGGCAGAGGACGCGCAGCGCCGAGCAGCGCTGGCCGGCGCTGTCGAAGGCCGATGTCACGACGTCGGCCACCACCTGTTCGGCCAAAGCCGAGGAGTCGACGATCATGCCGTTCTGGCCGCCGGTTTCGGCAATCAGCGGGATCGGCTTGCCGGTCGCCGACAGGCGTTCGGCAAGCTGCGCCTGGATCATGCGCGCGACCTCGGTCGAGCCCGTGAACATGACACCTGCCGTCTCCTGGGCGCCAACCATGCCCGCGCCGAGGCGGCCGCTGCCGGGCACGAACTGCAGCGCGCCGACCGGCACGCCGGCGTCGTGGAGGATCTTGACGCTCTCCGAGGCGATGATGGGTGTCACGCCGGCGGGTTTGGCCAGCACAGGATTGCCGGCGACCAGGGCTGCCGCAACCTGGCCGGTGAAGATCGCCAGCGGGAAGTTCCACGGACTGATGCAGACGATCGGTCCGAGCGGCAGATGCGACGGCCCAAGGGTCTTGCGGGCCTGATCGGCGTAATAGCGGAGGAAATCAACCGCCTCGCGCACTTCGCCGACTGCGTTGGCCGCGGATTTGCCGGCCTCACGCATGACGATGCCCATCAGCACCTTGATGCGAGCCTGCATGATATCGGCTGCGCGGTCGAGGCAGGCGGCGCGCTCAGCCGGCGGCACGGCCGCCCATTGCTGCGCATATTCGGCGGCCATCGCAACGACGCGGGCGGCATCCTCGGCTTTCACTTCGGTGACCGCGCCGACGACATCGCTGTGATCCGCAGGATTGAGGACATCGCGCGTCACTCCGTCGGTCGAGCCGTCGGCGAGAATCGGAAGGGCATGCCATGGCGTCCCAGCCGTGGAGACGAGCGCCTGCCCCAAGTCCGCGAGCGTCGCTTCATTCGACAGATCAAGGCCACTCGAGTTGACGCGGGCGCTGCCGTACAGAGCCTTCGGCGCTGCGATCTGCACATGCGGTGCGCCGACGACGGGCATGGCCGCGACGGTCTCGGCCGGATCGGCGATCAGTGCCTCGACCGAGACATTCGGATCGGAGATGCGGTGCACGAAGGAGGAATTGGCGCCGTTTTCAAGCAGGCGGCGGACGAGATAGGCAAGCAGCGTCTCATGCGTCCCGACGGGTGCATAGATGCGGCAGGGCCGGTCGAGCTTTTCCTTGCCGACGACCTCGTCATAGAGCGGTTCGCCCATGCCATGCAGGCACTGGAACTCATATTTGCCGACCGCGAAATCGGTACCCGCCAGATGATAGATCGTGGCGAGGGTCTGCGCATTGTGGGTGGCGAATTGCGGGAAGACGGCATCGGCGGCGGCCAGCAGCTTGCGAGCGCAGGCGATATAGGCGACATCGGTATAGATCTTGCGGGTATAGACCGGATAGTCGTCGAGACCGTCGAGCTGGGCCCGCTTGATCTCGGCATCCCAATAGGCGCCCTTGACCAGACGCACCATGATCCGGCGCCCGGAGCGGCGCGCGAGATCGATGATGTAGTCGAGAACGAATGGGCAGCGCTTGCCATAGGCTTGGACGACGAAGCCCAGCCCGTTCCAGCCGGCAAGTTCCGGGACGAAGCAGAGTTCTTCGAGGAGATCGAGCGAAAGCTCCAGCCGATCGGCCTCTTCGGCATCGATGTTGAGACCGATATCATAGGACTTGGCGAGAACGGCGAGCGCCTGGACCTTCGGCAGCAGTTCGTCCATCACCCGGCCGGCCTGCGCTCTGCTATAGCGAGGATGCAGGGCCGAAAGCTTGATCGAGATGCCAGGGCCGTCATAGATTCCCCGCCCTGCCGCAGCCTTGCCGATGGCATGGATCGCCTTTTCATAATCCTTGAAATAGCGTTCGGCGTCGGCGGCGGTCGTCGCCGCCTCGCCCAGCATGTCATAGGAATAGCGGAAGCCGCGGGCTTCGAGCGGCCGGGCGCGCTTCAGCGCCTCCTCGATCGTTTCACCGGTGACGAACTGCTCGCCCATCATGCGCATCGCCATGTCGACGCCGCGGCGGATGACCGGTTCGCCGGCACGCGCGATCAGCCGCGTCAGCGCCGCCGACAGGCTGCGGTCATTGACCGTCGAGGTGAGCTTGCCGGTGACGACGAGACCCCAGGTGGCGGCGTTGACGAACATGGATTTGCCGCCGCCGATATGCGAGGTCCAGTTGCCCTCGGCGACCTTGTCGCGGATCAGCGCGTCGCGGGTGTCCGTATCGGGAATGCGCAGCAGCGCTTCGGCAAGGCACATCAGCGCCACGCCTTCCTGGCTGGAAAGCGAATATTCCTGGACCAGCCCTTCGACGCCGGTGCCCTTGTGTTTGGCGCGCAGCGCCTCGATCAGAGTCCGGGCCGTGCTGCGAATATCATAACGCTTGGCCTCGGAGACGCGTGCGGCGGCAACGAGCGGCGGCAGGCATTCGGTTTCGGGGCGGCGATAAGCGGCCGTAATCGCCTGGCGAAGCTCCGACTGCGGCCGGATCGGCGGCGCAAAGGCCGAGAACGGCGCGCCATTGGAATTGGATGACGTGTTGTCGATCGCTGCGTTCAGCATGGAGGTCCCTATCAATCGATATCTGGTTTAACGGATGAATGAGACGCCTGGTTCATCGTCCCAGTCAGCATCATCCGTGACGGCTGGGCCGGAATATTCCGTTTCGCGAAGCGGGCGCGCCGGCTTGTCGCGTTTGAGGGTGAGCGCTGCCGCGACGGCCCTTATCGCCACCGGCCGGTAATGAGCGATAAGGTCCGGCTTCTCGTCGTCATCTTGTTTTTCCCTAGCCATGCATGACCCCATTTTTCCGGTGGCGCCGATCCGATCCTGGCGATCGTCAAGCGCCTGCGCCTTCCATCCCATCGTCGACGCATAAGGTATCACAGATCGCCGACCACGATCTCACTTGATTTTCGCCATTTTCAGTCTGTATGAACTTATTAAATCATATCCGAGAGTTCAAATGGCTAGCGAACCCGACATCTTTAGTGAATTGGACCAGTTCGACAGAAAGATCCTCGCCGCGCTTGCCGAGGACGGGAGATTGTCGATCACAGATCTCGCCGCGCGCGTCGGGCTCTCGAAGACACCCTGCCAGATTCGTTTCAAGCGGCTGATCAGCGAAGGATATATCGAAGGCTTCAAGGCCGTCCTCAATCCGGCGAAAATGCAGCTCGACCATATCGCCTTCGTCGAGGTGAAGCTCTCCGACACCCGCGAGGATGCACTGAGAAGCTTCAACGAGGCCATCAAGAAAATCAGGGAAGTTGAAGAGTGCCACATGATCGCCGGCAGGTTCGACTATCTCCTGAAAATCCGTACCCGCGACATCGGCCGCTACCGCCGCGTGCTGGGCGAACGCATCTCGACGCTTCCCCACGTTGCCAACACATCGACGAATGTCGCGATGGAGACGATCAAGGAAGGCTGGGACAAGTTCGGTTCGAGTCTTTCGTGATGTGATGCATGGAACATTGCGACCAGCTGCCGCCGATCCGGCGACAGAAGGTTCGCCGATGATTGAATAGGCGAGGCCGGTATCGGATCTCACATCTTCAGCCAGCGACAGGCAGCGGCGCATCTGGATTGACCAGGCTGGCCTGACGAATTTCGTGCCAGAAATCCGCCGGAATTACCTCCGCGAGTGCCGCGCGATCCTCAGCGATGCGCTCGGGCTTGCTCGCACCGGGAATGACCGCTGCGACCGCCCGATGGCCGTGGGAGAATTGCAGCCCAGCGGCCTTCATGCTCACGCCATAGCGATCGGCGATTGCCTTGATCCGCGCCACCTTGTCCAGGATTGCAGGTGTCGCCGGGGCATACTCAAAGTTTGGGCCGCCCACCAGCGCTCCGGAACTGTAGGGGCCGCCGACAACGATACCGAGTCCACGTTCGACCACCTGAGGCATGACGCGCTGAAGGGCTCGGTCATGGTCGAGCAACGTGTAACGGCCGGCGAGCAGAAAACCATCAGGGCGTGGACCTTCCAGCGCGAGCAGCAGTTCGATCGGCTCGACACGATTGACGCCGAGGCCCCAGGCCTTGATCACGCCTTCGTCGCGCAACCGGTCCAGAGCTTTGAAAGCGCCCTTGCGTGCGCTTTCGAAAACGCTCAGCCATTCGTCGCCGTAAAAATCCTGGGCAACGTCATGGACGAAGGCGATCTCGATATGATCGGTGTTCAACCGCTTCAGGCTGTCCTCGATCGAACGGAGGGTGGCGTCTCCCGAGTAGTCGTTGACGACCTTGTTGGGGCGACCGTATTTGAAGACATCGCCCTTCTCTCCGAGGTCGCGACTGCTGACATCCTCGATCTCGTCGAGGATGATCCGGCCAACCTTGGTGCTGATCACATATTGGTCGCGCGGCTTATCCGCAAGCGCCTGGCCCATGCGGATCTCCGCGAGGCCGGCGCCATAGAACGGCGCATTGTCGTAGTAGCGAATTCCATCATTCCAGGCGGCCTCGACGGTTGCCAGCGCCTCTTCCTCCGGAATATCGCGGAACATGTTGCCAAGTGGGGCTGCGCCAAAGCCGAGCTTGCTCGGCAGAATATCCTTGAGAGTCATCATCTTATCCTTTCGTTGGGTCCGTTTGGATGAAGAGATAAAGAAGCTGGATCACCAGGGGGCCGCGAGGCTTTGCAGGATATGCGAAAAAATTCTTAGATCAGGCAAGCAAACGTAGAATCGCAGCCCTAAAGGCGGAAATGTTTCCGGATTGGCAGGGCTGGTCATGCAGAGATTGGAAAATGGGATCGCCTGGCAACCCCATTCGACATCGTCCCCTAAGCGACACTGCCACCCTACAAGAATTTTCAGCAAAATCAAAAGCGATGGCGAGCGCCCGGTTGGAAGGCAAGAACGGTCAGAAGCTGACCGGTGAGGTACCCGCCCGGGTGTTGCCAAAGGCGTGCACCGAACGGCGTCTCCCGGACTCGGCCTGCAATCAACCATGCAACGAGGCCGTCAGCCAGGCGGCGGCGAGGTTGCGCGCATTGCTTCGCTTGGCCTTGATCGGAACGATCACGTTATAACGGTCTTCGGCGACAAGCTCGCCGCCGTCGGCCTGCACTAGGGTTCCGTCTTCCACGAAGGTACCGATCAGCATTCGCCACCCGAGGGCGATCCCCTGGCCCGCGCGGGCGGCGGCGATGGTTTCGGTATAGTGATTGAAACGAAGCGACGGCTTGAACTCGACATTGGCGCCGGTCAGGGAAAACCATTGCGACCAGCTGTACCAGGAACGGTCGACGACATCAGTTTCGATGAATTCGTCGCCCGAGCCGAGTGGCCCATTGCCCCGACGCTTGAGATAATCGGGTGAACAGACGGGAGTGATGATGTCGCCGCGCGAAGCGATGACGGTTCCGTCGCTGAAGGGCGGCATGCCGTAGCGGATGGCGACGTCGATCTCTCCGTCGTCGAGAGCGAACGGGCTGTCCTGGGATATGACCCGCACCAGAATGCCGGGATTGGCCCGGCGGAATTCGGCAAGCCGCGGGAGCAGCCAGAAGGAGGAGAAGGCGACGGTCGCGCCGATCGTTACTACGTCCTGTCCGCGCGACCGGATCGCTTCCACGCTCTCGGCGATATCGGCAAGACTCTTGGCAAGCGTCGCGCCAAGGCTGACGCAGGCGGCCGTCGGTTCGATTGACCGATGCTTGCGCAGGAACAGCGGCTGGCCGAGTTCCTCTTCGAGAGCGGCGATCTGTCGGCTGACCGCAGCCTGTGTGACGCCGAGTTCGTTCGCAGCAAGCGTGAAGCTTTTCCGGCGCAGCACCGCTTCCAGCGTCACCAATGCGGTCAGTGAGGGCAATCGTCTTCGAAACTGCATTCGATCCTCATCACATGAGAAAATATTATGCGAGCCTGATTTTTTATGCCGTTGAAATCTCCTAACTGCAAGCGCAATCTAGGGAAACTCTCCCATAAGAGGTTTTCATGCTAAACAAGCTTCCATCTTCCATTTCAGCCCTTCTCGACGCCCGCGCCGACGGCCACTCCCAGCCGGCGGGCCTCTACACCAGGGAAGATGTGTTCGAAGCTGATATCGACGTCTTCTTCCACAAGCACTGGATCTGCGTCGGCCTCGACTGTGACGTTCCCGAACCCGGCGACGCGACGGTGATCGACATCGGCAAGACGAGCCTGATCCTTCTGCGTGACGACGACGGCGAACTCCGCGTCCTGCACAATGTCTGCCGCCATCGCGGCTCCCGCCTTCTCGATCCGGGCAAGACGATCGTCTCGAAGCTCGTCTGTCCCTACCACACCTGGACCTATGAACTGACGGGGGAGCTTAGCTACGCTCCTCATATGGGCAAGGATTTCGACAAGGACTGTCGGGGCCTAAAACGCGTGACCTTTAAGTCCATCGGCGGGCTGATCTATGTCTGCCTCTCCGACAATCCGCCCGAAGACATCGCTCTCCTCGAGCGGACGATGGTCGAGCGGCTGGCGCCGTACGACATCCGCAACGCCAAGATCGCCCACCAGGTCGACGTCATCGAGGAGGGCAACTGGAAGCTGACGATGGAGAACAACCGTGAGTGCTACCATTGCTCCGCCAACCATCCGGAACTCTGCGTCTCCTTCGTCGATCTCGACTTCGGCTTCGACCCGGAGACCCTGAGCCCCGAGGATCGCGAGCAGGCCGAAGAGCATTTCCGGCTCTACCAAGAGCGGACCAGGGCATGGGAAGCCGATGGCTATCCCTCGGCTGCCGTCGAACAGCTCGTCGACTGCGCCACCAACTTCCGCACGCAGCGGCTGATCATAGCAGGAGCCGGCGAATCCCAGACCCATGACGCCACCGCCGCATCGTCGAAGCTGCTCGGCCGCATGACCCGCAAGGATCTCGGCGATACCCATCTCTGGGGCCACAACAGCTGGAACCACTTCATGGGCGACCATGCGGTCGTAGCCGTCGTCATCCCGCTCTCGGCGGGCAAGACGCTCGTCCGCACCAAATGGCTGGTGCACGAGGAGGCCGTCGAAGGGATCGATTACGGCCTCGACAAGCTGACGGATGTCTGGAACGCGACGACGGATCAGGATGCAGACCTTGTGGCCCGCTCGCACGCCGGCACGCTCGACCCCGCTTATCAGCCCGGCCCCTATTCCCGCTTCTCCGAGACGAACCTCGACAAATTCGCCACCTGGTATATCGATCGGATGCGCGCCCATGGATACTAGAAGCCCACAGGTATCGATCAAAAAGGCTGCCCCCGCTGCGCTCTGGAACCCCGAGGAAGACGACACGCTCGTCTGCCTCGACGTCCAGCAGGAGACCCACGACGTCAAGACCTTCACCTTCGCATCGCCCGAGGGGAAGCGGTTCGCGTTCAAGGCGGGGCAGTATTTCCTGTTCGACCTCGATCATAATGGAGAGGCCGAAAGCCGCTGTTACAGCATCTCCTCCTCGCCGCATCGCACCAACGCCTTTTCGGTAACGGTGAAGCGCGTTCCCGGCGGCAAGATCTCCAACTGGCTGCACGACACGCTGGTTGTGGGGGCATCGGTCAAGGCGAACGGCCCCCTCGGTCATTTCGTGCGATCGGAGACGGGACGCAAGCTGCTGCTGCTGTCGGGCGGCTCCGGCATCACGCCCGTGATGTCCATCCTGCGTGAGATCGCGGACAGCTGCGAACCCGCCAATGTCGTCTTCATGCACGGCGCACGCAGGCCGCAGGATCTGATTTTTCGAGACGAGCTTGCCTGCATCGCCCGCAGACTGAAAGGTCTTCGGCTGCACCTTCTGCCTGAGACCGTCGCGGGCGAAGCATCCTGGCCGGGGCTATCCGGCCGTATTTCGGCGGAGTATATGCGGCTTGCCGTTCCCGACATCGCCGAGCGCACCGTGATGTGCTGCGGCCCGGCGCCGTTCATGGCGGCGGCGCGCCGCATCGCTGGCGAACTCGGCGTACCCGCCTCGAACTATGTGGAGGAAAGCTTCGACGCCGCTGTCATCGACGAGCCGGAGATACCCGCGGTAAAGGAAGCGGTTATCAAGGTCTTTCAGGTGAGCTTCTCCAAGCAGGCCCGCAGCATCGAGGTCTCCGGCGACCAAAGCGTGCTCTCCTGCGCCAAGAAAGCGGGCGTCCGGATTCCATCCTCCTGCGCGAACGGCGTCTGCGGCACCTGCAAGTCGAAGCTGATCTCCGGCACAGTCGACATGAACCACAATGGCGGAATCCGCCAGAGAGAAATCGACGCCGGCTTGTTCCTGCCCTGCTGCTCCAAGCCGCTCAGCGATCTGATCATCGAGCGCTGAACGACCCTCCCTGGTCACGTCGAAGGGCGCGGAGCGGCTGGACAACTTTCCTGGGAGGATATCTAATGATTGCTATGTTCAGTGCGCTCTCGAAGCCGCCGCGCGATGCTGCGAGGGCGTCTGTCCGAATGTCCGCTTGAACGTCCTCGTGAATTGCGAGGCATTTTCGAAGCCGACATCGAGCGCGATCTCGATCAGCGGCGCCTTCGATTGGGCAAGGATCGATTTTGCCCGCTCCATGCGGACACGATTATAGGCCTTGGCAGGCGACATGCCGGTCTTGTCGATGAAGATCCTCTCCAGCTGCCGCCTTGAAAGCCCTACCATGGCGGCGAGCTTCTCGATCGGCATGCTGCCATCGACGAACTGCTCCATCGTGATCATCGCCGCCTTGACGCGGGCATCGTCATAGTCGTCGTAGAGCGGGCGCCTGGGTTGAATGTCGGCCGGAGCCCGGGCCTTCTCGATCTGCAGCACTTCAAGCGCGTTTCGTTCGGCATCGCGGCTGATGTATTTCCTGACCAGCAGCGCCGCCATATCGGCACTGCTGCTGCCGCCGGCGCAGGATCCACGCTGGCGATCGAGATTGAAGAGCCGGTCGGAGCGAACGCTGAGATCGGGGAAGCGCTCGCGAAACTCCCTGTAATGCAGCCAGCTCACGCAGGATTCATGCCGCTTCATCAGGCCCGCGGCGGCAAGGATGAACGTACCGGTGCACACGCCAATCAGCGGCACTTTCTTGGCGTCCGCCTGTTTGAGGAAGGCGATGGTCTGCTGGTCGACGGGATTCTCCACCGTCAGAAGCCCCCCGACCACGACGATGTAGTCGAAGCGGGTGGGATCGACGAAGTCAGACGTCGGAGCGACCTGGACGCCGCAGCTCGAGGTGATCAGATGCCGCGTGCTGCCGATCACCTGCCAGTCGGCAAGCACCCGTCCGGAACGGTCCTGCTCGTCGCTGGCAAGCCGCAGCGTGTCCACGAAGAGCGCAAAAGCGGACAGCGTGAAGGACCGCGACAAAACGAACCCAACCTTGAGCCGGGCGGTCTGTTTTTTGCCATCGTCTGCCGACCGATGCTGCTCAGGTCGCATGGTCATTTCCCGTCCTCCAAAACGCGCTCATCGAATCCAAACCCCATGCGCCAGCGGATCGTGATTGTCGATCAAAAATGGTGTTGTGCCCGATCACCCGCGCCCAGCCTCCGAGCGCGGACGGTATCCAGGCATAAGATCAAAGGACTTCACGACCTCTTCCACCCTTCTCAAGCAAGCAGGGCTCGCCGTCAAAGATCGATCAGAACGATTCATACCACAATGGCCAGCGGGGCATTTATCAAAGTCGCGCTATCGAGCGTCCTGATCGCGCCGTAGGTCGCTCCTCCAATGCCGGTCACCGCAGGGGAAAGCGGATAGCGAGAAGGTATCGCTGGCGACACCCTGAGCGCCGCTGTCGCTGTTCCTGAGCGAACACGCGCGATCCAACCCGTGTCGACCATCGCAGGATCCTTCGACGCGGGTGACGGTTGCAACGTGTGGTGCCGGCATCGAGGCGCATTCTCGAACATCGGAAGTCGAATATCGAGCGAGAGCTATCGTTTGCTACCGTCCAACAACTGGACCGGAAGCGCCGGCACCGCAGTTAGCGAAGCTTCAAGCCGCGAGAGCGCCGCTCTTCTTGGCGGTCCAGGTCGCGATATAGTCCATCAGACCGGGCGACAGGCAGTCATAGGGCTCGAGGCCCGACGCCCTCAGCTGTGCGCGGACGGCATCCATCTTCGAAGGGTCGAAGCCGCTTTCGATGATCGACGAGACGAAGGCCGCAAAGGTCGGCTTTGCCCAGCCGCTTTCCTGGAAGCGTTCCGGATGGACGAAGGACAATCCCTGGAAGGGGTGTTCGCGCTCGACTGGACCGTACATATGCACGCCGCACTCCTTGCACGCGTGGCGCTGGATCAAGGCCGCCGAATCGACGACCGCGAGCTTGTCGCCGTTCTCCAGCACCTCGACATTTTCGGTCGGCGCCACCGCCACGACTGAGAAGACGGCACCTTTCGGCTTCCAGCACTTAGTGCAGCCGCAGACGTGGTTGTGGGCGATGTCGCCCCTGATCCTCACCTTGACCGGATTGCTCGCGCAGTTGCAGACGAGCGTTCCGCCAGCGAAAGCAGCGTCGGTCGCTCGAAAGCCTGAATCCACTGCCGGATGAATGGCTATGCTGGTCATTGCTTCTCTCCTTCCCTCCCTGGCCGTTTGCGAAATGCCCGGCCGAGCTCTGCAATTTTTATCCCAGCCTCTGCGCATGCCAGCGCAGATGGTCCTCCATGAATGTCGAAATGAAGAAGTAGGAATGGCCGTAGCCTTCCTGCATGCGAAGCGTGAGGTTGATTTCAGCCGCCTCACAGGCTGCTTTCAGCTCGGCGGGGCGCAATCCATCCTCCAGAAAGCTATCGGCCGTTCCCTGATCGACGAAGAGTTCCGGGAAACGATAGCCATCCTCGATCAGCGAGCAGGCATCATAGGCCCGCCACGTCTTTTCATCGGCTCCGAGATATTTCCGGAAGGCGGGCTTCGACCAGCCGGAAACTGAGGGGTGGCTGATCGGCGCGAAGGCCGAGCAGCTGCGGAAGCGGTCGGGGTTCTTGAGCGCGATGGTGATCGCGCCGTGTCCGCCCATCGAATGACCGAAGATCCCCTGGCGGTCCATATCGACCGGGAACTCGGCCGCGATCAGCTTCGGCAGCTCTTCGGCGATGTAGCTGCACATGCCATAATTCGCAGCATAGGGCGGCTGGGTGGCGTCGACGTAAAAACCGGCGCCCTTGCCGAACTGCCAGTTGTCGGCCTCGTCGGGAACATGGTCTCCACGAGGGCTGGTATCCGGGCAGACGATGACGAGACCGAGTTCGGCGGCAAGCCGCCGATACTCGCCCTTGTCCATGACATTGGCATGCGTGCAGGTCAGGCCGGACAGATACCAGAGAACCGGCAGATTGCCTTCGGCGGCCTGCGGCGGCACGAACACAGCAAAGGTCATGTCGCAATCGCACGCCTCGGAGCGGCTGACGTAGACGCCCTGGGTACCGCCATAGCACTTGTCGGTCGAGATCGTCTTCATCGCTTAATACAGCACCACGCCGCGGATGCTTTCTCCCTTGTGCATCAGGTCGAAGCCCTTGTTGATGTCTTCAAGCGGCATGGTGTGGGTGATCATCGGATCGATCTGGATCTTGCCCTGCATGTACCAGTCGACGATCTTCGGAACGTCGGTGCGCCCGCGTGCGCCGCCGAAGGCCGTGCCCATCCAGTTGCGGCCGGTGACGAGCTGGAACGGACGCGTCGAGATCTCCTGGCCGGCGCCGGCAACGCCGATGATCACCGATTTGCCCCAGCCGCGATGCGAAGCTTCCAGCGCCTGACGCATGACCTTCGTATTGCCGGTGCAGTCGAAGGTGTAGTCGGCGCCGCCGATCAGGTCGCCGCCCCGTTTGGTCATGTTGACCAGATAGGGGACGATGTCGTCGCCAACGTCCTTCGGATTGACGAAATGCGTCATGCCGAACTTTTCGCCCCATGCCTTGCGATCCGGGTTGATATCGACGCCGATGATCATGTCGGCGCCGGCCAGCCGCAGGCCCTGGATGACGTTCAGGCCGATGCCGCCAAGCCCGAAGACGATCGCCGTCGATCCGATCTCCACCTTGGCCGTGTTGATGACGGCGCCGATGCCTGTGGTGACGCCGCAGCCGATGTAGCAGACCTTGTCGAAGGGCGCGTCGGGATTGATCTTGGCGAGCGCGATCTCGGGCAGCACAGTGTAATTGGCGAAGGTCGAGCAGCCCATATAGTGATGGATCTTGTCCTTGCCGATCGAGAAGCGGCTCGTACCATCCGGCATCACGCCCTGACCCTGGGTGGCGCGGATCGAAGTGCAGAGATTGGTTTTGCGCGACGTGCAGGAATAGCACTCGCGGCATTCCGGCGTGTAAAGCGGAATGACATGGTCGCCCTTCTTGACCGAGGTGACGCCCTGGCCAACATCGACGACGATGCCGGCGCCCTCATGGCCGAGAATGGCGGGGAAGAGGCCTTCCGGATCGGCGCCGGAGAGAGTGAAATCATCGGTGTGGCAAATGCCCGTCGCCTTGACCTCGATCAACACTTCGCCGGCCTTCGGGCCGTCGAGCTGCACGGTCATCACTTCGAGCGGTTTTCCTGCCTGAACGGCAACGGCGGCGCGAACGTCCATTTGATAATCCCTCCTATTAAACTGAATTCAGTGGCTGCGTATGCGGATAAACGATCTGGTTCGGCCTCGCCCGGTCATCCCGGCTCGACCTGGCACCAAACCGCCAGAAGAGGCTGGGCCGTGCATCTTATCGCGAAGGATTGCCCGGCATCGTTTGCAAAGACTGTGCCGGTAGCGGCAGAAAACCATTGGGAATCGCCAAGGCAGATTTCTCCCGGCGAAAGCAGGATGAAGGCGCGCGGCTGCGTCTGAACGTGATCGGGGAACCGGGTGTAGCGATCCATATAGATGACGCCGACCCTGAGATCGGCGCGCTCCTCCATGCCGCCGGGACCGACCACGACCGCATGGGAGTGCGTATTGCCGAAATTCAGGCTGGCAAACGGCCCGGAGCGGCCGCGTCTCCAGAGCAGCTTGTCGGCGAGACTCTGGAACTGGCCGGCGATCGCCTCATATTTCCGTCCCGACTTTGCAAGATGGCGGACGGCATCGTCGAGCCCTTCGGGCACGCCGGGAAGAGGCCCGCCCTCCGGGCGCACCTTTCCTGTTTTCAGCAGCCGCTGAAGGACCTTGCCCGCAACGAAACTGGCGACGGCAGGAGCTTCCGCCGACAGCATCAGGCCGCCGACGTCGTTGAGGAATTCCTGCAGCGGCCGAGGCCGCCTTTCCCTGCCGATGTCGTGCAGCCGTATATATGCCGGCTTCTCGTCATCGTTCAGAAGAAGGTCGGCACCAGGTTTGATTGGACGTCCCACCGCGCGCGCCACGTTCGGTCTCCCCGCTCAGAGCGCCTTTTCGAGTTCCGGCAGGACCTCGAAGAGATCGGCGACGAGGCCGTAGTCGGCGACCTGGAAGATCGGCGCCTCCTCGTCCTTGTTGATGGCGACGATCACCTTCGAGTCCTTCATGCCGGCCAGATGCTGGATCGCCCCGGAGATGCCGGCCGCGATATAGAGATCGGGCGCCACCACCTTGCCGGTCTGGCCGACCTGCCAGTCGTTCGGCGCATAACCGGCATCGACGGCAGCGCGGCTGGCGCCGACGGCCGCCCCGAGCTTGTCGGCGACCGGCAGAATGACCTCCTTGAACTTCTCGGAGGAGCCGAGCGCCCGGCCGCCGGAGATGATGATCTTCGCCGAGGTCAGCTCCGGACGTTCCGACGCCGACAGCGCATCGGAGACGAAACGCGACAGCCCCGGATCGGACACCGCCGGGATCGCCTCGACGGCGGCAGAACCGCCTGCCGGCGCGGCGGCGAAGGAAGCGGTGCGCACGGTGATGACCTTCTTGGCATCGCTTGCCTGCACCGTCTGAATGGCATTGCCGGCATAGATCGGCCGCTTGAAGGTATCGGATGAGACGACCTCGATGATCTCCGAGACCTGGGCGACGTCGAGGAGGGCTGCCACCCGCGGCAGCACCGTCTTGCCGACCGAGGTCGCGGCCGAGACGATCGTGTCATAGGAGCCGGCGAGCGAGACGATCAGGTCGGCGAGCGGTTCGGCCAGATTGTTGGCAAGCGCGTCGCTTTCGGCAAGCAGCACTTTAGAGACGCCGGAAAGTTTGGCGGCCGCATCGGCCGCAGCCCTGGCACCCTTGCCGGCGACGAGAATGTGAATGTCGCCGCCGATCTGGGTTGCGGCGGTCAGCGCCTTGGTGGTCTGGTCGGAGAGGCTCGAATTGTCGTGATCGGCCAGAAGAAGAATGGTCATGATGGTTGCTCCTGTTCTTGCCCGATTACAGCACGCCGGCTTCGTTCTTCAGCTTGTCGACCAGCTCAGCGACCGACTTGACCTTGACGCCGGCCTTGCGGCCGGACGGTTCCTCGGTCTTCAGCACCTTCAGCCGCGGCGTCGTGTCGACGCCGAAATCGGCAGGCGCCTTCTTGTCGAGCGGCTTCTTCTTCGCCTTCATGATGTTCGGCAGTGAGGCGTAACGCGGCTCGTTCAAGCGCAGGTCGGTGGTCACCACCGCCGGCAGCTTGATCTCGATCGTCTGCAGGCCGCCGTCGACCTCGCGGGTGACGGTCGCCTTGCCGTCGCCGATCTCGATCTTCGAGGCGAAGGTCGCCTGGGGCATGCCGAGCAGCGCCGCCAGCATCTGGCCGGTCTGGTTGGAATCGTCGTCGATCGCCTGCTTGCCGGTGATGACAAGCCCCGGCTGTTCGGCTTCGGCGATCCCTTTCAGGATCTTGGCGACGGCGAGCGGTTCGACGGCATCGTCGGTCTCGACCAGGATCGCCCGGTCGGCGCCCATGGCAAGTGCCGTCCGCAGCGTCTCCTCGGCCTTGGCAGGACCGATCGAGACTACCACCACTTCCTCAGCCTTGCCGGCTTCCTTCAATCTCAGCGCCTCTTCTACCGAGATCTCGTCGAACGGGTTCATCGACATCTTCACATTGGCAAGCTCGACACCCGTGCCATCCGGCTTCACACGGATCTTCACGTTGTAGTCGACAACCCGCTTGACGGGCACGAGAATCTTCATTTGCGAACCTCTTTATATCTTCAATGGCCGCCGTCAGTGCGGCTGTTCGGCAAGCAGTGCCCAGAAGGCGAAGAACGGTGTATCGACCGATCTCATGGCATGTTTGATTCCGGGGATATTGTAGAACGATCCGCCGATCCCAGGCGAAAACCAGTCCCCCTCCCCTTGTCGAAACTCTCCCTTGGAAAGCACGAGATAGACTTCCTCCGGCGCATGGTCGTGGTCGGGATAGCGCACGTGAGGCGCCATCAACGTCACGCCGAGCCACAGGTCGTTTCGCTCCTCCAATCCGCCCGGGCCGATGATCAAGGCATTGGCATGCCCATCGACGAAATTGTCGCTGGCCGTGTGGTCATACTTGGTGCGCCGATGCCATTCAAGCATTGGCTCGATGCCTCTGAAACCCTCGATCAATCGCGCCAGGCAAGCATAGGACGTATCGACCGAGAGCGCCATATCGAGCTGATCACAGACGGGCAACCGGCTTCCTTTTCCTGCCCGCGCGCTCCCCGGACGCTCCAGCGCCGCAAAGATCTGACCGATCGAACGGCGGGCTTCTGGAGCTTTCGCGAACTGATCGAAAGCCACATTCGCCGCCTCCAGGAAGTGCTGGAGGCTTTCATTGCGCAAGTTCATCTCAACCCCTCCCGAGACGATCGGCCGGCGATCCGGCTGCTGTCGCGATCATAGATCCTTTGCGATGCGCAGAGCGTCATAAATGGCGGCATGCGTATTGCGCGCAGCGACGGCATCGCCGATGCGGAACAGCTGGAACCGCCCCTCGGGATTGCGAACGACGGACTGGGGCTTTCCCGAAAGGAGCTCGTCGTGCGAGACCTCGCCGAGATTGCTGGAACTGGGCTTCAGCTCGAAATAAAGCTCGTCGAGGGGGATGGTGCCATGATTGACGACGATCTGGTCGTAACTGTGCTCCCGGGCAATTCCACCATAATCGCTGCCGACATGGGCGACGAGCTGGTTGCCGCTCTTTTCGACTGCTTCCAGACGGTAGGTGACGGTAAACGTCACGTCATGCTTCTGGAGCGAGCGCATATAGGGCACCAGGTTCATGGCCATGACCTCGGGCGCGAAGGATCGGTCCGGTGTCATGATCTCGACCTTGGCTCCTGCCCTGGCGATAAATTCAGCGGCCTGAAGGCCGGCATGGTCGCCGGCGTCGTCGAAGATCAGCACATTGGTTCCAGGCTTCACGTCGCCGGAGATGATGTCCCAGGAGGAGACCACCAGTTCGTTGCCTCTTGAGAGAACCTCGGTATGCGGCAGGCCGCCGGTGGCGATGATCACGACATCGGGCTTCTCCGCCTCGATCGTGTCGGCTTCGGCCCAGCTATTGAAGTGGAAGGTGACATCGTATTTCTCACACTGGCTCATGCGCCAGTCGATGATACTGATCATTTCCCTGCGGCGCTCGCTCTGGGCAGTCAGCCGGATCTGACCGCCGGCATTGTTCGCCGCTTCGAAGACCACGACCTCATGGCCGCGCTCTCCGGCGACACGCGCCGCCTCCAGACCGGCCGGGCCGGCGCCGACGACGACGACCTTTTTCCGGACATTGGCCTTCGTCAGGATATGCGGCATGGTCAGTTCGCGGCCGGTGGCGGCGTTGTGGATGCAGTAGGCGGCCCCGCCCTGGTAGATGCGGTCGAGGCAATAGTTGGCACCGACGCAGGGGCGGATATCCTCTTCCCGCTTCTCGATGATCTTGCGGACGATGTGCGGGTCCGTCATGTGGGCGCGGGTCATGCCGACCATGTCGACTTTGCCGGCTGCGATGGCATGACGCGCCGTGGCGACGTCGGGAATCTTCGCGGCATGGAAGGTCGGGAAGTTGGTCGCGGCACGGATTTCGCCGGCAAAATCCAGGTGCGGCGAGTTGGCCATGCCCTGGATGGGAATGACGTCGGTCAAACCCGCGTCCGTATCGATGTGACCGCGAATGACGTTCAGATAGTCGATGAGCCCGCTGTCGCGCAACCGCTTCGAAATCTCTATGCCTTCCGCCTGCCCGTTGCCGCCGGGCAGACACTCGTCGGCCGTATAGCGCACGCCGAGGATGAATTCGTTCCCGACCCTCTCGCGGATCGCCTTGAACACGTCGAGACAGAAGAGCATCCGGTTTTCGAGCGCACCGCCATAGGGGTCGTCGAGTTCGTTCGTGAGCGGAGACGCAAATTGGTCGATCAGGTGGCCGTAGGCCTCCAGCTCGATTCCATCCATGCCGCCCGCCTTCATCCTTTCGGCCGCGTCGGCGAAATCCTTGATGATGCGCTTGATGTCCCAATCTTCCACCTTCTTCGGGAAGGCGCGATGCGAGGCCTCGCGATGATGCGATGGGGCGACGACCGGCAGCCAGTCTCCCTTGTCCCAACGCGTGCGCCGGCCGAGATGAGTGAGCTGGATCATGATCGCCGCCCCCTCCTCGTGCACGGCATCGGTCATTTCCCTGATCCAGGGCACGATCTCGTCCTTATAAGCCAGCAGATTGTTGAAGACCGGCGGGCTGTCCCTGGAAACCGCGGCAGAGCCCGCCGTCATCGTCAAGGCCACCCCGCCCTTCGCCCGCTCCACCGCATAAGCCCGATACCTCTCCTTCGGCATGCCGTCCTCGGGATAGGCCGGCTCGTGCGAGGTCACGATGATACGGTTACGCAGCGTCAGATGCTTGAGCTGATAGGGCTGAAGAAGGGGGTCGTTCGACATGGACGGTGGTTCCGGATTAAAACATTGAAGCAGACGGTAAGGACGATGTACACATGTGTCAACAATGAAAACATTTGAGTCATTGGTTTAGACACTGGTGTACATTTTTCTTGCGCCGCGCCGTGCCATTTGGTAGGAGATAATCTATGGACCAAGCTTTGAACGACACCGGCTGGCGCGGATCGCAGGAGGGATGGCTGGAGGCAGCCTACCAGTCATTGCTGGAATCCGGCGTGGATTCGGTGAAAATTCTGCCGCTCGCAAAGAAGCTCAATCTCTCGCGAACGAGCTTCTACTGGTTCTTCAAGGATCGGGAGGAGCTGTTGAGCGCGCTCGTGGCGCGGTGGCGCGAGAAAAACACCGGCAATATCGTCAAGCAGTCCGAAGCCTATGCCGAGTCGCTCGCCGAAGCGATGCTCAACGTTTTCGATTGCTGGCTGAACACCGAGCTCTTCGACGCCAAGTTCGAGTTTGCCGTGCGCAGCTGGGCGTTGCAGTCCGATGAGCTTCTGGCCGATGTCCAGCAGGCCGACCAGATCCGGCTGGAGGCGCTGAAACGCATGTTTATGCGGTTCGGGTTACCAGAAACGACATCAGATGTCAGAGCGCGGACAACTTATCTCGTCCAAATCGGGTACATCTCCATGCAGTCGAAGGAGGAACTCGCCGTCCGCATGAAACGGATTCCGGAATACATCGCGATCTACACGGGCGAAGTGCCGCAGCAAAGGGAGCTCGATCGCTTCTTCGCCCGGCATGGCTATAGGCCCGGCTGAGGAAACCGAGATGAGCGTTTCCTTGAGGATCGGCATTATTGGCGGTGGCGGCTGGCTCGGCGGGGCCATTGCCGGGTCGATTCTTGATTCCGGACTGGTCGACCCTCAAAATCTCTGTCTCTCCTATCGCAGCAGGCAGCCGCCGCGTTTTCCGAATTCCTTCTGGACCACCGACAGCCAGGAGCTTGCCGACCGGTCGGATGTGATCCTTCTCTCCGTCCGCCGCGATGACTGGCGTCGTCTCGACGTCGACGCCTCCGGCAAGCTCGTCATCTCGGTCATGGCCGGGATCCGCCTGGCGGCCCTTTCGGAGCGCCATAAGACCGACCGCGTCGTCCGCGCCCTGCCGAATGCCGCTGCGGAAGTGGCGAAATCCTATACGCCATGGATCGGCGCGAGCAGCATCACGGAAGACGACCGCGCCGTCGTCCGCGCCATCTTCGAGACCTGCGGATGTGAAGACGAGGTCGAAAGGGAAAGCGACATCGATTATCTCACAGGCCTTACCGGCTCCGGTCCGGCATTCCCGGCGCTGCTTGGCGCGGCTATGATGCGCGACGCCGTCGCACGCGGATTGACGGCCGAGGTCGCGCGCCGCGCCGTCAATACGGTGCTGGTCGGCGCGGGCCATTTGCTGGAGCGCCGCGACGAATCTCCTGACGATGTTGTTCAAGCCTTTCTCGACTATCGCGGAACAACGGCGGCCGCCATCGAAGGCATGCGCGCCGCGGGGTTCGACGCTGCGTTGGCGCAAGGACTATCGGCGGCATTCAAGAAATCGGTGAGTATGGGAGAGGCTTCCTGACGACCGTTGAGGGCGGGTACTGCGGCGCCCCGCCTGACTAGATTTGCCGCTAAATAGAGGGAACGAGAATGAAGAAACTACTCGCATCGACATGTTTGACGTTCGGCCTGATTGGCGGCGCGTCTTTCGCCGGCGCCGCCGAATGCGGCAGCGTCACCATCGCCAGCATGAACTGGCAGAGCGCCGAAGTTCTCTCCAACTTGGACAAGTTCATTCTGAACGAAGGTTACGGCTGCAGCGCCGATATCACCGTTGGCGACACCGTCCCGACGATCACCTCCATGGCCGAAAAGGGCCAGCCTGATATCGCGCCGGAAGCCTGGATCGACCTGCTGCCCGACGTCGTCAAGAAGGGCACCGAAGAAGGCCGCATCGTTCAAGTCGGCTCACCGCTGCCGGACGGCGGCGTTCAGGGCTGGTGGATTCCGAAATATATCGCCGACGCCCATCCCGATATCAAGACGATCGGCGATGTGCTGAAGCATCCGGAACTCTTCCCCGATCCTGAGGATCCGAAGAAGGGCGCCATCGTCAACGGCCCGCAAGGCTGGGGCGGCACCGTCGTCACCTCGCAACTCTATAAGGCCTTCGCAGCCGACAAGGCCGGCTTCACCCTCGTGGACACCGGTTCGGCTGCCGGCCTAGACGGTTCGATCGCCAAGGCTTACGAACGCAAGGAAGGCTGGGTCGGCTACTACTGGGCGCCGACCGCGCTACTCGGCAAGTATCAGATGGTCAAGCTCGAAGCCGGCGTGCCGGAAGATGCCGCCGAGTGGAAGCGCTGCATCACCGTTGCCGATTGCCCCGATCCGAAGCCGGCGGCATGGCCTGTCGACAAAATCGTAACCCTGGTGGCCAAGCCCTTCTCCGAAAAGGTCGGTCCCGAAGTCATGGACTACCTGAAGAAGCGCTCCTGGAGCAACGATACGGTCAACAAACTGATGGCCTGGATGACCGACAACCAGGCGACCGGCGAAGACGGCGCCAAGCATTTCCTTGAAGAAAACAAGGACATCTGGACCAAGTGGGTCACGCCTGAGGCAGCCAAGAAAATCGAAGCTGCGCTTTAATATTGACTATCGCGGTGCGCGAAAAGCGCACCGCCTCTCGCTGCCGATAAGATCAAAAAGACTGCCACGGCTCTTTGAAGAAAAAGGGGATCCGAATGGACTGGTTTTATAAATTCCCGCACATGAACGACGACGCGCTTCGAAATCTGAAGAAGGCGATCGACGACGGTTTTCGTGCCTTCACGCGCGCCTATGGCGACGGCATCGAAAGCCTGTTCGTCCCGCTTCAGCATTTCCTCATCGCCGCCGAGCGCTTCATGACGCAGACGCCGTGGCCGATCATCACTGCGATCATTCTGGCCATCGCATGGTTTGCGAGCCGCAGCCCGAAGATCGTCTTTGGCTGTCTCGTGACGCTGCTGCTGATCGGCTACTTCGACATGTGGGACGATACGATGCGGACGGTCTCGATGATCTTCGTCTGCACCGTGCTCTCCATCGCCATCGGCATCCCGATCGGCATCCTGATGGCCCGCTCCGACCGCCTCCAGCGCGTCGTCAACCCGATCCTCGACGTCATGCAGACGATGCCGAGCTTCGTCTATCTCATCCCGGTCGTCATGCTGCTCGGCATCGGCAAGGTGCCCGGCCTCATTGCCGTCGTCATCTACGCCATCCCGCCGATGATCCGCTTGACCGATCTCGGCATCCGTCTGGTCGACAAGGACGTGCTCGAAGCGGCCGACGCCTTCGGGACATCGCGATCGCAGAAGCTCTTCAAGGTGCAGCTGCCGCTCGCGCTTCCCACCATCATGGCCGGCATCAACCAGACGATCATGATGGCGCTCGCCATGGTGGTCATCGCCTCGATGATCGGCGTGCAGGGCCTCGGCCAGCCGGTGCTGAAGGCGATCGCCAACCAGTACTTCACGCTTGGCATTTTCAACGGCCTTGCCATCGTCGGCATCGCCATCATCTTTGACCGGGTCAGCCAGGCTTATGGCAAAAGGCTCCAGAAACATCGGGAGACCGTCCATGGCTGAGCATCATTTCGGCGGCATCGAGATCCGCAATCTCTACAAGATCTTCGGTCCCAATCCGGCGGACTATGTCGAAGCGGTCCGCAACGGCCTGACGAAGGCCGAACTCAATGCTAAACATGGGCACGTGCTGGGACTGAGGGATATCAATATCGAGATCCCCTCCGGCCGGATCCAGGTCATCATGGGCCTTTCCGGTTCGGGCAAGTCGACGCTCATCCGCCACATCAACAGGCTGATCGACCCGACATCAGGCGAAGTGCTGGTCGACGGCGTCGATGTCGTGAAGATGAACGAGGCCGAATTGCGGACATTCCGCCGGCAGCAGACGGCCATGGTGTTCCAGAAATTCGCGCTTCTGCCGCACCGAAACGTCCTCGACAACACTATCTTCGGTCTCGAAGTGCAGGGTATGGAGCGCGCAAAAGCCATCGACGTCGCCATGCGCTGGATCGAGCGCGTCGGACTGAAGGGCTTCGAGCAGAAATATCCCAACCAGCTTTCCGGCGGCATGCAGCAGCGCGTCGGCCTGGCGCGGGCGCTCTCCAACGATGCGCCGGTGCTCCTCATGGACGAAGCCTATTCGGCGCTCGATCCGCTGATCCGAACGGATATGCAGACGGTCCTCCTCGACATTCAGAAGGAGATCAAGAAGACCATCGTCTTCATCACCCACGATCTCGACGAGGCGCTGCGCCTTGGCGATCAGATTGCCATCCTGCGCGACGGCGAAGTCATTCAGCAGGGCACCAGCCAGGACATCGTGCTGCGCCCGGCCGACGACTACATCGCCAACTTCGTCAAGGAGGTGAACCGCGGCCGGGTCGTCCATGTCGAGGCGGTCATGACGCCGCTGCATTCTCCCACGGCGGCGGGTGGCCTGACGATCGTCTCGGGCACGACCGTCGAAGAGGCCGTCCGAATGCTGGCTTCGACGCCGGACGATGATGCTCGTGTGGTTTCACCGTCGGGGGAAACCCTGGGCCTTGTCACCTTCCGCCAGCTCGCCGGCGCTATGGTGAACTCGCAGGAGGTGGCTGCCCCACGCAATAGCACCCTTTCGGTCGCTCTCTGACTCTCCGCGGACGGCCTCCCCCGGTTGGCCGCTGAGATTGGCGCGGCGGTCGCCCGGTACTGCAACCGCCAAAGCCGCCCGCGCGGCCGCCGAGGGAGGCCACAGTGTCATCCTCGCGGAAACATCCAGCCGGCTCGGCAACAATTTCTGGCTGCCGGAACGCAGCCTCACCGGGGGCGGATCCTCGACCGTGTCGCTGGTACGAGCGGCAACTGACAAAGCTCGGAATCGACATCCGGATCAACTCTTATGTCGAGGAATCGGATGTAGACGCCGTCATCCTGGCGACAGGCTCCTATTCCCCCGCACCGAGTCTTATGATGGCGCCGGCGATGGGCAGCAAAGCGCAAGCTTGTACGTTTTGCGCAGGACCAGTCCAGACTGCGTCGCGAAAAGCTGATTGACCAACAATATCGGCGCCCGACAATTGCTCCGTGGCTGCGGAACACTAAAGTGAACCCGACCGAGGCCATGATGGCCTACGGTCTGGAAGCCAAAATTCCTCCATCGATTACCCCAAATGATGGAAGGGATTGCATCCATACGCACTCCATCCCGTGCGTATGCCAACCTGTCGGCCTGCCGAAGGCTATCTCGAGCGGTCCACTTTAGAACCTTCGGCAGGCGACTTTGAATGGCGCATTGAATGCGCCATCCCTGCACAGGCTGGCTAATCGTTTCATCACCGGATTTCCATCAGGCGAGCTGTTCCAAGGCCTTGCCAAGTGCTGTCGGTCCTGTCGGCTCCGGTCGACCGACCAGCAAATCCGACAGATGGAAATTGTCGATAAAGCATTTAAAAAGTTCATATTTCCGGCGCCCGCGACACTCGGGGCTCAAGGTGTACCCGCTTGCCTCGACCAGCAATACCGACACCCGCATCGCTGCCGCTTGCTGCACTCTGACCTCTTATCCGCTAACATACGACCAAGGCTCGTTCATCTTGCTCTCCATCAGGTCCTGACCAAGCGCGAGGGAGAGATGAAGCTCGGCGGCGTGCAAACCAGGACGACGTACCTCATCCGATCAGGCGGGCGAGGCGTCGCGCCGTCCTCGGCGCCGGTGAGATAACGGGGGGAACAACATGACGGAAGACAGCGCCCAGCCATTCTCCTTCCGATTCCACGGTTCGTCCTTCGACAACATGGTGGAAACCCTCGGCGGCGCCTTTGGCGCGTTTGACGCCGAGCCTGTCGGCCGCGCCAAGGACTTCCATTGGGGATTGGATTTTTCGGTGACGGATAGCGCAGTCCTGCTGACGGGCTATCATGAGGCAGAGTTCCAATTCAATATCGAGCCCACCCCCAGCACGGCGGAGTACTTGTCGCTCGTCGTCCCGCGCCGCGGCGGTATGGGCGTCACCTACGGGCCACGCAAAGCCGAGGCCGGGCAAGGAAAGCTGCTTCTCTACAACAATTTCGAACCCGACAGCGTTCTCATGCATGGGGAAGGGAATGTCATCGACGAGCTGCTGATCAACTGGCCCGTCATCCTCCAGACGATCGGCCAGACATTCGAGATGCCGTTCAGCGGCTCACTCGACCTGCTGCCCGAACTGGACCTGTCGACGCCGGTCGGCCGGACGATCGGCAACCTCACGGAAACGATCATCATTGGCATGCGTGACGACGGCCCGCTGCTGCAGTCGCCGATCGCCATGGCGCACATGACGCAGGCGCTTGCCGATCTGATCGTGCGGATGGTGCCGCACCGGCTGTCTCATTTCCTGGAAAGGGGGCCGGCTCTGATTGCTCCCAAGCATGTGCGAAGGGCCATCGAATTCATGCAGGCAAATATCGACCAGCCGATCACCATGCTGAAGGTGGCAGAAGCGGCCGGCGTCTCAAGCAGAGCGCTCGAAACCGGTTTCCGGGCCTTCAAGGGTACGTCACCCGCCGCCTACCTGCTGACACTTCGTCTGCGCGCCACACGCCAGGATCTCCTCGATCCCGAGAGCAAGGAGACGATGAAGGCCATCTGCCTGAAATGGGGCTTCTTTCATTTCGGCCGATTTTCCTCCGTCTACAAGGCGACGTACGGAGAATATCCCTCCGACACGAGAAAGCGCGTGAGCCGCCGGTAACCTGCATCGGACGCGTGTCGCGACGTACCAGCCTCGCTATCTGCGCCTTTTGTGTTTTAGAGCGCGGCCAGCCTGTAGTGCACCCGCATTGTCCTCGGATCCCGCTCGACGATTTGAAGTGCATCACGCTCCGCCAGGGCACTGAGTTCCCGCAACACAAGGGCATGTGCGATCCCGAGCTTATGCGCAAAGGAGCGGCTGTCGCATGCAATCCCGAGCTCGGCGGCGACGAGCAGTCCGGCCTGTATCGAGCTCAGTCTCATATCTCTCTCTTGCGCCGCGGCAACAAGAGCAAGAAACCGGTCGGCGCTGGACGCCTCTTCCTTCACGCGGCGTCTCGCTTGCGGAAGGAAACCATGATCGATTTCGAGGTCGGCGTATCGCTTTCCTCGCCGGCACTGCCAAGCGGCACGAGCACGTTCAGTTCCGGATAATAACCGGCAATGCTGCCGCGCGGAATGTCATAGGGCACGAAGCGGAAATCCCGCGCGATGCGCTCGATGCCCTCATCGTGCCCGCCGATCACGTCGACACGGTCACCGGGCTTGGCAGTCATCGCCTCCAGGTCTGCCGGATGAATGAAGATGACCTGCCGCTCTCCGTAGACACCGCGGTATCGATCATTGAGACCGTAGACCGTCGTATTGTATTGGTCGTGCGACCGGAACGTCTGCAGGGCGAAACGCCCCGCGCCTTTTCGCGCACGCTGGTGCACCGTCTCCTCTGGAAGCGGCTGGCAGGAGAATGATGCCTTGCCCGCCGGCGTCTGCCACTCCCGATGGGCGGCCGAATTGCGCAGATGAAAACCGCGCGGCTTGCGCAGGCGCGCATTGTAGTTTTCAAAGCCAGGAATGGTCGCCTCGATATGATCGCGGATGCGGTCGTAGTCATCGGCAAGCTCCGCCCAGTCGACCACTGAGGTGCCGACCGTCGCCTGCGCAATGCCGGCAATGATGGCGACCTCCGAGAGGAGGTGCGGTGAGGCCGGACGATTGATGCCGGCGGAACCGTGCACCATGCTCATCGAATCCTCGACGCTCACGAGCTGGGAGTTGCCGGCAGCGTTCAGATCCATCTCGGTACGCCCGAGGCAGGGGAGGATAAAGGCCGCCTCGCCGGGGATCAGATGCGAATGGTTCGGCTTGGTCGCGATGTGCACCGTCAGCTTCAGCCCCCGCAGCGCTTTCTCGACAAGTGCGCTGTCGGGGGTGGCGCGGGCGAAATTGCCGCCAAGCCCGATGAAGGCCTCGGCCGAGCCGTCGAGCATCGCGCCGATCGCGGCAACGACATTGTGGCCATGTTCGCGAGGAACGGCGAAGCCGAAATGCTTCTCCAGCGCATCGAGGAAATCGTCCGATGGCTTTTCGTTGATGCCGACGGTGCGGTCGCCCTGCACGTTGGAATGCCCTCGAACCGGGCAAAGGCCGGCGCCAGGCCGGCCGATATTGCCGCGCAGGAACATGAAATTGGCGATCTCGCGGATCGTCGCGACGGAATGCAGATGCTGGGTCACGCCCATCGCCCAGGTGCAGATGACCCGCTCGGCATTGATGTAGACATCGGCCGCCCGTTTGATTTCCTGCCGCCTCAGTCCCGATTGGTCCTCTATATCAGCCCAGCTCGTCGCCTCGACCGCTGCCCGATATTCCGCAAAACCCGCGCAATGTTCGGTGAGGAATGCATGATCGAGAACGGAGGGCAGACCGGCGGCGACCGCTTCGTTTTCCGCGGCCAGCACGGCCTTCGCCATACCTCGCACCGCGGCCATATCGCCGCCGAGTTGCGGCTGGAGATAAAGGCTGGCGATGTCGGTCGAACCACCGCGCAGCATCTCGAGCTTGTCCTGCGGATCGGAGAAGCGCTCCAGGCCGCGTTCGCGGATCGGATTGAAGACGACGATGCGCGCGCCGCGAAGCGCCGCCCGGCGCAGGTCGCCGAGCATTCGCGGATGGTTGGTGCCCGGGTTCTGCCCGATCACGAAGATCGCGTCGGCCTCTTCGAAGTCCTCCAGAAGCACGGTGCCCTTGCCCACGCCGACCGCCTGGCGCATGGCGATGCCGCTTGCCTCGTGGCACATGTTGGAGCAGTCGGGAAAATTGTTGGTGCCGTAGACGCGCACGAACAGCTGGTAGAGAAAGGCTGCCTCGTTGCTCGCCCGGCCGGACGTGTAGAATTCCGCCCGGTTGGGATTATCGAGCGCCTTGAGAATGGCTCCGATTTCGGCGAAGGCATCCTCCCATGCAACTGGAAGATACCGGTCGCTCGCCGCATCGTAACGCATCGGATGCGTCAGGCGGCCGTTGAGTTCCAGTTCATAATCCGTCAACTGGCGAAGCTGCGATACCGTATTGTCAGCAAAGAAAGCAGGCGTTGCCCGCTTCTCCGTCGCTTCCCAGGCGACGGCCTTTACACCGTTTTCGCAGAATTCGAACGACGATCCATGTTCCGGATCGCCCCAGGCGCAGCCCGGGCAATCAAACCCATCCGGCTGGTTTGCCTTCAGCATCGTCCGCGCGCCGGAGATCGGCATACCGCTTTGGAGCAATTGCTTGCCGCAGCTTTTCAAAGCGCCCCAGCCGCCGGCGGCGGCCGATTTCTTCCCGATGAATTTCGTGTCCATGCGCCCTGTATTGTCGAATTGCGATAAACATCAAGGGCATAGGAGCGATGGCTCGATAGAAAAATCCTATCGAGCCAATGTGAAGGTTACCGGGATGCGGCCTAACCCGCTTCCTTCAGCGCATGCCCGTTCTCGCGGGAATGTGCCAGGATGCGGTTGCGGCCTTGGGTTTTGGCCTCATAGAGGGCCGCGTCGGCCTCGACCAGCAGACGGTTCGGGCTGGTCCGCAGGGTCGCCCCTGTCGCGCAGGATATGCCGATACTGGCCGTGACCCGCCCGAATTCGCTGCCGGAATGAATGATATTCTCCTCAGCCAGGCGACGCGCGAACTGCTCGGCGACGATCATCGCCCCCTTGGCGCTGGTGTCGGGAAGGAACACGGCGAATTCCTCTCCGCCGTAGCGTGCCACGATGTCCGCCGGCCGGCTGACGGACTGGCGCAGGCACTTGCTGACGACGCGCAGGCATTGGTCGCCGGCGGGATGGCCATAGGTGTCGTTATAGGCTTTGAAGCGGTCGATATCGACCATCAACAGGCTGAACGGCGTGTTTTTCCTGGCGCCGCCGGCGGTCTCACGAGCGAAGGCTTCGTCGAAAGCACGGCGATTGACCATGCCGGTAAGCCCGTCGGTCTCGGCTAGGTTCTTCAATTGCTCGGCCGACAGCCTGAGCGCGATTTCTGCCTGCTTCGTCGCCGTGATATCCGAGACGACGGCCATCGCCGTGCCGTCCCCGGCAATCCTTGTGCGGATGCTGCGCCAATCACCGTTGTAAAGCTGAACCTCCTCATCCTTATTGCTGTGCAGCAAAGCGGTGGCTGTCTTGATCCACTCTTCCGGATCACCCTCTGCGATAGCCGGCCGCTCGCCGGTTTCGACGACGCGGCGCAGGATGTCGCTGATATGCGCGCCGACCACGCGGGCGTCTCCGGAGAGCGGAAAAGCGGTGCGGTACTGATCGTTGCAAAAGACAAGAAACCCTTTGCGGTCGTACATGGCGATGCCGTCGGACATATTCGCCATCGCATGCGACAGCAGGTTCTTGCTTTCGCGCAGCTCCCGCTCCAGCGCTGTACGCTCGGTCACGTCACGCGTTACGCCTGCAAGACCGATGATCCGTCCCTGCTTATCCCTGAGCGGCACCTTGGAAGCGAGCAGGAAACGGCCTTCGATCCGCTCAATTGAGTCGATCAGCGGCGTCCCTGTCTCCATCACCTGCTGTTCGAGATGATACAGCTCTTCAGCGAGCGGCGGCGACATCAGATTAAAATCCGACAATCCGGTCATCTCCGCCGTCGTCCTGAAACGAAACAGGCGCGTCATGTTTTCATTGACGGTGATGAACCGGCTGTTTCGGTCCTTCACATAGAGATAGTCGGGCGATTGCGAAAATGCCGTCACCAAAATGCTGCGTTCGAGCTCCCATTGCTGCGTCTTGAGCAGGACAAAGCCACCCAGCACGGTCGCCAGACAATTGAAAGCCGTCAGGGGAAAGCCCACTCCGGCCAGCACATGGGCAGTCACGAGCGTGGGAAGCAAGGCCATTGTAGCAACCAGTACACCGCCAAGGGCCAGGCTGAGCAGAACAACCTCCGTAAAACCGGGGGATCTCTTGCGAGTCCAGAAATGGCCGGCCACGCCGATGCCGGTCGCCAATGCAATTGTGACGATCCCGTCGACCATCGCCGCGCCGCCGACGGCAAAGCGGAAGGCGATCGCCAGCGATGCAGCAAACGCCGCTGCAATCGGCCCCCCGAACATGCCGGCCAAGGCAAGTGGAGAGAATCGCAGGTCGATATAGATCCCGGGATGGAATTCGATGGCGAGCAATATCGATCCGATCGACGCGCCGCCGGCTATCATCCCGAAGGCGATCTTCTCCTGCGTGAAGGAACGGCGCTGAAACTGGATCGAAAACAGGGCCCAGAGCGACATCGCCAGAGACACGAAGGATAGGTTGCCACCGAATTGCGTCCAGATGCCATTCACCGCGTTGGATCCACCTTCACGACCATGTAATTCTCCTATCATACGACAATACTGGTTTGGGCTTCGTTAAATTGGAGGGCCGGATGTGTCATTCACTGGAGCCGATGCGCCAGGATATGACGGTTCTGCACCTCGAGGACGGTGTCAGCACGCAAGTCCCTTGTCGGGGCCATAGCGGACCGAGGTTCCAATCTCGGGTTCGATTCCACTTCAGAAGCGGATTGGATAGAATGCAGCGTCGAGCACGAGTGGCAAGCCAACATGGATGCAGACACCTGACATGAAGACGCGACACTGGGATCGCAGGGGAGATGGCGGGCTTACCTTTACCGAACTGGGATTCGGCACCGCGCCGCTGGGCAATCTCTATCGAGCGATAACCGATGAGGAGGCGGCAATGGTGTTGGATGCCGCTTGGCGGTGCGGCATCCGTTACTTCGACACCGCACCGCTCTATGGACTTGGACTCGCCGAAAGGCGGGTCGGCCGCTTCCTTGCAGCGAAACAACGGGACGACTTCGTAGTGTCGACAAAAGTCGGCCGGATCCTGCAGGTCTGCCGACCCGAAGAACGGACCGGCATCGGCAAATTCTTCGATACTCCCAGTCGCCGAGAGGTTTTCGACTACAGCTACGATGGAGTCATGCGGTCTTTCGAAGCGTCTTTCGAGCGTACCGGACTCGACAGCTTCGATATTCTGTTCGTGCACGATCTCGATGTCTTCAATCACGGCACCCAGGCGGCCTGCGACCATTACGTCGAGCAATTCATGAACGGTGGGTATCAGGCAATGACCGCGCTGCGCGACCAGGGAGTCGTGAAGGCCATCGGTGGCGGAATAAACGAGTGGGAGATGTGTCAGACGCTTGCCGAGCGTGGCGACTTCGATCTGTTTCTGCTTGCCGGGCGCTATACTCTGCTGGAGCAGGAAGCGTTGGAATCCTTTCTTCCGATGTGCGTGGCCCGCAATATCGGCATCGTGCTCGGCGGGCCATATAATTCCGGCATCCTGGCAACAGGCCCGATTGCCGGCGCGCAATATAATTACTCTGACGCCCCGTCACACATCCTCGACAAAGTCCGGCGCATCGAGCAAGTCTGCCTGAAATACAATGTCGCTCTCCCAGATGCGGCTCTCAACTTTCCGTTCTTCCATCCGGCTATCGTTTCCGTCATCCCAGGTGGTCAGTCGATCGATCAGGTGGCGTCAAACGATCGCGCGCGGAAACGACACATCCCCTTCGAACTGTGGGAGGACCTGAAATCGCTTGGCTTGATGCGAGGTGATGCGCCGGTCGGTGAATAATCGGATTTTTGAGGCCGTCCCGCAATCGCGAAGCCAGGCGCGGCATCTTCTCGAACAGGCTGTTGTCGGACTTCCGGACGAGTTCCGCGCCGTCTTCGTGCTGCGCGATGTCGAAGGCATGAGCACAAAGGAGGCCGCATCTTATCTCGGCATCAAAGCCGAGACCGCCAAGACACGGCTGCACCGGGCGCGGAAGATGATGCGCCAGTCGATCGAGAAACAGCTCTCCGGCGCATTGTCCGCCCTGTTTCCCTTCGATGGCGCCCGTTGCGCCTCCATGGGCGACCGCATCGTCGCAGCCCTTCGCCGGACACCGTGATCACACCGGCTTATTCCACGCCTCACCGCGAGGCAGGCAGGCCGTATATCTTCTCGATATCGTCAAGCATCAGGTTTGCCGCGATAATGCCGCCGGCGGTATTCCAGACGGCGTCGCTGACGGCCTCGACCTTGCCTGCCTTGACGACGGCGAGGTTCTTCCAGAGCGGATCGGAGGTCCAATCGGCGGCGGCAGCAGCCGTCTCGCCGTCGCCGGTGTCGTAGACCAGGTAGAACAGCCGGTCGCCATCGAATTCGGGCGTGCGCTCCTTCGTCACCTCGTCGGCAAATTCCATCCGGTCCTGATTTGCCGGCCTGCTAAAACCGACTTGGCTCAGTATGTTGCCGGCAAAGGTATCCTTCAGCAGGATCCGGGTGCGCCCGGGCATGAAGCGCACCAGCGAAATCTTCTCCGCTTTCTTGTCGCCCAGCGCCTTGCTGATCGCCGCGACGCGGTCGTCATAGGCCTTGAAGGCGGCATCGGCCTCCGGCAGCTTGCCGACGGCCGTGGCGTAGAGCTTCATATTGCCCTTCCAATCGCTTCTGATCCGCTCGGAAAGGACCGTCGGCGCGATGGCCGACAGCTGGGAATAGATCTTCTCCTGCCGGAACTTGGTGCCGAGAATGAGATCGGGCTCGAGCGAGGCGATCAGTTCGAGGTTGACGGCCGACTCGTCGCCGACGACCGTCACGCCGTCCATCTGCCTTGCGATATGATCGTACCAGGGCTTGCCCAGCCAGGACCGCACGGCGCCGACAGGCGTGATGCCGATCGAAAGCAGCGCTTCGGTCCCTTCATTGGTCAGGACGACGATCCTCTTCGGCGCATCCGGCACTTCGGTCACGCCCATGGCGTGGGTGACTTCGCGCGCGCTTGCGGCACCGACGGCGATGAAGGACAGGAGGACCGCGAACACCGCGAGCAGGATGGATTTCGTACGCACAGACGCCTCGAACTTGACAATCGAATGATTTTCCGACCAATCGGTCGGGCCATAAAGATGAGATGCATTATCCACTTAAAGTCAAGCTGAAACCGTGCGCCCGATTGCCATCTCCCCCTCTTCCCGTCCCGTGATATCGCTGACGATCGCCTTGTGGGCGATGCTGGCGGTTGTCGTCGTCGCGAGCGTGGCGCTGGGCTACCGGCAATATTCGCCGGCAGCGATGTGGCACGCGATCTTTTCCTTCGACGGCTCGGAAAGTGCCGTCGTCATCACCACGCTGCGCATCCCCCGCGCCCTTCTCGCGCCGTTGGTGGGCGCTGCTCTCGGTGTCGCCGGCGTCTTGACCCAGACGCTGGCGCGCAACCGCATCGCTTCCCCCGATACGCTCGGCATCAATGGCGGCGCGGCACTCGCAGTGGTCGCTTCGAGCGTCTGGTTCGGGGTCGGTTCGATCGCCGGAATGTCCGTGGCGGCCATTTCAGGCGCGCTTGCGACCAGCCTGCTCGTCTTCGGCATTGCCGCCAGTTCCGGCGGCTTCTCGCCCATCCGGATCGTGCTGGTCGGCGTCACCGTCGGCGGCCTCGGCTATTCGATCGTCCAGATCATCCTGACCACCAATGAGGCCCAGCTCAAGGAACTGCTCTTCTGGCTGACGGGCTCCTTCGCCGACCGCCCGATCGCATTTGCCCTCGGCGGCGCTCCGGTGGTGCTGGTGGGCCTTGCGGTCGCGTGGATGCTCGCGCAGCCGCTCGATGCGCTGCAGGCCGACGATACGACGGCGGCAAACCTCGGCGTGCCGCTCGCGGTGATCCGCTGGGCCGGATTCGTCACCATCTCGCTGCTAACCGGCGCCAGCGTCTGCATGGCGGGTCCGGTCGGTTTCGTCGGTTTCGTCGTGCCGCATGTGGCCAGGCGCTTCGTGGGCTTGAGCCATCGCCGGCTCATCGTCACCTCGGCGCTGATCGGCGCGATCTACGCCACCGCAGCCGACATTCTCGCGCGGTTCATCATCTACCCCGCCGAAGCGCCTGTCGGCGCGATCACCTCGACCATCGGCGGCGTGGTTCTGCTCGTCCTGCTGAAGCGGAGAGCGGCATGACGTCTTCCGCAGGTTCGTCCGCCGTCTCCAGAGCGCCGCTGACGCTGGCGGGAATCATCCTCCTCTTCATGGCTCTCGCCTTGACGGGGATCGCATTCGGCTCCACCTGGATCCCGCTCGCCCAGGTGTGGGATGTGCTTCTCGGCGCTGATATACGCGGCAAGACGGTCATCATCCTGCAGTTCCGCCTACCCCGCGTCGTGATCGCGGCTCTCGCGGGAGGCGGCTTTGCGGTCGCCGGATATCTTCTGCAGCGCGTGACCCGCAATGATCTCGCTTCACCAGGCATACTCGGCGTCGTCGATGGTGCCGCGCTCGCGGTCGTCTGTTTCCTCGCCGCACTCTCCAACGAATCCAACGCTCTCGTCACGTCGGTCGCCTATCAGCCGGTCGCCGCCGTTGCCGGATCGATCGCTGCAATCTTCGTCGTCTTCGCCTTCGCCGGTCGGCAGGCGGCGTCGGCGATCCGCCTGCTTCTCTTCGGCACCGCCGTCGCCGCCGTTTTGAAATCGCTGACGGTCATCGCCATGCTGGTCGGTCCGGTCTATCAGGCGGGGCAGGCCGCCCGCTGGATCGCCGGCGCGGTCAACGAGATAAACTGGAACGAAATCCGCATCACCGCTATCGGCATGCTTCCGCTCGGGCTCATCGTGCTGATCGTGGCGCGCAGACTGCCGCCGGCCGATCTCGACGAGATATCGGCGAGAAGCGTCGGCCTCGATCTGCCGCGCTTCCGCATCCAGATCTTCGTTCTGGCCGCGGCCATTACCGCGCTTTCGGCTGCTTTCGTCGGCGGTGTCGGCTTCATCGGCCTGATGGCGCCGCATCTCGCGCGCCGGCTGATCGGGCGGACCGTCCATTTCGGCCTGGTCGGCAGCTTCTTCATCGGCGCCGCGATGCTGGTCGGCGCGGACCTCCTGGTCCGAGTGCTTTTTTCGCCGACCGAAGTGCCCGCCGGAACGGTTCCGGCCGTCATCGGCGCTCCCTACTTCCTCTATCTTCTGATGAGAAACCAGGACCATGACTGAGGCCGCCGCCATCGACAACGTGATATCGATCGAGGAACTCAGCCTCGATTACGGCAAGCTCAACGTCCTCCATTCCCTGTCGCTCGCCATCCCCAGAGGTAAGATCACCGTGCTTGCCGGCGCAAACGGCTGCGGCAAATCCACCCTGCTGAGAGCCATTCGAAGGCTGCACAAGCCGAGCAAGGGCCATATCCTCCTCGAGGAGCTGAACCTTCACAGTCTCGGCGAAAAAGCGCTCGCCAGGAAAATCGGACTGCTGACCCAGAGCCCTTCCGCCCCTGAAGACATGACGGTGCAGGAACTCGTGCGCCTCGGGCGTTATCCGCACCAGACGCTGCTGCAGCCCTGGAGCGCCGGCGATGCGGAAGCGATCGAGCAGGCGATGGCCGGCACCGGTGTCGGCCATTTGCGAGACCGCAGGCTCGGCTCTCTTTCGGGAGGGCAATTGCAGCGCGCCTGGATTGCGATGGTGCTGGCGCAGGAGACCGACATCATCTGCCTGGACGAGCCGGTCAATCATCTCGACCTCGCCCACCAGCTCGAATGCCTGGAACTGGTCTATCGCCTCAAGGAACAATTCGGCAGAACGGTCGTGCTCGTCCTGCACGATCTCAATCTCGCGGCGCGCTACGGCGATAGACTCGTGTTCCTAAGGGGCGGCAAAATCGTCGCCACCGGCGCACCGGCCGACCTCGTCACCGAAGAGAGGGTCGCCGAGGTTTTCGGCGTGCAGGTGAGGATCATTACCGATCCCGTCCATGGCCGGCCGCTTTGCATTCCGCTTCGCCTGGCGGAGAAATCGCTTGCCTAAGCAAGCGGCGGGACCGGTGAATATCCGCCGGCGATCCGCTCCGGTATCAACTTTCGACGATCAATTGGCGTAGCTCGCCGTTCAATCGAAGTGGGCCAGGACCTTCCGGATTCGGGCACGCGCCCCAAGCATGTGCTTGGTTTCGGAATCGCCGGGCGGCGCACCTGCGGCCTGCGATTCGCAAGAGCGGTTTGTTGCGCCTTGCTTGTCGGGCAGTAAACGTCGCAATATCCTTAATAAGAAGCCACTTTGTCCGGCATCGCAGCTCCCCTTTGCGGCTTTGCTGCGACAAGCGGATAAAGCTGCGACATTCGGACAGCGCAACCGGCGACTGCAGGACCGTCAAGATAACCGCCAGAATGCAGACCGAACCTGCCATAGTGCCGCCATAGAGTTCGGCCCAGTCATGCTTGGATAACAAGCGGATGCATTGAATGAGATTGTTGGTTCTCCTTGCTGCGGCCCTTTTGGTAACGGTCTTCCAGGCTCAAGCCCAAGTTTACGAGCCTTATGATGGATACGGTGAATTCGATGGATACAGCTATGATGAGCCATATGCCCCGTATCCACCTCCCGACTACTACGAGCCAGCGCCTCGATATCGGCCCCCTTTACAGGAGCGTCGGGAGCCGCCAGCACGAAGCGCGAGAGGAACCATCATCATCGCTACGCGCGAACATACGCTTATCTACACGACGTCATGGGGCGAGCAGTTCGCTTACCCCATCGCTGTCGGCCGTGAAGGAAAACAATGGTACGGCACGACGCGCGTGGTGTCGAAGCGCGAGCATCCCGAGTGGCGGCCGACAGCCAGCATGCGCCAGAAGAACCCAAGGCTCCCGGAAGTTGTGAAACCCGGCCCCGCAAATCCGCTTGGAACCCGCGCAATCTACCTTGCCGACGGACTACTCCGTATCCACGGAACCAACGATCCCTCCTCCATCGGCACCAATGCATCGAGCGGATGCTTTCGGATGTACCGCGAGGACGTCGAGGAGCTTTACGATATGGTCCAGCCGGGAACCCGGGTGATCGTCCAGCGGTGATCGGACGGGGTGCGATTGCAGCCCTGGACGTTCCTTGCCAGCCATATTGGCGGCCTCTCGCGTCGTCGTTCCGTTCCGCAGCATCTCCAGAGCTTGGCGATTTACCGGATCGGCAAAGAATGAGCCTGATTGATCGTCAGAAATGCGCACGCGTTTCAGCGGCGGCGACATCGACGGACAAGCCGATCCCGACCCGCAGTACAGGATAGACGCCTTTCGTATCGCGGCCGAAGCGGGGCGGCTGGTCGGCGCCAAACATGCAGCCGAGAAGAATGTGGATCGGCTCCCCATTATGAAGAGCTTGCCAAGACCTTGGAACAGCAGAACGACTGAGCGATAGGTATATGGGCGAGACGCTGCAGCGACGGTCCTTTCTGGCGCCCCGGAGTGCCGAGGCCGCACTCACCAAACGCATTCCAGCGAGTTGCGGCTCAATTTCGACGGGCCGAAGAAGCCCCGGCTCTGGCTGCGCAACTACGACTATCACTACAGCCTTTACTGAGCGAAGCGAGGCTCAGCCGGCGAGCTTGAGGACGCCGTAGGGATTGAACTTGAACTCGTCCACTTCGTAGGTGGAATCGAAGGTGAGGCTTGCGCCGCGCGCTTTCAGCGTCGGATCGAGACCCTGTTTGCCGATCTCGTCGGCAACCGCGTCCATGATGGCGACGACCTGCCTTTCGCTGCCGGCCGTCTCCGGCACGTAGACCTCCGGCAGCCCCACAAGATGGAAGCCGACGCTTTCCAGATATCCGCGCGCCGAGAGCGGCCGCTTCGCAAAAGCCAGGCGGCCGATGCGCTGCTCAGCGAACGGATCGCCGGCCTTCTGCGCTTCGGCTCCCTGGCGGATCAGCGCTCTCCATCGATCGAGCCCATGCGCGATGCCGGCGCTTTCACCCTTGACGGCCACGGCTCCCGCCTCGATCAGCCGCTCGACGAGACGCAGCGCCGTCATCGATACCTTCACGGTTTCTGCCTGCGCCATGCTCGGCCCGAGGATATAGAGGACGGACTGATGCGCGGCGACGGCTTTCTCGTCCGTCTCGCTCCACGCGTCGGGTTCGACTCGATCCCAGCAGACATCGAATGACCGGCTCATACGGTCATCCGGCTCCGCCTGCGAATAATCCTCATCGATACTGAATCCGGTGGCGAAATCATGAATCGCTTTGCCCGCCGCTTCGGACAAGCGGCTGAGGTCGCGATCCCTCCCGAGAAAACACAGGACATGCCGGGGCGTCACCGACGACGCCTCCTCCTGGGTCATCGTTTCCGGGCTGACTTGCGCAGCGAAAGACGGTTTCCAGCCGATCATGGCCCATAGGGACCCCAGCAGCGCACGACGCAGAATACGCAAGATCGATGCCTCCGTTCGGTCATATGTTTACAGCTTTCGCTTGTAAACATATGCCGCGTAAAACGAAAGCGAGATCATCGCCGCAGGCGAGCGCCGCGACCGAATCACGGATAAATTTCAGGATTATATCCGAGGCCGTGGACGCCTTCCCGAGATCGGTCACCTGTGCGGTGTTGAATGGCACTTCCCAAGCTCCTCATGACAAGATCGTGCTTGGGATATCGTAGACGACTTCTTTCCTCAAGCCGGCCCGCCCGTAGACGATGTGCCACAGCGATGTTGCCTGAAATGCACGAGCGCTTGCTTGCCCAGGTCGACCGCCTCATAGGAGCTCCACCTGGTACTCATTCCGCCAACTGCCATGATCAGCATTGTCGCAAAACCAGACGAAAATTACATTGCCGACAAGCTGTTTTTCTGGCCCTATGGAGCCAGCTCGGAGAGAATGGGACCTGGGTCTCAAATCGTGAAACGCTCGAACCGGAGCACGATTGTCGCCCATCGAGGCAAATACGTCCGAGCCCTCGACATCGCGCTAGGGCCGCTCAAAGCTGCGGAGTAATCAGGTGAACGTCAAGAGCATCGGATTCGTCGGAACCGGCGTCATCACCGAGGCAATGGTTCGCGGGCTTCTCACCGCCCCGGCCTATGCCAGCGAGATTCACGTCTCTCCCCGAAGCGCTCACATTGCGGAGACGCTGGCGGGCGAATTCGCCACTGTCAGAATTGCCAGGGACAATCAGGAGGTCGTCGATCGCAGCGACATTGTGTTCCTGGCGATACGGCCGCAGGTCGCCGAGGAGGTCGTGCGTGAGCTTTCATTCAAAGCCGGACAGACCATCGTCAGTGTCGTCGCGGCGACGGAGCGCCAGGCTCTCATCGACTGGATCGGCACCGACGTGCATCTGGTCCAGGCGATTCCCCTGCCCTTCGTCGCAACTCGCCAAGGCGTAACCGCCATCTTTCCGCCGGACGACACGGTCGCAACGCTGTTCGACACGCTTGGAACGGCCGTCCAATGCCAGTCGAGGAAGGAATACGACCTTCTCGCAGCCGCGAGTTCAATGATGTCGACTTATTTCGGGATCATGGAGACGCTCGCCGGCTGGCTGGAAAAGAACGGCCTCGAAAGAGCGAAAGGCCATGCCTACATCGCCCCGCTCTTTGCAAGCCTGGCGCAGAAGGCGAGCGGCCCCAGCGCCGAGCCGTTCAGCACGCTGAGCCGCGAATTCGCGACCAAGGGCGGATTGAACGAGCAGGTTCTGTCCGACTTCGAGAGCAAGGGCGGCATAGCCGCGCTGGCCGCCGCGCTCGACGGCGTGCTTGCCCGCATCGAGGGCCGGACGAACTGAAGCGCGTGGACCCGAAGCAAAAAACCCTGAGATCGCGCTCATGGGTACAAGTAGCCCCTGCAGCCATGCTTCTCACAGCCGCAATCATCTCAGGCGCCGCGGTCTCGGCGCCTGCCGCAGCGGCGGAACGCTCGACCGTTTCCACCATCATTCTCTCCGCCTCACCGAGAACCGTTCGCTGGGCCACCGTCTGCAAAGTTCCCGATCCCGCCGAACACGCTCCTTATTACCATGTCGAGGTGATCGAGAAGGAGCGACGCACACCGCCATGGCAATTCAAACGGCTTGCCACCCATGTCGTCGTCACGGTGGCAGCGTTGGAACGGAGCCGCCAGAGGCACAAGGCCAACCTATTTCTATAAGGATATCGAATTCCGGATCGCCTACCAGAACTGGCGCACACGGCCTCACGCGCAGAGGGAGGCCGGGGTTTGCCGCACGACAATTCTCGAATGCGTCGGGGTCGTCGGCAAAAGCGACTGATCGCGCGACGCTATCCCGAAATTCGAGGGTTGCAAGAATCGAAGAAATACAATTTAGGTCTAGCAATGAGTCGAAGAACTACTCTTGCTAGAGAAAATCTTATCGCCCAGTCGGCAGGATGGCCGCCTTTCTCCAGCCTGCCTCTGCCGGCTGATCCCGATTTCGTCACCCCTAATTAGCTGATCACCTGAACTTGCGATGTCCTGCCCGCTTTCCAAGCCGAGAGCGGAGCGGACCCTGTTCCATGCATTTCCATCGCATCCACTTTCCACACGAGGATATCTCCATGAAGTCCATGCGCAACCTGCCCCTGATGATGGCAAGCACCGCGTTCCTGACACTGGCCGGCCCGGCATCTGCCCTCGACGGCACGGATATGATGAAGAAGCTCAGCGCCGCGACCGGCGCCGGCGGCACGGTCATCACCTTCGAAAAGGCCGAAGTCGACGGCGACACGGTGACGGCGACAGGCGTCCAGGTAGGATATGCGAACCTGCCCGGCGACACGTTGAAGATCGGCGACCTCACCTTCGAGGGCGTTGAGGAAAGGGAAAGCGGCGGCTACTACGCCAAGACCCTTTCCTTTCAGGATGTCGACATCAGCCAGGAGGGAGGGCACTTTTCCGTCAAGGACATTCTGTTCACCGGCCTGACAATTCCTGCCAATCCGACCGGCGAGACGCTGGACGACATCCTCCTCTATGAGACCGCCAGCACCGGGCCGATCGCTCTCAACATCAAGGGCAAGGACGTGGTTGCGATCGAAGGCGTCGAAGCAAATATGGGGCGCCGGGAGGGCGGTTTCACTTACGACGCCAATGTCGCCGGCTTCAAGGCCGACTTGTCGCAGGTCGAGGAAGCGGCTGCGAAGGAGGCCATCGAGAAGCTGGGCCTGACGACGTTGGACGGCACCGTGACGATGAAGGGAAGCTGGGAAGTCGAAAGCGGTAAGGTTGCCCTCGACGAATATGCTTTCGATTTCAAGAATGTCGGCCGGCTGAACTTCGCCATCGATTTCTCCGGTTATACACTCGCCTTCATCAAATCGCTGCAGGAGGCAGTGAAAACTGCCGAGGCCAATCCGAACAAGGAAGAGGCCAATCAAGCTGCGGGACTTGCGATGATGGGACTGATGCAGCAGCTGACGTTCAACAGCGCCTCGATCCGCTTCGACGACGCCTCGATCACGAAGAAGGCGCTCGATTATGCCGGTTCGAAGCAGGGCGTGACCGGCGAAGAGCTGGCGCAATCGCTGAAAGCGCTGGTGCCGATCATGATGGCGCAGCTCAATATGCCGGAGCTGCAAAACCAGGTGTCGGCTGCCGTCAGCACCTATCTTGATGGGCCGAAGAGCCTGACGATCAGCGCCGCTCCGGGAAAACCAGTTCCCGTTCCGATGATCGTGGGTGCCGCCATGGGCGCGCCGAACACCGTTCCTTCGGTCCTCGGCGTCAAGGTATCGGCGAACGATTAAGGTCGAGATCCATTTCAGAATGGCCAACTTCCGGCGGCGGATCGTTTGCCGATCCGCCGCCGGACGTTTTTTCAAACCCGCTGCACACTTTGCCCAATCCCCCTAAAAAGTAGGGGGTGTGCAGGCGCTGATGACCTCGCAGGGCACCGGGCCAACGCAGCGGAACCGGTGCGGGCGCCGGCTTTCGAAATAATAGGCGTCACCTGCCCCGAGGACGCGCCGTTCGTCGTCGACCGTGACCTCAAGCCTTCCCGAGAGCACGATCCCGCCCTCCTCCCCCTCATGGACAAGCGGAATTTTTCCGGTATCGGCACCCGGCTGGTAGCACTCCTTGAGCATCTGCAGGCTGCGCCCGAACAGGGTTTCGCCAACTTGCTTGTAGGAAATGGCACCCTTGCCGATCTCCACGAGGTCCTCGGCGGCGTAGAAGGCCTTCCTCGGACGCTCGGGTTCGAAAGCGAAGAATTCCGCCAGCCCGATTGGAATGCCGTCAAGAATTCGCTTCAAGGCTCCGACCGATGGATTTGAGGCGTTCGACTCGATCAGCGAAATCGTCGAGTTCGGCACCCCGGTGCGCTTGGCGAGCTCACGCTGGGAAAGCTTGTGGGCGATACGGAGATGGCGAAGGCGGCTGCCGATGTCGACTGACATGATGGGGTCCGTTTGCGTTGTCCAGGATAGCTAAAACCTATCCGGCGATCCATTATGATTCAATATGTTGCATCAACAAAGAAAAGGACTTGTTTGCGATGGAGAAATCACCATTCTCGGCCTGTCCCAAAGGAGGCCAGGATGGATCAGTTGAACAAGACGAACGCACCCGTACTCGAGAATTTCTGGATGCCGTTCACTTCGAACCGGCAGTTCAAAGCCACCCCGCGTCTTCTGGCCGCTGCGGAAGGAATGTACTACACCGACGTCGACGGAAACCGGGTGCTGGACGGCACGGCCGGTCTTTGGTGCTGCAATGCCGGACACGGCCGCAGGAAGATCGCCCAGGCGGTCGAGCGGCAGCTTGCCACTCTCGACTACGCGCCGACCTTCCAGATGGGACATCCGATTGCCTTCGACTTCGCCGCGAAGCTCGCCGCAACCGCGCCGGGCGGCCCTGACGGCAAGCTCGACAGGGTCTTCTTCACCGGCTCGGGTTCGGAATCGGTCGATACGGCCCTGAAGATCGCCATCGCCTACCAGCGCGCAATCGGCCAGGGCACGCGCACGCGCATCATCGGCCGCGAAAAGGGCTATCACGGGGTCGGCTTCGGCGGCATTTCCGTTGGCGGCCTCGTCAACAATCGGCGGGTCTTCCCGCAGATACCGGCCGACCACATGCGCCATACGCTCGATATCGGGCGCAACGCGTTTTCGAAGGGGCTTCCCGCGCACGGTATCGAACTGGCTGACGACCTCGAGCGCCTCGTGCAGTTGCACGGCGCCGAAACCATCGCAGCCGTCATCGTCGAGCCGATGTCGGGATCGGCGGGCGTTGTCCTGCCTCCGAAAGGTTATCTGGAGACGCTGCGCGCGATAGCCGACAAGCACGGTATCCTGCTGATCTTCGACGAGGTTATCACCGGCTTCGGTCGCCTCGGCACGCCTTTCGCGGTGGACTATTTCGGCGTCGTGCCTGACCTGGTCACCACGGCGAAGGGCCTCACCAACGGCGCCATTCCCATGGGCGCGGTCTTTGCCAGCCGCAAGATCTATGACGGACTGATGGTCGGACCGGAAAATACGATCGAACTCTTCCACGGTTACACCTATTCCGGCCATCCGGTCGCCTGCGCCGCCGGGCTCGCAACCCTCGAAATCTACGAGGAAGAAGGGCTGCTGACGCGAGCATCCGGTCTGGCGGAATACTGGCAGGACAGCCTCCACTCGCTGAAGGGACTGCCTGGCGTCATCGACATCCGCAATCTCGGACTGGTCGGCGCAGTCGAACTCGCCCCGCGTGACGGGGCACCGGGAACCCGCGCCTACGACGTCTTCGTCGATTGCTTCAAGAAGGGCCTGCTGATCCGCGTGACCGGTGATATCATTGCGCTCTCACCACCGCTGATCATCGAGAAAGACCAGATCGACACGATCGTCTCGACAATCGCCGATGCGCTTAAGCGCGCAGCATAGTCTGCCAACAACACTAGACTAGCGCTTCACGGTCTGCGACGGCAACTGGCCGAAGCGCTTCCTGTAGTCGGCTGCAAATCGCCCGAGATGGGTGAACCCCCATCTCCCCGCGATTTCGGCGATGGCCTGGGTCCCGTCTGATTCCAGCAGCTCGCGATGGGCGGCAATCATCCTGATATCATGCAGATATGCGATCGGAGTGGTGTTCCTGAACTGACGGAAGCCCTGCTGCAAAGTCCGAACGCTTACCCTGGCCGCCATGGCGATTTGGCTGAGGGAGATCGGTTCGGAGATGTGTTCCTGCATGAAATCCATGGCCCATTTCACATGGCGGGGGGCGGGGAGCGGAGCGGAGCGCGCCAGCTCCTCCGAATAGTGATGGGGACATGTCTCCAGAAGCAGGTACACCGCCGCGTCGCAGAGCGATTGGACGGCCAGAGGCGAGCGTTGCAACAAGCCATTGCCGCTGAGACCGCTGTGGAGGTTCGAGACGAGTTGCTGCAAGACGAATCCCGGACCGGCCGTCAGATCTATGTCGGTATGGAAGCCGACATCGCCGCTGATCGTCCGCTCGCACATATGGGTGAGCTGCGCGGCGATCTTGCCGCGGTCGATGAAAAGGCAGAAATGACTGCGGGGGCCAACAATCCCCGTTCCACTAACGCTGCCCTGTTCAAGGATCACGCCGCGACCAGGTGCCGAATATATCGGCTCTTGCTTGCCACCGAACCACATCTTCCCCTGCTTCGGCAGGAAGATAGCCAGTTTATCGGCGACCCCTTCCCGCTTGCAGAAAATCGTGCCTTCATAAGAGCAATCTGCCACGCTTACATCTTCCATCGAGATGAAATTGCAGCGATATGCAATCGGCATCGTGCCTTCGGTCGAAACCCGTATCGTGGATCTCGGCGTCGACAGTGCTTCCGCGAGTTGATCCGCGTCGGTTCCGTTCTGCACCGTTGCCCGAAACGACATATTCGCTACGGCCGACGACTGGACCACGCTGTCTGGGACATGCCGATCGGGGCTAACGGACATTCGTGACCTCCTACAGTGATGCCCGCGAGTAAAAAACGATTTGTACCATATCGCTTATCCGCCTGTCGTCTATTTCGCGTCAGCCGTATCGGCTGACGGCAAGATCCCTGGCGTCGATATCGGGCGTGCGGCCGCCGACGAGATCGCCGATCAGCCGGGCCGAACCGGTGCTCATGGTCCAGCCGAGCGTGCCGTGACCGGTATTGAGGAACAGACCAGCGATCTTGGTCGGTCCGATGACCGGCGTGCCATCGGGTGTCATCGGGCGCAGGCCGGACCAGAAGGAAGCCTTCGAAACGTCGCCGCCGGGGAAGAGATCGGTGACGGAATGTTCGAGCGTGCTGCGGCGGGCGAGGCCGAGATCATTGGTATAGCCTGATATCTCGGCCATGCCGCCGACGCGGATGCGGTCGCCGAGCCGGGTGATCGCGATCTTGTAGGTTTCGTCCATGACGGTCGATTCCGGCGCGCGCGATACGTCGGTGATCGGGATGGTGAGCGAATAACCCTTGACCGGATAGACCGGCAGGCCGATGCCGAACGGTTTGAGCAGCAGCGGCGAATAGCTTCCGAGCGCGACCACCACAGCCTCCGCATCCATTCGCCCGCGGTCGGTGATAATCCCGCGCACGCGGCCCGCTTCGACGTCCAGCGCCTTGATGGTCGTGCCATAGGCGAAGCGGACGCCGAGCGCCTCGGCCTTGGCGGCCAGCGCATTGGTGAACTTGAAGCAGTCGCCGGTCTCGTCCTTCGGCGTCAGCAGCCCGCCGACGATCTTGTCGCGTACATGCTTCAGTGCCGGTTCGACGCGGATGCAGCCATCCCTGTCCAGCACCTCATAGGGAATGCCGTCGGCCGCGAGCGCCTTGACGTCCTTAGCCGAAGCATCGAGCTGCTGCTGCGTGCGAAACAGCTGCAGGGTTCCCTGCATGCGTTCGTCATAGGCGATGCCGGTTTCGGCGCGGAGCTCGGCAAGCGCGATGCGGCTGTAATCGGCAAGACGCAGCATGCGGCTCTTGTTGATCGCGTAGCGCTCGGAGGTGCAGTTGGACAGCATTCTCGCCATCCAGGAGAGCATGGCCAAGTCGAATTTCGGGCGCAAGATGAGCGGCGCATGCTTCATGAACAGCCATTTCATCGCCTTCATCGGAATGCCGGGCGCTGCCCATGGCGAGCAATAGCCGAACGAGACTTCGCCGGCATTGGCAAAGCTCGTCTCCAGCGCCGGCGCCGACTGCCGGTCGACGACGGTAACCTCATGGCCTGATTTGGCCAGCTGATAGGCGGATGTGACGCCGACGATGCCGGCACCCAGTACGATGACTTTCATGATGTCCCCAAGGATGGGAGCCAGCCGGCTCTCAGCGATATTGCCTGTGATACCGATCGCCGAGACCGGTCAGGATTTCATAAGATATGGTGTCGGCATCCCGCGCAATATCCTCGAGCGTCTGATGCGGACCGAGCACTTCGACAAGACTGCCGAGCGTCAGCGCGCCTTCGGGCAGCGCCGATATATCGACCGTGATGCTGTCCATCGAAACGCGGCCGACGATCGGCAGGCGCGTGCCCTCGTAATAGACGGCGCCGCGGTCGCTGAGGCAGCGCGGCAGGCCGTCGGCATAGCCGGCGCCAATGGTGGCGAGACGCATTTCCCGTTGCGCGACATGCGCACCGCCGTAACCAATCTTCGTGCCCGGTGACACGGTCCGCGTCTGCACGACGGCAACATCGAGGCTGACGACCGGCTCCATCGGGTTCGCCCGGCCGGCGCTCGGAGCGCCGCCGTAAAGCGCGATGCCCGGCCGGGCGAGCACGCCATGATAGGCTTTGCCAAGGAAAACGCCGCCGGAATTAGCGAAGGACATATCGAAGCCTGGAAATTCGTCGGCGATGCAGGACATTTCTGCCAACTGGTCACTATTCTGCTGGCCCTCGGTCTCATCTGCCGAAGCCAGGTGGCTCATGATGAACAGGACTTCGATGTTGGTACCGTTGCGAAGGGCTGTCGCCAGTTCCGCCCGTTCTTCCGGGGGAAAGCCCAGCCGCGACATGCCGGTGTCGAATTGCAGGACGGCAGGCAGGCAGCGCTTTAGCGCGCGCGCCGCCGCCGACCATTGCTGCCACTGGGCGAGCGAATTGAGGACCGGAACAATGTCCATTTCGGCGCAGGCAATTTCGTTGCCCGGCTGCAGGCCGTTCAGCACGAAAACCTGAGCATCCCGCGCAAGCACAGGCCGGAGCCTCGCGGCCTCGACGAATTGAGCAACGAAGAAATGCCGGCAGCCTTGGCCATAGAGCGCTTTCGCCACCCGTTCCGCACCGAGGCCGTAGGCATCGGCCTTGACGACGGCGCCCGCGCGAGCCGGAGCCAGCATCGACACGAGCTTCCGATAATTGCGGCCGAGTGCGGCAAGATCGATTCTGAGATAGCCCGTGGCTCCCTGCGTAATCGCGGCAGTACGTGCATGGGAGACCAAAATATCGCTGTCCATGTTCACCCTCTTATTCCCAGCCCAATCTATGAAATAATGAGCGAAATTGCCGGTCAATTTGTTGTCGATCATTGCAACATCTGCATATTATGCGCATGATCGGCGAAATTTTGGAACTATCGATCATGCCCGCTCTTGACACGACAGATCGCAACATCCTCAGGCTGCTGCGTCTCGACGCCCGGATGAGCAATGCCAGGCTTGCCGCCGAGATCGGCCTTTCGCCATCGGCCTGCCTGAGACGCATCAAGATCATGGAAAAGACCGGCGTAATCCGCGGCTATACGGCGCTTCTCGATACGAGCAATGCGGATGCGATGATTGCCGTTATCATCAACATCACTCTCGAGCGGCAGACGGAGGATTATCTCGACCGTTTCGAGGCCGCCGTCCGCCGCCATCCGGAAATCCGCGAATGTTTCCTGATGACGGGTGGTTCCGACTATCTGCTGCGCGTGGAAGTCGCCAATGCCGGCGAATTCGAACGGATCCACAAGGAAATATTGTCGGCCTTGCCGGGCGTCCTCAGGATTCACTCCAGCTTCTCGATTCGAAACGTCTTGGCGACGCGCGGCAGAGGCAAACGCTGAGACCAGGCAGGCTTATATCAGTTCGAGCGCCACCGCCTTGGCGACCGCTTCGCTCGTCGTGGCAACCGCCAGCTTCCGGCGCGCCGAGGCGAGATAGAGCTGCACCGCGCTGAGCGAAATCGACAATCGGGCGCCGATCTGCTTGGCCAGAAGGCCATTGGCTGTCATGTCAAGGCATTGAACCTCGCGGCGCGACAATTGCGGAACATCCGCAGCCTCACGCATTCCCGACAAGACCATTGCCCTGTCGTGAAGGTGGTGGGCGAGATATTGTAGGTCGCGCATGCTGTCCATTCGGAATTGCCGCCAGTAGGCGTCGGGATGGTTGGAGGTCACGGTAAACAGCGACCGCTCCCCCTGCGGGCCCCGCACCGGGAGGGTCACACCCTGCCGGCCGACGCCGAAGGCCATGGCTTCCTTGAAGAAGCCGTGCGCCCGGCCCGAATCCCATTTCGAGGCGAACCATTCCACCGGCAGGAAGCCGCGCCGGCCGAGATGCACGACGGGATCGATGCTGAAATAGTCCCGCTCAAGATATTGTTTCACCCATTCGGGAGGATAGGTCAGCATCAACAGCGGATTGCTGGCATTGCCCGAGGAGCGGGTCACATGCAGAACCATGTGCGATATCGCATAGATGTGGCGGACTTCGTCCAGCGTTGCTTCCAGATCTCGCATCGTGGGCGATGCGGAGATCCGGTCCAAACTGTAGAAAAAACGAGAACTGCTCAGCATGAGTGGACTCGTAGTTGTGTTATTACAAACTGCTCGCGATAGTAACATTTCGCGATTACCGAGAACAGCATATTTTTCAACAACTGTTGCGCGATATGAAGAACAGGTTAAAAGCTGAGCATCCCGACAGCGACGGCGCTTACCGCATGCCGCCATAGAGAAGGGCTCCGGCAGGATTGAGAGAGGCTTGCTCCACAAGGCGGGACAGGTTGGCTCGAAGTGTCCGACCATTCTCCGCCGTCACATCCCATAGGCCAACATATAGTTTGCCGATCTCCGGCCGGGATCGGGCAAGCGCCGTAGGCCTCCAGCCGATCCTGCGGTACACGGCAATCATCGCGACGTCATAGACGCCGACAATGCTCTCGATACCGGTGTCGAGCGCAAGATCGCAAAGCCCTGAGAGCAACTCCGTGGCGACTGCGCGCGATTGCTCCATTTGCCCGGCATGCGGATGAAGGCAAAAGCGGGTACATTCCCAGGTCGTTGGGCTATCGACGTCGATGGGTTGATCGAAGAAATGCCGGAACTCGCTTTTAAGCATCGTCGCTCCGGTGGTCGGCAGCAGGCGCAGCGAACCCGTCAGCGTGCCGGAAGGGTGGTGCGTGACGAGGTAGACGGGATCCTCGGCCTCGTCGTATCGGTCCCTCTCCCATTGATCCCGGACATCGACCTGCCATCCCAGCCGATCGCGAAAAACGGTGGCGCGAGCCCGAAACATTTCATCGAAAGCGCGTCGATCGGTATCGAGCATGTCTTTGGTGAGTATCCGCAACATATCCGTCCCTCCTGATGTGGACGTTTCACATCAGGAGGCCGAGCGGGAGCAATCTGGATATTTCACCAGGTTGACCGGTGCCTGGCTTTGCCTTTCCTTTCCATAAGCAGTTTCTGATGTTCGTCGATCAGAAGCACTTGATTTACTGAAGGGGGGATTCTTGATGACCTACGACATGGCACGCGGCAGACGTATTCGAGAAGCGATATCCCGGGGCAAGTTCCGGAAAGTTCACGCCCTGGCGGCCGAACTAGACGTGTCCGTCGCCGCTGTCTCACGCTGGCAGAATGGCGGTCATACGTCGCTGGAAAGCGCCTGCGCGCTTGCCGACCTGCTGGATGTCTCCCTCGACTGGCTGCTGCTCGGGCGCGGCACGATGGACTGGCATAGGAACAGCGCGATCTCCCCCGCAGAATTGCAAATGATTCTGGCGTTGCGCAATCGGTCTGCGGCAACGCGGTCCAATCTCGCTGGGCTGGTCGAATCCATCCCGCCGGAGCACCCATAAAGCGAAGCGCAATTCTCCGACATTTTTTTACCGGAAGTAAACAGCTTCAGGTTGCCAAGAAACAAAACGTCGACGATCTTTCCAGTTAAAGGTGCAACTGAAGCGAGGGCAGACGGCCGGCCACCCTGCCCTCCGCAGAGACCTTGTGTTCACGCTCAACGCCCATTCGACCGCAATATTTCGCTCATCCGGGTCCGGAAATTTACTCGATCCGGTTGCGGCAAGTCTCAACCGTTTTTGGAGTCAGTCAATGACAGTTGCGCTTTGGAGTCAGTCAATGACGGGTGCGAACCCGGCCGATATCGGCGCCAATGCACCTATGGTCAAACCGCGGCCCGCCTTCGCGCAGACCGATCTGGTCGCATTGTCGCGATATTTTGCCATTCTTATGATGCGCAACATCACAAGCGATGGCTATGTCATTGAGGATCCCACATCGCCCGGCGTCTTTTCGGCCCCCGGCTGCGTCATCGCCGCACCCTCCTATCCAGCGAACACGCCGGGTGTCGATCAGGATTACGTTTTTAACTGGGTCCGCGACGGGGCCATTACGGCAATCGAGATCGCGCTAGCCGGATTGCTGCCCGTTCCGGGCGGAGTTTTGCCGAGCCTGGTCGACTATGTAAACTTCGCCGCGCTCTGCCAGGCGAATGCCAAGAACTCCGCGACCGTCACACTTGGCCACGCCTGTTTCACCATCACCGGCGAGGTTCGCCCGTGGTCGGAGCAGAATGACGGGCCGGCCATTCAGTCGATCGCGATCCTGACCCTGTTCGATCAACTGGATGGCGCCACGCAGACGATCGCCAGACAATTGGTCGAGGCCAACCTCGCCTATCTTCTCGAAGTTTACCAGAACAAGACCACAAATCTCTGGGAGGAATATGAGGGGTATTCGTTTTTCACAAGAGCCGTACACCTGCGCTTTTTCCGGGAGATCTCCACAAACACGATCGGCGTTGCGGTGCCTGCCGGGGTGGCCGATGCCATCTCCTGGCTGGAAAGCCAGCTGGCAACCCACTGGAACGGGCAGCTCTACGTGAGCATTCTTGATGCCGCCGAGCAAGCCGGTTACGACGCAAACATCGATATCGTCTCTTCGGTCTGCTATGGCGGGATCGAGCCAACCGATACCAAGCTTCTGGCAACGGCGGCCATCTTGCGGCGCCAGTGGGCCGATCCTTCGTCTTCGACCTACTACCCGGTCAATGGCGCCGACGCGGCCAAAGGGCTCGGACCACTCTTCGGGCGCTATCCAGGTGACCATTACGATGGCGATGTGGCAGCTCCAGTGGTCGGCGGGCATCCCTGGGCTCTGTGCACCGCCAACTTCGCCGAGTTTCAATATCGGCTTGCCAATGCCATCGATGCCAGCGGCGCCATCCCCCTCGATCAGTTCTCCGAACCCTTCTTCGCGGAACTCGGACTTGGCGCATCCAGCAGCGCCGCCGAAGCGTCGGCTGCCCTGCGGGCTTCGTCTGACGCCATGCTGCGCGCCATCGTCTATCACAGCGATCACTATGAGTTGAGCGAACAGTTCGATGGAACTGTCGGCTACGAGAAAAGCGTCCGGAATCTGACCTGGAGCTATGCCTCCTTTCTCTCGGCAGTCAGAGCCCGCGCCGTCGCGCCGGCCGCCAAGTCCAAGCCCCGAAACTCTCGCGGAGCGAAATCATGACGATGGAAGGCCCTAGGGCCTGAAATCTCGATTGAGTCCAGAACGGCATGGTTCGCAAAGCCCTGATGCGGCTTGGGATTAATGGAGGATCAAAGTGCTTTTTCCCCTCGAATCGGCAATAAGAGCCGATGCCAAGACCGTCGCAGAGTCTGGCGACTACGATATCGTGATCGTCGGCAGCGGCATTTCCGGAGCAATCATTGCCAAGCAGGCTGCGGAAGCGGGCAAACGTGTCCTTATCCTTGAAGCCGGAACCGGTGCCAATGTTACTCTGGCAGGCTATGACAATCTGCTGACGACTTTTTATTCGGCAGCCTCCAAGGACAACCAGTCGCCCTTTCCGTTGAATGCGAACGCGGCCATACCCCGCAGCCCGCAACTTCGCAAGCTGCAGGCGGGGGAAACCGATAGCTCGAACTATATCGTTCAATCCGGCCCTTATGTCAGTGATACGGTATATACCCGTATTTTCGGCGGAACGACCATGCACTGGGAGGCGAAAACGCCCCGTCTGCTTCGCTCCGATTTCAAGACGCACACGCTTTTCGGCCAGGGGCTGGACTGGCCGCTGAGCTTCGAGGAAGTCGAGGAGGATTACCGTCTGGCCGAGCGGGAAATCGGCGTATCGGCAAATGTCGAAGATCAGCAATATCTCGGGCAGACCTTCCCGGACGACTATGTCTTTCCCATGCGCGGCCTGCCGCTTTCCTATCTGGATCAGCAGGTCAACAAGGGCATCGAGGGCACCACCGTCGAGCTTTACGACAAGACCTACCCCCTGAAGGTCAGGCCCTATCCGCAGGGGCGCAATGGCATACCAAACCCGGCCTATGACGGCGGGAAGGGCTACCGTCCAATCGGCGCAGTCAACACGCATCAGGTCGAAGAGGGCGGTCGCTGCCAGGGCAACACCAACTGCGTACCGCTCTGTCCCGTGCAAGCGCGCTACCACTCCGGCAAATCACTTGCCAAGGCGTTCGCTGTAAGCGGGGAAAGGGGCGAGCGGCTTGTCGAATTGTTGCCGCAGGCGGTCGCATCGAAGGTCAACATCGATCCGGATAGCGGGAAAGTCCGCTCCCTCGAGGTCAAGGTTTACAAGGACCCGGCCTCACCGGCTCACGAGACCATCACCGTGAAGGGCAAGGTTTTCGTGCTTGCGGCAGGCGCCATTGAAACCGCGCGTCTTATGCTGGCCTCCGGCCTGCGCAGCACCAGCGGTCTTGTCGGACGCAATTTGATGGACCACGCCTACCTGCTGAACTGGGCACTGATGCCTGAGATCTGCGGCACGATGCGCGGAACCAGTTCGACGGGCGGTATCGTCGACCTGCGGGACGGCCCTTTCCGGGAAAAGCAGGCCGCCTTCGCCATCGATATCCATAATGATGGCTGGGGTTGGGCCACGGGTGCGCCGACCTCCGACCTTCTCGAACTGGTGGATGATCGCAACCTCTATGGCGCGGATCTTCGGCGCGGCATGGTCGACCAGGTTTCGCGGCAGTTGCTGCTGGCGTTCATGATCGAGGTCATGCCCGTCGAAAGCAACCGCATCTCGGTGGATCCGCAATATACCGATGCTCTGGGCAACATGCGGCCCATCCTGTCCTTCACGGTTCCGGAATATACCATGAAGGGTGCCGCCTATGGCCGCCAGTTTGCGCGCACCGTCTTTGCGCGCCTCGGCGCGCGGGACCATACCCATTACGACCCCAGCGATTACGGCTATGTGGCCTATGAGGGACAAGGCTATGCGATCCGCGGCGGCAATCATCTGGCCGGCACCCATATCATGGGAACGACGAAGACCAATTCCGTCGTGGACAAGAACCAGCGCAGCTGGGACCACGAAAACCTCTATCTCGTGGGCGGCGGCAGCATGCCGACGATCGGCACGGCCAATGTCACCTTGACGCTGGCCGCCATGTGCTTCCGAAGCGGTCGCGACATTCTGAAGTCTCTGCATTGAACGAAGACCGGCGACAAGCGCGGAACGAACCTATGGGTTCGATGCAAGCGACGCGAAGCCGGCCGGTGCACCCAACTCGTTTTTCATGGAGCATGAGCATGGATTCCAGTATCAAGACGCTCGATGAGCTGAAAGAGTTTCTCTACCGGGCGATGCAGCTCGAACATGCGACGATTCCGCCGTATCTGACGGCGCTTTACTCGATCAAGCCCGGCGTCAACCAGGACGCGACCCAGGTTTTGCGCGTGATCGTCGTGGAAGAAATGCTGCACCTGACGATCGCGGCCAATATTCTCAATGCCATCGGCGGCAAGCCGGATCTTGTCAGGCCGGACTTCGTAGCGAGATATCCCGCCGCCCTGCCGGACGGTGAGACCGATTTCAAGGTCGGCATCCAGGCTTTCGGCCGTGAGGCGCTGGCGACCTTCCTGAAAATCGAGCGGCCGGCCCAGCGTCCTGACCATCTCGTCGGCAAGGACCTGATATACCGCAAAACTCCGCCTGATATCACCGCGCTTGCCAGCCATCCGAGGCATGAGGACCTCCATTTCTACAGTATCGGCGAATTCTACTCGGCCATCGCGGAAGGCATCAAATACCTGGAAGCCGAAGCGCATGAGGCGGGCACAACCATCTTTACCGGCGACAGGTCGCGCCAGATCACCTCGGAATATTATTACTCCGGCGGCGGCGAGCTGTTTCCCGTGACCGATCTGAAAAGTGCCCAGGCAGCCATCGAGCTCATCATCGAACAGGGCGAGGGCGACGGCGGCGGCATCTACGACGATGACGACCACGAACTGGCCCATTATTATCGTTTCGAGGAACTGGTCAAAGGCCGCTACTACCAGAAGGGCGACCAGCCCGGCCACCCCACGGGTCCGCACCTGCAGGTCGATTGGGAGGGCGCCTATCCCATAAAAGAGAACCTGAAAGTGGGGGACATACTCGAAGGTTCGGAACTGCGTGAGGCGGCGACCGCCTTCAACACGCGCTATGGCGAATTTCTCCAGCTTTTGACGCGTGCCTATAACGGCCAGCCAAACCTGTTGCTGGAAGCCGTTCCGATGATGTTCGAATTCCGCAACATGATCCTCGAACTCGTCCGCAATCCGCTGCCGGGGCATCCCGGTAAGAACGGCAGCCCCACCTATGAGATCCCCGGCGGTATCAAACAGCCAGCCGTCGCCCGGCAGGCGGAGGTGAACGCATGAACAGCCGTTTCGAGCCCTTTCTGGGTCTTTCGGTCGAATTGACGGCCTTCTCCTACTTCGATCTTCTGGGAACCGGCCTTGCGGAACGCTATCTCGCCACGCTCGACACGGTGGTCGGCAGTGAGATCACCGACGCGCTGCTGGCCGCTTTCACCGCCTTGCCACCGCCGGAAAGCGAGGCTCGTATCCACGCCGTGCGCACGACAATCCTCGGCAGTGAATTGCTCGGAGACGTGGCCCGCGCGCTGATCAAGCTCTGGTATTCCGGCACCTGGTTCGAGCTGTCCTCCGCTTGGACGGAGCGCTTTGGACCCAGGCCCGCGAATACCACCTTCGTCGTTTCTCCCGATGCCTATATCGAGGGTCTCCTCTGGAAGGCGATCGGAGCCCACCCTCCTGGCGCCAAGGGGCAGGGCTTCGGCTCCTGGGCCTTTCCACCGAAAATTCCGGCTCCGGCCCCCGGTCCAAAACCTGACCTGACGCCACTTCCGCTTGTCTTCAAAGAACTGGATCAACGCCATGACGAAATATCTGCATCGACTGACGCCCGCTAAGGTCTGGCTCGGCGTCATCCCCACGCTCTGGTGGAATGACGATTTCATCAACATCGACATTGGCATCCCCTATGAGCAGGCTCTGAGTGAAATGGCACTCGCCGGCTATGTCGGGTGCGGCGTCGGCCATAAATATCCGACGGATCCGAAAATCCTGCGCCCCGTCCTCGAACTCAGGGGATTGCGGATTTCCGAGCCTTGGGTGAGCACTTACTTCACCATCAAGGCGATGAATCGTCACACGCTTGAAAGCGTCGATGCTCAGCTCGACTTCCTCGAAGCCATGGAAGGCGGCAGCGACGATCCGCGCAGGGCCGATCTCGTCGTCGCCGAGTTTGGCGGAGCGGTCAATCCGCTTCCGGTCGCCCTGTTTCCGAATTGCCCCGAATTCTCCGAGGACCAGTGGAAACAGCTGATCGAAGGTCTGCATGCAGCCGGAGAGAAAGCCAGGGCCCGCAACCGCCGGCTCTGCTATCACCCGCATCTCGGAACCGGGGTGATGAAGACGGAAGCGATCCACCGGCTCATGGACGAGACGGATCCTCGCCTGGTCAACATGCTTCTCGATACAGCGCACCAGGCGGCCGCCGGTGTCGATCCGCTGGCGCTGGCCAGAAAATACGCCCACCGGATCAAGCATGTTCACCTCAAAGACATTCGCGGCGAGGTGGTCACGAAGATTCACAGGGGAGAATTGTCCTTCCAGCAAGGGATCGAGGCGGGGATCTTCACCGTGCCGGGCGACGGCTCCATAGAAACCTTTCCGGAAATACTCGATGTGTTGGCCGAGGCGGACTTCGCCGGGTGGATCTGCGTCGAGGCAGAGCAGGATCCGGCCAAGGCCAATCCGCTGCAATACGCGAAGATGGGCCGCGAATATCTGCGCAAGCTGCTTGGATGGTAGCCCTGCGCGGACGGACCGTTTGTTTCAGCACTACGGCAATGTGAATGAGACGGGACGGATCTCCGCCTCATTACAAAGCCAGTCGAGACATCATCTGAACCACGCATTACTGGATAGCCACAGCTGGAGCGATGAAGATGGAAGAGGCACGCAGGCGAGATATATTTTTCAGCTTCTTTATGTTTACAGCCGATTTGAGGCCGAATGACGCGGGCTATACCCAGGTTCTCGTCAGACATCTGAAAGCTCTTATCGAGATCGGCTACACCGGCTTCGATGTGCATATCGCCCCGGGACCGGCCCATGTCGGTCATCATGCCGAAGTTGAAAGCTATATCAGCCTCAAGAGGGCGTTCGATGAGGCAGGCTTCCGGAGTGTGAAGTTCACAACCAATGTGGGGACCACGCGAAGCTTCGATCCGACCTCGCCCTACGAGGAACAGCGCAAGCAGGCTTTGTCCTATCTCAAATCCCGCGTCGACATCACCTCGGTGTTGGGCGGGGAGAATACAATCATGTCGGGGCCGTTCCTGTACCCCTATGGTGTCTTTCCGCTGACGGATGATGGCGATGGGATCTGGAGCGACGCACTTCAGGATTGGATGAAGCCAAGATATGCGGCGGCGGCCTCCATCTTCCGGGAATTGGCGCAATATTCTGCCGAGAAGAGGGTGAAGCTCGCCATCGAACCCGTCAAGAATTGGGAAACGCCCGGGCCGACCATGGTCTCGGAGGCGCTGGATTTTCTCGAAAGCGCCGACATTCCGGTCTGTGGCGTCACGATCGATACAGCCCAGGTCGTGATGGAAAGCCAGGGGCCGGCAATCTTCCGGAAAAACGTCGCCCGGGCAGCACAGCAGAGCCGGCTGAATTACGTTCATATCTCAGCGCCGGACCGGGGCGCTGTCAGCGACAGCTGGATTCCCTGGGAGATCATGCTGGACGAAATCGAGCCGGTCTATTCCGGCCCATATCTCGTCGAAGTCTTCAACGCGATTCCCCCCTTCGAGAGCTCCATGCGAATGACGCGCAGACGCTTCTGGCGCCCCGGCGAGGACGCGCCGCAGGCGGGCGTCGACAGCGCCTATGACATTGCGCGCACCGCCCTGAGGACATTGGAGGAAAAGATCGCGTCCCACGGTCGTCGATCTCGTCGGTGATGGCGCTCCGGCGCGCAAATGTTGGAAACAGCCCGCGAATGCTGGGGAACCGAGTCTCCGCCATGCCCGGGTGAACGTCAAACCTCAACAAATGACCTTTCAATCAGGGAGATACCTATGGTGGCGCAATTGCCGGATCCCATTAAAATCGTCAGGCGAGCAGGCGATGTCCGTATTCACACCTTCATTTCAGCTTTCACGGATGACAATATCGCCAACGCGACGCATATCATCGAAAGCAGGAACAAGCTTGTTCTTGTCGATGGGCAATTCCTCGTCCCCTATGCGCTGCAATTCAGGGCCTATGCCGACAGTATCGGCAAGGAGATCGACCGGATTTACCTGTCGCACAGGCACCCCGACCATTGGTTCGGCCTGGGAGCCGCCTTCAGCGACATTCCGATTCATGCGCTGTCGGAAACGAAGGAGTTCCTGAGGCAGCATGGGCAGGATTCGCTGAACGACCATTGGAAACTGGGCAACCTCGCTCCGACAAGCTTGGTAATCCCCGAAAAAACCGTCCGCGCCGGCCACGAGATCATCGACGGAGTCAGATACGTATTTGATGAAGTCGTTGATACGGAGATCGATTTTCTCCTCACCATAGGCCTTCCGGACGTGGGCGTTTTTATTGCGCAAGACCTGATCTACAGCGGAACGCACCTTTATCTGACGAAATACATGGAGCATTGGATTGGGATTTTGCAGGGCATGCTGCTGTCCGACTATGAGCTGTTCCTTCCCGGTCACGGCTTTCCGGCCGACAAAAACGAGGTTGCCAAAAATATAGAGTATTTGTCCGCCGCCATGGAGGCCGCCGGCAACGGACTTACCAATGATGCCTTCAAGCGCTTCCTGCTGGAAAGATTTCCCGAGCGAAAATGCCCCGGAATATTCGACATATACATACCGCGCTTATTCGATAACGCGAGCGAGTTCTAACACAGATCAATTATCGTCAACAGGAGGGCCGTTGGAACATGGGCAATACATACACGGTTGGACAATATCTGGTCGACAGACTTGGCGAACTTGGCCTGGGACACCTGTTTTCCGTAGCGGGCGATTATTCGATCGAATGGGTAAACAGCTATGTCGAGAAAAGCGGTATTCAGGTCATCGAAGAGGTGAACGAACTGAATGCCGGTTACGCGGCCGACGGTTATGCGAGACTGAAAGGAATTGGCGCGCTGTGCGTCACCTATTCCGCAGGCTCGCTTTGCGCAACAAATGCGATCGCCGGATCTTACGTCGAGAAAGTGCCGGTCGTTCTGATCAATGGTGCGCCAAGCATCCAGAAAACGCTGACATTCGAACAAACCGGCTACAGTTCGCATCACTTCATCAGCGGACGGGAAACGGATCTTCAGGTGTTCGAATACATAACCGCAGCTACCGTCCGCATCGACAGCCCTCATCTTGCGCCAATGCTCATAGATTACGCGCTGACACAGTGCATCACGGAAAGACGTCCGGTCTATATCGAGTTGCTGGAGGATATGGTCGACCTGGAATGCGCGCGCCCGTCGAACGCGTTAAAGGCGGCGCCCGTCATATCCGACAAGGACAGTCTCAATCAGTCGATCGCGCAAATCAGCGACAGATTGGAAAATGCCACCAAACCCTTGATCTGGATCGGTGTCGAGATCGACCGGTTTGGTCTTCACGACCAGGCGGAGCGGCTCATTCGTGACCTCAAAATTCCCTACGTGACTGAGCTTCTGAGCAAGGCCATCCTGTCGGAAGACGATGTCCAATTTGCCGGGGTGTTTGATGGCAAATCGTCGTCACCCTATGTCCAGTCTTTGGTCAAAGACTCCGACTTCGTATTGGCGCTTGGCGTCTGGTTGACTGATATCAACGACTTGGGCTGGCCTATCGATCTTGATAAAACCGCATTCGCCTCTTGGGATACGGTAAAATACGGCACGATCTTCAACGCACAGGTTTCGTTGGCAGATCTCGTCAACGGCTTGATCGACAAAAGGCTGACGTGCAAAGCGCAAACTCTTCCGGCGAAAACGGCCCGGCAAGCGCCGGTCGTGAATCCGGCAGCCGAAATCACCTATCAGGGCTTCTACGATTTCATTCAGCAGCAGATCGACGGAAATACGATCGTTGGTGCCGACGCCAGTTTGAATTACTTCGGGAGCCTGCTTCTTGAAGTGGGTGCTCGCCGCGGTTTCATCGTCCAATCATCCTATTCGGCGATCGGTTATATTGGCCCGGCCGCGACCGGGGTTTCGCTAGCGAAGCAAGATAAACAGAGGCTGCTGGTCTTTGCGGGGGATGGCGGGTTTCAGATGACCGCTCAATGCCTCTCGACACAAACCCGTTTCAATCTCAACCCGATCGTCTTTGTGATGGACAATGGCGTCTATGGCGTGGAGCAGTGGCTTGCCGATGCATCAGTTTTCCACGGCAACAAACCGTTCTACAATTCATGCATTCTGCACCGATGGAATTACAGCAAGCTGGCAGAGGTCTTTGGCTGCCAAGGCTGGAAAGTGGATACCTATGGAGAACTGCAGGACGCCATAAACGGCGCCAAAGAAAACCTGAACAGCCCGTCCATCATCCAAGTGGTCGTGCCTCAGCGGTCGATCCCCGACAATGCGAACTGGAAAACAAGCTAGAGTGCGGTTCAGTTTTTAACGAAGCGCAGAACCGCTCTCGCCTGCTGTTTTTGCGCAATTCCGGACGAAAAAAGTAGGTTCGGGAAATCGTCGATGGCCAACACAACTCCATTCTCCCCGCCTTAACCGAATGTTAGCGGGGAGAAAATGGTGATGCCGCCGAGTTCTCTTCATCAGCGCGCGCGCACGACGTCCGCTCGCCCGAACTCCAACTCCTCCTGCTCCAGTCGCGCCGACAGATCGGCAAACGATTGTGGTCGTCCAAACGCATAACCCTGGAGCGTGTGGACGCCGAGATCGGCAAGCACTTTGGCATGGTCGAGCGTTTCCACCCCTTCCGCTATCACTTCCATATCGAGCGCCCGCGCTATGTCGACCAGTGAGCTGACCAGCCGGCGGCTGGGCACGGATTGCAGGATCGGCATCACCAACTGGCGATCGATCTTGACCCGATCCGGTCGCAACTCGAGCAGGCCAAGCAAGGAGGCATGTCCCGACCCGAGATCATCGATCTCGATGTCGATACCGAAGGATTTGATGGCCTGAATATTCTGGCGCACCCGATCACTCAGGCTATCCAGGAATATCGTTTCGATAAGCTCGAAGCTCAACCGGCCGGGCGGGATGTCATAACCGCCGAGCTTCGCTGTCAATTCGGGATCGTCGAGACGATCGGCGGACAGATTGACCGAAACCCGGATGCCCTCCAGCAGAGAGATCAGGGATTTCATATCCGACAGGACAGCCTTCAGAACGACATCGTCAAGCTCTGCGACCAAGCCATTCGACGAGGCGAGAGCCAGAAAATGCGCCGGGGCGAGAATTCCTTTGGTCGGGTGGTGCCACCTCGCCAGAGCTTCGACGCCTTTAACCCGGAATGACTTGGCGTCGACCTGCACCTGGTAAAATGGACGAATCTGGCCGAGCGCCAGTCCGGACCGCAGATCCTGGGCGAGCTGCCTTTCGTTCGCCAGGGTCGACGCCATCTCGTCGGAAAAGATCTCGGCGCGATTCCGGCCGTTCCGTTTGGCATGGTACAAAGCCAGGTCCGACTGGGAAAGCAGCCTGGCGTAGTCTGCGCTGATCGCGCTGGCAACGCCAATGGAACACCGCACGCTGAGCGTCTGGTCGCCGACAGGAAAAGGACTCTCCAGACGTCGCTGAATATGATCGAGAACCGCGCTCGTCTTGTCGGACTCGTCCTCAGCGATGATGACGGCGAACTCGTCGCCGCCGAGGCGCGCCGCGACGTCACCCGTGGAAATCGCCTCCAGCAGAATCCTGCTGACATGACAGAGAATGAGGTCGCCGACGGCATGCCCAAAACGATCATTGATTTCCTTGAAATGATCGACGTCTATATGGAGAAGCGCAACCTTGACGCTCTCCTGTCTGGCAAGCTCGGACAGGGCAAAGTCGAAGCTGCGCCGGTTCAAGAGACCGGTGAGGTGATCGTGATCGGCGGCGAAGCGAGCCTCCGCCCGGCTCCGCTCCAACTCCTTGTTGAGAAGGACGTCGTCCGTGACATCCCATTCGGCGCCGACAAAACAAGCGTCGCCGGCCGCATCGACGAAATAACGGGCGCGCGAGCGCAGATAGCGGATCGCTCCATCCGGTCGAATAATGCGAAATTCGGATGCATAATCCGATTTGGTTTCGATCGCGCGCAGGAATATTTCGTTGGTCGGCGCCAGGTCGTCGGGGTGGACGCTGTCGAGCCAGATGACATCGAGCGGCGCTTTCGGAACACCATACATCAGCTTGAGCTGCTCGTCCCAGCGCGTCTGATTTTTAGGAATGTTGTGTTGCCAGATTCCGATTCCGGACGCCTCAAGGGCCAGGCCCAGTTGGCGAAGCAGGTTCTCAAGCTCGACATTTGTTCTGGATCGTTTGTTGCTCAAGGCGATCTCGCTGTTTCGTTCGCCCGAATGTCGCATCGAATATTTTAAAGAGTGCTAATCGAGGGCAAGCCACCGCGGCCGAAAGCCGCTCGCTGGTGGTGGCACAGATTCGATGTCAGCTGATAAACCGCCCATCTCTCGGAAACGACCGGGCCTGGCTGCACATCCCGCAGAGCCGACATGCGCAACGCTTCACGGGCGCCGATTTTCCTTTTATGCTGGCGAAATTCATTGGAGCACGCATGGCGGGAGGAGTGGATGTTGGGAGAAATCAAGTATCGGCTGGGTGGAATGCTCATCCTGCTCGTGGGCATCGTCATCGCATGGGTTGCCATCTGGCAGCCGCTTCACCAGGCGGAGCTGGGAGCGGATGCGGTCACATGGATGCCGCGCATCGTCGTCCTCGTTGCCGTTTGCGCGGTGTTCGGTTTCTATTTTGTCGTGACCGGCAACAGATATCCTTATCGCAATGTCGAGCGGCAGTCCCTGACAACGGCCGGCTGGATATTGTTCGCGATCACCGCCCTGGCGGCGGTCGCGGGCTTCTTCTGGATGGATGCGACGCTTAGGTCGCTTGGTTACAGCTGACCCAGATCAACCAGAAAACCTCATAGTCCAGGCGTCCACCGCAATCCTTTTGTCGCCGGAAGAATGCCCGCGCAGACCGTCCAATGGGGTTGAACCCGGATGGATGGGCTCGAAGATTATTTCGAATTTGCATGGCCAACGCCGTGTGCGCTGCACAAAAATAACGCTTTGCAAATGCGGCCACATTCGAAATCGCACAAATCGTCACCACCCAGCCGACATGCACAATAATTGGCCATTGCTGAAATAGCCGGATTCCTGTTTTGTCTTCATGCAGTTATCGCCCCCTCCTTGGAATTGGCACGCTTGTTGCAAGGGCATAGACGCCCCGGTCAACGGCGACCGAGGCGGATGGGCGCACCATAAGCGCCTACCATAGACACCGACGTCGCAAGGTATTTGCTGTCCGGGATATCCCATCCCGCGAGCGCAAATTCCGGCGGCGTTTTTTTGCGTCCGAATTCACCAAGCAGAGGGGAACCTGCAGATGAAGAAGATTTCGACGACTGGGATTTCGACAACCGGCATCACCCGCCGGAGCATGCTCCAGATGACTGCAGCGGCTGCCCTCATCGGCGCTGTCAAGACTGCCTTTCCCTCCGGCGCCTTCGCAGCCGGGACCGGCCCTGAAGTAAAAAGCGTCAAGCTCGGCTTTATCGCGCTCACGGATTCCGCACCGCTGATCATCGCCAAGGAAAAGGGCTTCTTCGACAAGCACGGCCTGCCGGAAACAGATGTCGCCAAACAGGCATCCTGGGGTGCGACCCGTGACAATCTGGTGCTGGGCGGCGCAGCAAACGGCATCGACGGCGCCCATATTCTCTCGCCGCTCCCCTATCTCATGCAGACCGGCAAGGTGACGCAGAATAACAAGCCGGTGCCGATGGCCATCCTCGCCCGGCTCAATCTCGACAGCCAGGGCATTTCCGTCGCCAAGGAATATGCCGACACCGGCGTGCAGCTCGATGCCTCCAAGCTGAAGGCGGCCTTCGAAAAGAAGAAGGCCGAGGGTAAGGAGATCAAGGCAGCCATGACCTTCCCGGGCGGCACTCACGACCTCTGGATACGTTACTGGCTTGCCGCAGGCGGCATCGATCCGAACAAGGATGTTTCGACCATTGTCGTGCCGCCGCCGCAGATGGTTGCCAATATGAAAGTCGGCAACATGGACGTCTTCTGTGTGGGCGAGCCGTGGAACGAGCAGCTCGTCAACCAGGGTATCGGCTTTACCGCAGCGACCACCGGCGAACTCTGGAAGGGCCACCCCGAAAAGGCGCTCGGGCTGCGCGCCGACTGGATCGAAAAGAATCCCAATGCTGCAAAGGCGCTGTTGATGGCGGTCATGGAGGCGCAGCAGTGGTGCGAAAGCATGGACAACAAGGCGGAGATGGCCGACATCCTCGGCAAGCGCCAATGGTTCAACGTTCCGACGAAGGACGTGCTCGGCCGCCTCAAGGGCGACATCAACTATGGCAACGGCCGTGAGGTCAAGGCCACCGACCTCTATATGAAATTCTGGAAAGACGGTGCGTCCTACCCGTTCAAGAGCCATGACACCTGGTTCATGACGGAAAACATGCGCTGGGGAAATCTGCCGGCAAGTACGGACATCAAGGCGCTGGTCAACCAGGTGAACCGCGAAGACATCTGGCGGGAGGCCGCCAAGGATCTCGGCGTCGCGGCGGCCGACATTCCCCCATCGTCCTCGCGTGGCAAGGAGACTTTCTTCGACGGCAAGGTCTTCGACCCTGAAAATCCCTCGGCCTATCTCGACAGCCTTTCGATCAAGGCTCTTTCCTGACCCGCTCCGGCGCGCAACGGCGCGCCGGCCTTTCATTCACGTGAGGAGCGCGCTGATGTCCGCCCTGGCAAATAAACAAGACCCCTTCACGGCCGCCTCCGCCAAGCCGGCGGCAAAGGTTCTGCCATTTTCCGGCAACAATGGATCGCGGATCGATTTTCGTCGAGCGGCATTGACCGCACTTCGCAACGTCGTTCCGCCAGCCGTCGTGCTGACCCTCGTTCTCATCCTCTGGCAGACACTTTGTTCATCGGCTGATGCCTCTTTGCCTTCGCCGCATCAGGTCTGGCAGGAGAGCTATGACCTGATCGTCTATCCATTCTTCAACTACGGCTCGCAGGATATCGGGCTTGGCTGGCGCGTGCTGGTGTCGCTGCAGCGTGTGCTTTACGGCTTTGGCCTTGCCGCAGTAACCGGCGTCATCATCGGGGCGATCATCGGCCAGTCCGTCTGGGCAATGCGTGGCCTCGACCCGATCTTCCAGGTGCTGCGCACGGTGCCGCCACTCGCCTGGCTGCCGCTGTCGCTCGCAGCCTTCCAGGATTCCAACCCTTCCGCGATCTTCGTAATCTTCATCACATCGATCTGGCCTGTCATTATCAACACCGCCGTCGGCGTCCGCAATATCCCGCAGGACTACCGCAATGTCGCCGAGGTACTGCGCCTCAACCAGTTCGAGTTTTTCTGGAAGATCATGTTGCCTTCGGCAGCGCCCTATATCTTTACCGGCCTCAGGATCGGCGTCGGACTTTCCTGGCTTGCCATTGTCGCGGCGGAAATGCTGACGGGCGGAGTCGGCATCGGCTTCTTCATCTGGGATGCATGGAACTCGTCGCGCCTTCCAGACATCATCGTCGCACTCGCCTATATCGGCATCGTCGGTTTCGCTCTCGACAAGCTGGTGGCCGTGCTCGGCAAACTCGTCACCCGCGGCGCCATGGCCAATTGAGGAGCGCGACTTATGAACGCCTATCTGAAGCTCGACCGTATCGACAAGCATTTCGACCGCGGCGGCGTGCGCGCCGAGGTTCTGAAGGACATCAACCTGACAATTTCCGAAGGCGAGTTCGTCTCGATCATCGGCCATTCGGGTTGCGGCAAGTCTACCTTGCTCAACCTCATCGCCGGCCTGACCCCGGTTTCGGCAGGTGCCGTGCTCCTTGAAAATCGCGAGGTCAACGAGCCAGGTCCGGAACGCGCCGTCGTCTTCCAGAACCACTCGCTCCTGCCTTGGCTGACGGTCTACGAGAACGTCAACCTCGCCGTCTCCAAAGTCTTCAGCCGAACGAAGACCAAGAGCGAGCGCCATGACTGGGTCATGGCCAATCTCGACCTCGTGCAGATGGCGCATGCCAAGGACAAGCGGCCTTCGGAAATTTCAGGTGGCATGAAGCAGCGTGTCGGGATTGCCCGCGCGCTTTCAATGGAGCCGAAGATCCTGCTCCTCGACGAGCCGTTCGGCGCGCTCGACGCGCTGACCCGCGCCCATCTTCAGGACGCAGTGATGGAGATCCATAGCCGGCTCGGCAACACGATGGTGATGATCACCCATGATGTCGATGAGGCGGTGCTGCTGTCCGACCGCATCGTAATGATGACCAATGGCCCGGCGGCCCGCATCGGCGAAGTGCTCGATGTGATCATGTCCCGTCCGCGCAATCGCATCGAACTCGCCTCCGACCGGACTTACCTCAAATGCCGCCAGGCCGTGCTGAAGTTTCTCTACGAACGTCACCGCTTCATCGAAGCCGCGGAATAGGTCCCGCAGCAATTGCAGATATAACCGCGGCCTGATTGCCAATCGGGCCGTGGCACGCATACTGGCTCCATGCAGCAATCAGAAAATCAACCGGCAGCCATTGATGTCGCGCTCTGGCCGTATCCGAAGAACGAGGGTGACCGTAACCGCTGGATACGGTCGCTTCCACCGGATGAGCTGGAGCGCGCCGCTCGCTATCGATTCGACCGGGATCGGACCTCGTTCATCGCCGGCCGCTATCTCCTGCGGCGAATGTTGAGCGCGCATGCCGGCATCCGGCCGAGCGAGGTTGCGCTGGTTGCAGACGAGTACGGCAGGCTGACACTCGACCGTCGTGATGCCCCACGATTCAGTCTCGCCAATGCTGACGGGCTCGTGGCGGTCGCCGTCGCTTCGGGCTGCGAGCACATCGGAATAGACTGCGAGCGTATCGATACCGAGATCGAAGCGGCAGCTTTAGAGAGCTATTGCAGCCCGGGCGAACGAGGTTGGCTCGGTGAATTGCCTGCGAGCGAGCGTGCGCGCGCCGCCGTTGAACTTTGGACCTTCAAGGAGAGTCATCTGAAGGCGCTCGGCATTGGGCTGCGCGAAGATCCCCGCAATGTCGCCTTCGCCTGGGAGAACGGCCTTCCCGTCGCGGCCCACAATGGCGAGCGCGACGGGCGCTGGTTTCACCGCCTGATCGAGAGCGGCAGCCAGCACGTCGCTGCACTGGCTGTCTGCTCCCGATCAGGGCTCCCCGCCATTGATGTGCGCCTGTTTCAGGACGACAGCACGGAGTCCGAATAGCTCGCCCGGAGCTGATGCGGCATGGCCGATGCAGTCTCCGTCGCCCAGACCAGCTGCGCATTGTCGGGTTCGGTATCGAAATGCTGGCGGCCGAGAAGCGTATTGACGATGGCGGCGCTGCGCCAGGCCATGAGGCTGAGCTGCGAGTCGGCGATGCCGTGCGAATATCGGCCGGCATTCTGCGCAAACAGCCGGTTGGTTCTCGGACCGGTCCACTGCATGGTGTAGTCGTCGTTGAGGCTGGGATAGCCGTTTCTGTCGAGGCTTATCCTTTCGCCGAGCGAGGCCAGCGCATCCGGCAATCGGAACCTGTAGCCGGTCGCGAGCACCACGGCATCGGCATGAAGCACCTCTATTCCGCCGTCGAAGTGGTTTCGTACGATGAGCCGATAGGCATTGCCGTTCCGCTCCATCTGGATCACATCGCGGTTCGGCGACAGGGACGCGTTGAGCGAGCCCGGCTCGAGATAACGCAGCGCGTAGAGGCGGCGGTAGATCGAGTGGATCGTCGAGACCGACAGGCCGTCGCTGGTCAGGATCGAGTTTTTCAGGGCCGCCTGCTTCTGTTCGCCGCTGAGCTTCAGATAGGCCTGCACATATTCCGGCGAGAACACCTGGTTCGAAAACGGCGTGTCGTTGATCGGCTCGAAATTATGGCGCCGGCTGATCCAGGTCAGCTCCGTCATCAAACCGGGATCCCCAAGCAGCGCCTCGACCACCTCGCCACCGCTCTGGCCGCCGCCGACCACGACGATGCGGGCGGCGTTGAGATCGCTGAGACGCGATTTCGCCTCGCTGTTGTGGAAGCAATCGGCACCCAGGAAGGGCTTCGCCCAGTCGGGCACGAAGGGCGAAGAGCCGGTGCCGATCACCAGGTTGCGCGCTTCCTCCTGGCCGTTGTCGAAGCGCAGGACGAAGCGGTCGTCGCGGTGTTCGACATCGCGGATCTCGGCGGAGAAGCGCAGACCCTCCACGCCCCTGGCGACCCAGGCGAGATAACGCGCGAACTCCTGCCGGGGAACGGCTTCATAATTGGCGTTCAGGAAGGCGTAGAGCCGCTTATGGGCCACGAGGTAGGAGATGAAGGACCATGGGCTGGTTGGCAGGACCGGGGTGACGAGGTCCTTCAGGAACGACGACTGCAGCTCGACGCCGGGCATCATCATGCCGGGATGCCAGTCGAAGGAGCCGCGGCGCTCGAAGAAGCGGCTGCGGACCTCAGGCACCGACTCCAGCAGGCACGCAAGGCTCAGATTGGAAGGACCGATACCGATGCCGGCAACATCGAGCGGCTCGTTCAGGGCATCCCTTCGGGTAAATGCGACGGTCATGCGTTATCCTTCTCTGTTTCCTTGAGACGCAGGGCAAGCCTTGAGTGGAAGGCGGGAGACCCGATCATGTGCAGATGGTTGGTGCCGGTGATGATCTCGGCCGCGTGTGCGCGCGGCGACAGGCGGCGCCAATCGATCAGGTTGAGGCCGCGATTGAGGCTGTCGTCGGCTGCCCAGGGATAGATGGGCACATCGTGGGGAACGAGCCGATGCTTGCGGAAGATCAGGGCATTGTCGATCAGCACCCAGAATGTATGCTCGCGGCTGCTGATATCAGGCCCGTCCGTGGGAAGCGGGTCCTTCTCATCGCCGACGAAGCGCAGGAACTGCTCATAGGTATCGGCGTCCATCGTTGAAAGCAGCCTGTCCCATTCGGGCCGCATCGCCGTCTTTTGCAGCCATGCCTGCACGTCGCGGTGAAGCGCGTCGCGCTCGCCGGGCCGGAAGCGCGGCTTGGCGCCGATCGCAAATTCCGATCCGAGGTCGCAAACGTCGACCATCGCCATCATCCTGACGTTGACCTCGTTGCCCAGCGTGCGGGCAGCCTCATAGGCCAGAAGCCCGCCCCAGGACCAGCCGAGGAAGTAGCAGGGCGCGCCCCTGCTGTGCGTCCGGATATAATCGACATAGCTCTCGATGATCTCTTCGATCGGCGCGCCAACTTCCTTCTTCTCTGACAGCGAGTGGCAAATGAAGCCGGTCGCTGGCTGGTCGGCTCCGAGATAATCGACGAGCTTCACATATTCGCGCGTGCTGACGAGCAGCCCGGGGAAGCAATAGAGCCGCGGCTTGGCGCCGGAGGAGCGCAGCACGATCACTTCGGAGAGATCACGCTCCTTTCCCTGCTCCATCACGCCGGCAAAGGCGCGAATGGTCGGGTTGTTGAAGATATCGGCGACGGTGAGCGGAACCTTCGGACGGCGCTGCCGGAGTAGCGACAGGATGCGGATCGCTCCCAGCGAATTGCCGCCGATCGCGAAGAAATTATCCTCGACGCTGATTGCCTCCAGCTTCAGAACCTGGCGCCAGACATCCAGCACCTCTTCTTCGAGCCCAGTCGCCGGCTCGACGATGGCGCGCTTGACCGGCTGCGGCGCCGGCAGCGCGAAGCGGTCGAGCTTGCTGTTCGGATTGGTCGGCATCTTATCGAGTTCGACCACGGCGGCCGGCACCATGTAGGACGGCAGGCTGCGTTCCAGGCCCGCGCGGACCGTCTCGACGTCAAGCTTGTCGTCCTTCTTCGAAACGACATAGGCAACCAGCGCTTTCTCACCGGCATCGTCGTCTCGCAGTACCACCAGGGCTTCACCGACGCCCGGCTGCTGGAGCAGAGCCGCTTCGATCTCGCCGAGCTCGATGCGGTAACCGCGCAGTTTCACCTGATGGTCGACGCGGCCGACGAATTCGACGGTTCCGTCCTCACGCCAGCGCGTCAGATCACCGGAGCGGTAAAGCCGGCCGCCCTCTTTCGAGAACGGATCGGGGATGAAGCGGTCCGCCGTCGTATCAGGCTTGCCGAGATAGCCGCGGGCGATGCCCTCACCGCCGATATAAAGTTCGCCGGTTACGCCGATCGGGCACAGGTTGAGGTCGGGGTCGAGCACATAGACGCGCCTCAAACCAACGGCACGGCCGAGCGGGGCATAGACGCCCTGGAATTTCGTGCCGGCTCTCACCTTCCAGACCATTGGTGTCATGATCGTTTCAGTGGGACCGTAGCCGTTGATCAGCCATTCCGATTTCAGCGCCCGCGACAGAAGGTCGAAGGTCGATTGCGCCAGCCCCTCGCCGCCGAAGGAATAGAGCCGCATCGGCGGCGCGCCGTCCGTAATGTCGGCCCATTCCGCCAGCTGCTGCAGATAGGTTGTGGGAATGCTCGCATTGTTGGCGCCGTGTTTGCGCATCGCCGTCAGCGTCTCTTCCGGCGTCCACAGCGGCTGGTCGGGAAGGATAATGCTGCCGCCTTCCATCAGCGGGTTCATCCAGCGCTCATGGCCGCCGTCCGAGCTGAAGGGCAGGAATGGCAGCTCACGGGATTCCGAGCTCATGCCGTAGACGCGTGAGGTATTCTGCAGATGGTGGGTCAGCGGGCCATGCTCGACGGCGACACCCTTCGGCAGTCCGGTCGATCCGGAGGTGTACATGACGTAAGCGAGCTGATCCTTATGGATCGGAACATAGAGCGGCGTCTCCGGCTCGCCGTCGAGATCGAGCTTGTCGAGTTCGAGGACGATGGCGTCGAGTTCCTCCGGCAGACGATGACGCAGCCAGCTATGGGTGAGAACGATCTTCACCCCGCCGTCGCGCAGGATATGGTGGTTGCGCACCGCCGGGTGGTCGGGCTCGACGGGGATGTAGGCGCCGCCGGCCTTCAGCGTGGCGAGGATGCCGACGATTGCTTCCGGCGAACGCTTGATAAAGATCGCGACCGTCACCTCGGCGCGAACGCCGAGCTGCCGCAGCCGATGCCCAAGGCGATTGGTGCTCGCCTCCAGCCAGCCATGGCTCCATTCCTCGTCGCCATAGACGATCGCCGTCTTCTCTGGCGTCCGGCGCGAATGGGCCGATATCAGCTCGTGGACCGGCCGGTCGTCGTTGATGACGTCATCCTCGTAGGGCGCCGACAACCAGTCGAGTTCGTCGCTGCCGACGAGTTCGATGTCCTTGATCCTGAGATCAGGCTGCGCGACGATCTGCTCGAGCACCAGGCCGAAATGCCTGGCGACACGGGCGATCAGCGCGCCGTCGTAAAGGTCCTGGGCATAGTCGATCAGCCCCGATGCGCTCCCGTCGGGACGCGCCTCGATCACCAGGGAAAACTCGCTGTCGGCGCGCGGACCTAGTGGCTCCAGATTCGCAGCCTCTCTCGCGACCGGATAGGATTCGCGAAATTCGAACAGCGCCTTGACCACGGCTTCCTGTGCGGCGGCCTCGTCGACCACCAATTCCTGTGTGATGCGCTCCAGCGGCACGAGCCGGCGAAGCCCCTCCTCCGTCACCGAAGAGATCGCCGCGACGAGGTCGTCGAGGGAAAGTCTAGAGGCGAGCGGCAGAACGAGAGGAAGGACCTGTTCGGCACGGCCGCGGCTGGCGAAATGCTCCGTGCCCGGCCGCGCGACCAGAAGGCCTGTCAGCAAAGCATAATTGCCACTGTAGCGCGCCAGCAGCGCCCAGAAGGCGGCGTGAAGCACACGCTTGACCTGATATCCCTTTTTCCCCGCATGCCGTTCGAGCTTGTTCCAGAGTTCGGGCTTGATCACAAACCGATGCTCGGCGCGCGCCACGCCGGCAAGCCCGCCGCTGTTGAAGCGGGTGGGAAAAGTCGAGGCCGCATAGTCGAGACCGATGGTCTCGCGCCAATAGGCAAGCGCTTCGCGCGCCTCGTCCGTCTCCAGCCATTCTTCCTCCCGCGTTCCGGCCGAGATTTCCGCCGCCTGCATATTGCCGGCGGGTTCGCCGTCGAGAATTCGCGCCAGGGAACCGGCAAGAACGGATTTTTCGCGATCGTCGCAAATGATCGGATGCAGCACGATCGTCAGCAGCGACTGACCATCAGCAAGCGGGATGATCTGGATGCGCGCGCCTGGCCCTTCCAGGAGATCGAAGCGTCTGTTGCGGAAGGCTTTCCGCGCGGCCAACGCATCAGTCTCGGAAAGAGCGGCTCCTTCTTTTCCGAGGATTTCGGTCGGCACGGCGTTCGATGCACCGCGATATTGCTCGATGCGGCCGCCCGCCAGCCGGCGGAAGCGGGTGGTGAGCGACGGATGCTGAGCCACGAGCGCGCGGCAGGCGCCGGCAATCGTCTCGACGTCGATCGCGGCGCCCAATCGCAGCCCGATGACCTGGTCGGGAAAGACCGTGTAATTGCCGATCTGCTCCAGCGACCAGATACGCTTCTGCGCGATCGTCAGCGGAAAGCTTTCGAAGACTGCGTCCACAGCCGCATCTGTCGGGCGGGCACCGGCGAAATTGGTGATCTGCTTGTTCATCTTGTCATCCGGATGTTTCAGAGACGCGCATCGCCGGCCATTGCCGAGCGCAGGGAGAGCGGGCGCGGATCGGCCCAGATGGCGCGGATATGCGCCAGGCACTCCTGGCGCGAACCGGCAAAGCCCGCGGGCTGCCAGCTCACCGGAATCCGCTTGTCCTGCGGCCAGACCGAGTAGTGATGCTCGGTGTCGTGGACGACGATCCAGAGATCGTCGCCGGGCTCGAGATTATCCATTGAAGGCTCCTGCCGTGATTGACGTCATGCGCAAATGACGGATCCCGCCAGCCCCAGTTTAGAAGATTGTTGAGAATTTTTTTCTTCTCCCGACCCTAAATCCAGCCGGAGATGGATCGTCATTCTACCAAATCGGCATAGGAGCGGGCTTCATGCTCGCAGCATCGAAAAGCCTTGCCGATCAAGGAGAACATCATGGATTTCGACGCCGCTAAACAAAGGCAGGCTCTGCAGGCGCGCAGCTATGTCAGCCTTGCCCCCAATCTCATCCACTTGAAGACCGTGCACGGGCTCCACGAAGCCGCCTTCGAGGTCGAGGCCGGCGCCGCAACGGTCACTTTCTACCACGGCGATTCCCCGCAATCGGCGGAGCTTCTGATGGCGGCCGCCGAAGCGGTGACGGCACAGGATCGCTCGATCAAATCGGTCGCCTTCGAAGGCCATCAGATGAGCCTTCCCCGGCACATTTCAGGCGTCGGCGGAAGGCTCGAGTCCGAGATCCTCTGGCAATGGCCCTCGCTGTGGCTGCCGCAGCTTTCCTATCCGCTGCCGCCCGTGCAGAAGATGACCGCGGGCCGCTATCATCCGCGCCGACCGGCAAAGCCGAAGGGCACGGTCTACCAGCGCTTCATCCCCTGGCTGGAGCGGGATATCACCTTCAGGGTCGCCGATCCCGAAACCGATCTTGCGGTCTTCCATCGCTGGATGAACGACGAGCAGGTCAACACGATCTGGGAGGATGCGGGCTCCATCAACAAGCACCGGGAGATCCTGGAGGAAAGGATCGCCGATCCGCATATCCTGCCGCTGATCGGCAGTTTCGCGGACATTCCCTTCGGCTATTTCGAAGTCTACTGGGCCAAAGAAAACCGGCTCGGCCCCTTCTACGACGCCGACGATTACGATCGCGGCTGGCATGTCGCGATCGGCGAGCCCGATTATCGCGGCAAGAAGTGGATCAGCGCCTGGCTTCCCTCGCTGATGCATTTCATCTTCCTCGACGATCCCCGCACCAAGCGCATCGTCGGCGAGCCGCGCGCCAGCCATGAGCAGCAGATCCGCAACCTCGACCGCTCGGGCTTTGCCAAGGTCAAGCATTTCGACTTTCCACACAAGCGGGCGCTCTTGGTGATGCTGAGCCGCGAACGCTTCTTCGGCGATCATCTCTGGGTTCCCGCATCATGAACGACATGAGCGAGATGAGCAGCAGCCTCCGGAAACGGCGGCTTGCACCGGAGGATCTTGCCAGCCCGCAGCTTTTCCGGCTGCTGCTGCGGCTTGGGCTGCCCGCGATGTTCGGCCTGTCGATCAATGCCGCGCATCACACTATCAACATGATCTTCCTCGGCATGATCGGCGAAGACCAGATCGCCGCGATCATGATCGTGCTGCCGATCCTCATGCTCGTCGCCGCCTTCGGCGAAGGCATCGGCGTCGGCGCGGCGACCGAGGTCGGGCGCGCACTCGGCGCCGGCAACCGATCGAAAGCCGGCATCCTCGCCTCGGTCAGCCTTGCCGCCGGCGTCGCCTTCGGCGCGGCGAGCGCCATCGCGATCGTCGCTTTTCCCTCTTTCATGCTGTTCGGCGCCACGGCCGCCATCGAGCCGCTTGCGCAGCATTATCTCCTCATTATCGCGTTCTCGATACCGCTGACGATGGCGCAGATCATTCTCGACTTTTTGGCGATCGCCGAGGGCAATGCCCGCTTCAGCATGTGGACGCTGGTCGCCTGCTTCGCGCTGAACATCATCCTCGACCCGATCATGATCTTCGGTTTCGGTCTCGGCCTGCAGGGCGTGGCTATCGCGACGATCCTCTCCCAGCTCGTGGCGCTCTGCATCTATGGCGCCTACCATGCGAGGCGGCTTGGGACGATCCGGCTGTCGCTCGGCTGGCGGTTCGCCGATCTTAGCCATCTCAGGCCGGTTCTTGCAGTGGGCGCGCCGACGACGCTGACGAGCCTTGCAACGGCGGGCGCAATCGCCACGATGCTGTCGATCGCCGGCACCTACCACGGTGAAGACGGGATTGCCGGCGTCGGGATCGCCCTGCGGCTGCTCGCCGTCGGCGCGCTGCCTGTCATCGGCATTTCGCTCGGGGCGCAGTCCATCCTGAGCTTTGCCTGGGGTCGTGGGGATATCGACCGAGTGCTGTCGGCAGCCCGCATGCTGACAGCAGTGACAAGTGCGGTCGGCGGCGCCTACGGGCTGATGGCGATCATCTTTTCCGAGCACCTTGCCTCGTATTTCACCGACGATGCATCCGTGGTTTCGATCGCTGGGCAGGCGATCATTGCAACCCATCTTCCCTTCCTGCTGTTCGGCCTCAGGCAAACCGTGCTGATCCTCTTCCAGGCGCAAGGCAGGCCGAAAGCCGCAGTGATCATCGGCCTGGCGCAGAATGGATATCTTCTCTTTCCGCTCTTGGCTCTCCTGCCGCCCTTCTTCGGTTTTTCCGGCCTGCTCGCAGCCATGTTCCTGGCCTCGGCGCTCACCGGTCTCTTGTCATGCTTCTGCCTGGCGCAGTCGCTCGGCGCGCTCCGGCACCGCTCGGCCGACCGGCTGATCTCCATCCGTCCCCATCCCCGCTTTTGTCCATGAGAGGATTATTATGAACCAGTCGTTCAGCCCACGCGGTCTTGGCGCCCATGCGGCCGCCGACGATCTCTTCACGCCCGTCGATCCGGCGGCCTTCAACGCCGTCTCGCCGCCGATCTTCCAGACGTCGCTCTTCACCTATGACAGTTACGAGGCGATGGAGGATGTCTTTGCCGGCCGGGCGCGCAACTTCATCTATTCGCGCGGCGACAATCCGACCGTCCGCGAATTCGAGCTGCTGGTCGCCCGCCTCGAAGGCGCGGAAGACGGGCGCGCCTTTTCGAGCGGAACGGCCGCCATCACTTCGACCATTCTCAGCCTCGTGGAAGCGGGCGACCGGGTCGTTGCGGTCCGCCACCTCTATAATGATGTCTACCGCCTACTGGTGAAGCTGCTCGGCCGGCTCGGCGTCACGGTGGATTTCGTCGATCCTTCCGACCATGACGAGGTGCGCAAGGCGCTGCCGGGCGCCAAGCTGCTCTATCTCGAAAATCCCTCCTCCTTCGTCTTCGAGCTTCAGGACATCGTGGCGCTGTCGGCCATGGCGAAAGAGGCCGGTGTGACGACCCTCATCGACAATTCCTGGGCAACGCCGCTCTTTCAGAAGCCGATCCAGCACGGCGTTGATATCGTCATTCACGCCGCCTCGAAATATCTCGGCGGCCACAGCGATACGGTCGCCGGCGTCGTCGTCGGCTCGAACGAGGCGATCGCCAGAATCAACTCGACCTCCTACCCCTATGTCGGCGCCAAGCTCTCGCCCTTCGAGGCCTGGCTCCTGCTGCGCGGCATGCGGACGCTTCGCGTCCGGCTGAAGGAGCATGAGCGCAGCGGGCTTCTGCTCGCCGACCGGCTGAAGCAGCATCCCGACATTGCGCGCGTCCGCCATCCGGCCTTTCAGGATCATCCCGGCCGGGCGACGCTGTCGGGATATGCCGGGCTCTTTGCCTTCGACGTCACGCCCGACATCGATGTCGCGCGCTTCGTCAATGCGCTTCGCGAGATCCGTCTCGGCGTCAGCTGGGGAGGACCGGAAACGCTGGTTGTTCCGGCCAAGGTTGCACTGCAGATCCCCGACCGGATGACCACTTTCATCCGGTTCGGCGTGAGCGAGCAGACGGTTCGTTTCGCAGTTGGGCTGGAAGAACCGGAACTGCTTTGGAGCGACCTTGAGCAGGCGCTGCACGCCGCGCAGCGGTAACATCCTGCCGATGTACATGATCGGGGCGGGCGGGTTCGGTGATCGCCGAATGGCAATGCTGCTCCGCCGCCTTGATCATGAAATTGACCAACGTCCTCGAGACGCCGAGTTCAGCCGCGATATCCTTCTGCGGCACGCCATTCAGGCGATGGCGAATGAAGGCGTCGTTGGTCCGCTTCGGCAGCGCCTCGAGCGAAGCAAGCACATCACGCAGGGTCTCGGCGGCCACCAGCTGATCGAGCACGGTGGGGATCGGAGCGGTGATTTCCTGAATCTGATCTATCGACCTATGGTTGTTCAACTGTTGGCGTCGGCGGCGGCTCTCGTCGAGGGCGAGGTTATAAACCATCCGGAAGGCGTAACCGATCGGGCAACGAATACCCTCGACATTAACCCCGTAAGCTTTAATGACGCCATCCTGAAATATATCCTCAGAATATGACCTTGATTTGACAACGCTTTCAATCGTTTTAAGGAGTTTTTCCTTATTTTCGATCATCGCGTTGACAACCGCATTTCCGTTCACATCACGATGCGATGCTCGCATTGCCCTGTACCCTTTTTACAAATGGAAAATCAGGCTCTGTCGTTGCTGGTCGGTTCGGCCTTGGCGCTCCTTTTTCAAGCGGAAGTGCACGATGTGATTGCAGTGTCTATTTTAAGGTGATAACAAGAGTCAAGTTTAAATCGATCAAACGAATGCGAGAAATAAATGGGACAAACAGTCGAGATCCTGACCGGCAAGGCAGAGCTTTGCCGATCGATCATGGGGGCCTTGCCAGACTGGTTTTCGGAACCTGAAGTCATCGAGGCAAGTGCACAGGCGGTCGAGGAACTGCCAGTGTTCGGCTATGTCGAAGCCGATGTCGTCACTGCGATGATCGCCCTAAAGCCGCACCTGCCCGATGCCGTCGAAATCGCGCTGATCGCGACCCGACCGGAATATCACGGCCACGGCGCCGGGCGTCATCTCGTCGACGCGGCCGAACGCTTCGCCCAGGAAGCGGGCGCCCGGCTGCTCACGGTCAAGACGCTCGCGCCGCGCGGGCGCGATGAGCCGCAATTCGAGGCGACGCGGCGCTTCTATGACCGAACCGGCTTCGTCAAGGCCGAGGTCTTTCCAAAATTCTGGCGCGAGGATCATCCTTGCCTGTTCATGATCAAGCCGCTCACGGACAAGCAGCCAGGCAGGACAGCGCTTTGAGACGACGAGACTTTCTACTCGGCGCTCTGGCAATGACCGGCGCGCCGGCCATCGCGGGCGCGGGCGATGCCAACATCGTTTCGCTGGATTACGGGCTGGCGTCGACGATGCTGGCGCTCGGCAGCGTGCCGCGCGCAATCGCCTCCCTCAGGAACTGGCCGGAATGGGTGGTCGAGCCGGCGATGCCCTCAGGCGTCGTCGATGTCGGCACCACGTCCGAGATCAATCTCGAAGTCCTCACCAGCCTCCGGCCATCGCTCATCCTCAGCACGCCCTTCCTGGCCGCGCTGGACGAAAAACTCTCCCAGATCGCACCGGTGGAAAGCTTCACCGTCTACGCCGAGAACGGAGAGGCGCTCGACCGCTCCTATTCGGAAACGCTGCGTCTCGGCGCCATGATTGGGCGGCAGAGGCAAGCGGAGGCATTTCTGTCCCGCGCCGACGCCACCTTCGCCCGGCTGCGCGACCGGATCAAAAGCCTGTCGGCGCCACCGGTCGCCGTCATCAACTTCATCGACCTGAGACATGCGCGCATCTATGGCGGCCCCGGGCTTTACGGCGGTGCCATGGGCCGGATCGGCCTAGAAAATGCCTGGCAGGGCGAAGCGAGCTACTGGGGATTTCAGACGATCGGCCTGGAACAGCTCGCCGAGCTCGACGAAGAAGCCCATCTCGTCGTCGTTTCGCCGCTGCTTCCGCCTGATGTCCTGACCCGACTTTCCGAAAGTCCGCTCTGGACCAGCCTTCCCTTCGTCCGGCGGCAGCGGATCTCGGTCGTTCCAGGCGTTCTGATGTTTGGAATGGTCCAGGAAGCGCTGCGCTTTTCGACCCTGATGGTCGAAGTTCTGGAGACTGCGGCCTGATGAAAGTGCAAATTTCCGGCTTCGGCGCGCCCGCGCTTGCGTCGCTGCTGCTGTTTTCTAGCCTGGGCCTGGCTCTCCTTGACCTGCTCCCGTCGCTGCCCCATCTGGAGACATCAGGCGGATACGATGCGCAGCACCTTCTCCTCCTCTACTCCACGCTCCCGCGCATGGCCACGGCCCTGATCACCGGCGCCGCGCTTGCGCTGTCGGGCACGATCCTGCAACAGGTGCTGCGCAATCCGCTGGCTTCACCAACGACGCTCGGCGTTTCGGCCGGGGCCAATCTGGCGCTGGTCTCTGTCATGCTCGCCTTCCCCTCGCTGGCGGGGTGGGGCCGCGACGCGGTCGCTCTTGCCGGAAGTGCTGCTGCTGCCTTCGCCATTTTTTCGATCAGCGCCCGGCACGGTTTCTCGCCCTTCTCCCTCATCCTGTCGGGCATGATCATCGGCCTGTGGTGCGGCGCGGCGGCGGCCATTCTGATCTTGATGAACGATCAATATCTCTCCGGGATCTTCATCTGGGGCGCTGGGTCTCTGTCGCAGCAAAGCTGGGCGATCCCGCTGTCGCTGCTGCCCAAGGTCGCCCTCCTCGCCGGCCTCGCCTTCCTCGCCGCGAGACCGCTGGCGCTGAGCCAGCTCGGAGATGCCGGCGCAGCGAGCCTCGGCCTGCCGATCAAATGGGCGCGCGGCTTTATCCTGGCGATTGCGATTGCACTGAGCGCCCTCGTCACCAGCGCCGTCGGCGTCATCGGCTTCATCGGGCTGGTCGCCCCGCAGATCGTCCGGCTGGCCGGCGCACGCCGGGTCGTCAGCCAGTTGATCTGGTCGCCCATAGCAGGCGCCGGCCTTCTTCTTCTGACCGATGAGGCGAGCAAGCTCCTTGCTCCCGGCGATTTCGTGCCGACCGGGGCTGTCACCGCGTTGCTCGGCGGACCGATCCTGATTGCGCTTCTGCCACGCCTTGCCACTGCCACCCGCGCGCTGCCGGGCATGGCTACGCCAGGAGTTGCCGTCGCCGGCAGAACGGCACCCCTCGGCCTGCTGCTGGTCTCGGTCGCCGCGCTGGCAGCGGCCGCGATCTTCTTCGGCCGCGCACCCGACGGAAGCTGGACCTGGCTGCCGGCCGCTGCGTGGAATGAGATCCTTCCCCTTCGCCTGCCGCGCGTCGCGGCCGCCTTTGGCGCCGGAACCGTGCTCGGCGTGACCGGACTGATCCTGCAGCGGCTGACCGGAAACGAAATGGCAAGTCCCGAGGTGCTCGGCGTTTCGGCCGGAGCCACGCTCGGCGTCGCGGCTGCCATGTTCGCCTTCGCCGCGCCGGGCCTGACGGTCCAGCTTGCCTTTGCCGGCGGCGGCGCGCTTGGCGTGCTGCTGCTGATCTTCCTCCTGAGCGCCCGTTCAGGCTTCGGCCCGAACCGCGTGCTGCTCGCCGGCATCGCCTTCGGCGCGATCCTCGATGCCGGGATCGGCGTGCTGGCGGCAAGCGGCGATCCGCGCGGCCTGGCGCTGATCCGCTGGATGTCGGGCTCGACCTATTTCGTCGACAACAGCGTTGCCGCAAGCGCCATGCTGATCGCTCTTGCCTGTCTCATCGCGGCCTTTCTCGCAAGCCGCTGGCTTGCCCTGCTGCAGCTCGGCTCGGAGACGGCGAGCGAACTCGGCCTCAGGATAGCACCGGCGCGCGGCGTCCTCTTCGGGCTCTCGGCGATCATGACAGCGGCCGCCACGCTGGTCGTCGGCCCCTTGAGCTTCGTCGGGCTGATGGCGCCGCACCTTGCCCATGGGCTTGGCCTCCGCCGTCCCCCAACCCAACTGCTCGCCGCAGCGCTGATCGGAGCGACGCTGCTCGTCATCGCCGACTGGGCCGGCCGCATGATCGCCTTCCCCTATCAGGTTCCAGCCGGATTGATTTCAGCCCTGGTCGGTGCCCCGATGCTGCTTTTCCTTCTGCGCCGGCGCCCATGAGAAGCCGCCTTCATCCTGCCAATGCTTCCGCATCGGCCCCTGCAGGGATGCGCAATGGAGAGGAAGGATCGGTCGCAGCACGCCACACCGCCTCGACGACGTCGACGGGCTGTGTCAAGGCGGTCTCCGACTGCTGCTCCCAGGATGCGAACACCTCTGCGACAACTGACGAATAGGCTTCCGGGAAGCCACCCTCTTGTTGAATCCGTGCGCGCGCCGTATCGCCGAACCGCGTTTCTGGCGCGCGTCCTGGAAGCACGATCCTCACACGCACATTGAACGGCTCGAGCTCGAGCGCGACAGATTCGGTGAACGCGTTCACCGCGGCTTTGCTCGCCGTATAGACCGAGAGGAGCGGAAGCGGCTTGAGTGTCACGCTTGACGTGACGTTGACGATGACGCCTTCCTGGCGCGCCCGCATCTGCGGCAGAACCGCCTGCGTCATCGCGATTGTTCCGAGCGTGTTCGTCTCGAAAATATCGCGGGCGATCTCCATCGGCGTTCCCTCGACCGCGTTGAGCCAACCGATGCCGGCATTGTTTACCAGCACATCCACGGGGCCAGCGGCCTCAACCGCAGCGCGGATACTTTCGGGGCTCGTGACATCGAGCGCAACGATCGCAAGATTGTCCGAAGGCGGCAGAAGGTCTTGGCGTGGCGTTCGCATGGTGGCAATCACCTTCCATCCCTGCGCGAGAAAGAACCTGGCAATTTCCAGCCCGAAACCAGATGAGCATCCTGTAACGAGAACCGTCTTCATATGTGTCTCCTATCTATGCTGACGGCCATAGATGTAGACGGCGATATCGGGACTGGATATCATGCATAGTCCTTTTTTCATTATCAGGAGTATCGATGAGCGACCCTTTGGCGGATATGGTCACGCTGCTTCAGCCAGCTGCCCGCTATTCAAAGCTCGTCAGCGGCGCAGGAACGTGGCGCGTCGAGCGACAGGAGACAGGTCAGCCTTTCTACTGCGTGGTCCTGGAAGGTTCTTCGCGGTTGAGCGCTGAGGACGAGCAGATCACACTCCTAGAAGGCGACTTCATCCTGATCCCGGCTGCCCGTGCATTCACGATGTGGAGCCTCGACGACGGGTCATCGGGCGGCATCGATCCCCTCACCGTCACGATGCTCGCCGAGGAAACCCGGCACGGCGATCCCGAAGGCGTCCCGAATGCACGATTGCTCGTCGGCCATTTCGCCTTCGGCTCGCCTGATACGGCCTTGCTGGTCGCCCTGCTGCCGCGGATCATCCATATCCGTGGCGACAGCAGACTTTCGGCGATCGTTCAACTTGTCACGGACGAAGCGCGCGCGGAGCGGCCGGGAAAGAACATGATCCTGGCTCGATTGTTGGAAGTGCTGCTTGTCGAGGCGCTTCGCTCGACGGACGGGGAGACTGCGCCGCTTGGAATCCTGCGGGGGTTGAGCGATGGACGCCTCTCGCTCGCCATTCGTCGGCTGCATGAAAATCCCGCGATGGAATGGACGGTGGAACAGCTTGCCGGCGAGGCTGCGCTGTCGCGGTCGGCGTTTTTCAATCGCTTCCGGCGTGCTGTGGGTCTGGCGCCAATGGAATATCTGATATCATGGCGCATGGCGCTCGCCAAAAATCTGTTGAGGCACGAGCATATCGGAATTCAGGAAATCGCCGAGCGCGTCGGCTATGGCTCCGCAAGCGCGTTCAGCACGGCATTTACGCGCTCTGTCGGCTTGCGGCCGTCTAGATATGCCGAGCAAATAAGGACCGTCTGATTCAATGCCGCCCGTCCGGCAGCGGACAGGCTTCGCCGCAGCCGCCAACGCCTGGTAGGTTGTAGCGCAGGCAGCAGACTTTGCGGCGGGCGAATTCGAGGCCGCATTGCTGGCGCGCCATGCGGATCATGCCGAACATCGGATTGCGACCGCCGCCCGGCCATTGCGCTTCATCGAGCAGCGCCAGACCGCCCTGAACGAGGCCGGGCTCGTGGCGATGAGCAATCTCTTTCAGAATCCAGGAGAGATAGGCAGCGACATTGTTCCAGAGAAGCTTCGGCGCGACCCCGGCATTGGTGGCGATCGCCGCGATGACAGGCTCGGCGTGGCCGAGCATCATCCGGTGAAGCTCGCCGGCCGGATCGCTTGTCACTTCGGGCTGACCGGACATCACGAATGCTTCCGGCTCGCCTGTCTGCTCATTGCAGACCAGCCAAATCCGATCGATCTCCATCGGCAGCGCGATGCGGTTGACGAACATATGGACGCTCGGCGCGATCGTCAGCATGCTGAAATAATAGAGCGTCCACATGGAGACGATCGCGCGGCGATCGCTGCCTGGAAACTTCTGGGCATATCGGGCGATGATCCCGTCAAAGACGTCGCGGTCGCCGAGATTCCCGCAGGGAACGACCAGGCCGGTCTGCGAGGGAGAACTGAGCAGCTTGCCGCGGCAATAGGAGAACGGGCCGTCGCCCACCAGGCCATCGAGGTCGACGGTCTTATGGCCGACAGAATGATCGGCAATCGAAGGACGCTCTGATGCCCCGTTCCTCTCCATCGCCATGCCTACCACCGATACTTCAGGGTGCCGGTCATGTTGCGGCCCTGGCCGAGGTAGCAGAAGCCCTCTTCGCAAACCGTCTCGCGCTCATCGGCGATGTTGCGAATGGCGAAGGCTGCCGTCAGCCCTTCATATTTCTTGTCGACCGCGCCGAAATCATAAGAGGCCGATGCATCGACATAGAAAGTTGCAGGGTTCTTCGAGGTGTTGGCGACATCCGTCCAGGTCTCGCTGATGTAGCGCACGCCGGCGCCGACCGACAGACCGTTGAAGGGGTTGCTTTCCTGGAAAGTGTAGTTCGCCCAGAGGCTCGCAACATGGGTCGGGGTGATGGCCGGAGTATTGCCGACGTTGTTACCCCCGGTCACTTCGGAGTCGTTGTAGGTGTAGGCCGCGATGATATCCAGACCGTCGGCGATGGCCGCGCGGGCTTCAAGCTCGATACCCTTCCCGGTCACCTCGCCCTGGGAGTCGTAGGCAAAGGTCAGCGGATCGGCGAGCCTCGGCTTGTTCTGCTCGACGATGTGGTAGGCGACGGCCGACAGCAGGATATCGGAGCCAGGAGGCTGGTACTTCACGCCGACTTCGTATTGCTCGCCCTTCGTCGGCGGAAGAATTGTGTTGGTTGCCGATCGGTTGGTGACCGGATCGAAGGAGGTCGCGTAGGAAACGAACGGCGCGATGCCGTTGTCGAAGAGGTAAAGCGCGCCGGCCTGTACGGAGAAGGCATTCTTGTCGACGTCCTCCGAACTGACCGACGGCAAGGTCGAATCGCGCGTCTGGTTCACCCAGGTTTGACGGCCGCCGAAATTGAAACGCCAGTTTCCGACCTCGATCTGGTCCATGGCGTAGATGCCGATTTGCCGCATGTCGGCATCGGAAGCCATGAAATTATAGTCCGGCGTAGCGCCCGAAACTCCATAAGTCGGATTGGCGATATCGAAATCGAATGCCGGATCGGCGGCTCCGAAACCATAGCCAAAGCTCGACTTCAGATTGGTGTAATCGAGCCCGAACAGCATCGTATGCGTAAGCGGGCCGGTATCGAACTTCGCCTCGAGCTGATTGTCGACCTGGAAAACATTCATCTCGTCCCGGATCGCATTCGTGCCACGATGCGCGACGGTCCCTGTCCAGCTGGTAACGCCAAGGTAGCGGGCCTCCAGATCGAGATGCGAATATCGCAGGTTCTGCCGGAAGGTCAGGCCGTTGTCGAATTCATGTTCGAACTGGTAGCCGACCTGCTGCTGCTTTATTTTCTGGTGGTCATAGTCTGGATCGCTCGCCCTGAGGTCGAGGATCCTGCCATCCACGGTCGTGATCGCGCCGACATTGGCATCGGTCTCGTCGGACTGCGCCAGGCCGTAGACCGTGAAGGTCGTGCTCTCGTCGGGCTTCCAGGTAAAGGACGGCGCCAGGAAATAGCGGTCGTCGGCAATATCGAAATTGGTGTCGCCGCGACGGGCGAGGCCGACGATGCGGTAGAGGAAATCGTCGTTATCTTCACTGATCGGCCCGCCGAAATCGAACATCCCCTGCACTCGATCCTTGGTGCCGTAGGTAATGCCGACTTCGCGGATCGGCTCTTCGGTCGGGAGCTTAGAGATCTTGTTGACGAGGCCACCCGGAGATCCCGAGCCGTAGAGAACGGAAACGGGACCCTTGATCACCTCGACGCGCTGCAATTGATAGGGATCGGTGCGGAACGTGCCGTAATTGATGTAAGGCTGGCGCAGTCCGTCACGATAGTCGCCGACCGTTGTCGCGTTGTAGCCTCGAATGTAGATCTGGTCGAAACGCGGATCGAAGCCGCTCATTCCCGTCGTCACGCCGGCCGTATAACGGACCGCCTCTATAACCGTTTGCGCGCCGCGCTGCTCGATTTCCTTCTCCGTGGTGACAGAGACCGAACGCGGCGTTTCGACGAGCGGCGTGCTGATCTTGGTCGCGCCCGAGCTGTTCTTGGCGGTGACGGAGGTCCGGTCGGTCTTGCTATCAGAGGATGCGCCCTGAATAACGATGGGCTCCAGCGTCGTCGCGGTCTCACCTGTCGAGGCGCTCTGGGCGGCGGCCGGCGATGCTGCAATGCCGACCAGGAAGATCGCCGTCGTGGCTAATAAGGCATCTCGATAAATTTTTGCTACATTATTAGAAAGGTTAAAAAAAACATACGCCATTGTTGGGTTCCTACCTCACGATGCGGGCGGAACCTATGGAGCGAAATTGGCCTTGTCAACATAAGATGATTATTTTTGTCATCTTTTGTTCGATGATCCGTCCGTGTCCGCCACTCCCGAAGAGGTTGCAGGCAGAATCGAGGCCGACAATGGTCTGAGCATTCGCGGCTTGCCTCCGGCGCAACCGCTTCGCCACATCTGCTCCGCCAAGGATTGGCGGGCCGCCCCGGTGAGCGGTTTCTACGACATGCCCAGGCAACCATTTTATGACCGCGAGGGGACATAAAGAAACCATGACCTCGCCGGCCGCGGATCTATCAGCCGCCGACACCCTGGTAACGGCGGATCGCGAAGCGCCAGAAGGCAGCGGCAATCAAGGCAGCGACGGGTCCGACGGTGACCGCGACCGACGCGGCGGCATCTCCGAGATATGGAACCGGCTTTCGAAGCAGCGCGGCGACGGGCACATAGGCCATGTAGGCAAAGGGCAATCCTGAAAGCAGCAGAAACTGGAGCGGTGCTGCAAAGATCGTTATCGGATACCGGGATAGTTCCCAAAAGTCGAAATATATGCCGAAAATATAGCGCGCGCGCCGCAGCACCAGCGCACTTGCGCCGATCAACGTGATCAGCGCGCCAGTCAGAAGCGCAGCGCTGAAAAGGCTGGCGGCGAGTTGCAATATGGTGAAGATACTCCAGTCGACCGCCACCTTGGGCAAAGCCCAGGCCATCAGGCCCACGCCCAAAATGACATGGCTGCCATACTCGATGTTAAATCCTGAGAACGACAAAAAAGCCCATGTATTCACCGGCCTGGTCAGCAGCGAATCGAATTCGCCATCCCGGACGATTTCTTCCATTCGGCGCAACTGCACGAAGGTAAAGCACGCGCCGAGGGCATAACCCAGGGTGTGGAAACCCAGCAGGAACGCCATATCTTGCCAGCGCCAGCCGCCCATGCCGCCAAATCGCGTGAGGATGATCCAAAGCGAGGCGAAGGCGCCAGCATAACCGAAGCCCTGCGAGACCCAGGCAAGAACCAGTGCCGCCCGATATTGCAACCGGGTCCGCATGCGCAGCCGCATAAGATACCAGGCGAGCGCCAGCGTGTCCGGCATGATCAGCCTCCCTGAACGACAATTCGCCGGCGCGCACCGGACCACAGCGCTGCGATCAGGCCGACAAGGCCGGCGACCCAGCAGATCCCGACGGCCAGATATGTGAAAGCGGAGGCAAGATCGAGCTGACCGAGATAGACGGCCATCGGATAATAGGTGATCCAGGCGAAGGGCAGCACGTGAGCGGCTTCGGCAAGCGCCGGGGGAAAGAACCACAGGGGCACAAGTCCACCCGACAGAAGCGCCCCGAATCCACGCATGAACCATTCCAGTGAGTGTGCGTCGAATACCCAGAAGGACAGAAGACCAAACAGGATCGAGATCAATAGAAGCAAGGTCGTGGAGACGGCGACATAGGCGATGAAGACGAGGCCGTGCGCGACGCTGGCCGGCGGCAAAAGCCCATATAGAAGTGCAAATACGACAATCACCGGCGTACCGACGACAGCGAAGTTGAAGAGCCGCGGCCCGAGATTTTCTGCAAACAGCATGAGCGGAAAGCTCGCCGGACGAATGAGGCTGTTGGCGATTTGGCCGGTGCGGATCGCCGTGCCGATTTCCCGTACCACCAGTGCGGTGTCCCAATTCGAAAGGAGCGTTGCCCCGATAATGGCATAGGCTATCATCTGAGGCAGGGTAATGCCCGCCACCACATGCTGGCCCCCGTAAACGGCTTTCCATATCGAAATGCGGGCGAAGACTTCGATCATCGCGCCGAGGACCATCGAGAGGATTTCGGCACGATAACCGGCCTGCTGGCGGATGGCGGCTGCAGCCAAAGCTAGAAACCCCCGCATGTCATCCCCTCGCCTGATAGTGTGTGCGGATCACTTCCTCGATGCCGGGCTCATGCAAACGAACATCGCGAAGCGCGGCCTTGGCGGTGAGCGCGCCCATCAAATCGATCAAAGAGCGTCCATCGTCGGCCAGCAGAAATTCGCGCACCGCTCCCTCTCCCCCGAGCAGCTCGGCCCCGGCCAACGAGACTACGCCGGGTTCGCCGTCAAACTCCAGCGTCAACCGGCGCCTCGCGCCAAAGGTCACGCGCAGTTCTGCAAGCGGGCCGTCGAACAGAAGCCGGCCTTCATCCACCATGATAAGGCGGGGGCAGATCTCCTCGATGTCCTGCAGGTCGTGCGTTGTGAGAATGATCGTCGTGCCACGCTCTCGGTTCGTGCGAGCGAGAAACTTGCGCACAACGTCCTTGGCGACGACGTCGAGCCCGATAGTCGGCTCGTCGAGGAACAGGATTCTAGGCTCGTGCATAAGCGCCATGGCAATTTCGGCCCGCATGCGTTGCCCCAGACTGAGTTGACGGACGGGCCGCTCGATAAACGAGGAAAGCTCCATCATCTCGACCAGTTCGGCTCTGTTGATGCGAAAGGACGAATCCGCCACCCGGTAGAGCCGCCGGTGCAGCTCGAAGCTCTCGGCAAGGGGAAGGTCCCACCATAATTGGGTACGCTGACCAAAGACCACGCCGATCTCACGCGCATTGGCGATCCGGTCCGCCACAGGCCTGCGACCGAGCACGCTCACCTCGCCGGAGGAGGGCATGAGGATGCCGGTCAGCATCTTGATCATGGTCGACTTGCCCGCACCGTTCGGTCCGAGATAACCGACAGCCTCCCCCGCCCCTATCGTGAAGGAAATCTGATCCACAGCGTGCACGGGCGTCGTAACCGGCGCTATGATGTTGCGCAGCACCCCGGTCAGGCCCGGCTGCGGCACACGCTGGCTGAAGGTCTTGCTTACGCTCTTGGCACTGATGATCGGCAGCATGATGGAATCCGGCGATTATGGGAAGATCCCAATAAGAGAGTCGCGTGAAACCTATGCAACACATGCGGCCTGGGATAGACAATTCTTTTGATACAACCGATCGACCGTCGAAATGTCGGGCGCCTGCAGATGCACCGCTGGAGCACTGCCCACGCCATTTCGGCTCAAGTTCGGGACGCAGGTGCCCTCCTCCCCCGGGGATGATGCGCAATGGTTTTAATATTGTCCCGTGCCGAGTAACAACGAAGCAATACCGATCCAGGAAACGCTCAATTCGATATCGATCGTGATACGGAGAGGAGTTTTCTATTGAGGCAAATAGAAAATCTGGTTTACTGACGCTTCGCTTGTTGGCTTCCAGGGGGGATTTTAGCCGATGGTATGGACCCGCAGGAGTATTGTGCTCGGTGGATTGGCGTTGATTGGGACCGGCGCCCTTCGGAACCCGGCCGCCGCGGCGGCACCTTCTTATTTTGACGGCACCGCCGTCGACAATGGCGTTACATTTCGCCGCACCAATTTCGGCAAAATCGACAGGCGGTGGCACCGCCAGGTCGTCAAATATTTCAGCAGCGAGCCGATCGGCACCGTTGTCGTCGATACGAGGCACCATTTTCTCTACGTGATCATGGAGAACAAGACAGCGATCCGCTATGGCGTCGGGGTCGGCCGCGAGGGCTTCAAATGGTTCGGCCGCGCCACCATCGACGCTAAATCGCTCTGGCCGCGCTGGACGCCGCCGCCGGAGATGCGCAAGCGCCACCCCGAACTGCCGGAGTTCGTCTCGGGTGGCTCACCGAAGAACCCGCTCGGCCCTCGCGCCATGTATCTGCATCGCGACGGCGTCGACACCGGCTATCGATTCCACGGCACGCTGGAGCCATGGAGCATCGGCAAGGACGCCTCCAGCGGCTGCATCCGGATGTTCAACGAAGATGCCATCGATCTTTACCAGCGCTGCCCCATTGGCACCGCGGTACAGGTTTTGCCGCACATTGCCGACCAGGCGGAGAATTCCGCAGAGCTTAGCCAGGCTACCCCGGTCGAATGAGGAAAATCACCCCTATGTCTGCTATATCAGGATTCACGAGGGGCCTCCTCGCAGTAACGCTTTTGGCGCTCGCCGCCTGCACCACTCCCGGCACCGCCTCGTTGGAGGAACCCGCCGTCGCGCCCATGACCGGCCAGACCAACGATCCGGCACCCGGTTTCGAGAATATCGCGATGGGCAGCGAGGAAGACTTCATCCTCAATGTCGGCCGACGGATCTACTTCGCGCAGGATTCTGCCAGCCTCGATTCCGTCGCCAAGGCGACGCTGGACAACCAAGCCGCCTGGCTCAACAGGAACCCGAGCTGGATGCTCAAACTGCAGGGCTTTGCCGACGATTCCGGCTCCGCCGCCAAAATGCAGACGCTCTCGCAGAAACGCGCCGATGCGGCGATGGCCTATCTTGCCTCAAAGGGCGTGGACCCCAAGCGTATGTGGGCCAAGGGCTACGGCAACGACCGCGAAGTCCGCGACTGCACAGAGCGCTCCTGCAAGGTGCAGAACCGGCGCGTCGTCACCAATTTGCGCAGCCAGCCGGATGCGGTCTGATTGCACGTGGGCCGAACAAAGGTCAAGCTTGCGCCAAGAGAGTTCGAGGGGAATGCAACCTTGAGGCCGCATCACTCGTGAACAAGGGCCGGCCACTTGGCCGGCCGATTGACATGGAGGGCCCGTTCAGGATCGCGCTTCCGAAACGGCGTCCGCGCTGCCGAGCTTGCCTAACAACTTCGGAAACAGAGGCTTTGCAGCATTTTTCGCGCTGCTTCCGCGACGTTTCCTGATCTCTACGATAAACGGCTTTATTCGGGACTTCATGGAGAAGCTCTCCTTAAGCCACCTGACGTTCCGCTTCGATCTGAAGAGGTGTCTGCTGAAAGGAGCCGCCTCCGATGGCGATCTTGCGCGGTTTCATAGCCTCGGGCACTTCACGCTTCAGCGCAATAGAGAGAATACCATTCGTCAGCGAGGCATTCTCGACCCTGACGTGATCGGCGAGCTCGAAGCGGCGTTCAAATGCGCGCCCGGCGATGCCGCGATGCAGATATTCGCCGTCCTTCCCTTCGGCCTTTTGCCCCTTCACCAGAAGGACGTTCCGCTCCTGGGTGATGTCCAGGTCACCTTCGGCGAAGCCGGCCACTGCCATCTGAATGCGATAATCGTCTTCGCTCGTCTTGACGATGTCATAGGGCGGCCAGGCATCGATCGCCTGCAGGCGTTGCGCATTGTTCAGGAGATTGAAAACACGGTCGAAGCCGATGCTGGACCGATAAAGGGGGGCGAAGTCAAGTTCGTTTCTCATAGCCATATCCTCGGTAAAGCAACATGGGGTGGAGACGCCTCGGAAACCTGCGTCTCCGCTCTGATCATCGGCCCGCTTCTGCGCTGCCGACGAAAATGATCTGGTTTCGCACGATTTTCGTTTCAAGAGGAGCATCTGAAAATTTTCAGCCTGCTTTATCCGACAGGCCGGAAAGCCTTTTGAACACTCTCTTTATTCACCCAATCGATAGGCGCAGGCCATAGACACGGCAATCAGGCGGTCGAGGGCGACAACACGTGGCCCGCTGACGACGGCAGGTCGATCACGGATCTTATGTCGGTGGCGTTGGCCGCCACGACCAGCTGATAATCACCCGGTTCGGCCCGGAAGGCGCCGGCCTCGATATCGAAATAAGCCAGATCGCGCGGCAGGATCTTCATGATGGCTGTGCCTGTTTCGCCGGGCTGCAGCAAGAGCTTTGCGAAAGCGCGCAGTTCCTTGTCCGGCCGTTCCACCTTGGATTTTGGCGAGCGCACATAGAGTTGGACCAGTTCCGATCCGGCCCGGTCGCCGACATTGGTGACGTCGACGCAGACGGTCACACCTTCGGGGCCCATTTCGCCGGCGAGCCGCGGTTCGCTCCAGCTGAAACGGGTATAGCCTAGGCCGAAACCGAAGGGGAAGAGCGGCTCCACGGCGCGCGTATCGTGGTGTCGGTAGCCGACGAAGACGCCCTCGGCGTAGCGCACGTGCCCGTCCTTGCCGGGATAAACGGCGGGATCGTCCGTGATGGCGGAATTGTCGGTCAGCGCCTTCGGGAAAGTCTGCGGCAGGCGGCCGCCGGGCTCGGCATCCCCGAACAGAACGTCGGCGGCGGCATTGCCGAGTTCCTGGCCGGGATACCACATCTGCAGCACGGCGCGGACCTTGCCGAGCCAGGGCATCTCAATGGGACCGCCGGTCTGCAGCACGACGACCGTGTTGGCATTGGCGGCCGCAACTCGCTCGATCAGTCCCTCCTGCCGGCCCGGCAGCCGCATGTCCGGCAGATCGAGTCCTTCTGTGTCCCACTCGCCGTCGCGGCCGACGAAGAGGAGTGCCACATCGGCATTGCGTGCCGCCTCGACGGCGGCCTCGATATCGGCCTCGCCGAGCGGCTTTTCGACGCCGAAACGAACTGCGATGAGGTTGATCCCCTCCTCACTCGCCAAGGACGGCTCATATTCGACGGTGATTTCATAGGAACGGCCCGCTTCGAGCGTCAGCGCGCCGCGCTGTTCGTCATTGGCGGTGCCGAAATAATTCTCGCCGCGCGTCCAGCCCTCGCAGCCGTCGACCGTCAGTCTCCCGTCGACGAAGAGCCTTGCCAGGCCGGCATTGGTCATGCCGAAGACATGCTCGCCGCTCTCTTCCGGCACGAACTGCATCATCATGCGCGTCGAAAAGTCGGCAGGGTTGAGTTCACCCGACGGCAGCTCGAACCAGAAGAACTCACCCTTGTCGACGGTCTCGACATGGAGGGGATTCCCCTTGCAGCCGCGCCCCTTGAAATATTCGACCGTGATCCTGCCCTTGAACACGTCAATCAGCCGGTTATGGCGGCAGCCGACCGCATGGCTGATGCTGTTGGCATTGGAAAGAGCGGCGCGAATGCCTTCGAGCGGGCTCACCGTATAATGGGCGGCGATCTGGGCGCTGCCGCCGCCCATGACGCGGGCGCTCGCGGCATTCGGCCCGATGAGGGCGATCCGGTCGAGCGAGGTCTTGGCGAGCGGCAGGATGCCGTCATTCTTGAGAAGGACCGCGCCTTCGGCACCGAGACGCCGGATCAGCGCGCGGTCTTCCGGCAGGTCGACCGCCCGTTCGGTGAGGTCGGGCTTGCTCTTGAACGCACCGACCCGCTCGAGCAGCAGCAGGATCCGCCGCGCCGCTGCCCGTATCTTGGCAGTCTCGACCTTGCCCTCGCGCACGGCCGCAACCAGCTTCTCGCCGCGATCGCGCGCCGGACCCGGCATTTCGAGATCGAGGCCGGCATTGATCGTCTCGACCGTCGAATGCGAGCCGAACCAGTCGGACATGACGATGCCGTCAAAACCCCATTCCTCGCGCAGCACCTTGGTCAGCAGCCAGGGATGCTCGCTCGTATAGATGCCGTTGAGGCGGTTATAGGAAGACATGACGGCCATCACGCCGGCGCGGCGCACCGCCTGCTCGAAGGGCGGCAGGTAGATTTCGCGCAGCGTCCGCTCGTCGATGTCGGACGACATGGTCTGCCGCTCGATCTCGGATTCATTTCCGGCGAAATGCTTGATCGTTGCCGCGACCCCCTCGCCCTGCACACCCTCGATATAGGCGACGGCGAGTTCGGAGGTCAGCATCGGATCTTCGGAATAACATTCGAAATTGCGACCGTTGAGGCCGGAGCGATGAATATTCACCGTCGGCGCGAGCAGCACGGCAGCCCCCTTGCTCTTGGCCTGGCGCGCAAGCGCTGCGCCCATCTGCTTGACGAGGCCGGGATTCCAGCTGGCACCGAGCGCAATGGCGACGGGAAAGCAGGTCGCCTTGACGCCGGCGACCAGCGAACCGGCACCGCGGGCGCCGTTCGGCCCGTCCGTCACCTTGATCTTCGGCACGCCGAGGCGCTCGACGGGAACGGTCGTCCAGAAATCGGCGCCCGACAGCAGGGCAACCTGCTCCTCGAGCGTCATCTTGTCGAGAATGGAATCGATCATGCAAACCTCCCCGTTCGAATGCGTTGCGAGCACCGCAAGCCATCCATCGGGCCCGGGTCGCCTTCTGCAATCTTAAACCTACCGATTACTCGGTATTTTTAGGATGTCAACCCGCCGGGCGTGCTGTATGAATGGACACTGGAGAAATCGACCGGAGACTTGGCGATCGCTCGGGGAAATGGCAGACGGGAAACCATGGCAGAGTCTTCAAAAACAGAGACCGGAGAGACGCAACCGCGTCGGCGCCGTTCCCGCAAGGGGGAGGAGCGCCGGAAGGAGATCCTGGCGGCGGCGATGCGGCGCTTTGCCGAAGACGGCTACCAGAATGCGGCGATCGGCGACATCGCCCGGGATGTCGGCCTGTCGCTGCCCGGCCTGCTGCACCATTTCCCCACAAAGGTCGATCTGCTGCTTGCGATCCTCGCCAAACGCGATCTCGATAGCGCCGATTTCATCGGGCACTATCGCTATGATCTTAGCGCCCTGCTGAAGGGCATGGTGGAGGTCTTCCGCCGCAACGCCGGAATGATCGAGGTCGTCAGGGCCTTCGCTATCCTGAATGCTGAGAGCCTGATGAAGGATCATCCTGCCAAGGCATGGTTTCTGGGGCGCGCCGTAGAGATGCAGAATGGCATCGCCGCGACCTTCGAGCGGGCCATCGCCGACGGCTCGATCGACAACAAGACTGACAGCCGCGCGATGGCCGCCGAACTGATCGCCGTGATGGACGGCCTGCAGATGCTCTGGCTGCGCGATCCCGATCGCTTCGACATGGTCGGCGGCTTGGAAGCCTATGTCGGCCGCCTGCTGGCGAGCCTCGGACTGGAGGGCTGAGTTCGGCGTGCGGTTGTCGGAACGTCTAGCGTCGATCAAAGCGCACCGGCCAGATCATGATGCGGCCGCTCACGGCTTCATAGTACCTTCGGCCGATCAGCAGGCCGTATGTGTCGTGCCCTAAAGACCTAGATACTCGCCAACGAGGTGACGAGGCTCGCTTCAGTGCCCAGGATAAAGGTTCGGACAGCGGTCGGAAATTACTTTCCGTCAAGCCATTCCTGCAGCTCCGCCTCAGCGCGTTCCAGAGCGCTGTAATTCAGAAGTTTACGCAAGAAAGCAATCGTAACGGCGCGGGCACGGAGATTGAAACGGCCATCCTCATGGTCGTCGCCGGCCGTCTGATAGACGTCGAGCTTGTCGTAGAGCTGCTGCAGGCGGTTTTGAACGCTGCGCAGCGACAGGCCCCGCCGTTTGGCGATGGCCCGGTCGGTCAGGCCGAGTGCTATATCAACGAGAATCTCGTATTCGGAATCGGTAAAGCCGTTCGTCTGGCCGAGGCTCTTCTGTTGAAGGCCGCGCACCTCGCGGTCGATGACGCACTGGCTCTCGATGAAGATCGAGCGCAGCGCGAGCTTCAGCCGCTCGTCGGAGGCGGATTTCAGCACGTAGCCATAGGCGGCGCCATCCGGCACGATGCGCGAGACGCCGCGCACATAGGCCTCGTCCGAGTAATTCGACCAGAAGAGGATGCGCGTCTCCGGCCGTTCCTTCCAGATCGTGCGCGCCGCCTCGATGCCGTTGCGACTCGCCATCTGCAGGTCCATGACGATATGCGCCGACTTGTGGTCACGGGCGAGCTTCTCACCGGCCGTTCCGTTCTCCGCCTCGATCACTGTATCGCATTCCGGCAGCGCGGCGTTGACAGCCTCGTGCAGGTAGGACCTGTGCAGCGGGTCGTCCTCGACGATCAGCACCTTCATGTTGTCTACTCCTCAGTCTGGCTCGCCCGCCGGGCCGTTCGGCGCCAGCGGCAGCACGACGCGGACCACGGTGCCGCGATTGTTATGGCCGGGGCCGATCGTGAAGCGCGCCGAGATCAGCCGCGCGCGGGTCTTCATATTGTCGATGCCCCCGCCGATCCGTCCCCGCGTCTTGGCAAGCCCGGTCCCGTCGTCCGAGATTTCGATCGACAGCTGTTCGTCGTCGGCTTCGAGCCGCACCATGATCGCCAGGGGCGCGGCATGGCGCACGGCATTGTTGATCGCCTCCTGCGCGATGCGGAACAAGGCGACGCTGACGGTCGGTTCCAGCCTTTCCAGCGCGCCGCTGGTCTCGTCGACGAGGCCCCATTCGATGCCCGATCCCGTGTCGCGGGTCGACCGGTCGAGATGGTGCTCGATCGCCTGGGCGAGGCCGAAGAGCTGGAGCACCGAGGGTTTTGCCTGCTCGATGATCTGCCGCAGATCCTGCATGCAGTGCTGCAGAGACCGCGAGACGGGCTCGAGCGCCTCAGGCGTCACCTCTCCGTTGCGCGACAGCCGATCGATCCGGCGGGCAAGCCGCGTCAGGTCGGCAAGCGTCTGGTCGTGGAGGTCCATACCGATCCGCTGCCGCTCCTGTTCCAGGGCTTCGGTCAGCTTCAGCGCACCTTGACGCAGCCCCTCTTCCCGGGCACGAGCCTCGGCCTCGACGATCGCCGAGCGTTGCGCCTGCTCGGCCGCCTGCAGCGCGAAGAAATAGGGCGTCAGCAGATCGGCGATGATGCGGGCGCGCTCGACGTCCTCCATCGTATAGGCGCCCGCCCTGTGAGACGAACAGGAAAGTGCTGCGATGATCGTGCCCTGTACCTTCATCGGGACATGCAGGCGGCTCCTCAGCGATTGCTCGACGATCGGCCGCTTGAACGCGCCTTCGAAATGGAAGCGCGGGTCTTTCATGGCGTCGTCCGAAAGCAGAAAGTCGACCTCACCCCGCAGGAGAGAGCGGATGGGGCTGTTAACGACAGGCGCGCCGGCAATCTCGCCCCAGGCGGTCTCGATGCCCGTCTCATAGGCCGTGTGATAGTTGCCGCCTTCGAGCAGCACGCAGACGTCGAGATGATCGTGCGGTATAATGTGGGCGACCTCGGCCGCGACGGAACGGATCGCCGAGCGGAAATCGAGCTGGCCCGCGAGCAGCCGGGAAATGCCGAGATAGTGGTCGAACAGGGATGCCGGTGCAAGATGCAGCATTGTAGTTCCTCCCCGTCACGACAGGCTCCTCAACCCGTCGTAATCGTTTCCCAGTAAGCGCCCGCACATGGGCTGCCGTCTTGCGTAAACCCGCAGCTTGTTGCGCAAAACCCGCAAACGAGTTGCCGCCTTGCCCCTGTACAGTCTGGCCGATCTCCCGCATCCTGCCCTTACTGAGAGGAGGAAGCTCAGTGCAAGAACAATTTTCACTCGGGCCTGTGAGCCGGCAGGGGTGAAACGATCGGCCGACCGGCACGATCATGAGGGAGGAAGACATGACAATCCGTAAGATGCTCCTGGCATCGGCCGCTATTGCTTGCGCCGCCATGCCCGTTTCCGCCTTTGCCGATACGTCGGCCAAGAAGATCGCTTTGTCCAACAACTATGCCGGAAACTCCTGGCGCCAGGCGATGCTGACGAGCTGGGGCAAGGTGACGGGCGAGGCCGTGAAATCAGGCGTCGTGGCCGCAGCCGATCCTTTCACCACCGCCGAGAACCAGGCAACGGAACAGGCGGCGCAGATCCAGAACATGATCCTGCAGGGCTATGACGCGATCGTGCTGAACGCCGCCTCGCCAACGGCGCTGAACGGCGCGGTCAAGGAAGCCTGCGACGCCGGCATCACCGTCGTGTCCTTCGACGGCATCGTGACCGAACCCTGCGCCTGGCGCATTGCCGTCAATTTCAAGGAAATGGGCCGCAGCGAGGTGGAGTATCTGTCGAAGAAACTCCCGCAGGGCGGCAATCTGCTTGAGATCCGCGGCCTCGCCGGTGTCTTCGTCGATGATGAGATCTCGGCCGGCATCCACGAAGGCGTCAAGCAGTTCCCGCAGTTCAAGATCGTCGGCTCCGTTCACGGAGACTGGGCGCAGGACGTCGCGCAGAAGGCCGTCGCCGGCATCCTGCCGAGCCTGCCCGAGATCGTCGGCGTGGTAACGCAGGGCGGCGACGGTTATGGGGCAGCACAGGCGTTTGCCGCGACCGACCGGAAGATGCCGATCATCATCATGGGCAACCGCGAAGACGAGCTGAAGTGGTGGAAGGAGCAGAAGGACGCGAAGGGCTACGAGACCATGTCCGTGTCGATTGCACCGGGTGTCTCGACACTTGCCTTCTGGGTTGCCCAGCAAATCCTTGACGGCAAGCAGGTCAAGAAGGACCTCGTCGTGCCGTTCCTGCGCATCGACCAGGACAATCTTGAAGCGAACCTCGCCAGCACCCAGGCCGGCGGCGTCGCCAATGTGGAATATACGCAGGCAGACGCGATCAAGGTCATCGAGTCGGCAAAATAACTCTCCCGGCGACTGCCGCGGGGCCAAAATGGCCCTGCGGCAGTCCTTCCGAGCAGATGTGGCGGGCAGCATGAATGAGGTTTTGAAGGCGGTGATCGCCGTCGATGGCGCCAAGGTGAGCTTCGGGGCCGTCAGGGCGCTTGACGGCGTCACGCTCCGTGTCATGCCGGGGGAATGCGTCGGGCTCGTCGGACACAATGGAGCCGGCAAATCCACGATCGTCAGCGTGATCAATGGCGGCCTCACCCCCCATGAAGGAAGTGTCGCAAGCGATGGCGAGCGGCTGGAGCGCTACGGCATCAACGCCGCACGAGCTCACGGCGTGCGCTGCGTCTTTCAGGAGCTTTCGCTCTGCCCCAATCTCTCCATTGTCGAGAATACGCGCATCATGCACCGCGATCTCGGCGGCTTCGGCTGGCGCAGGCGCGCCGCAAGGATCATCGAAAAGAGCCTCGATGCGGTCTTTCCCGGCCATGGCATCGACAGCGGCCGGGCCGTGGGAGACCTCTCCATCGCAGAGCGACAGATGGTCGAGATCGCGATGGCCTTTTCCGACGCTGGCATTGCGCCGCGGCTGGTGATCCTCGATGAACCGACCTCCTCGCTGGACGCGAGCCTCGCCCGCAAGATGCTCGACCATGTCCGGCGCTTCGTCGCCGCCGGCGGCTCTGTCATCTTCATCTCGCATATTCTGCACGAAATCCTCGAAACCTCCGACCGCATCGTCGTCATGAAGGACGGCCGCGTCGTTGCCGAACGCCCGGCGCGCGACTTCAACCATCATGGCCTGGTCGAGGCCATGGGTACCGTTGCGAAGGAAGAGACGGGACAGCGGCCGGCACGCGAACAATCGACCGCTCCACTCATTCTGTCCCATCAGACGGCCGGCCGTCCCTTTTCGGCCCGCAAGGGCGAGATCATCGGCTTGGCAGGTCTCGCCGGACACGGGCAGACCGAACTCCTGCTTGCCCTGCATGCCGCCCAGTCCGGCAACTGGCTCCCCGAGCACGATCCGCTCGTCACCTTTGTCGCCGGCGACCGCCGCCTCAACGGCGTCTTCGAACTCTGGAGCATCCTGCGCAACTTCTCGGTCGCCTCGCTCGGTGACCTGTCGCGACGCGGCCTCATTCTCGAGGGCAAAGAGGAGGCCAAGGGCGCGGACTGGAAACGACGGATCGAAATCCGCACGCCGGACATGGCAAACCGCATATTGTCGCTTTCAGGCGGCAACCAGCAGAAAGTGCTCTTCGCCCGCGCCCTTGCCACACGCGCGCCCGTCGTCTTGATGGATGATCCGATGCGCGGCGTCGATGTCGGGACCAAGCAGGAGGTCTACGCCATCATCCGCGACGAAGCTTCGCGCGGCCGCACCTTCGTCTGGTATTCGACTGAAATGGACGAGGTTCGTCTTTGCGACCGCGTCTACGTCTTCCGTGAGGGCCGCATCACCGCCGAACTCACCGGTGACGCCGTCAACGAAACGACCATCATCGCCGCATCCTTCGAGGGGGTTGCCGCATGACGTTCCGGCTTTCGTCCGACGCCATGCGTCTTGCCATTCCCGCCCTGTCGCTGACCCTGCTGCTCGCCGCCGTCTTCTGGCTGCAGCCGCGCGCCATGAGCTATGTCGGGCTCAACCTGCTGTTCAATCTGGCTGTGCCGATCGCGCTTGCGACGATCGCCCAGATGCTTGTCATGGCGGTCAACGATCTCGACCTGTCGATGGGCACCTTCGTCAGCTTCGTCGCCTGCGTCAGCGCTACATTTCTGCGGGATGACCCCGTGACCGGTGTCCTGATCCTTGCCGGAGCGATCGCCACCTATGCCGCGCTCGGCGTCGTCATCCATCTGCGCAACCTGCCGTCTATTGTCGTCACGCTCGGCATGAGCTTCGTCTGGGGCGGCCTTGCCGTCCTGCTGCTGCCAGCCCCGGGTGGGCAGGCGCCGGATTGGGTGCGCTGGCTGATGACCGTCAAGCCGCCGCTGGCACCGATGGCGATCGTCGCCAGCATCGTTATCGCCGCCGTCGCCCATCTTCTCGTCATGCGGTCCTCGCTCGGCGTGCTGATCCGCGGCATCGGCGGTAACCAGCGCTCGGTCGAGCGGGCCGGCTGGTCGATCGTCGCCGCCCGCGCCGCCGCCTATGGCCTCGCCGGCCTCTTCGCCGTGCTTGCCGGCATCGCCCTCGTCGGCCTGACGACTTCGGCGGATGCCAATATCGCACTGCGTTACACCCTGCTCTCGATCGCCGGCGTGATCCTCGGCGGCGGCGAATTCATCGGTGGCCGCGTCTCTCCGGTCGGCGCCGTCATCGGCGCCCTGACGCTGACGCTCGCGGGCTCCTTCCTGTCCTTCCTGCGCATCTCGCCCGACTGGCAGATCGGAGCACAGGGCGCGATCCTGATCATCGTGCTCGCGCTTCGCCTGATGCTGAACCGCCTGGAGAAACGGGAGAAACGCCGATGACCTCCCCCCTCCGCCTTTTCGGCAAACCCTGGATCTGGTCATGGCTTGCCGCCTTCGTGGTCTGGTTCCTGACGATCATGGTGACGCTCGGCGCCAGCACGCTCGGCCTGTCTCAGGCAGCACTCACTTTCGCGGCCTTCTCGGTGATCGTTGGCATCGGCCAGATGTTCGTCATCACGCTCGGCCCCGGCAATATCGATCTGTCGGTTCCCGCCACCATGACTCTTGCCGGGACGCTGGCGCTGAAGCTGATGAATGTCGAAAACGGCTTGATCCTACCTGGACTTCTCGTCGCCATCCTCATCGGCCTCGTCGTCGGCCTCGGCAACTATGCGCTGATCAAGGCGTTGCGCATTCCGCCGATCATCGCCACGCTTTCCATGAGCTTCATCGTACAATCCGCAGCGATCTGGACGAACCGCGGCTTACGCATCAAGCCTCCGAGCATTCTTGCGGAGTTCACCACTTCGACCACGCTCGGTGTGCCCAACGTGGCGATCGTCGCGCTCCTCATCTCGCTGCTGGCCTGGTTCCTGCTCGAAAAGACGATCTACGGGCGCTGGATCTCGGCGATCGGCCAAAGCATGCCGGCCGCACGCATGGCCGGCATTCCGGTCGACGGCACACGCTTCGTCACCTACCTCTTCTGCGCCGTGCTCGCATCCATCGCGGGCTATCTGCTCGCCTGCTTCTCCGGCGGCGCGGCGCTCAACATGGGCTCGGAATATCTGCTGACTTCGATTGCCGTCGTCGTGATCGGCGGCACGGCGGTCGCCGGCGGCGATTCCAACGTGCCGGGCATATGGGGCGCATCGCTTTTCATGTTCCTGGTCGTCTCCATGCTTAACACCTACGGGGTCGGCGCGGGCATCCGCCTCATCATGACCGGCCTCATCATCATCAGCGTCATCATGCTCGCCGGCGGCCGCCGGGCCGGCATGCGATAAACGGGAAGACCGCCATGGCCGAGGCCAGCATCTACGAAATCCACGACCCGCGCTTCCGGCAGTTGATCGTCACCAGCGCCGGCCTCGACCAACTCTATTCACGCTGCCGCTGGGCGGAGGGTCCTGTCTGGTTCAACGATGCGAACCAGCTTCTGTGGAGCGACATTCCAAACCAGCGCATGCTGCGATGGACGCCCGAGGGCGGCGTGTCCATCTACCGGCAGCCATCCAACTTCACCAACGGCCACACGCGCGATCGCCAGGGCCGGCTCGTCTCCTGCGAACATGGCGGGCGCCGCGTCACGCGCACCGAGATCGACGGCTCGATCACCGTGCTCGCCGACCGTTTCGAGGGCGCGCGGCTCAACTCGCCGAACGACGTGGTGGTGAAATCGGACGGCACGATCTGGTTCACCGATCCCACCTACGGTATCATGTCGAATTATGAAGGCTACCAGGCCGAGCCCGAGCAGGCGACGCGCAACGTCTACCGGCTCGATCCGGCAACCGGCGAGCTTGCCGCTGTCGTCACGGATTTCATCCAGCCGAACGGCCTCGCTTTCTCACCTGATGAAACGATCCTTTATGTCGCGGACTCGGCAGCAAGCCACGACGAAAGCCTGCCGCGTCACATCCGCGCCTTCGACGTGGTCGACGGCAGCAGGCTCACAAACGGCCGCGTCTTCTGCCACATCGACACCGGCATTCCGGACGGCATCCGGACCGACGTGAACGGCAACCTTTGGTCCAGTGCCGGTGACGGCGTGCACTGCTTTGATCCGTCAGGCAAGCTGATCGGCAAGATCCGCGTCCCTCAGACCGTAGCCAACCTGACCTTCGGCGGCCCCGGACGCAACCGTCTGTTCATAGCGGCAACGCGCTCACTCTATTCCCTCTATGTTGCCACGACTGGCGCCCAAAGACCGTAAGCACCTTGATGCCGTTCTGCTTGAAGGCTTAGACGGCGCGGGCCATCCGGTCGATTTCGTCACGCCGGTTGGCGAATGGGATGTCGGCATCGAGATTGCCTTCTGCTAGACCGCTCATGCTTGCGGTGATCTCGCCGATCGGCTTTGCGGTCACGCGGGCGCCAAAAACAGCGGCGACGATCAACGTTATAATGGTCAACAGACCGCCACCGAGATTGACGTATAGGACGAGGCAGCGGAGGCATCGGCCTCTTCCTCAGCCTTCGTCGCCATCGCCTTGGCCGAGTCCGCACCTTCGATTGGGATAGCGAGCGCAGGATGTGGATATGACAGCTGGCTCGCTCTGTGTCGCATCCGCCGATCGCGGAACGTCTTCTCGACGACCGGGATTATTCCCTTGATATGACCGTGACCTGCAGCGCATCGAGGATGAGGCCGAGCGCCGACAGGCGGGGCAGATCCAATGCGGGGCTATCCGCCTCAAGGCCGGCGGTGGCGCGGTCATAAACGGCAACACATTGCTTGTTGGTGATCCGCGACATGTAGAGAATGCCGTCGAAATCGGTGCGATCGTAGATGTCCTGGCTGAGCCGGCGTCCGCTCGCCTGCGCCCGTGCCCGAACGGCATCCGTCGAGACACCGAGCAGGTTTGCGCCTTCGTAGCGCAGGTCGAGCAGGAAAAGCGGGCCCGGGTTTCGGACGGCGGCGATCGAATAGCGGTCGAACTCCTCCTGGAATATCACTCGCTCGGCCTTGCCTTGAAAGCGGTCGCGAACAATCGTTTCCGCCACCGCGGTCATGGGGTCCTGAGCGAGGTAGAGCAGCTGGAACTTGTCTTTGGGGCTCGAAAACCGCGACTTGCCGAAACCCATGCCGAGCGGCGTTCCGGCATGGGCGCGCGCGATGATCCTGACATAGTCGGTGACATCAGCCCGGACGGCGAGGCGCTGAAGGATAGTTTTGTCGAGTTTCATTGCGTGGCGAAATAGGTCTGAGCCGCGTCGATGATCTCGTCCGCGCGATCCTGTTTCAGGAGGTCGATGGGCCTGCGGCCGCCCAACATGGGGTTCGGCTGGCAAAGCCACAGCCATGCCACCCGCTGATTGGACACGAGAGCGGCGACCGTTGCTATGCCCCTTGCGGGACGCCCGTCGATGAATTGTTCGATCGGATAGACGTGCTTTCTCGTTCCCTTCAACAGTGCGATCACCTCGCCGGCATGCTGCCAGCGATTGAGCGTGGAGCGCGCAATTCCAAAATCGCGCTGGAGTTCGCTGGCGCCGGCAACCGGCCCGGCCCAATCCTCAAGCCTGCGGGCGACCGCAAGCTCGCCCAGCAACCGCGCGCCCTCCTCGACTGTCACGATCTTCCCGAGTCCTTCGCCGGCGGAGGGCTCCACGGTTTTCGGAATCTCGAGCGCGATCTTGCCGCCGGCAGCCGCATCGCCGAACGTCTCCACCAGGCCACGAATGCGGCGGGCAAGTTCGCCCTGGCGCTTGCTAAGCTCGCGCCGCACGCTGACGGGAAGATCGACGATGGCCGCAGCCGCCGCACCCGCAATACTGGCCGACAGGGCCACCGAGCCGGCCTCGAATGCGGCGTCGGCTTTCAGCGCGTCGGCAACTTTGGCGGCGACGCGGTCGGCAACCCTTGCCTGACGGGCACGATGCAGCCGCGCCTCAGAACCAACCATGACACTATCTCCGTTCTTACAGAAACTGATATAGTCTCAAATAGCCAATTTGTCCAGTTTGTCCCACTTTAGCGCCGCCACGGACTGAGCGTGATCAGCCCTTTCGCAGCCTCCAGCTCCTGACTTCGAAGGGCATGATGTCGGCGGGGCCTTTGCGTTCCATCGGCTCTTCGAGAATGCTGAGCGGCTGTGACGCCGTCCATCCGGAAGGCAGGGCAAGCGAAAGACGGCCACGCCGGCCGGCCGGTTCGTAGAGGCGCAGGATCAGGCCCTCGCCCTCCTCCGCCGGTTTCAGGCCGGAGAAGGCGACGGGGGTCCCCTCGACGCCAATCGGCGCGAAACTGCCGGCGGAGAGGCCGCTGGCTTCGGCCGTCACCAGCGGCTGGTTGAGATCGAGCGCCTCGTCAAGGACGCCGCCTTCATGCCAGGCGCCCTCATGCGGCATCAGCGCGTAGGTGAAGCTCTGCTCGCCTTCGTCGGCGAGCGGATCGGGATAGATCGGCCCGCGCACCAGGCTCATGCCGATCACATTGCCGCGGGCGCTGTGGCCGTATTTGGCATTGTTGAGGAGCGCCACGCCGAAGCCCGGCTCGCTGAGATCGACGAAGCGATGGGCGGCAGCCTCGAACATCGCCTGTTCCCAGGAGGTATTCGTGTGCGTAGCCCGCTCGACCACGCCGAAGGCGCATTCGAAGGTCGCCTTGCGGGCCTGCACGCCGACCGGGTTCAGGGTGCGCAGCAGGGTTCGGCGGTCGTGCCAATCGATCGTCGTTTCGATATCGAGCCGCCTGGCGTTGGCGGTCAGCACATAGATCTGCGTGACGCTCGAATTCCGGTAGCGGTGGACGACGCGGATCGCCGCACGATGCGGGCCGTTTTCGACGAGGCTGATGCTTTCGGGCGCTTCAAGACGCACACCTTTCTCGGCATAATCGGCATCGACATCCCAGGCGTCCCAGTTGCGCGGCTTGTCGGCCGGATAGACCCAGAGCTGGTTGGCGGAGCCATCGACCGCCTCGCGGCCGCTTGCCTTGTGAATAAGGCTGGCAACGGCGCCATCCTTGCCGATGACGACCGAGAGATGATCGTTTTCAAACCGATCGGAACTTGCCTTGAGTCCACCCGCTGGCTGCAACGTGCGCCTGTCGAAGACGGCAATGGACAAGGGAGCGACGATCTCAGCGGCCGAAAGTGCCGTGCCGTCGGCAAGTCTGGCGCTTACTGGTCTGGCCGCTAGCGACGGATTGACGACAATGAGCGCATCAGAGACCCCGCCCTTCGGCAGATTGGTCGAGAGCGCCTGCAATGCCTTTGCCTGCTCGGCCTTGGCATGGTCGATGACGCCGCCGAGCTCCTGCTCCGCATCCTGGTAGACCTCGCGGATGCTCGAACCCGGCAGGATGTCGTGGAACTCGTTCTTCAGCACCACGCGCCAATCCGCTTCCAGGCTGCGGGGCTTGTCGGCGCCGAGCATATGGGCGAGCGAAGCGAGCGTCTCAGCGGTGATCAGCGCGCGTTCGGCGTGGCGGTGCTTGCGCTTGACGCCGCTTTGTGACGTCAGCGTCGCGCGATGCAGCTCGAGATATATTTCGCCATCCCAGACGGGAAGCTTCTTTTCCCTAGCGGTCTGGTGCGCCTGCTCGTAGAAGCCTTTGACGGTGCCCCAGCGCGCCTGCGGGATGGCGGGGAAATCGCGCAGTTGCACTTCGCGCTCCACCATCTCGGGCGTGACCCCACCGCCGCCGTCACCGTAGCCGACGGCCAGAAGCGAGGCATGATGCTGCGTCTTGCCGCGGAAATTCTTCCATGTCGGCAGGTAACAATCCGGCTGCACGAAGCCGTTATAGCCCTGCATGGGATTGTCGAATGTGTGGGTCAGCACGCGGCTGCCGTCGAGACCTTTCCACCAGAAGAAATCAGAGGGGATGTGGTTGGTCTCGCTCCAGTTGACTTTGATTGTGAAGAAACTGTCGATGCCGCCCTGTTTCAGGATCTGCGGCAGCGCGCCTGAGAAGCCGAAGCAATCCGGCAGCCAGCAGACCGTGTGGCGCGTGCCAAAAGTCTTCTCGAAATAACGCTGGCCATAGAGCACCTGGCGGACGAGGCTTTCGCCGGTCGGCATGTTGGTGTCGGGCTCGACCCACATGCCGCCGACCGTTTCCCACTTTCCTTCCGCGACCTTCTTCTTGATGCGCTCGAGAAGCTCGGGATCGTCCTCTTCCATCTGCGCGTAATAATGGGCGGTCGACTGGTTGAAGCGGAAATCCTCGGAGCGTTCCATCAGCGAAAGCGCCGTATTGAAGGTTCGCCGCATCTTTCGCCGCGTTTCTCGATAGGGCCAGAGCCAGGCGAGATCGATATGGGCATGGCCCGTCAGCACCAGTTCTCCATTCGGGGGGAAGCGCTTCTGCAGCTCCTTCAGCCGCGCCGTCAGCGCCTCAAAGGCGGCAGCCGCCGAAGCACTCTGCTCTTCGGAGAGACCCGCCGGATCGGATACAAGCTCCGGCAGTTCCCAGATCTTCTGCTGCATGACGGCATCAGCGGTGCGGGAGATGTAAGCCGCCGTATCCGACGGCCAGTCGAGACTGCGCAGCGTCCGCTCGGCGGCCTCCACCAGATGCGGCACGACCTCATGATCGCCGAGCGCGCCGACCGATTCGGCGACCTGCTTCAGAAGAAGATGCAGGCGGTGGACGGCACCGTCGAGCCAGATCAGCCGGGCCTTGTTGAGCCTCGGCGCCCGGTTCGGCTCGCCGAAAGGAAAACGGGCGACGCTTTCCGTCGAAATCGAGAAGCGGCGGCCCTTCACCGGAAATTCCTGGTGGTAGGGATCGAGACCGAATGTTTCGCTCTCGCCGTCGGGATAGCTGAGCATAATCAGGCTCTCACCGCCGAGATCTAGCTGCAGGCGAATATTTTCAAGCGGCCAGCTCTGCGGCGCTTCAGCACTCGCAGCAAAATGCACCACGCCCTGACGATGCGGCCAGTCCTGCTGATGGGCGATCGGCTCGCCCTCGAAGGTCCAGCCATCGATCGGGCTGCTATACCGGTCCCGCCAATGCGCGAGCTCGGCGATACGGACCTTCAGACTGTCGTGGCGTTGGGCGATGGTGAGCGGCATGGCTTATCCTGTTGAAAAATCGGCGGCGCGCGATCGGGAATCCTGGCTTTGGGAGACGAAGATGATGCGATAGGGATCGCGAATGCCGGCCCCTCCTCCCAGCGGGATCCTGCCGATGCTTAGATTAAGTAACTTTGATTTGGCGTCAAGCCGCAAAACATCTTCCTGTCCGAGATCGCCTAGCTGCTGGTCTAGCGGAACTCTTCGACTGAGGCGGTGTTCAGGAGCCGGAATGTCTGCCCGTCCGATCAGACGAAGCCAGATCAGACATGGTGAGGGAGTCTCCCAAACGACTCGTTCAGGGGGAGCGGTCACAACCGATCGACGGTGTCGGTTTTACATTGCCATGTCAAACAAGAAAAGGGGCTTTAGATTCAAGGGGTAAATGGAAAGTGATTTTCCGCTAACGATTTCAATGATACCGATCTCGAGGCGTTGCGTCATTCTGGCCGTGCCGCCGAACTCGTGGTGTCCTTTGAAAAATGGCGAGCCAAATACGACTGCATGGACGCATCGATGATCAGCCAGATGAAGGCCCCGGCGGTCTCGTCAGCGAGGTCGGCAAGCTGCAGAGCGCCAGCGAAGAGTTTGTCATCGGCTATGACCGCCAGCCCGGAATTCGATCGACATAAACCTCGATGACGGCAGCAAGTGCTACGCCGAGTTTTCCTACACGCCTCAGCCGGGAAACCAGGTTATCATCAACGATGTGAAATGCATGTGAGAGGGTCAAAAGGATGCTACGCGCAATCGGTTTGCTGTTGTTCCTGCACGGTAGGGCTGGATCATGGAAGATCCTTGCCGGCGCAGCACCCTCGCCTTGATCAGACGTATATAACCACGCCGCAGTGGCGCGATCAGCACGACGAGCGCCATCTGAACGGCCTGGACTAGGCGAGTGGAGATCACGACCAAGCCAGCACCACAAGCAGGAAGACAAGCGCGCGGAAGACCCGGCTCAGATACAGAGCCCTTCCCAAAACAAACGCGCCGGCCGAAGATCCCCCGGGGGCAGCATGTCCACCCGCTCGCGGGCGCGGAAAACCAGCGTCCCGAAATCACGCCGAACCAGCTGGTGGGACATGCCTCGGCGGAGCGGACTTAAATCTCAATGGGCCATGAATATCGGCATCGTGCTTTCTTCGATCATGCTGCGCGTGACTCCGCCAAAGATCGTCTGCCGCCAGCGCGGATGGTTATAGGCGCCCATGACGATCAGGTCGGCGGATATGTCAACGGCATGCTGTCGCAGGACTTCGCCTGCCTGTCGTCCGCCGCTGGCGATGCGGTCCACCTGCACCTTGACGCCGTGACGGGCGAGATAGGCGGCGATGTCGGCGCCCGGCTCCTCGCCGTTCGCGCGCATGCGTGCTACCGGATCCACCATGGTGACGTAAACGGTGTCGGCCTGCTTCAGCAGATCAAGCGATTGCCGGGTGGCACGTGACGCTTCGTCACTGGAATCCCAGGCCAGTAAAACCGATCTCGACGCCGCATTCATCGCCCGTGTTCCGCGGTTGATGAGGATCGGGGTCGGCGTCTGGAAGAGAGCTCCATCGATGATGCGTCTGCGGAGCTGTTCGTCTCGGGCCGCCTGCCGTCCAACCAAAACGACGTCGGCGTAAAGCGCCCTTTCGGCAATGTCTTCATCAGCCCAGGCAAATTCCGTATAGACATCCTGGACCTCATAGGAGATTTCGCTTCGGCCGAGGATCGTCTTGAGCTCGTCCGTCTTCTCGGAGAGCGCGTCGATTTCACGCTGGCGCTCCTCGATCCAGACAGGTGAGATGACATTATAATCTCCGATGAGCGGAGCCGCACCCAGCGCGATCACCAGCGCATTCAGATGCGCGCCGTGTGCTCCGCAAAAGTCGATTGCCGCTTTCAGGTCTTCCTCGAACTGATCGACGCTGAGGATGCTAAGTACCGTCCTGATGGTCATGTCGATATACCTCGCTGATTGATAACAGAAGCATAACCCCCGATATCGGCAAGTTCCTTGACCTTCGTCAAAGCGGTTTCGAATTAAGCCTCGTAGTCTGGCTCCTAACGACAGGAGCAGCCATGGACACCGTAATCTTAGAGTTTCACGGAGCAGCGGGTTCTGTCACCGGATCCTGCTTTCTTCTCAAGTCCGGCGGTGCCCGTATTCTGATTGATTGCGGAATGTTCCAAGGCTCCAAGACCGAGAAGGAGCTCAATTACAGACCGTTTCCGTTTGAGCCTGCCGAGATCGACGCGGTGCTTCTCACCCACGCCCACATCGATCATTCGGGCCTGCTTCCGAAACTCGCCAAGGACGGTTTCAGCGGCCCGATCTACACGACACCCGCCTCGATCGATCTTTGCACCATCATGCTGCAGGATTCCGGGCATATCCAGGAATCCGAGGTTCATCAGCTTAATCGCCGGAACCGCCGGCGCTCGCGCAAAACGGTGGAGCCGATTTACACCGCGGACGACGCACGCAGCATCATGCCGCAATATGTTGCGGTGCGATATGGAGAATGGCGCGAGACGGCAGGCGCAGTGAGGTTTCGCTTCTGGGACGCAGGACACCTTCTCGGGTCCGCTTCGGTCGAGGTTGAGGCAGGCGATGCGGAAAGACCCCTGAGGCTTTTGTTCTCGGGCGACGTTGGGCCTGGCTCCAAGCTTTTCGAAAGTCGCCCGGAAGCTCCGCGCGGGATCGACTATTTGATCTGCGAAACCACCTACGGCGATCGCGAGCGGGAGGAATACGCGTTGCAACAAAGACGCATCCGCCTTCAAAAGCTCGTCGCACAAGCGAACCACCCGAATGGTGTGCTTCTTATTCCATCCTTTGCGGTCGAGCGCACTCAGGAAGTTCTGACGGATCTTATCGCGCTCATGGACGCCGGCACACTGCAGCGGTGCCCCGTCTTTATCGATTCACCGCTGGCCTCCAGAGCGACCGATGCCTTCAAGAAACACGCTCGCGACATGGAGAATGGCGCCAATTTTCTGCGGGCACTCAATGCCCCGAATGTAAGATTTACGGAAACCGCCGAGCAGTCCAAAGCCCTGGACCTCATAAAGGGCTTCCACATCATCATTGCTGCAAGCGGCATGTGTGAAGCGGGCAGGATCAGACATCGTCTCAAGAATTGGCTCTGGCGCAGTGAATGCACAGTTCTCTTCGTCGGGTTTCAGGCGGCAGGCACGCTCGGCAGGATCTTGCAGGACGGCGCGAAGGTAGTGCGGATCCAGGGGGACGAAGTACGCGTGAGAGCGAAAATCGCAACCCTCGATGCTTACAGTGGCCATGCCGATGCAAGCGAGCTGGATGGCTGGGTGATGGAGCGTGGTCCGATCCGCAAAGGGCTATTTCTCGTGCATGGCGAGGATGGCGCTCGCAACGCCATGTCGCGCAGGCTTTCCGGAAAACTACCCATCGAGATATTCTCCCCCCGCCTCGACGACGTCTATGAACTGACCGGAGCATCTGCTCGACTTCTATCGAGGCCGACGCCGGCGCGTTTGCAGCCCGAAGAGATTGGACTTCCGGACTGGCACAACGACTACCAGAACTTCATCCTCGATCTCGCCGACCGATTAAAGGATGCAGCCGATGGCAAGGGCCGCGCTGTCATCCTGCGCCGGCTTGAGCGTGCGCTCGAAGCCGAGACGGACCCGAGCGAACATAGGGGACCGTAGATGCTGTCGACGGAACGAGACTACAAACGAGGCGGCGAGCGCTTCCCCATTCCTTCCCAAAGCGAAGTCGAGGGCAAGCTTCTGATATTCGAAGTGGTTGCCGTCACATGCTTGCAGGAGCTTCTCGCAAACGGGGATTCGAATCTGATCCGCAGGCTTCGCCAAAGGCTCCTACGCAATCTCAAGGAACGATGCGCGCCGTTGAAGTTATGTTGCGACGATGAAAAGGCAACAACGGAATTTGCACTTCATTTGCTGGAAGCGGCCGGCGAAGAGGCAAGAAATGACAGGCAGTAATGCAGCATATATCCGGAGGAGGTTCAATGAGCAGAATTGCAGTTACCTTCAATTCGGGATCGTCGAGCTTGAAGATCGGCGTCTTCAGCATCGGCGCGGGCGACGCACAGCTATTGGCCAGAGGTGCCGTGACGACCGACGGGCAAACACGCTTCAGATACGGAGCGGGGGAGGCCATGCATGAGATCAATCTGTCGACCGCCACAGAAATCGATCCAGCCTTGATTGCCGACATTCTGTCGAGGCTGCTGCCACAAGGTTCGCAGCCGGCGGTAATTGGGCATCGCATCGTCCATGGAGGCCTCAGGTTCACCGGGCCTGCGCTTTTGGACTCGGATACCCAGGCCCTGATCGAGGAGCTGGTCCCACTAGCACCTTTGCACATTCCAGCGGCGCTGAAGGTCATCCGCGCCGTTAGCATGACATGCCCTGAGGTGCCGCAGACAGCGTCTTTCGATACGGCATTTCATACGTCCCAGTCCAGCTTGGCCACACGCCTAGCCATTCCGCGCGCAATGCACGAGGCGGGAATTCGCAGATATGGCTTCCACGGAATTTCCTATAAGTCCGTTTCCGGCAAGCTCAAGAAATTCGCCCCGGATCTCGGCAGCGGCAGAGTTGTTTGCGCGCATCTGGGGAGCGGCGCGAGCCTTTGCGGCATGGTGGATGGTGTCAGCATTGACACCAGTATGGGGTTTTCCGCGCTCGACGGCATACCCATGGCGACGCGACCGGGTTCGATCGATGCCGGGGTCCTGATCCATCTTCTCCGCAATGAATTCCATGACACGGATAAACTCGAGGATTTTCTCTACCACAAATGTGGCCTGCTCGGCGTTTCCGGAGTGAGTGGAGACGTGCGGGTGCTCGTAGAAGACTTTCACCCGGCGGCGCGGGAAGCTCTGGATCTCTTCTGTTTCAGGATCGCCGGCGAAATAGGCAGGCTGGCCGTGTCGCTGGGCGGCGTCGACGCCATCGTCTTCACGGCCGGCATCGGAGAAAATCAGCCAGAAGTCCGGAAGGGCGTGGCGCATCATCTCGCGTGGATGGGACTCGCGCTCGGCGAGACCGCAAACAAGTCGAATGCGACCATGATTAGCGGTCGGGACAGCACCATTGCTGCCTTCGTCATTCCGACCGACGAGGAGCAAGTGATTGCTGATGAGGCGCTTGCCATCGTTAGCCGGCACATCTGACGAGCGTGGAGCTTCGCGCCGCTTGCCTGGCTCCGGCTTGACCATTGTCCGATGGAGCTCCCCGCCTCGAGCAGGGACGGCGGCATGTCTCTGCGAAGCCTCATACCTCCTGCGACATCGCAATCACTTAGGTTCGATCGGCTGATTGATCGAGCGCAATGCGCCGGAGCCAGGCCCGCTTGAAGATGGCCCCGTCAACGCGCGGAAAGGAAAGCGCCATGCCGAAGATAGTGACAGTAACAGCTGTGATCCTCCTCGTCATCCTGGCCGGTTACAGCGGCGCGGCATGGTGGCCGCAGCCGAATCAGTCGGATGACGCGCCCCAGGAGAAGGCGACTTCCAAGAAAGGCTATCCGGATCCATTCATCCCGCCGACAAAGGGCAATGGATTCTGATCTGGCCGACATCGGCGGAAAGCGGTGCCGGTGATCTGCTGCATTGCTGGGACAATTGTCCGGTGAAACGATGCGAGAGGCTTTCGTGCAGGCGGTTTCCGATGCAAGAATGATCACCTGCGCGCCGAATGCGACGCGCGGGGCTGACTCCGGCGACACACCGGCAACCAGGCGTTCAACGACAACTAATCAGCCGGAGGAACGGTGATGGGCATCATCAACGAGCGTGAAGAAGCACTCGAGAAAGAGTACATTATGAAGCTCGAACGTTCATTCCATATCCAGGCCAGACGGGACCGGATGCTGGCACGCTGGGCGGCCGAACTCATCGGACGAAATGACTTCGACGTCATTTTGACGAAGTCATTTCCGCCGGGTTGCTGGAGTCCGGCGACGAGAATGTCTTCAGAAAGGTTCTTGACGACCTGCAATATGCAGATGTCGCGATCGATGCTCACGCGGTTCGCGAGAAAATGAAACGGCTTCTGCGTGAAGCGGCTAGCTCGCTCGACAGCGCTGGTTAGATCTCGATAACATGGGCGGGCAGCCGGCGATTTCAGGCAAGAGATAGGTCATGGCCAGTCCCATTCCCCAGCCATTCGCTCCCAAGCTCCGCGATCGTAGCGGCCTTGTCACTGAAGAGGCCGAGAGCCGGCTGGTGCGTTTCGGTCCAAACATTCTGCCCGAGCCTGAGGCTCCCTCTTTCGCGTTTGTCTTCTTGCGGCAGTTCCGCAGCCCCCTGATTTATATCCTGTTTCTGGCCGCTGCCATCTCACTGGTGATCAGTGACACCAAGGACGCAGTCTTTATCGGCGTCGTCTTGCTGCTGAACGGCTTGATCGGCAGCCTGCAGGAATATTCGGCAGGCCGAGCTGCGCAGGCGCTTCGAAAGCTCGAACAACCGCGTGCCGCCGTCATTCGCGACGGAGAGGTGCGGGGAATCGAAGCACGCCTGCTGGTGCCGGGGGATCTCGTGCTTCTGGAAGCCGGCGGAAGGGTTCCGGCCGACCTCGCACTGGTCGAGGCGACCGACCTTCTGTGCGACGAATCCCTCCTTACCGGAGAAGCCAAGGCGACACGCAAGACGGCGTCGTCGCCCGCCGCGCCGGTTGCGGAGGGCAAGACGGCAACCGCATTCGCGGGCACGCTGGTCACGCGTGGACGGGGCACGGGCGTCGTGACAGGGACGGGACTTAGAACCGAGATCGGCAAGATTGCCGTCGAAATCGGCAGGGCATCCGCATCGCAACCGCCACTGATGATCCGGCTTGCTCGTTTCTCCAATGCGATCGCCTGGGCGGTGGGGGTGACGTCGCTGGTCTTGATCGGCATCGGCCTCATGCGAGGGCTCGCGTGGAGCGATCTTTTCCTCATGTCGGTCGGTCTTGCCGTGAGTGCAATTCCCGAAGGCCTGCCCATCGCAATCTCGATTGCGCTCGCGATCAGCATGCGTCGCATGGCGAAGCGCAACGTCATTGTGCGGCGAATGCCGGCGGTCGAATCGCTGGGCTCCTGCACCATGATCGCCACCGACAAGACAGGGACGCTGACGCTCAACGAGCTCACCGTTACCGATATCCGGCTCCCGGACGGCACCGATCTTGCCGTTGATGCGGATACTGACCTGGACACCTGCGAGATCAAGGCGGCCAATATGAGCGTGGCGGAGGCACGCGTGCGCGCCAGCCGACTGCTCAGAGCGGCCACGCTTCCCAACGAGGGTTTGCTCATGCAGGACGAGAACGGCTGGAAGGGCGTCGGCGACACGGTCGACGTCGCCCTATTGGCCGCCGCGCGTAAGGCGGGCTTGGCGCAAGAGAAGATGGCAGCGGATTATCCCTTGCTCGCCCGCATCCCTTATGAGCCCGATCTGAAATATACTGCCTCCTTCCATCGTGGGAGCGAAAGCGTGCGCATCTTCGCGAAGGGCTCGACTGAGACGCTGCTCAGCATGGCCGACCGGATGGATATCGGCGACCGGGTGGTGGAAATCGACAGAGACAGGCTTCTCGCCCAGAAGGAGGAGATGGCGGCCCGGGGCCTTCGGGTTCTCGCTTTCGCAGATGGCGAAATTCGCGATGATGCCGACGCCACCTTCGGCCACCATCATCTTATCGATCTCGTATTCCTTGGCATTGCGGGCATGCAGGATCCGATCCGCCAGGAAGTTCCGCAGGCGATCCGCGAATGCCGCGCCGCCGGCGTGGAGGTAGCGATGGTGACAGGCGACGACCCCAAAACAGCAGCGGCCATCGCCGCTCAGGCGGGTTTGCACTTCGGCCCGAGCCAGATCACCACCGGCGACGCGGTGCGCGAGGCCGAAGCAGCAGGCCCGGAGCGGCTGGATGAGCTTACGAAACGGGCGCGCATCTATGCCCGCGTCGTTCCCGATCAGAAGCTTGCGATTGTGCTCTCCTTGGCGCGCAACGGCCATTTCGTGGCGGTGACCGGAGACGGGGTCAATGACGCTCCAGCCCTGAAACACGCTCATGTCGGTGTCGCCATGGGCGTGAAGGGTACGGAGGTCGCCAAGGAGAGCGCGGACATCGTCGTTGCCGACGACAATTTCGCCTCCATCGTCAGCGGTATTCGCGAGGGTAGAACCGCCTATTCGAACATTCGCAAAGTCATCCTCATGCTGACGGCGACAGGAGCTGCGGAAATGCTGCTGTTCCTGCTGGCGATTCCGCTCGGTCTTCCAATGCCACTGCTTCCCGTGCAGCTTCTCTGGCTGAATCTCGTCACGAATGGCATTCAGGATGTGACGCTCGCGGGAGAGCCGCCCGAGGGCGACGAACTGGGCCGGCCACCTCGCCGCCCGAAGGAGCCGATCTTCGACCGGCTGATGGTTCGCCGGATCGTCCAGTCCGCGCTCGTCATCGGCGGCGGCGGGTTTGCAGTCTTCTATTGGCTGCTGTCACAGGGCTACCCGGTATCCGAGGCGCGCAATCTGCTGCTTCTGCTTTTCGTCATGTTCGAAAATGTGCAAACCCTCGGCTCCCGTTCCGAACATCACTCGCTCTTCTCGCGATCCTTCTTCAAAAACCCGCTGCTGCTTGGCAGCATCGTCGTAGCCCAGGCCATCCATATCGGCGCCATGCATGTCCCGTGGTTCCGTGAGGTGCTTGGCCTGGCGCCGATTTCGCTCGCGGAATGGGCGCTGACGCTTCTGGCTGCTGGATCACTGCTTGTCGTCATCGAAGTTGACAAGGTGCGTGAACGCACGTCTTCTCGCGCATATCCGAGAAGAATCGAAGCCGAGTAGCTGCCATTGCCTCTTTCGCCAATGGCAGCAAGCTCTGGCTCATCGGGCCATTAAAACCGGCGTGTCGCAGTCCTCGAGAATCGAGGCCGTCACGCCGCCAAATATCCTTTCGCGAAGCCGCGAATGGCCATAGGCGCCCATAACGATCATGTCACAGCCGAGCTCGCGCGCGCGTCTCAGGAGAACCTCCTCGGTTTTGCGTCCACCGCTCGCCAACTGCTCGACAGCAATCTTTACTCCATGGCGCGCTAGGAATGTTGCAAAATCCGCCCCTGGCTCATCACCGCTTTTGAAATAGGTGACATCCGGATCGACGAGTACGAGATGAACCTCCTCGGCTGCGATCAGCAGCTCTAAAGCTGCCTTGGCGGCATTGGCCGCTTCAGGTCGCGAGTTCCAGGCAACGAGCACGTTCGTCGGCTTCAGGCTTGCGGTGCCCGCATTCGGAACAAGCAACAGCGGCGTCTTCGAATCGAAGGTTATTGCCGCCACGACGGTTCTCCTCAGCTCGGCATCAGCGCGTAAGCCATGTCCGATCAAGACGATGTCGGCGTACATGCTGCGCATGCCGATACTGCTCTCCAGGAGAAAGAGATCTTCATAGAGGCAGTCGACATCGAAGGAGATATCGTTCGTTCGGCACAAGTCTTCGGCCTGCAGCCGGATCTTCTGCAGCGCATCTGTCTCCTTCTGCACTTGGTCAATCCAGGCTGTAGTCACCGGGTATTCGACGGTGACCGGCTGCAACGCAGCGCCGACTATCAGAATTGACAGATGAGCGCTGTTCTCGACCGCCAGTTGAATGGCGCTCTTGATCTCTGTTTGAGCATCTGTGGCTCCGACGAGCACAAGCAGAGTTTTCAAAGACATGGTGATCTCCCTCCGGTTTACTTTGGTTGGTCTGAGGGAGGCTACAAGGCTGCCCGAAAGCCGCAATGATCTTTGTCAATAGCCCCAAGCAAGCGTGAGAAGATCAATTGAATTCGTCGCGATTGATCCCCATCAAGGTAGATTCCCGGGAATGGTATGATGAAAGGCTCGTCAGATTTCGCAGGTAAGGAGCCTTCGTTGAACCGTTACTGGAAACTTGCACTTCTGCTCGTCGCCCTGGCGGGTGCCAGCTATGCCGCCTGGCTGTATCAGGCAAACCGGCTTGCCGCGCGGGCCATGATAGGCATCGCGAGCGGAAACGGACGCATCGAGGCCGTCGAAATCGATGTCGCTGCTCGCACGGCCGGACGTCTGTCGGACGTGCTCGTCCATGAAGGCGACTTCGTCGAGGCCGGCCAAGTCGTCGCAACGATGGACGTCGAGCAGCTCAATGCCCAAAGGCGGGAGGCCATGGCGCAACTCTCCAGGGCAAAAATTGCGATCGGCACGGCACGGACGCTGGTTGTGCAGCGGCAGGCGGAGAAGGAGGCTGCGGCAGCCACCGTTTCCCAGAACGACGTCCAGCTTCAGTCGGCGCAAAAGCGGCTTGCCCGCAGTCAGCAACTTTCAAGGAGCGGCTCCGTCTCCGAGCAGACGCTCGACGACGATCGCGCGCGCGCCGACGCAGCGGCGGCCACACTTGGCGCAGCCAAGGCGAATCTCGCCGCCACTGACGCTGCCATCGGCAACGCCGAAGCGCAGGTGGTCGACGCGAAAGCCGCCGTCGAAGCCGCTGAGGCGACCGTCGTGCGGATCGAGGCAGATCTGCGGGACTGCGACCTCAAGGCCCCGCGAAGCGGCCGTATCCAATATCTCGTCGCGCATCCGGGCGAAGTCGTCGCGGCGGGAGGACGAGTCCTCAACCTCCTGGATGTTGGCGATGTCTATATGACTTTCTTTCTGGGAACGGTGGACGCGGGCCGTACCGCAATCGGCAGCGAGGCACGCATCGTCCTCGACGCCGCACCGCAATACGTTATCCCTGCTCGAGTCTCTTTCGTTTCGGACGTCGCCCAGTTTACCCCGAAGACCGTCGAAACCGAGGAGGAGCGCGAGAAACTGATGTTCCGCCTTCGTGCGCAGGTGCCGAAAGAACTGCTGCAGAGATATGTGACGCAGGTGAAGACAGGCCTTCCGGGACGAGCCTATGTCAGGATCGATCCCGCCGCCAAATGGCCGGCCCCGCTTTCGACGCCTCTCACCCCTTGACCTGGAGCATCCTGTGACCATCGAGATGGCAGACTCAGCATATGTCGCCCGCCTGAAGGACGTGACGCATGCCTACGGCGGGTGCAGGGCTCTCGATGCAGTCACGATCGATATTCCGGCAGGTTTGATGGCCGGCCTTGTAGGTCCGGATGGCGTCGGCAAATCCTCGCTCCTCTCCCTGATCGCCGGCGCACGACAGATCCAAAAGGGCGATGTCACTGTGTTTGGCGGCGACATGCGCCGCCCCGGCCACCGTCGCCAGGCCTGCCCTCTGATCGCCTATATGCCCCAGGGCCTTGGCAAAAATCTTTATCCGACACTCTCGGTTTTTGAGAATGCTGACTTCTTCGGTCGGCTGTTCGGCCAGAACCGAGAAGAACGGCAGGACCGCATTCACACGCTCCTGCAGCGCACCGGCCTTTCCGGCTTCGAAGACCGGCAGGCTGGGAAACTTTCGGGAGGCATGAAACAGAAGCTCGGCCTCTGCTGTTCACTGATCCACGACCCAGAACTTCTGATCCTTGACGAGCCGACCACCGGCGTCGACCCTCTGTCACGCCGGCAATTCTGGGATCTTATCGATGACATACGGTCTGAGCGACCGCGGCTCAGTGTGGTGGTGGCAACGGCCTATCTGGAAGAGGCGGCGCGTTTCGACTGGTTGGCGACCATGGATGCCGGCCGGCTGGTGGCGACTGGATCGCCCCGATATCTGCTGGAGAAAACGAAGGCCGCCACGCTTGACGATGCCTTCATCGCACTGATGCCGGAAGACAGGCGGGCATTGCATCACGCTGTGGAATTGCCGCCCCTTCCGATGCGGGGTGAAGCGGATTTCGTCATCGAGGCTGAGGGCCTGACGACACGGTTCGGCGAGTTTACCGCGGTCGATAACGTCAGCTTCAAAATTCGTCGTGGCGAGATATTCGGATTCATCGGCTCGAACGGATGCGGCAAATCGACCACGATGAAGACGCTGACCGGTCTTCTGCCGGCGAGTGGAGGCACCGCAAGACTGTTCGGTAAAACAGTCGACGCGCGCAATATGGATGTCCGCCGGCGCGTCGGCTACATGAGCCAGGCCTTTTCGCTCTACACGGAATTGACGGTCCGGCAGAATCTCGACCTTCACGCGCGGCTTTTCGGATTGCCAGCGAAGATCATCCCTGCGCGGATTGAGGAACTGGGGCTTCGCTTCCAACTCGACGGCGTCATGCAATCTCTGCCTGACACGCTGCCGCTCGGCGTTCGGCAGCGATTGTCGCTGGCGGTCGCTCTCGTCCATGGGCCGGAGATGCTTATTCTCGACGAGCCGACATCGGGTGTAGACCCCATCGCCCGTGACCAACTCTGGGCCACGCTGATCGAACTGTCGCGCAAGGAGAAGGTGACGATCTTCATTTCCACGCATTTCATGAACGAAGCCGAGCGCTGCGACCATGTCTCGCTCATGCATGCCGGCCGCGTTCTGGTGACGGACACGCCCGAGGCGCTCCGCGAAAGCTGCGGCGTCGCCACGCTGGAGGACGCCTTCATCAGCTACCTCAAGGATGCGATCGGCCAATCGTCGAAGACGGATTTCGCTCCATCTGCCATGATCGGCAGGCCGCGTCCCCTTCCCACGGCCAAGCCGCGACGCGCTTTCGACCTTCGCGGCGCTTTGAGCTATAGCCGCCGCGAGGCGCTGGAGCTGCGCCGCGATCCCCTTCGCGCGACCTTGGCCTTGATCGGCAGTGTTATCCTGATGTTCGTCCTCGGCTACGGCATCAACATGGACATCAAGGATCTTACCTTCGCGGCGCTCGATCGGGACGATACGGTCGCCAGCCGCGATTACATCGCAGATATTGCAGGTTCGCGCTATTTCATCGAACAGTCGCCGCTCACCGACTACGCCGATCTCGACCGTCGCATGCGCGACGGCTCGCTGAAGCTCGCAATCGAGATACCACCCGGTTTTGCCGAACGCCTCGCCCGCGGTCATGATGTCGAGATCGGCGCCTGGATCGATGGTGCGATGCCGCAGCGCGCGGAAACGATGCGCGGCTATGTGCAGGGCATGCACAACAGCTGGCTCGCCCGCAAGACACGCGAAATTTACGGCCAAACAGCACCCGGCCAGTTCTCCGTGGAGACCCGTTTCCGCTACAATCCCGGCATCGAAAGTATGGTCGCCATGGTGCCGGCCGTCATCCCGCTCCTGCTGCTTCTGATCCCGGCCATGCTTTCAGCTCTTTCGGTCGTCCGGGAGAAGGAACTGGGGTCGATCGTCAATCTCTACGTCACACCTGTGACGAGGCTCGAATTCCTGGTCGGCAAGCAGTTTCCCTATCTGGTGCTCGGAATGATGAATGCCGCGCTGCTCTTGCTGTTTGCCGTCTTCATCTTTGAGGTTCCGTTCACCGGCAGCCTTCTCGTCTTCACGATATCGGCCTTCCTTTACGTGGTCTTCGCGACTGCTTTCGGATTGATGATCTCCACCTTCATGTCCAGCCAGATCGCGGCGATCTTCGGCACGACGCTTCTGACCATCATTCCGGCCGTGCAGTTCTCCGGCATGATCGATCCGGTCTCGTCGCTGCAGGGCTTTGGCGCAATCATCGGTCGGATCTTTCCGGCGACCTATTTCAACATCATCTCGCGCGGCACTTTTTCAAAGGGGCTCGGCTTCGGCAACCTCGAAACGACCTTGCTTCCGATCCTCGTCGCCGGGCCGTTGCTCCTTGCCGCTAGCGTCCTCCTCCTCAGAAAGCAGGCGAGATGACCATGCGTCTCGCCACTATCTTTCATCTCGGCATCAAGGAATTGCGGGGGCTGATGCGCGATCCGATCCTCCTCGGATTGATCCTCTATTCCTTCACCGTCGCCGTCTATGCTGAAGCGAGGGCCATCCCCCAAACCTTGAACAACGCTCCGATTGCCATCGTCGATGAAGATGGTTCGCCGCTTTCGCTGCGCATCGCCGATGCATTTTTGAGACCCTATTTCAAGCCGCCGGTGACGATCACCGCAGACGAGATGGACACCCGCATGGACGCAGCCACGGATACGTTCGCGCTCGACATTCCCCCACATTTCCAGAGCGACCTCATTGCCGGCAAATCGCCGGTCATCCAGCTCAATGTCGACGCCACCCGCATGACCCAGGCATTTTCCGGTTCGGGTTACGTGCAATCCATTGTTGCTCAGGAAATCACGGGCTTCGCCGCCACACAAACAATCTCCCAAATCCCTCGGGTTGATCTGGCGCTCCGGGCCCGCTTCAACCCCGAGCTCAATCAGACCTGGTTCGGATCGGTAATGAACGTCATCAATATGGTGACGATGCTGTCGATCATCCTTACCGGCACTGCACTAATCCGTGAGCGGGAACACGGTACAGTGGAGCATCTGTTGGTCATGCCGGTTACACCACTCGAGATCATGCTCGCCAAGGTCTGGTCCATGGGACTGGTCGTCTTTGTCGCAACCGGCCTTTCCCTGGTCTTCATGGTGGAGGGCCTCCTCCAGGTGCCGATCGAAGGCTCGCTGGGCCTGTTCATGGCGGGGGCGGCACTCGACCTTCTGGCGACAACGGCAATGGGCATCGCGCTCGCGACAATTGCGGGTTCCATGCCACAGTTCGGACTGCTGCTGATGCTGGTGCTGATGCCGCTGCAGATCCTCTCCGGCGCCACGACGCCGCGAGAGAGCATGCCCGAGGCGATACAGACGATCATGCTCGCGGCGCCGAACACGCACTTCATCACAATGGCACAAGCAATCCTCTATCGTGGCGCGGGCTTTGCGACCGTCTGGCCACAATTTCTCTGGCTTGCAGCGATTGCCGCGGTCTTATTTGTTTTTTCGCTGCTCGGATTTCGCAGGTCGTTGCGGTGACCTCCGACGATCGCCACTGACGATGTCAATTGACGGCGATCAAGGAAGAGCGCCGCAGACGTCGTATCCTGCCGTCAGTTCAGGAGGTAGGAAGATGTTGAAAATTCGATCAATCATGACGCCAAAACCGGCGACGATCGGGCCGGATGCCAAGATCTGGGAGGCTGCCAACGCGATGCTGGATCACGGCATCAGCGGATTGCCCGTCGTCGATCAATCGGGCGGCCTTCTCGGCATCATCAGTGAAAGCGACTTCTTGCGGCGCAGCGAAATCCATACCGACGCAACGCACGGCCTCTGGCGCAATTTCTTCTCTTCACGGGGCGAGTTGGCTGAAGAATACGCAAAAAACTTCGGAAGTACGGTTGGCGAAGTGATGTCCTGTCCGGCGTTGACTGTGCAGCCCGATGCATCAGTCGAAACCGCGGCCGAGCTGATGGCCAGGAAGAACATCAAACGTCTTCCCGTGGTCGAAGGCGACGAAATGATCGGTATCGTGACCCGCTTCGACGTCATGGCCGCGCTCGTCCGCGAGCTTGCAAGCCATTACGCCGCACGAGCCGATAGCGATATCCGAAATGCGTTGGAAGCGGAGCTGGCTCATCAAAAGTGGGGAGATTCCGTGACTCTGCACGTCGCCGATGGGGTGGTTACGCTTGAAGGCCGGGTGCTGGACACACGGGAGAAGACCGCCCTTCACGTGGCGGCAGAAAGCACGATCGGCGTAAAGCGGGTGGATGACCGGATCCAGGTCGTGGCGCCTCCCGACATGCCGGTGCCGCCACCCGGCTTCTATCTATGACGGCTGTGCGCGGCGACCTCTCTGTTCTCCTGGGACCGCCAGGATGCGGTTGCAAATCGCTGAAGAAGGATCTGGAATGGACACGATCTCAGATCACGAGACGCCACCCTACTGGTCCCTATCCGCTGAGACAGTCTTGGCCGAGCTGCACAGTTCGCGGGACGGCCTTTCCACTTCCGAGGTCGCGCGGCGATTAAAAGACAGCGGTCCGAATTCGCTGGGCAAGGACCGGAGTCACTCCGCGATCGCGGCTCTTGCGCGGCAATTCCGCAGTCCTCTCGTCCTGATCCTCATCGCGGCCGCCGCAATCTCCGCTTTAGTGGGCGAAGGGCATGAGACGCTTATCATTTCGATTATCGTGCTGGCCAGCTGCCTGCTCGGCTTCTTCCAGGAGTATGGGGCTTCACAGGCGGCGGAAAAGCTCAAGCGGCGCCTGTCACAGAAAACGGTGGTCCTGCGCGATGGCGCCGAGAGTACTATTCGCGTCGAAGAGGTCGTTCCAGGCGACATCCTGCACCTTTCCGCGGGCAGCCTGATCCCCGCCGATGGTATCATCTTGGAAGCGCGCGACCTCAATGTCAGCGAGGCAGTACTGACGGGAGAAACCTTTCCGGCCATGAAGACACCGGGCATCGCCGAAGCAGGCGCGCCTCTTTCCCGGCGCAGCAACGTTGTTTTCGCCGGTACATCCGTGCGTAGCGGCAAGGCTTGCGTCCTGACCGTCAAAACCGGCATCCACACGGAATTCGCCTCCATCGCCGAGAGCCTGGAACGTCAGGTTCCGGAGACCGAGTTTTCCCGGGGTATCCGCCGGTTCGGCCTGTTGATGACCGAGATCATGTTCGTCATGGTTATTCTGGTCTTCTTCGCAAACGCGCTGCTCGACCGACCGCTGATTGACTCCATCCTCTTTTCCCTTGCGCTTGCGGTCGGCCTCACGCCCGAGCTGCTGCCCGCCATCATCAGTGTGACGCTTGCCCGCGGAGCCAGGGCAATGGCGGCCAACGGCGTCATCGTTCGCCGGCTTGAAGCAATCGAAAATCTCGGCAGCATGGATATTCTTTGCACTGACAAGACCGGGACATTGACGGAAGGCGTCATCCATCTCGATGGCTGCCTGGACGCCGGCGGACAGCGATCGGACGAGGTGCTCCTGCTGGCCCGGCTCAATGCCACTCTCCAGAGCGGCCTCACCAACCCGCTGGACGAAGCGATCCTCGCCGCAGAGGAGACTGATGCGCGCGAGCAGTCCTTCATCAAACGGGACGAAATTCCCTACGATTTCGTGCGAAAGCGACTGTCGGTGATCGTCGCGTCTCCTGAAGGAGACATCGTGCTGATCTGCAAAGGGGCGGTCGACGGTGTCCTGAGGATCTGCAGCACCATCCGCGACGCTGGAAAAGAGGCACGCCTCGATCCGGAGAAGCGAGCTGCGGTCGAGGGCAAGTTCCGAAGCTGGAGCCAACAGGGCTTTCGCGTTCTCGGTCTTGCAACACGGCGCTTGGCGACGCCCGGTCCCTACGCCCGCACGGACGAAAACGGCCTTTGCTTCGAAGGCTTTCTGCTATTCCTTGATCCGCCGAAGCAGGGGATCCAGCGCTGCCTTTCCGATCTGGCGAGGCGCGGCATCATGGTCAAGGTCATTTCCGGTGACAACCGCTATGTCGCCTCCCACCTCGCTGCCGCGATCGGGCTGTCATCCGATCGGATTCTTACAGGGGCGGACCTATCGAAGCTCTCCTCGCAAGCACTTGCGGCAAAAGCGGCGCATACCGATCTCTTTGCCGAGATAGATCCTAATCAGAAAGAAAGCATCGTAAGGGCCCTCAGGTCGCGCGGCCACGTCGTCGGCTATCTCGGCGATGGGATCAACGACGCACCCGCCCTCCATGAAGCCGATATTGGGATTTCCGTCGACAGCGCCGTAGACGTGGCGCGCGAAGCCGCCGACATGGTCCTTCTGAGACGCGATCTCGGCGTACTGGTACAAGGCGTTGATGATGGGCGAACCACGTTTGCCAACACGATGAAATATATATCGATCACCACCAGCGCCAATTTCGGCAATATGATCAGCATGGCGCTGGCCTCCGTCGCGCTCCCTTTCCTGCCCCTTCTCGCCCAGCAGGTCCTGCTCAATAATTTTCTCTCTGATATCCCCTCATTCGCGATTGCCACCGATAATGTCGACGAGGAGGACAGGCGTCGGCCCCGTCATTGGGAAATCGGCTCCGTACGACGGTTCATGGTCACCTTCGGATTGGTCAGTTCGCTGTTCGACCTCCTGACCTTCGGCTTTCTGATCTTCCTGGTGGGGACCGGCGAGCGACATTTCCAGACGGCCTGGTTCCTTGAATCGCTGCTGACGGAATTGCTGATCGTCTTCATTGTCCGTACACGCAAGAGGTTCTGGCAGAGCTGGCCGTCGCGCCTGCTCGCCGCTCTGTCTGCTCTGATCATCTCGGTGACCTTTGCACTGCCCTTCCTGCCGGTCGCGCGCTGGTTCGACTTTGTCCCCTTGCCGCTTTCCACCATACGCGGGATCGTCTCCATCAGCGTGATGTATCTTTTGTCGTCGGAGCTGGCCAAACACTGGTTCTTCCGACGCGAGGACCAACGACGCCGCACCGCAGGCCGGAAACGTCGACGATCTCCACGGCGTCTCCGGCCAGAACGCGCCTGAGGCGTCAGGCAGTCGCGCCGAACACGGATGAGGTCCTCCGCGCGTGAAGCTTGATCCGCGTCAATGCTGACTTGCTCCTAAAGATTTGAAATGGAGATGCTCAATGACGAGCTGACGTCGGCTGCACCGAAATACGCTTGGCGCTTCGATGCGGCCTCCTTCTTGGAAGACAGGAGAAAAATCATGGCAGATGCAACCAAACTTGCTGTTAAGAACGAAGATAAGCCGGTTCAGTCGGCAGGAATCTGGTCCCCCTTCGAAGCGCTGCGCTCGGAGATCGACCGTCTGTTCGATGGCTTCATGCCCTCACCTTGGCGTTCCTCCGACCGGTCCATTTTCGCGCGCGGCTTTCCGTCGCTGAGTGGATGGGCAGCCGCCCCGGCTGTCGATGTGATCGAAAAGGACGACGCCTTCGAGATCACCGCCGAAATGCCTGGCCTCGATGAAAAGAACATCGAAGTCACGCTGTCCAACAGCTACCTGACAATCCGTGGCGAAAAGCAGGAGGAGAAGGAGGATAAGCAGAAGGAATACCATGTGTCCGAGCGTCGCTACGGCTCCTTCCAGCGCACCTTCCAGATCCCAGATGGGGTAGATGCCAACAAGGTGGATGCCACCTTCACCAAGGGCGTCCTGAAGGTGAGGCTTCCAAAGAGCGCCGATGCCAAAAAAAACGAGCGGAAGGTGGAGATAAAAGTCGCTTGATCCGGGTTCGCGTCGGATGGGCGCGCATCGCGATGCGCGCCCATTACTGTTGGCAATGGGCCAATAGAAATCGTCGAACGCCATGCACATCGTCACACCGTGCTTTTGCCGATGCCGTTGCCCGTCCAGTCATCAGCTACCGGCGAGTCGACCTGGCCGGTGCCGTGCCATCCATGATAACTTCATTGTTCACGACGCCAGATGTTTTTCGATTTCGTCGACCGGAAAATTGACGAGGTCCTTGTCGTATTCCGCCACAATCCGCTTCCTTACCGTTTCGGACATGGCACGGCGCAGGTCGGCAAGAGCCTTCGGGGGAGCCACGAGGAAAAGCTTCTGAATGTTGTTGCCTGCGCAGATCACCTCCAGCTTTTCCGCGACCATGGAAGAGAACTGCTCTTCTTCAAGCTGATGGAAATCAGTCTGTCCGAGGCTGCTGCGATGGCTGCCGCTGGCGGTCCGGCCAGGCCTATCTGTCCCCTGTTGACGGGTCGGCGCATTGTGCGGCGCCTCGAATACCTGCTCGACTTCAAGAGACAGGTCGGACGCTGTCCCGACATTGCGCAGAAGCAGGGCTTTTCTCGCGTCCGCGACGAGCACTCGCGCGTTGTAAGAGATGATGATATTTTGGTTCATCGCGATCGATCCCCTTTCTTTCGTGAGGTTCATCATACTCGCGTGCTGGACTGGCGATTTGATCGGCATCAATGCCCAAGAGAAGGCGTTGGCGGTTTGATCAAAGCTTCTTCTTAATGCGCTTACGACACAAAGAACCTGCGCTGAGCGCGTCTGCCGGAAAGCGGCGGCTGAGTGGGCCGGAGCGTACGCGGGCGGGCGGCGCGTCCTAAGAAAGTGCCGGTCGCCATCGTCCGGTCCTTCGAAATGATCCTACGCCGCAGAAAAGCAGGTCGAACTGCGGGTAAGGGCCTACGAAGGATGTTCAACCACCGAGAGCGATCGCGATCATGTCAGACCCACGCGCAAATGCCAGGAGTGAACGATAAAGCGCATCTGCATCTGCAGCCTTTGCAGAGAGCGATACTGCTGGGACCGGGAATTCGTTTTCAAGAATCCTAAGCGCAGCGGACTCGTTCTTGGCGGCCTTGATCTGTCGAAAAAGGCGCAGCCGCCGGCTCCGATAGAAGGTGGTGCCGAGGACGAACAATACGGCGTCGATGATCCCCCACGCAACGTTGCATCCAATTGTCGCGATAACCAATTCGCCGGCGTTGAGCCCCTTCTTGTTCGAAGACGAGTCTCGAACCGACCGTCCACGTCAGCGCCATGATCAACCCAAAAAGAACCTCGCCCATAGCATCTCCAGGATCAATGATGTTGGCAAGTTGGCTGCCTGTGTTCGAAGTCATCGACTGCGTCCCAGCTGATAGAGATGACGGTTTGCCCGCGGCTATCCAGCCACCATAGGACGAGCCAGTCTCGATGTGGATGCCGCCGTGGCACGGGTAAAGCCTGAGGCGAACTATGATGGACGCAGCAGCCTATTTCATTGACCGTGATCAATATCAAAAGCCCGGCGTGTCTGATGACCCACTTGTCACAAAAGCGCAAAGGCTTCGTGATCACTTGGGAGGCGAAAGTCGTCGATCGGCAGGTTGCGCTCTGGTCGGCATCGCACATTCGATGCTGAAGGTTAAGTGACCGCCTCCCGAGGGGGCTGCGTTTGACTCGGCCTCCTCTTCGCGCAAGCGCGGTCTACGGCTGATTGGGCCGGCGGAGACGGTCGGACTTGGCGTTCCATAAAGGTACCACTACTCAGCCGAGCAATAAGACTGCGGGCTTCTTCCCGTGTCAGCAAAACCGATGTCACGTCCGCCTCCACCGGTGAACCGCTGCTCGCTTCGACCACGTTGTAGAGATCGAAGGGCGCTGGGACGCAGACGTATTGCCCTTTCTTATTCATCGTGAGGGTCTCCGACCCACTAGCTTGTGCCACTCGCTGCCGTCGTGATCCCTTCATTGCACACCCATCAGTCGGAGACGCTACGGCATCGTTGAAAATCTACGCAGATCCTGCCGGCCATACATTGAGCGAGATCAAAATAGCCGTCCGTGTCTTGATCGGCATCAATGCTCTTTCCGGGTGATAAAGCCATCGTTGAAAGACCAATTTTTGCCCTCACGGTTTTCAGGAGTGGGATACGCCGATGCGTTGGAACCGCTGGTATAGCTTCAGGAGTTACATCAGATCCTCTTTGTGGGTCGTTCCCTTCGTCGCCCTGCTCCTTTACGTCGCCGCCATCCGACTGGTCTACCTCTTTGAAAACTGGACCCAGTGGCTCACTTTATGGCCCTGGGAATTGGCGGGCACGCAAAGGATGCTTGAGACGATCATTACAATGACTTTGACATTCGTCGTGTTCACCTTCGGATCGCTGCTGGTGGCAATTCAAGTTGCCGGCGGCCAATTGACGCCCCGGATCATCGCGACGACTCTTTTGCGCGACAATGCCATCCGGTTCACCGTAGGCCTTTTCATTTTTACATTGCTGTTTGCAACCGGCGCCCTTGCGAGACTTGATGCAACCGTTCCCCATGGTATCTCTGCGATCGCGGCGCTGCTTGGTTTTCTTTCCATTGCAGCCTTCCTGTATCTCATAGACTACGCGGCCCGCCTGCTGCGTCCTGTCAGCATCATCTTGAGAGTCGGCGAAAGCGGTCATGCCGTCATTGAGGAAGTCTATCCCGCACCTGCCAAAACTGACTGCTCCCATCCCGAGTTGATCACGTTCACGGGTTCGGCCGACAGGATTGTCTGCCATCAGGCCAATTCCGCGGTCGTGGTCGCTGTCAATATGGCTGCGCTGGTCGCCCTGGCCGAGAGGACAGATTCGGTCATCGAGCTGGTGCCAAAAGTCGGCGACTTCGTCGGTACGGGCGAAGTTCTTTTCCGCCTATACGGCCAAGATCTGCCGCCGGACAGCGTCGTGACAGCCTTGGTCGCTTTCGGGCCGGAACGCACGCTCGAACAGGATGCGACATTTGCCTTCAGGATCATCGTCGACATCGGAATCAAAGCGCTATCGAAGGCTATCAACGATCCCACGACGGCCGTTCTCGCGATCGATCAGCTTCAACGCCTCCTTTGCTTCGTGGGAGGAAGGCATCTCCTCGGCGACGAGGTCCGCGGAAAATCCGGCAAATTGAGATTTATCTGCAGAACGCCGAACTGGGAGGACTTCGTGCAACTGACCTTCAGCGAGATACGCCTGTACGGCGCGGAAAACTTTCAGATCGCCCGCCGTTTGCGAGCGATGATCGAATATGCCTCACAAATTTTGCCTAACGACCGGCGCCCGGCGCTTCTCGCTGAACTCGACCTCCTCGACCGGATGCTCGAGAGGACTTATGTCTTTCCTGAAGACTTGGCGCTGGCACGCACACCGGACTCACAGGGGTTGGGAGGGGCCGCCGAGCGAACAAGCGGAGCTAGCGAGCATTAATCGCCAGATCGCGCTTCGGCGCCAGTCGGCCCAATATTTTGGCTACGGCGAATCCGACTATGAGGGTGATGAAGGCTGCCAGGATGCACATCGTGGTTGATCGTTGATCGGCATTGGCAACTGCTGACAATGGGGCGAGAGCCGCCCCGACATTCCTGGTGCAGACCCCAATTGTGACCACGCCGCGCTTCTCGTGAGGAAGCCTGAACGAAACTGCGTAAGAGCACAGAGCCAGCGCGCAATAGTAGATGAACTGTGCTGCTATCGCCCAGGTTCCTATGGCGCTGAGAATTTGATCCCAATTCTGCAGGAATGCGACGGAAAGCAACACGGCAGTGCTGAAAGAGACCAGTTTCCTGATAATCGGATCGCACCTATCCGCCCACCTCTTCGACAGTTGACGCACTGCTATTCCGACGCCGAAAGGTGCGAGAATGAGAAGCAGGAGCGGCCGCGCGATCGTACCCGCACCGGCGTGAAGGTCTGGAGCAAAAAGAGGAAGTGCGATCGGCATCAAGAGGATTGTGCCAAGGGCAGCAATCACGATGAATGCCGCCGAATAGGCGGCGTCTCCTTTCGCAATGTCCGACAGCATCGGCATGAATGGTGCACATGGCGCCAGGCCCAGCAGCAGCAAACCAACGGCGTAGGGTTCCGGCAATGCGAGCAACCTTGCAATAACAATGGCAAGAATCGGCCCCAGAACGAAGCCTGACAATAGGCTGGGGACGACGAAGTCCTTGTCATGCAGCGCAGTCCAGGCATCCCTGACATCAAGTTTGAGGCCGACATCTGCCAGGCTGCCGAGCATGAACGAGATGAGCGCGACCTGTAAGGTGTACCTAAGTAACTCCGATGTCATGTTCTTCTCCTTTCCCCGGAGAACTCCGCTCTCTCGGTCTGCCCCTTTCTGCCCTGCGCCGTCGGTGCTCTGGCCGAGCTGGCAAGTCCTGGCTTGCGCTGGGGGTTCTAGGATCTTCCAATCGTTGCCGAAGCGGTCCGGTTGAGCCCCACGGGCTAGAATAGATCCGTGCCGCTGCGGCCAACGAACTCAGTTCGGAATCCCCTTTCGTGCGCGTCTTTCACGAAAGAGTTCGCGCTGAGGGCATCTGCTCGTATGACGTCATTGAAGCATTGAGCGAAGGGGCAGCATAGTTCGTCACGCATCCAGTCGTGGGCGCGGGGTGACACGGCGGTTATCTGCCAGTCATCATTGCTCGTTCGCTCAAGGCGAAAATCCACACCACCGCGAAGGACATCCGCGCAGCCGGCGCCGGCCAGCAAGGCCTCTGCGGTTCGCGAGATAACTCCGCTCATATCATCCCCCTTTCTTTCATGGGGTGCGATTACCTCAGGGATGTCGTAGCGCTTCCGTCTGACAAAGCGCGGTAAGCGATCATCTCGACCGGCACGCTTCAAGAAGACATCTTTTGACGCCCTTTCTCATTGATGCGGGTCAAAATGTGATCAGCATTCATCTCCGTGGTGAAAGCCGCAGGTGCCCGGCCGTTTCAGCCTTCCGGCGAGGGGCGGATCATGGATGGAAGGGTCCACGTCTTGACGTGGGTCAAAGCGCCCACGAGCAGGCGGACTAGACTTGCGGGATGCAGCCGAAAGAAGGAGGCATTGGATTGCCTTACAAAACGATACTGGTTGTGCTCGGGGTCAATGACTTCAAGGACGATATCAAGAACGCCGTCGCCAGCGGTCAGGCTATCGACGCCCACCTCTCGGTCGTAGTGGTGGCCATGGCAGCGCCACCGCCTTTCGGCGCATCTGCCGAGGAGATTTCAGCCGTCTGGCTGGAGGAGCGCGGAGGCGACATCGCCAAGCTTGCGGAGCATACGAGACATGTGGAAGAGCAGCTTGCATCTTCGGGGCTTTCGTTTGACGTTCAGGACCTCTACACGGAGGGCGCCTGGACGGACGAGGCGGTCGCCGAAAGAGCGCTGTACGTCGATCTGACCCTTGTCGGCCGGCGGGCTGCCCACGATCGCGATCTCTGCCCGCGGATCATCGGCGGAGCCTTGTTTCAGGCGCCCGCTCCTCTGATTTTAAATCCGACGGATCAGCCCGCCGAGATCACTCCTCGCACAGTTCTGATCGCCTGGAACGCCCGGAGGGAAGCGGCGCGCGCGGTTCAGCAGGCCCTTCCAATTCTCCAGCGCGCCGGCGAAGTGCGTCTTGTTCTGGTTGATCCTTTGGCAAAGACATCGCCAAGCGGTGAGGATCCGGGTGCCGATATCGCCGCCTATCTTGCACGGCAAGGCGTACCTGTCGCGGCGGAAACCATCGTGAGCGGAGGAAGGCCCGTCCAGGACATCCTCAAGCAACGCGCAGCGGAAATGGGAGCCGATATGATTGTCATGGGCGCGTATGGCCACTCCCGATTGCGCGAACGAATTTTCGGAGGCGTGACGCGAGCGATGATTGAAACGTGTAATCGGCCGCTTTTCCTCAGTCATTAGCGGAGGCTGTAAGATCAGTATCGGAATTGGAACAAGGCCGCTGTGCAGGACGAGGCCAATGCCCAAAAGAAGCATGTGCGCTCGAAGCGCGTCAAAGGGAGATCGCCGATGTTCAAGGATAGAAGAGATGCCGGCCGGAAACTTGCTGCAGCTCTGCTCCGGTATCGCGGGCGAGACGCCGTCGTCGCAGGCCTTCCGCGTGGCGGCATCCCAGTCGCGTTCGAGATCGCCAGAGCACTGGACGCACCGATGACGATGGTGTTCGTCAGGAAAATTGGGGTGCCCGCGATGCCTGAGCTTGCTATGGGCGCGGTCGTCGACGGACCGCATCCCTATGTCTTCAAGAACGGCGACATCATACGCCAAGCCGACATCTCGGACGCCGTGTTTCAATCCGCCACGGATATGGAGTTGAAAGAAATCGCGCGCCGCAAATCCCTGTTCAAGGGGATTTTTCCCGATATCGACATCGCAGGCAGGATCGTCATCCTCGCGGATGACGGCATCGCCACTGGCGCAACGATGAAGGCAGTGGCGATGGCAATCAGACAATACGGGGTAGAACGCATCGTCATTGCCGTACCCGTTGCGCCGGCAGAGGTGGTCGCCGATCTCGAGGATGAGGTCGAAGAGGTGGTTTGTCTTGAGGCTGGGCTGTCCTTTCGCGCGGTCGGTGATTTCTACTTCCACTTTCCTCAGCTGACAGACGAAGACGTCATCAGCTGCTTTAAGCAGCTTGCACCGGCGGCACACTGATTGCGTCGGTTAATCCAGCGTCTTATCTGAATGGCGCGCGGCGCTCCCCACCGTAATAATCGCGCTCGAGAGGTACAACAGCAAGATAGCTGAATAGACGCAGCGGCTTCATTCCGGTCTGTCTGTAATCACCCTCGAACGGTCCGCCCCCTGCGCCGCTCGGCCTCCGCCACTATCTGTTTCACAGCCACGAAGCTGTCCGGCGTGACGGAAATGCTGTCGATCCCGCATTCGACGAGAAAGGCGGCAAAGTCGGGGTGGTCGCTTGGCGCCTGGCCGCAGATGCCGATCTTGGCGCCGGCCTGTCCGGCTTCGGTGACGACTCTCGAAATCATCCACTTTACCGCCGGATCCTGTTCGTCGAAAAGATCGGCGAGATCGCCAGCGTCCCTGTCGACGCCGAGCGTCAGTTGCGTGAGATCGTTCGAGCCGATGGAGAAGCCATCGAAATAGCGGGCGAAATCCTTAGCAAGAACGACGTTTGAGGGTATCTCGCACATCACATAGATCTTCAGTCCGTCCTCGCCGCGTTTCAAGCCGCTTTCCGCCATGACCTGCAGCACCTTCTCAGCTTCTTCGATCGACCGGCAGAAGGGAACCATGACGATGACATTGGCAAAACCCATCTCATTGCGCAGCTTGCGAATGGCGCGGCATTCCAGCGCAAAACCCTCACGGTAGCGAGGCGAATAGTAACGGGAGGCGCCACGGAAGCCGAGCATCGGATTTTCTTCCTTGGGCTCGAACTCAGCTCCGCCCAAAAGCCCGGCATATTCATTCGTTTTGAAATCACTCAAGCGGACGATGGCGGGATTGGGGTGTACCACAGCGGCGATCCGGGCAAGACCACCCGCGAGAGTGTCGACGAAATACTCCGACTTGTCGTCATAACCCTGCGTCAGCGCCGCGATCTCGTTGCGGGCAACCTCGTCCTTCAGCCTGTCGAAGTGGACAAGTGCCATCGGATGGATGCGGATGGCGTTGCTGATGACGAACTCCATCCGGGCTAGGCCGACGCCGTCGGCGGGCAGCCGCCACCAGCGGAAGGCCGTAGCCGGATTTGCAAGATTCAGCATCACTTCGGTCTGCGTCGCCGGCAGGTCGTGGGCATCGAAGGTTTCAACCTCGTATTCGGCAGCCCCGTCATAGACGAACCCTTCGTACCCCTCCGCGCAGGACACGGTCACCTGCTCGCCCGTATGCAGCAGCAGCGTCGCGGTGCCGGTCCCCACCACCGCCGGCAAGCCGAGCTCGCGGCTGACAATTGCGGCGTGAGAAGTGCGGCCACCATGATCGGTAACGATCGCCGCCGCCCGTTTCATGATCGGCATCCAGTCCGGGTCGGTTGTCGCGGTTACCAATACCGAACCGTCAACGAATTGATCGATATCCTTGGCCGTTTCAACGAGGCAGACGCGGCCCGAGACGATGGCGTCACCGATCGCCAGACCTTCGACAAGCTTCTTGCCTTTCTGTTTGATGCTGTAGCTCCTGAACACCCCTGTCTTGTGCCTCGACTGAACTGTTTCCGGCCGCGCCTGCACGATGACGAGTTCTCCGGCCTCGCCGTTACGGGCCCATTCCATGTCCATCGGACAGCCGTAGTGCTGCTCGATGAGCGATGCCCAGCGGGCGAGCTTGAGCACCGCTTCGTCGTCAAGCACATAGCTTGCCCGTTCGGCTTTCGAGGTCGGAACGTTAATGGTAGGCTCTTCGGCCGATCCGTAGATCATCTTCTTTGCCTTCGCGCCGCACTTGCGGGCGACGATGGGGCGGAGAGAGCCGTTTGCGAGGAACGGCTTGAACACTTGGTATTCATCCGGATCGACGGCGCCTTGGACGACGTTCTCGCCGAGCCCCCAGGCGGCATTGATGAGCACGACCTTGTCAAAGCCGGTTTCCGTGTCAATGGAGAACATGACGCCGGAGCCACCGAGGTCCGACCGGACCATCTGCTGGATTCCGATCGAGAGTGCGACTTTCAGATGCTCAAAGCCCTTCGTCTGGCGATAGGAGATCGCCCTGTCGGTGAATAGGGAAGCGTAGCAGCGGCGGCAGGCATCGAGAAGCGAACGCTCACCGCGAATATTCAGGAAACTCTCCTGCTGCCCGGCGAAGCTCGCATCCGGAAGATCTTCGGCCGTGGCGCTGGAGCGGACAGCAACGGCGACATCTTCGCTTCCGATACGTTTCGAAAGCTCCGCGTAAGCGGCTCGGATGGCGTTCGCCAAGTCCTGTGGCCAGTCGCCGCGCAGGAAAAGCTTGCGTATGGCCGAACCTGCTTCAGCCAAACTCGCTTTGCCCTGCTGCCAGTCGACGATGCCTGCGGCAACCTTGTCCCGAATACCATTGGCATCGACATAATGCCAATAGGCGTCGGCGGTGGTGGCGAAACCCGCCGGTACGGCAATTCCTTTCGGCGAGAGATCCTGGATCATTTCCCCCAGGGAGGCATTCTTGCCGCCCACTCGGGCGATGTCGCCGCGCCGGAGGTGCTCAAACCAGATCACCTGTTCCATCCCTCCGTCCATGACACCCTCCCGGCCTGTCCCAATTGAACTGCGCCGAGAGTAGACGGGCTCGTCTCCTTCGACCTTGATGAAAATCAAGGCCATGGCGCAGCAGCTGGCGCAGACTGGGAAAAGTTTGAAGAATGCGGAGACCCAACATGCCAACGCTTTCAGATCGTCACGCCATTGTCGGGGAGATCGGACCGACCCACTTGCGCTTTGCGGTGGCCGATATCGATGAACTGGCGATGGACCACTATGTCAACTTCCGAACCGCCGACTTCGACTCGATTGAACTGGCGGTCGATGCTTATCTCACGTCGCTGCAGAACCGGCCGGCGAAGATGAGCCTCGCCGTGGCCGGTGATATAGCCGGAGGCCATGCTCGCCTCTTTCATCGCCCCTGGAGTTTTAGCGCCAAACAGCTGCAAAACGCTTTTTCCATCCCCACGGTCAGGCTTATGCGCGACATCGAAGCAGTCTCCCGATCCGTGCCGCTGCTGACGCAGCACGACCTTCTGCAAATCGGCGGAGCAATATCCCCCCGGGTCGGACCGAAAGCCATCCTGCTGGTGGAAAGGGACGTGGAGGTCGCTGCCGCAGTTCCAGTCGGACCGGGTTGGGGAACCTTATTGGGCCGGGCCGGCGATATCTCATTCGGCGCCGAAGACGGGGATGAGCTTCTCGTCCTCAATATCATGCGACGTGGACCGGCCAGAATAGCGCTCAGGAATGTCCTGACTTCAACCGGGCTTGCGAGCCTTCACGATGCGTTGCGGCAGCATGCCGGTCTCGGTGCATCAACTTGGGGCGTATCGGAGATCATCGAAGCCGCGTCGGCTGAAGAACCGGATCCCTATGCGAGTGAAACGCTCCGACGCTTCACGACCTGGCTCGGGCGCTTCGCCGGCGATTTGGCGGCCGCTTACGGCGCAGAGGGAGGACTTTATCTGGCTGGCAGCCTCTCGAACGATCTACGGAACGTTCTGACAGAGGGAACATTCGCCGCCTCGTTCACGGCTGCAGGCGGCCCGTCAGGCTTTGCGTCGACCGTTCCGGTGCACATCGTGACGGCTTCGAACGTTGCCCTGCGTGGGGCCGCCCTAGCGCTTTCCTGATTGGCACGAAGGATCTCGCGCGAGGACCAGCTGGCGTCGCCCGGCTCTACATCTCCATCGGAGGCGCAGCCGGCTGCCGGATAGGCTCGGGGATCTCTGTCATCGTCGCCTCCGTCAGCAGTAATATGCTGGCGACGGACACTGCGTTTTCCAGCGCGACGCGCACGACCTTGGTCGGATCGATAATGCCTTCCTGCAGGAGATCAACATAGCGGTTCCGCGCAGCATCAAAGCCGATGGCTCCTTCACTTTCGAGCATCCTGGCAACGACGACACCGCCATCGACAGCCGAGTTTTCGGCAATCTGACGTGCCGGGACCTCCAGAGCACGCTTCAGGATCTGTACGCCCGTCCGCTCATCCCCATCGCAGAGCTGTTCTTCCTCGGCCACAGCCGCGATGCAGCGCAAGAGCGCAAGCCCACCGCCGGGAACGATACCCTCCTCAACCGCCGCCTTGGTGGCATTGATCGCGTCGTCGAGAGCTTCCTTCTTGGCCTTCACCTCCGCTTCCGCAGGAGCACCAACGCGAATGACGGCCACCCCACCGGAAAGCTTCGCCAGCCGTTCCTGCAGCTTCTCCTTGTCATAGTCGCTGGTGGTCGTCTCAATCTCCTTGCGGATCTGCTCGCCCCTTGCCCTGATCGCCTGCTGCGAGCCGCCGCCCCCGATGATCGTGGTGGTGTCCTTATCCACGACAACGCGCGTCGCCGTGCCGAGCTGCTCCAGCGTCGTCTTATCGAGCTTGAATCCGAGATCTTCCGAAATGAGCTGAGCGCCGGTGAGGATCGCCAGATCCTGCAGCATTGCCTTGCGGCGGTCACCGAAGCCGGGCGCTTTGACTGCGCAGTTGCGGAAGGTGCCGCGGATCTGGTTGACGATCAAAGTGGCAAGCGCCTCGCTTTCCACGTCCTCGGCGATGACGAGGAGCGGCCTGCCCGACTTGGCGATTTCTTCGAGCAGGCCGACCAAGTCGCCAAGCGCAGAGATCTTCCTGTCGAAGATCAAGATCCGAGCATCCTCGAGAACGGATTCCATCTTTTCCGGATCCGTCGCAAAATAGGGCGAGATATAGCCGCGGTCGAATTGCGTGCCTTCCACGACATCCAGCCGGGTTTCCATCGTCTTCGATTCCTCGACGGTGATGACACCTTCCTTGCCGACTTGCGTCATGGCTTCGGCGACCAGCTGGCCGATGGTTTCGTCATTGTGTGCGGAGATCGCCGCAACCTGCTGTTTTTCCTTGTCAGTGGTCACCGGCCTGGAAAGATCCCGCAATGCCTTGATGGTGCGGTTGACGGCGCGGTCGAGGCCACGCTTGAGGTCGATGGCGCTCGCGCCCGCCACGACATTGCGGTGACCATCCGCCAAAATCGCGTGCGCAAGCACGGTGGATGTGCTTGTTCCGTCTCCAACCACATCTCCTGTCTTCTCGGCAGCGGCGCGCAACATGCGGGCGCCGAGATTTTCCTCGGGATCCTTCAGATCGAATTCCTTGGCGATCGTCACCCCGTCATTGCAAACGATGGGAGCAGCCCACTTTTTCTCGATCAGAACCGACTTGGAACGCGGGCCGAGGGTGATGCGAACGGCGTCTGCCAGTCTGGTTGCCCCCTGAAGAACCTTACTCCTGGCCTCTGCATGAAAGAAAACTTGTTTGTGCGGCATTGCCCTATCCCCAAGTTGTCATGACCTCGCCTAACAGGCTGGCACGATATCAATGACATAGATCCGCGGCGATGAAATTGACCGGCGTCAAAAGCGGCCGTCAGGAAATCGGCGCGGCGGTAATTTGATCCTGCGCAATGCCTCTTCGATGGCGCCCTCTAGACTGTTGCCGTGAAGACAATCGTTCTCACTGGCTCACCAGCTACGATTGGAGCAAGGCCGTGAACCACTTCTCCGCGGGACGATGGCTGCGATGGCTTATCATCGATCACCTCCTGTTGATCGTTCTCATTCTGATGGTTGCGGCCGTCTTCAGCATCCCAGCGATCAAAGCTATGATCGAGCACGATCAGGGAAATGCGCCGCTGATGGGTTCGACACCGCAGCAGTCCGTGCTGGCTGAGACCCCTCACTCGACCTCCAGCGAGCGATAGATCTCCTCCTCCTGCGCAAAATGAAGGCGGGTGATCGCCTCCAGCCCGTGCAGCAGCCGCTGGATCTCGTTAAGCTGCGTCTCCGTCGGCGCCTTGCCGTCAAACGCCTTGCGCATGACGGCGAGGTTGTGAATTTGCCGTTGAATTTCCATGTGCGTCCGGCTCATTCCGGCCAGGATGTCCGGCGCCGCTTTTTTTTGGCGAAGCTGCGCGTAAACCTGTTCGTCCTTCTTCTCGTGTGGGAGAAGACGGTCACGCAAGCCGCGATCCAGTCTTTCGAGCTCGTCCATTGCCTCTTCCAGAGGCAGGCGCTTGAGTCGATCTGCCGTCATGCCGATATCGTCGACCAAGTCAGCCAACGCCTTGTGCTCGGCCTCCAGTCTCTGGAGATCTTCGTTGCTCAACCGCGGTGACGTCATGGCGAACGAGACGGGCGGCCCCAGGGCGCGCAGCGCGTTCAGGACGACGGCGACATCGATCGCCTCCTGAAAGAGCGCTCCTTCGACCGGCGTCAGATAACCGAAGGCGGCAGCAATCATGCCGCGACCGAAAGGCCTGTGCCGACATAAACGCTCTGCACTGCAATCCTGCGCGAGCGGCGTGCGATGTGAAGGGCATCGACCAGCCTGTCCAGACGATCGACGAGGATCACGACGTCCGCCGCTTCCGACGAAGCAGCGGCGCCGCGTGCTCCCATCGCTATGCCGACATCGGCGGCCGCAAGCGCAGGCGCGTCATTGACGCCATCGCCGATCATCAGTACGGGACGGCCTCTTGCACGCTCCTTTTCGACCGCGCTGGTCTTGTCCTCGGGCTTCATTTCACTGATGACGTCATCCACTCCGAGGAATGCGCCAACACCTGCAGCGAGATCGGCGCGATCGCCGGTAACGAGAACGATGCGCGCAATGCCGGTCTCGCGCAGATGCCGCAGTACGCAACCCGCTTCGGGACGAATCTGATCTGCCAGAAGCATCGCCCCGGCCAGGGCGCCGTCTATTGCCACAACGACTGCGACCGTTCCGTCGCGCCGTATCCATGCTTCGATCTCGCGACAAAAATCCGAGTCCTCAATGCCTGCGCTCGCGAAAGCCCAGCCGCCGACCACGACGTCTTGCCTGGCGACGCGGCCCCTCAACCCAGAGCCGGCCGTCTCCCGGACGCCGCTTGGTACATCAAGCAGACCCCCCGTTCACGGGCGGCGGCCACGATGGCCTGGGCCACGACATGAGGCGAGCTCTGATCCAGCGATGCCGCCACCCTCAAAAGGTCGAGCGGATTGAGGTCGCCGCGTGCCTTGATCTCAATCAGGCGGGCCCGACCATCGGTAACCGTTCCCGTCTTGTCGAGAAGCACCGTCCTTGCGGCGGCAAGGGCTTCAAGGGCGCCTCCGTCTTTCACCAAGACGCCCTTTTTTGCGCAGCGTGAAATGCCGGACACGATTGCGACGGATACGGCGAGTATCAGCGGACAGGGTGTCGCCACGACAATGACGGCAAGGGCCCGGGTTGCCTCGCCCGTCAGTGCCCAGGCCGAAACGGCGATTGACAAGGTGAGGGCCAGGAGGCCAACCCGAATTTGGCAGCCAATCGCTCGATCGGCGCTTTCGTCCGCTGTGCTGCTTCGACTAGCCGGATGACGCCGGCATAGGTGCTGTCGACAGCCGCGCTCGTCGCCTGGAGGTCGAACGCATCGCCGGCATTCGTGGAGCCGCTCATCACCGTCTGTCCAGATTGCCGTCGGATAGGCAGAGCCTCGCCCGTCAGTGCGGATTCATCTAGGACGGCAACATTGCCCGCGACAATTCCGTCGACGGGAACAACTTCGCCGCGGCGGACCAGGATAAGGTCGCCAGGCGCGATTGCCGCCACCGCAACATCCTCGATGCGGTCATCTTTATAACGGGCCGCGCGCGTTGGCACCCGGCTGAGCAGTGCTGTCATCTCTCGGCTTGCCCTGTTTTGCGCGAAGTTCTCCAGGAACTGCCCGCCGGTGAACATCAGCGCGACAACAATTCCGGCGAGATATTCGCCGAAGATGATGGCGCCGCCTATGGCCAGTGCCGCAATCAGGTCGAGGCCGAAATCCTTCCTGTGCAGACCAATGCCGATATCGATGACGAGCACCGCAAAGACAACTGCCGTGCCCGTCGTCCACAATTGCGTCGCAAGGCTCTCTTGCCCCACAAATCTGGCCAATCCACCGCCGACCAGAGCCAATGTGACCATCGGCAGCATCCATGCTTTGGCGACACGCCAGTCGGGCATCCGCATGTGGGCATTTCTCCGTTCCTGAACCACGGCCTCCCGGGACTGACCTGACGAATGTGGCCGACGAGACCCCTTGCACTCCGGACACTAGGACTGCGCCCGCATTGGAAAGCCGAATACATCACTAGTCCACGCCGATCAGTCGAACCTTGAGCATGATCATCCTGGGGGGGCGCTGAGGGATAGAGGTTGAAGCCCGACCTGCTCGCAGATGAATTCAGCAAGGGTTTCGATGGGACCGATCAGATCTATCTCCCCGTCGTGCATCGCCGCATTCTCCGGCATGTCCGGAAAGGAGGCTTCAGCGGGATCTTGCACCAAAGCGATGCCGCCAGCTTCTTTCAGGAACTTCAGGCCTAACGTTCCATCTTTCAGCGCGCCCGAAAGGATCACGCCGACCGTACGCGGGGCAATTGCGGCGGCAAGACACGCTCAGGTGCCAGCCAGGCGGGTTCAACAAACAGGTGCCGTATTCGAGTTGCTCGCCTTCGCGTGCGAAGCGCACTGGAAGCGCGCATAGCCGTCCGAGAACCTCAGGCAGGTAACTCGGCGGCTCAATTGGTCGATGGATGACGACCAAGACAGCGGCTGGAGTTCTGCCGGCAAATAGCTCAGTAACTTCGAAACGGCTTCAATTCCACCCGCAGAGGCTCCGATAGCGACAACATCTCGTTGCATGATTTACCTCAAGCACCCGATTTTCCAATCCTTTAGCCGATGATACGTTTTCGGACATTGACGTTGATCAATCGAACTGCGGGCTTTCGGTTGGCATCGAGGCCAAAAAATCGAGCACTTAGTGACCCAGGTTTTGGCGCAATACCTCTTCATCTTAATTCGGGCAATTGACCTTCAATGCCGATATCCAGAACCGTCGGGTCATCTCCTGCTCCCGCCCCGCGGCACGCGATGCCAGGAATGCATAGTGCATTGAACCGCTCGATCCGGGGGAGACCACTTGCGGCGCGCTCGCGATCGTCTCCACCGGGGGCAGCGCTCGGAAGCGAGCCACTCCTGTCTCCCCCGCGTGCAACAACTTCATTCGACGTCTTTGATTCGAATCAAAGAGCCCCGGAACATTTCGCCTATGGTGGACGAAAGAAGAAAGAGCTCATCTCATGTATATCCCTCGCGCCTCGGAAGACTTCCGAGCATCGCGGGTTTCATGTCGAACTGTCGTTGCGCCGATAGGGGAGAAATTGGATGTCCGTCTTAATTGCTTCGAATGAGCAGCAACTGCCAGATTTCAGGGTTAAGCGTGAAGAAGCCAGCTACTGGACGATCAGCCCTCTCACGCCCCGAGCAGCCCAGTGGGTACGCGCGAATTTCGGCCAATTCGATTCAAAAGAGGATCAGATCGTCAAGACCAACCTGATTGGCGCCAACGCACTGATCAGGAAAGCCCGTTCTTTTGGCTGGTGACGGAATATGTCGGGCCGGTTACCACCTTTCATTTCTGAAGGAGAAGGAAATGCGGATGCCAGCAGCGATTATCGTTTCTTCCATTGGTCTCGTCGGCCAGATGAGCCTGGACGAGGCAGGCCACCGCGTTTCAAAGGGTCCACGGGTGACCCTACCGGCCGCGATCTACACCGACCAAAGCCCAACTCAGCGATCGCGCGCACAACTTGATCAACTGCGTGGCGCCTTGCTCCAGCAGAAGGAGCAGTTGCGTGCGAAATCGGCAAACGAACGCATGGGGCTTCCCGCCTGATGGGAAGGGCCTTCGTCCGTTGCCGGACAAAAGTCCTGAAAGCAGAAAGGAGCAAATCATGGACGATATTACCCTGAGACAGAACATTATTGACGAGCTTGACTTCGAACCGAGCATCGATGCCGCCAACATCGGAATTTCCGTCGAAGACGGCATCGTCACCGTCACCGGTCACGTCAGCTCCTACTCCGAAAAGGAGACCGCCGAGCGAGTGGTGAAGCGGATCAAGGGCGTGCGCGGCATTGCCCAGGAGATCGAGGTGAGGATCTTCGGCAATCATGAGACATCGGACGACGATATCGCCCGCCGCGCCGTCAACATGCTCGACTGGAACGTTTCCGTTCCGAAGGGCGCAATCCAGGTCAAGGTCCAGAAGGGTTGGGTCACACTCACCGGCAAGGCCGAATGGCAATATCAGAAAAATGCTGCGGCCGATGCCGTCCGCAACCTCGCTGGTGTGGTCGGTCTGTCAAACTTGATCGAGATCAGCCCGAGTGTCAGCGCTGCTGACGTGAAGAAGCGCATCGAGGATGCGTTCAAGCGTGATGCCGAGCTGGAATCGCAGGGTATCCGCGTCGAAGTCTCCGGCGGCAGCGTTACGCTCAAAGGGAAGGTCCATACCTGGTCGGAGCGGCGTGCAGCCGAACGGGCGGCCTGGTCAGCCCCCGGAATCAAGACGTTGAATGATCAGATAGCGATCGGATGATCGGATTACGGATCCACATCAAATGTCGTGCCGGGGAGGTTTTGCTGTCCCCGGCGTGACTGCATCAGCGATTGCATGAAGCGGCAATCCGTCGCTTGGAGTGAATGGGTTTCATATGGCATCCGAACTGAAGATCGGCCAGTTGCAGGAAACTGAGGTGGAGCGTGCCTATGTCGTCGCGCAAGCGGGAATGCCACGTCTGACGCTCGCCTCCTGGCGTCAGGTCACCAGCGGTTCCGAACGCCGCAACTTCATCGTCGCGGCCGATATCAATGATTACGTCCGCGGGCTCTGCCACGCTCGAATGGAGAACCATCCGCTTGCCGGGCGGCTGTTCGATATTGCGATTTTCATCGTGGTGAGCCCGTTTCGCGAGCAAGAGATCGCCGCAAAGCTCTTTTCCAATGTGAAGAAACAGGCGATTGACGCGAACTGCAATTATTTAAGGGTATGGACGCTCAGGCCAGAGAACTGGGACCTCCTCGATGACCAGGACTATCGTCATCGTTGGGATCACGGGAGCATGCACCCGCTTTGACCTCCTTCCAGCGGCCGTAATCTCGGCGCCCTGAGGTCCATCTATTCCCCGCGAAGATTTGATGTTGGTCAATGCGTGGCGATCAATAGGCACATATTCTATCGTAATGGTTCAATCGCACCTCCAATTTCGAGACAGGTTCGATGCCGGGCGTCAGCTAGCGACCAAGCTCGTTGCGCTAACTCTCGAGCAACCTGTCGTTTATGCCTTGCCACGCGGTGGCGTACCGATCGCGCTGGAAATCTCGCGTGCTTTGCAAGCGCCGCTCGATCTCCTTCTGGTGCGAAAGATTGGCGCGCCGGGGACGCCCGAAGTGGCGCTCGGTGCTGTCGTCGAAGGCTCAGGGGCCGAGACCGTCATCAATGAAGAGGTACGAATGGCAACGGGTGCCGACGATACTTACCTTGAGCGTGCACGGCAGCGGGAACTTGTCGAGCTAGAACGTCGGCGCGCCTTATACCTCGGTAGCCGCGCGCGGTTGAAGCCGGCGGGACGAACCGCAATCGTCGTCGACGATGGCCTTGCCACGGGGGCCACAGCCAAAGCCGCGCTCATAGCAATCAAAAATCAGGGTGCTGCAAAAGTTGTGCTCGCTGTTCCAGTGGCGCCAGAAGCAACGCTGGCGGAAATGCGTCCATATGCGGACATTATCGTTTGTCTCCATCCGGTGCGAGCTTTTCCGGGAGTGGGCGCATTCTACAGCGATTTCCACCAACTCACTGATGAAGAGACGATCGGGCTGCTGAGGCAGGGTTGGGTCAGGGGCGGAACCACCGGCTCCGCTCATTCGAGGCGCAGTATCTTGGTCCCGCCGCTCGGTCTGGTCGGAGATTTGAGCGTGCCACTTGATCCAAGAGGCATCATATTGTTCGCCCATGGCAGTGGGTCGAGCCGCCTCAGTCCTCGCAACGCTGCTGTCGCCGACCGGCTGAATGACAAGGGTTTCGCGACGCTCCTTCTTGATCTGCTGACGGCAGATGAGGCGAAAGACCGCCGAAATGTCTTCGATATTCCATTGCTTGCCGAGCGTTTGCTCGAGGCTGCGATCTGGATTCAAGCTGAGCCGGACATTGCCGATCTACCGTTGGGGCTGTTCGGTGCGAGTACCGGCGCCGGAGCGGCAATGCTGGCAGCTGCCGAACTTCAAGGTCGCGTGGCAGCGGTAGTCTCGCGCGGCGGGCGCCCTGATCTCGCCGGGCCGCGTCTGGCGGAGGTCGAAGCACCGACCCTGCTCATTGTCGGGGGCGATGATCGGGAGGTTCTTACACTAAATCAGAAGGCACTACATGCGCTCGCATGTGAGAAGCTGCTCAAAATCGTTCCTGGAGCCACGCATCTGTTCGAAGAACCTGGAGCGCTTGAAGCGGTGACCGACTTGGCAAGCGCCTGGTTCGAGCATTACCTGTTGAAGCCTAACCAGCCACCCACATCCGCGACGCCTCAGTCAATCTCACAGACATCGGCAGTGGCCGTGTTGCGGACTGCGGCCGAGCCACTGCCTTCGCTGGAGGACGCGAATTTCGCAGCCGTCTTTGATCGGTTCGCTCAAGCAAGGGTAATATTGCTTGGCGAAGCCTCCCACGGCACTTCGGAATTTTATCTGGCTCGCGCCGCTATAACGCGCCGTCTGATCGAGCGGCACGGCTTCACGATCGTCGCTGTGGAGGCCGACTGGCCCGATGCCGCCGCAATCGATCGGTATGTTCGGCAAAGTCCGCATCGGCCAATGCACTCAACGCCGTTCGCGCGATTCCCCACCTGGATGTGGCGCAACAAGGATGTCGACGCCTTTATCAGTTTCCTGCGCAATCACAACGCCAAGAAACTCCAGGGTGAAAAGGTCGGTTTCTATGGCCTGGATCTTTACAACATGACGGCGTCGATCGCCGCTGTGCTCGCCTATCTCGACCGCGTGGATCCCGAGGCCGCGCAAATTGCGCGTGAACGGTATGCCTGCCTGTCGCCGTGGTCGCGGGAGCCGGCTGCCTATGGCCGCGCGTCACTGACTGAAGGTTATGCACTGTGCGAACGGCCGGTGACACGCATTCTCATCGACCTGCTGCAGAAGGAGCTCCAATATGCCAAGAACGATGGCGCTGAGTTCTTCGACGCGATGCAGAATGCCCGTCTTGTGGCTGACGCGGAACGCTACTATCGGGCCATGTATTACGGGGCTCGTGAGTCATGGAACCACCGCGACCAGCACATGTTCAACGCGCTGCAGAATATCCTCGCATGGACAGGTCCAAAAGCGAAAGCGGTTGTCTGGGCACACAATTCACATATCGGAGACGCGCGGTTCACCGAGATGGGTATGGAGCGCGGCGAGCTGAACATCGGCCAGTTGTGCAGACAGGCGTATGGACGTGATGCGGCGCTGATCGGCTTTGGCACACATTCCGGTACCGTCGCGGCGGCGTCGGAATGGGATGGGCCGATGGAAATCAAGGCCATACGGCCGTCTCGCCCAGGCAGTTACGAGGACTTGTTCCACAAGGTCGGCGCCGACCGCTTCCTGGTGGACTTTCGCGCAAAGGAGCACGACAATCTCCGCCGCGTCATCGCTGCCCCGCGGCTTGAACGCTACATTGGTGTCATCTATCGGCCCGAGACGGAGCGATGGAGTCATTACAGTTACGCGTCGTTGTCCGACCAGTACGATGCGTTCGTGTGGTTCGATCAGAGCTGCGCAGTAATTCCGTTGCCGACTGAGGTGGCCGCCGGAGAGGATGAGACTTATCCCTTCGGTCTATGAAGCGCCACTGTCGTTCAGGTTTCCTCACGCCACTGCAAGAGGCTGTTCAAGTCTAATGTCCGAGCCTCAAAACCGTGGACGCGACCAGTCCATCACACAAGGCGTCCCCACGTCCAAATTCAACGCCAGGCATCCGGAATGAAAAGGTCACGCTCTCGGCTCATTGGGAAGAGCCAAAGCTCTCATGAGACCTCGTCCGATTCATCTCAAATCGCCTCGACACCGTGCCTGCCCGAAATCTCTTCAACCCAAATTCCAAAGAAAATCGGCTCGTGTGGCTTTGCCGCCGTCCCATCTTCAGGGGTGAGCGCGCCAGGCTCCCACCACCCGCTCTCCTTCTGCAGAACACTCCAGGCGTGCTGACGTTCACTGGCAAAGCCATCCTTATCTGGAAATTCTTCGAAGCGTCCGGAGGCAATCACGGAACGCCATGAGCCACGGGATGTATGTTCGTGGACCAGCACGCAAACATGGGGATTTGCGCGCATCCAGTCGATTTTCTTTCCCTCGAGCGAGAAGGCATAGATCTTTCGTTCCTCGCAGGCAAAGGAGATCGGAACGAGGTAAGGTTTGTTCTCATGGCTACATGCCAGTATTCCCGTTTTCGCATGGCGAAGCATATCGAAGCAATCGTCTGTGTTCATTTCCTTAATCGTCACGCTCATCGTCGTCTCCTCCAGCCGAGTATTGAAGCAATGCCACACTGCTCGTCACAGGACCTTGCGATAGCTCAATTGGCCACAGATTTCAGGAACAACGAGCCAGGGGCGTTCAATTAGATCTCGTTTGGGAGAGGGAAGCGCCGCGACAGTTTGCCAACGCAGGAGTTTCGAGCGCGCACGAGCAAGAGTCTTCGTTAGTGCAAGGTCAACTCTCACTGCCGGGAGCGTTTGATCTGTCGCAATGTTCTGCGGCCGCCAGACATCTATAGTTCGTCAGATATTTGCTCCTCATTTGCAGCGGGAGGGCATGCGGTTTGAAAACTTTACTGTAGCGTCCGTCCCCGCCCAGCAGAATTTAAAGCTGCGCAGATCAATTACGAACGGGCAGGATAGATAGGGTTGCTCGGCTCTCTCGCCAAACCCGTGTGCTCGACAAGCCGTTGGCTGTTACAAACTGTTACAAATTCGCACCATCTTTAACCCGCGCGGCATCGGCGTGTCACCGGCGGCTGGTCAGATCGTGATCTACAGCACGGAGGGATGGACATGCCTCAGGTTGCCAATTTTAACTACGCAGAAGGCGTCACGAGCGCGACCTTTCCCGCCTCCGCGCCGACCGGCCTTCAGGCGCTTTTCCAGAAACTGCCCGTCGAACGCATAGCGGCGGGCCAATCGCTGTTCTTCGAAGGGGATGCCGCCGGTCATCTCTTCGAGGTTGTCGAGGGCAGCCTGCGAATTTTCAAGATCATCTCCGATGGCCGCCGCGTCATCACCGGTTTCCTGCATGACGGCGACATCATCGGCGTATCGCTAAAGAGCCACTATCTCTACAGCGCCGAAGCCGTCACCGATATCAAGGTCCGTCGCATCTCACGCAGGACTTTCGAGACAGAGGTCGACAAATCACCCGGCCTGCGGCCCGAGGTCTTTGCTCATCTCTGCGACGAGATGGCCGCCGCCCAGGATCAGATGGTGCTCCTCTCCCGCAAGAATGCCGAGGAGCGCGTTTGCAGCTTTCTATTGAAGGAACTCCTTCGCGATATTGACGGTCGCCAGTCCGACAACATCATCGAACTGCCAATGACCCGGCTCGATATTGCGGATTATCTTGGCCTGACCATTGAGACGGTTTCGCGGACGATGACGAAGCTAGCGAACAAGGGCGTCGTCGCCCCCGCCGGTCGTCATTCAGTCAGAATCGTGAAGCGCTCCGCCCTAGTGCTACTGGCAGGCAATGACGACGAATATGTGGACAACACGGTGGAATTTGCCAGTTATGCGAGGCGGTCGCACCACTGAACCAGCGGCGGAAATAATGTGACAACGGACATACATCGTTGAAGTTGACCATAGCTAAAACGAGCTATTGATCTGGGCGGGCGCGGCGCTAGAATGGGCGTTCCCGCTGCCCGGAAACAGGTCTACGACGATGGACCCCTATGTCGTCCAGCAGAACATCAGGCGATTTCAGGACATGCTCGATCAGGCGCGAGATCCTGCAGAGCGCGCAAAACTAAGTCGTATGATCGACCGAGAGCAAGCGCAGTTGGAACAGGCGGAACGGAAAAAAACTGACAACTCTGAAAGGTCGTGAACCATCGCTGCGCTTGTGGTTGAGCCGACGACCCTCGCCGGCGGCCACTGCTATGCTTTGCCAGTCTCTCCCGTTTGAAGCGCTGTTTTACAACTTGCCTTCCATTGCGGCAGCCGAGCTCTCTCCGAACTGATCGAGCGCGTCTTCGAGGTAGTCCGGCAGCAGCGGCAGGCCGAGAAGATAAGCAACCGTTCGATTGTTATGCGCCTCGGCAGCCTGATGGCGCAGGTCGTCCCAATCGCTGGTATCGCCATCGCCGCGACCGAGCCAGGCAAGTGCGACTAGATCGATCTGCTCGTCTTCATTGAGGGCCCAGATTGCGCTTGCCAGTTCCTTTTCGACGACATCATCCGGATGCTCCTCCAGAATTTCGATCATATTGTCATCCATCGGATTGGAGCCGGGATCGGGCTCCGTGAGCACATCCTTGGCGTTGAATTCACGGCCCTTCAGAATAAGATAGCGCACCTTCTCCGGAGATATGCCAGGCTTCCAATCATCGCTCGCACCATTTCGCATGTCCCTTCCTCACATCACGTCTCAGCATGAGAGGCTATCAGCTCCAGGTTCGGCCGCGTTGCGTTGGATCAATTTTGACCTCGACCGATCGCGATAGGTTTCCCATTGCAGCGCGTCGCAAGTTGATCAGCGTCAATGATGGCCTCGCCAAGCTGTGTGAGAAAACTGAGGAAGAACGCGGATGCGGGGAGCGACCGATGGAACGCAAACACGGCTTCAACCTTGGATACTTCTTCGTTGCGATGGTGTTGGTCGGACTTTTTCAACTCTGGCTCGCGTCGAGGGATATTATTGAGGTCGGCTACAGCGATCTGATGCGGATGGTCGCCGATGGAAAGGTTCAGTCGGTAACGCTCACTGAAACGAAGATCCAGGGCGTATTCAAGCAGCCGCAGAACGGCAAGACGCTGTTCATCAGCAACCGCGTCGATCCTGCCATCGCCGGGACCTTCGAGAGGGCTGGCGTACAGGTCGTGGGAGGCACGGACAGCAATTGGGTGACGACGATCCTTTCCTGGATGCTCCCGACGCTGCTGTTCCTCGGCGTCTGGGTTTTCCTCTTCCGCGGCTTTGCAGAGCGGCAGGGCATGGGGGGTCTGATCAATATCGGCAAATCCCGCGCCAAGGTCTACCTCGAACGCAAGACCGGCGTCACCTTCGATGATGTCGCCGGTGCCGACGAGGCCAAGGCGGAATTGCAGGAGATCGTGTCCTTCCTGAAGGAAAAGGATAAATACGGTCGGCTTGGCGCCCGGATCCCCAAAGGGATCCTGCTCGTCGGCCCCCCGGGGACGGGGAAGACGCTGCTTGCCCGTGCCGTCGCCGGCGAGGCGAACGTTCCCTTCTTCTCGATCTCCGGTTCCGAATTCGTCGAAATGTTCGTAGGCGTAGGGGCGGCGCGCGTCCGCGATCTTTTCGAGCAGGCGCGCGAAGCCGCGCCATGCATCATTTTCATCGACGAGCTCGATGCGCTCGGCCGCGCTCGAAGCCCGCTCGGAGGGTTCGGCGGCAGTGACGAGAAGGAACAGACGCTCAACCAGCTTCTTTCCGAACTCGACGGCTTCGACCCCAGGGTGGGAATCGTGCTCCTGGCCGCCACCAACCGACCTGAGATTCTGGACGCGGCGCTGCTGCGTGCCGGCCGTTTCGATCGTCAGGTGGTCATCGACCGGCCGGACCGGAAAGGTCGTGCCGCCATTCTTGCCGTCCACGCGAAGAAGGTGACCATGGCGCCTGACGTGAAGGTCGACGACATAGCGGGCCTGACGCCGGGGTTCACAGGGGCCGACCTTGCCAATCTCGTCAACGAGGCCGCGATCTTCGCGACGCGTCGCAACGGCACCACCGTCAATATGGACGATTTCACCCAGGCGGTGGAGCGCATCGTCGCCGGCTCCGAACGCCGCAGCCGTCTGCTCAATCCGCGGGAGCGCGAGCGGGTCGCCTATCACGAAATGGGACACGCACTGGCGGCAGCTGCCCTGACGAGGACCGATCCGGTGCAGAAAGTTTCGATTATTCCGCGTTCCATCGGGGCCTTGGGCTATACGCTGCAGCGGCCGACGGAGGATCGCTTTCTGATCACCCTCGGCGAGTTGAAGGAGCGGATGATCGCCCTGTTGGCAGGCCGGGCTGCGGAGGCCGTCATCTTCGGCGAGGTGTCGACGGGAGCTGCCGACGATCTTGCCAAGGCCACCGATGTGGCGCGGGGATGTGTGACTCGCTTCGGCATGAGTCCGGTCGGCCAGGCGGTCTTGGAGCCACAGCGCCTGCAATGGCTGGGCGACGGGCAACCGGACCTGCGGCAGAAAGACTATTCCGAGGCAACGGCGCGAGAAGTTGACATCGCCATCCGCGCCATGCTCGACGAGGCTTACGAGCAGGCCAAGGCACTATTAACGGCGCGGACGGCTGATCTGCACGCCGGCGCCAAGCTACTGCTCAAACACGAGACAATCACTCCGGCAGACTTCGAGCCACTGCGGCGAGTGAGCAGCGGGAATGTCGCCCTGGGGGCCGAAGATCTGCCATTTGCAGCCCAGTAGGCATTGAAGATGGGCGACCATCCGGATTTCGCGGAAGCACACAAGCAATCCGCCACGTCGCACACTTCAACCCTATCGAGGTGGGTAATCGGTATCCTGATCCTGGGGAGCCATACTTCGCTTCGGCGATATCTGTCTCTTCATGGACACGCAGAAATCAACTGATCTCGGCTGCCTTGCCGCGGCGCTCATCGTCCAGGCAGCCACCTATCGCTGTGCGGCGACAATCTGGTTGCGCGTGATGGCCAAAGCCGGATACCGAATAAGACTCCCCGACCTGCTCAGCCTGTGCACGCTCGCCTCAGTCTTTGTCGCGAAGCAGAATTGATTGTTTGAGGAGGTGGCGAGGCTGCCCCTCGCCACCGGCCGTGAATCAGCTCACTGCGATGCGATTATCGACCATTGTCACGCCCGGCACGGACCATGCAGCACGCTCGGCAGCGCGACGCTCGTTCCAAGAATGAACATCGCCCCTCAAGGTGACATTGCCGCCGGCTACATCGGCGCGAATGCCGGAAGCCTCGATCTCGGCATTGCGACGCAATGCGTTCTCGATACGCTCCCGGACGTCCGCGGCGCTTGCGGTCGGCCGGATGGTTAAATGATTTGCGATCGCAAGAACCCCACCCAGTTTGCGGACTGCATTTTCCGCCGCGACGCGTTGGAAGTGCCACGGCACTTCGCCGGTCAGGGTAACGCAACCACGCTGGACGGTCACGCCGATGGCGGCATCTGGAAGTGCTGTGTCCCAGCTGATGATTTTCACTGCTCTTGCTGCAATTTCATCATCAGCGTGCTTCTTCCGTTCGGGATAGCGGACCTCGATTTCCTCGGCGATCGCCCGTACACCTCTGACGCGTCGTGCCGCTGCTTCGGCGGCTGCCTTTTCCGCATAACTTCCGACGTGGCCTGACAGGGTGACGATGCCATTTTCAACCGCGACGCCGATATTGGCAGCATCGATGCTTGGCTCGAATTCCAATTCGTCTAAGACGTCCTGTTGTATGGTGCTGTCGTGCATCTGATCTCTCCGCTTTTGAAGATGATAGAGGTGGACCCTCGGCACTAGTCTGTTCCGATCCCGGCAGGTCTGCATTGCGGTCGATCAAAGAGCGGTGTGATCGCGATTGGCCTATAGCAAATGGCATTCGCGGCTGCTGTCGTGTCGGATAGCGAGATTGCGATTCAACACGAATTTTCCTCGTGAACCGGCGCCTGATTGACCAATCTCATGGAATGGCGCCGTCAAAACTCCGATAGATTCATGAAGTCACGCGTGTGAATACCGAGATTAAGCCTGCGGCCCACCGAAAACAGCCGATAGAGGTTGGGATCGAACAGAGGCGGCAACGAGAGATTGTTCGGCAGATGGAAGATGAGAGCTACACGATCGTCTTGAAGGTCGATTGCGCAGCTCGCCTATTCAACTCCCTCGACCCTACGCCCTTTCGTGAGCGGGATCTCGATCCAGACGCGGAGCGCTTCATCGTCGAATGGGCTCAGGAAGCACCGAGAAGCGCTCGGCTGGAGATCGTCGTTCAGCTGCCCGTTCAGGAATCCGCAGCCGAATCCGCCGCAGCGATATGCGAGGCAATTCGACACAACTTCGGCGATCGCGCTGCTCAAAGCCGCCGCGAACTGCGCGAGGGGCGACGTGAACTGATCGTGGGCATTCCGGCTTTGGCGTTGAGCATCGTTTTCAGTCAACTCATCATCAATGCGATGGGATCGGACACCCTTGGAAAAGTGCTGAGCGAAAGCCTGCTTATATTCGGCTGGGTTGCGAACTGGCGTCCGCTTGAAATCTTCCTTTATGATTGGTGGTCTATCGCCCTCAAACGCCGCTTCTATCGGCGATTGGCGGCAGCCGACGTGAAAGTGGTCGCAGCATGATTGCCCAATCCGGCACGTCCCTTCGCGCGATCAGCTTTGCCAGGGTTTCCCACACTACAGCCGACGTTTAGAGCCGAAGAAGTTTCAATAGCGACGCCGGCGACAGGCAATGTCAATCGAGGAGTTCTCGAAGCCGGATCGCCAGCTCACGGGCGGTGTAAGGCTTCTTCAGCCAGCTCCCGGAAAGAGCCAGTTCCCGGCCTGCGATTGTCGGCTCCGCGTACCCCGACGTGAATAAGATCTTCATCCCGGGGTTCCGCGTCCTCACTTCGTTGGCGAGCTCATCGCCAGTCATGCCGCGTGGCATGACGATATCAGTGAAGAGCAAGGCGATATCGTCATGTTCCTCCAGCCGCTCCAGTGCTTCCCCACCATTCGCAGCCTCGACGACCGTATAACCCGCGGCTACCAGACGCGAGACAGCGACGCGGCGTACGCGCGGATCGTCCTCGACGACGAGGATTTTTTCGACGCCGCGCGGAATGCTCGGTTGAAGGCGCGCTTCCGCTCCCCCCTCGCCGGCATTCGCGGCCGCCATGTGCGCGGCTGGAAGGAAAACGCGCACACTCGTACCTCGGTCGATCTCGCTGTAAAGCTGGATAAAACCGCCCGATTGCTTCGCGAAGCCATAGACCATGGAAAGGCCTAGCCCGGTCCCGGCGCCGACGCCCTTGGTGGTGAAGAAGGGTTCGAAGGCCCGCTGCTTGACCTCGGCCGTCATGCCGCCGCCGGTGTCGGTGACCGAGATCAGCACGTAATCGCCCGTGCGCACCTCGGGATACATCTTGGCATAGTCGATATCGAGCTTGACACGCGAGATTTCAATCGAAATCTGCCCGCCGCGGGGCATGGCGTCCCTGCCATTGAGCACGAGGTTCAAAAGCGCGTTTTGTAGTTGCGAGCTGTCGACAAGCGCTTTGTTGTCTACGCCCGTGATGATGGTACGGAACTCGATCGCCTCGCCTACAGTGCGCCGCAGCAGCTCGGAAAAGCCTGAAACCAGTTGGGCGACATCGACGAGCTTCGGGTTCAGCGGCTGCCGACGGCCAAAGGCCAGCAACTGAGCCGTGAGCTTTGCACCATCATCAGTTGCCTCCTGCGCCTCTCGCAAGAGCGGTCGCAGTTTTTCGTCCGTCAACTTATCCTCAATCATTTCAAGATTGCCGCTGATGACTGTCAGAAGATTGTTGAAGTCGTGCGCCAGCCCTCCGGTCAGCTGGCCGATCGCTTCCATCTTCTGCGATTGGCGCAGTTCCTCATCGATCCTCTGACGGCTCGTCAGATCACGGATGAAACCGGTGAATATCTGCTTGCCATTAACAATGGCCTCGCCGACAGCCAATTCCATGGGAAAGACGGAGCCGTCCTTGCGCTGCCCGGTCACCACCCGGCCATAGCCGATGATGCGCCGGTCGCCGGTCGCCATGTAACGAGAGAGATAACCATCATGCGCGTCGCGATCAGGCTGCGGCATCAACATCTTGACGTTCCGGCCAAAGACTTCCTTGGAGGAATAGCCGAAAAGCCGCTCAGCTGCGGCGCTGAAAGAGGAGATGGTGCCAGTGTTGTCGATGACGATCATCGCCTCGGGAACGGTGTCGAGGATGGAACGCAAATGCGCCTCACGCCCCGCTAGGTCGTCCTGCACCCTCTTCATCTCGGTCACATCATTGTTGGTCTGGACGATCACACCCTTGGAAGAAGATGGATCGATACCAATCCAGCGAGTGGCGATGAAGAGGGTGCGCCCGTCCTTGTGACGATGCAGCACCTCGCCTTCCCAGGCGCCTTCCCTCCGCACTGCCTCCCGGATTTCTTCCACCGGCCGGGGAAAATGCGTTGCCAGAAGCTCATGTACGACCTTGCCGAGAGCCTCTTCCCGCGACCAGCCGTAAAGTGCTTCGCAGCCGCCGGTCCACCGGCTGATGACGCCATCGAAACCGTGAATGATGAGATTGGCTCCATCGAGCAGGCGGGCGAGTTCGACGAGCTGGGTTTCGATAGTGGAACTGTTCGTAATGTCGCCGTTCATGGCACTTCTTCACCAAAAGAAAGATGGCGCGGCCTCGATCGTAAGATCATCCGACATTCGCCGCCATCAAGAATGCACCATCGTGCCGTATTTTGCGAGACGGCGTCGGGTGTCGCTCAAGGCGTCAGAACGGCGGCCCCGGTCACCCGGCCAAGCCGGAGATCCGCAAGCGCTCTGTTGGCATCGACGAGCGAATAGACAGTCGTATGAGTCCTGACCCCGGCCTTGCGAGCGACCGGAAAGAGTTCCTCCGCGTCGGCGCGCGTGAGATTAGCGACCGAAACGATGCTTCGCTCGCCCCAAATGAGGGCATAGGGCATCGCGGGAAGATCGCTCATATGGATGCCACCGCAGACGACCCTGCCCCCTTTCCGCACTGCCCTCAAAGCAGCCGGCACGAGCTCGCCGACAGGAGCGAAGATGATCGCCGCGTCGAGCAGGACTGGCGGACTTTCATCCGAGCCTCCCGCCCACGCGGCGCCGAGGTCGAGCGCGAAAAGCTGCGCCGCCTCGTCGCCCGGACGTGAAAAAGCATAGATTTCGCGCCCTTGCCAACGGCAGACCTGCGCGATGATGTGGGCCGCCGCACCGAAACCGTATAACCCGATCCTGGAGCCGTCGCCGGCCTTCTTCAGTGAACGCCACCCTATGAGACCGGCACACAGCAACGGCGCAAGCGCTACCGGATCGGCCTGCGGATCCAGCACAAAGGCGTAATCAGCATCGGCAACGACATGCATGGCAAAACCGCCATCACGCGTATAGCCGGTGAATTGCGGCTGATCGCAAAGGTTTTCCGCTTTGTTCCGGCAAAAGGAGCAGCAGCCGCAAGTATGACCAAGCCAGGGAACGCCGACCCTCTGTCCGACCCGCGATGACGGCACCCCCTCTCCCACCGCCTCGACGCGGCCGACGATCTCATGGCCGGGAATGAGCGGAAGTTTCGGCTCGGAAAGATCGCCGTCACAAACTTGAAGATCGGTCCTGCAAACGGCGCAAGCTTCCACTCTCAACATCAGTTGCCCGCTTAGCGGGACGGGATCGGGCCGATCGACCGGACGCAGAGGAGATCCGACCGCTTCGAGAACCATTGCTTTCATCAGGCCTTCCTCCGAACGCCTCCTGCAGATGCGGCAGGTTACCCTCTTCTACCGGCGGGATGAAGCCAAGACTGCACCTGCATGGGCATCGGCGTCGATGCCGTAAAATTCAAGCGCGATCCGGTCAACGGAACTGCTCTTTGCGATGGATCAACGTGCGCGGCGTGCATCACCTGCATTATCCGCGCCGGACACCATCGTGAAGGGACGAAGATCATGACGAGCAAGATGATGAAGGCGGCAGTGGTTCGGGAGTTCGGCAAGCCGCTCGCAATCGAATGCGTGCCGGTGCCTGTTCCGGGTCCAGGTGAAATCCTGGTGAAGGTCGTTGCCTGTGGAGTATGCCATACCGACCTGCACGCCGCCGAGGGCGATTGGCCGGTCACGCCGCTGCCGCCCTTCATTCCCGGTCACGAAGCGGCCGGGGTCGTTGCTGCTCTCGGTCCCGGCGTCACCGAATTCAAGGAAGGCGATGCCGTCGGCGTCGCCTGGCTGCACGATGCCTGCCTGCGCTGCGAATATTGCGAAGCCGGTTGGGAAACCCTCTGCGAACACCAGCACAATACCGGCTACAGCTGCAATGGCGGCTTTGCCGAATATGTCATTGCCTCGGCCGCTTTCGCCGCCCGCCTTCCCGCAGACGTCGACTTTGCCGAGATCGCGCCAATCCTCTGCGCCGGTGTCACGACCTATAAGGGGCTGAAGGAAACCGAAGCGCGGCCCGGCGAATGGGTGGCGATATCGGGCGTCGGCGGCCTCGGCCATGTTGCGATCCAATATGCCAAAGCGATGGGTCTCAAGGTGGTCGCTCTCGATGTCGCTGCCGCCAAGCTTGACCTTGCCCGCCAGGTCGGGGCCGATCTCGCGCTCAATGCCCGCGCCGAAGACACCGTCGAAAAGGTACTGAAGGCAACTGGCGGCGGTGCGCATGGCGTTCTCGTCACCGCCGTCTCGCCGCCCGCTTTCTCGCAGGCGCTCGGCATGGTGCGTCGCAAGGGCACCGTCAGCCTCGTCGGCCTGCCGCCGGGCAACTTCCCGACACCGATCTTCGACGTCGTCCTGAAACGCATCACCGTACGCGGCTCGATCGTCGGCACGCGCCGCGACCTCGACGAAGCGCTGGCTTTCGCCATCGATGGCAAGGTTCGCGCCGAAATCTCCAAGGCGCCGCTCGACAACATCAACGATATATTTGCCGATCTCAAAGCGGGAACGATCGAGGGCCGCACGGTGCTCGATATCGCAGGAGAGGCGAGCATCTTCGCAGCGCGGGACCAGTCCGCAGCATAGCTGGCGCGCTGCGCCTCTCCGCCGCGCCGGGAGGAGCGGCGGAGACACCTTCGCTTCGAAAACCAGAGCGCCTCGTCCCGGCCGATCCGGTACGTGGAGCAAGGCGCCCCCCGGCTGGGGCTGAGAGCGAAGCGCTGGGCCGAAAAGGAATTCAAAACGATCCGGCTGCGTTTCGAGTTCCTTCCATTGTTGACGTTGGTCAAAGCGTCCCGGCTTCATCGCCACTACCTTGTTCCCACTAGCCCAAAGTGTTGCTTGCCTGCTGCAAAGGCCGGCACCCAGCCATCGATTACGCCGGCAAAATGCCGGTCTGTTCAAGGTTCTCGCGCGTCACGTTTTGCCGAGAGGATGCGAAACATCAGGAGTCGAAAATGCTCGTTCAAGACATCATGACATCGCCGGCGATCACTACGACGACATCCTGTTCCGTCGCCGAAGCCGCCAAGCTGATGCTCGACAACAGGATCAGCGGTCTGCCGGTCGTCGATGCCAACGGAGCGCTGGTCGGCGTCGTCAGCGAAGGGGACTTCCTGCGCCGCAGCGAATTGAACACCGAACGTAAGCGGTCGTGGCTGCTCGAATGGCTGACGGGCTCCGGAAAGATCGCCGCCGAATATGTCCGAACCCATGGGCGGCGGATCGAGGAGGTGATGACCGCGGAGGTCAGCACGATCGCGCCGACCGCCTCCATTTCCGACGCCGTCAGATTGATGGAACACCAGGATATCAAGCGTCTGCCCGTGGTGGAGAACGGCAGGCTCGTCGGTATCATCTCGCGCTCCGATCTCTTGCGGGCCTTGTCTCGGGCGCTACCGGCGGCGGCGCTTTCGGCCGGGGACGCTCAGATCCAGGCAGCAATCGAAGCGGAACTTGCAAAACAGAGCTGGAGCCGTAACGGCTTCATCCATTGCCACGTCGCCGGTGGCGTCGCCGAACTGACCGGAACGATCTTCGACGAACGCGAGCGCCTGGCCGCAAGGGTCGCGGTCGAGAACGTTGCAGGCGTGACGTCGGTCAGGGACCTGCTCGTCTGGGTCGATCCCTATTACGGCATCGCACTGCCGCCGCCGGATGCCGAGGCGAGACAGGCTTGAAACGTCAGGGAGGCAAATCATGGAATGGCCAGCCGGCAGGAGCGCTCCAAAAGGTGGAAGCCCGTTCCCGTCGCTCGCAGCGGCGCCGGCCATTGTAAAGCACAAATACGAGGCCATGACGTAAAATGCCGAAAAGCCTGTTCGGTTTCGTGTTTCTCGTCGGTCGCCATCACCAGATCGCGATCGCGGCCCTTTCCATCGTTCTCTTCCTCGCCGGCACCGCGCCGCTGGAAGTCCAGAGGCGCATCATCAATGCGGCCACAGACGGCGGCGCCTACCAGACCATCCTGTTTCTCGTCCTTGCCTATCTCGGCCTCGTCCTGCTGGAAGGGCTGACCAAACTGATGCTCAACATCTATCGTGGCTGGATCGGTGAGATCGCGGTGCGCTGGCTGCGCAAGTCGGCGCTGGCTGCCTCGGAGCGATCGGGGGAGGCTCCCTTCGATGCGCTTGCCGAAGGCGTGCAGCTCTCGATCATCATCGCCGAGGCCGAACCGGTCGGCGGTTTTGTCGGCACCAGCATCTCGGAGCCGCTGCTGCAGGCCGGCATTCTTGTCGCAGTTGGCGGTTATATGATCTTCCTGCAGCCCCTTATGGCGCTGGCCGTCGCCGTCGTCTTCCTGCCGCAGATCGGTTTCGTGCCACTGATGCAAGCGGCGATCAACCGCAGGGTCGAAACCAAGATCACCGTTATGCGCCATGTCAGCCAGAGCATGGTCCAGCACGTCGCCACCAATGATGCGCTCGATGCTCAGGGCGATCGGATCGAGAGGCTCTTTGCGTTGAACATGAGCGTCTTCCGGATCAAGTTCACCATGAACTTCATGATGAACCTGATGACACAGCTGGGCTATGCCGGCATCTTCGCGCTCGGCGGCTATTATGTCGTCACCGGCAAGACCGAAATCGGCACCGTCGTCGCCTTCATCTCCGGCCTCTCCAAGATCAGAGATCCGTGGGGAGAACTCATCGACTGGTACCGCGACCTGAAGGTGACGCAGGTCAAATATGCCATGATCCGCGATGCAAGTGACGCTGCAAGATTGCAAGAGGACGAGATGGTCGAGGACACGGCAGCGGCTGACGCCATGGAGGCGTGAAACGGGCGGCACTACGGCAGCATCTTTCCTGTCCGGCGCAAGGCATCGTGCCAGCTGAGCGCCTCCTCCAGGAGATGAGGCGTGTGGCCGCCGCGCAGCAGCGCGCGCCGATAATAATCTGCCAGCGTTTCACGATAGATCGGATGCACGCAGTTGGCGACGATCACCTCCGCCCGCTCCCGCGGGGCAAGGCCGCGAAGATCGGCGAGGCCGATTTCCGTCACCAGAATATCGACGTCGTGCTCGGTATGGTCGACATGGCTGACCATCGGAACGACGCGCGAGATTGTTCCGTTCTTGGCAAGCGACTTCGTGACGAAGATCGACATGTGGGCGTTGCGGGCGAAATCGCCGGAGCCGCCGATGCCGTTCATCATTTGGGTGCCGCCGACATGGGTCGAGTTGACGTTGCCGTAAATGTCGAATTCCAGCGCGGTGTTGATGGCGATGATGCCCAGCCGGCGGATGACTTCGGGATGATTGCTGATCTCCTGCGGGCGCAAGATCAGCCGCCGCTTGTAATGTTCGATTTCCGAGAGCACACGCCGGTGTTTCTGCGTTGACAGCGTCATCGACGACCCTGAAGCGAAGCCAAGCTTGCCGGCATCCATCAGATCGAACGTCGAATCCTGCAGCACCTCTGAATACATGGTCAGATCGTGGAACGGTGTCTCCGTGAAGCTCTGGAGCACTGCGTTGGCGATCGTTCCAATGCCCGCCTGGAGCGGCAGCAATTTCTCCGTCAGGCGGCCGCGCCGCACCTCATGCAACAGGAATTCCGTGAGATGCCAGGCGATAGCATCGGTTTCGGCATCCGATGCCTCCACCGCTGAATCGCTGTCGCTGCTCTGGGTGACGACGATCGCGGCGATCTTTTCCGGCGGGATCGGAATGAAGGGCACGCCGATGCGGCTGTCGGGCGCAACGATGGGGATCGCCTCCCGGCTCGGTCGCGCGGCCGGGATATAGATATCGTGGAGACCTTCCAGTGCTTCCGGCTGCGACAGGTTTATCTCGACGATCACCTTCGTTGCGAGGACGGCGAAACTTGCCGAATTGCCGACGGAGGTTGTCGGCACGATGCCGCCGCCCTCGGTAATCGCGGTCGCCTCGACGACGGCCACATCCACCGGTGCAAGCTGGCCGCTGCGCAGGAATTCCACCGTCTCCGACAGATGCTGGTCGACGAACATCACATCGCCGGCATTGATCGCCCGGCGCAAGACGGGATCGGATTGGAACGGCATGCGGCGCCCGATGACATGAGCCTCGGTGAGCGTGCTGTCGAGATTGTGGCCGAGCGAGGCGCCGGTCATCAGTGTGATCTTCAGCGGATCACGTCTTGCCCGTTCCGCCAGCGCCAGAGGCACGGCCTTGGCCTCGCCGGCTCTGGTGAATCCGCTCATGCCGACGGTCATGCCGTCGGTGATCAGCCGCGCGGCCTCTGCGGCATCGACGATACGATCCCAAAGCCGAGTGTTCCGGAGCCGGTCCCTGAACATCTCAACCGCCTAATTCGATAAAAGCACTGGCAGCCTGACGCTGTTCAGCACAGCCTGTGTGGCACCGCCGAGCATAAGTTCTCGCAAGCGCGAATGGCCGAAGCCGCCCTTAACGAGAGCGTCCGCCCGACTTCGAAAGCTTCGTTCTGCAGCCCCTTTACGCCGAGCCCGCCGCGGGCACGTACTTGGATCGCCTCGGCCATCACGCCATTCTTCGGCAGGTTTTCGATCAGGTATTCGCCTGTCTCGTCTTTCAGCATCGGCATAGGTGAGGAGCGGAAGGAAGAAGTGCCGTCTCATGGGTGTATTCCCGAAGGAAAGAATTGGGCTGTAATATTACCATTCTGACACCTGGTCAGAAATGCGCATTGACCTGGCGCAATAGCAGCTCTGATGTCTTGCTTGATCAGCGGAGGCGGTCAGGCTGGATCGGGAGAAGCGATGGCGCGAACAGTTCAGCCCTATTTCGGTTCGCCTGGCAGCAACAAGAGTTCGAACATGTTGCCGTGCCGAGATTTGGTACGCCTCAATGATCCCTTATGAAGCTCCGCGATCCGCTCAACGATTTTAAGCCCTATCCCGAGGCCTTCCGCATTCCGGGTTTGATGGACGAGACTGCCGGGTTGGGCGTCCTGTCGATCTTCGACCTGGATACCGTATTCTCCCACCCTGACAATGATCTTCGTTGAATCCGGCGTATGACGAACCGCATTCTCGATCAGATTGCGAAGGGCGTCTTTCAATAGGGCTGGTGCGGCTCTGACAACTGCCGCCTCAACATGAGCGAACACCTCTAGCGAATGCTTGTTTTCGTAAACCCAAGGTGCAAGCTGCTCTGCCACGCCTGTACATAGGACGACGAGATCGACCTCTTCGAACGTGCTGTGATCGAACGTGTCCAGCCGCGCGAGCGCCGTCAGCTGGCTCACAAAATGCACGAGGTCGTCGAGATCAGCCTCGGCTTTCCGCGCCCTCGGATGGTCAATACGGCCGAGTTCGAGTTTGATGGCCGCAAGCGGTGTGCGCACTTCATGGGCGATGCCCGATGTCAGTATCCTTTGCGACAACATCAGCTCGCCAATCCGTTGGAACGCCCGGTTAACGGCCACCGCGAGATGGGCAATTTCTCGCGGCATTCCCTCGAAGGGCAAATGAGATCCGGAATCCATCGGATCGATAAGTTCGGCAGCATCGGCCGCTGCCTTCACAGGCTTCAGAGCACGGCGAACCGATATTAAGGTTGCCCCGAGAACAAGTCCGAGCAAGATGCTCATCGGCACGATCATGTGCTCGAGGATCTCGTTCCAAAAGACGCCGGAGGCGAGATTCTCAGGATCGCCCACGGTGGCGACATCAACCAGAATCCGCTGCTCGCCGATCTGGAAACCTCGACCTCCGACAAGCGTAAGCGGTTTCCCTGGCTTGATGGTGCGAAGCCAAAAATCCGGAGGATTGACCTCCGCGGGCAGGAAACGGCTTTCGCAGGCATCGTCGCAGGATTCGAAGATAAGGTGGCCGCGTCCGTCGCGAATGCGGGCGACATAGCCTGTCTGCGGATGGGCATAACGCCGGCCTACAGCTGCCGGCAGCCTGTAGGTAACGGCTCCGTCCCTGCCACCTACGCCCGAGGCAAGTCGCTCTGTTTCCTGCTCGACATATAGGCGGGAGAGTTCCCCGACGTTCCAATAATAGTCGGAGAAGACGACGGCGAGCTGGACCAGCATCGCGACCATGGCGAAGAAGGCGATCCTTCGCGTCAGAATGGCCGTCAAGGTGGGAGCCGATCGAATCAACCCCGTTCCTCGCGCAGCATGTAACCGACGCCTCTTACTGTTTCGATGACGGCATTGGCGGGATGTCCCTCGAGTTTCCGCCGGAGCCGGGAGACTGCCAGCTCAACGGCATTGCTGCTGCGCTCGTCGCCGAACTGGGAGAAGGCGTGTTCCATCTTGCGCTTGGAAACCACGTTCCCGCCATTGCGCATCAGCAGTTCGAGCAGCGACTTTTCCGATGGGGCGAGCGCCATTTCAATGCCGTGGCAGGTGACCTGGCGAGATGCCGTCTCAAACCTGACGTCGGCGAATTCCAGTGTCGGCATGGCTGTCACGGGCGAGCGCCGCATCAGTGCGCGAATCCGCGCGATCAGCTCGCCATTATTGAAGGGTTTGATCAAGTAGTCGTCGGCCCCGGCATCCAGCCCGGCGATCCGCTCGTCGACAGCCCCGCGTGCCGTCAGCACGAGCACCGGAATCTGCCGCTTCGCGAGACGCAAAGACTTCAACACGTCAAGGCCATCTTCGTCAGGCAGGCCAAGGTCAAGAAGAAGGAGATCGTAGCTTGTTCCATCAAGCGCGAGACGGCCTTCATTTGCAGTAGCAAAGGCATCCATGCGCCAGCCGGCCTCGCGGATGGCTTCGCAAAGAAGCTCGCGAAGCCGGGGGCTGTCTTCGATCAGAAGAATCCTCATGCTCTCTTTCGACCTGTCACCATCGACCAGACGAGATTTTCCCGATGTCTCCAGCTCTCGATCAATGCCGCCGCGGCATGGATGAAAGCCAGGACCATGATGCTGTTGGCGATGACACCGTGCATCTCCTCGAGCCATTTGTCGCCCCAGAAGGCATCAAGCGTCGTCATCCAGCCACTGACCGCGGTCATGGCAAGAAGTACCATGAGGCCCAGCATCATGATGGATGCCAGCGGATTATGACCGATATAGCGTTGCTCGCTGCCATTGATCATACCGAAGATCTGCGCCCTCACCTTGCCGGGTGTCGGGAGAAAATCGCCGAACCGCGCATGCCTGGTTCCGACGAACCCCCAGATGATCCGCACGACGACGGCCGTGGCAACGACATAGCCAGTCAAGCGGTGCCAATATTTCCCTTCGTCGAACACAAAAAGATTGAGGATGCAGGCCGTAACGACCGTCCAGTGAAACAGCCTGACAACCGGGTCCCAGACCTTGACAGTGGCGCTCGCAACCTGGGAGGGCCGGAGGCCCTCCTGCTTCTGCAACTCAACGGGCGCCATGGTCAGTCGCCTTTCTGGACGATTTCGCCGGACACCGGATTGAAATAAACTTCGGCGCGGTCTCCATCCTTGTCCTTGCCGTAGATCTCGTAGCAGCTTCCGGTGATCTCGAAGGTTTTTACCTTGTAACCCAGAGCGTCGATCTTTTCCTTCATGGCTTTTTCGGGCATCCACTTGGACTTCGGCTCCTTGGTGCAGCTTGGGCTGGCGATCGCCAGAGCGGGAGTTGCGGCCAGGATCATAAGGGCGGAGATAAGTTTCAACTTCATGGTTCAATCCTTTGCTGGTGCCTTCCAGAAGGCGACAGCGACTGGATAAAGGCCTGAACCTGTCTGTTTGCTGTCCGTGACACCATTCGAATTTGCGACAGGCCGAGACAGCCAGCCTGCGGGCAACGGTAATTTCCTGCCCATCGGATCGGCAACATAAAGCTGCGGCTGGGGGCACATCCGACGTACCTGCATCCGATTGCGGGGGTGCAATCCGCAGCGAGAGCTCGCAGCAGAGCCGATCGCAAGCAGCGCCAGCAGCACTGCTGCCGCTGTAACGAGGCACCAATTGTTGGAGAACCCATTGTTTACCGGTTCTGCCTATTGCCGCCAGAACGCCTGCATCTCCTCGGGCGTGACCTTGCCGTCTCTGTTGGCGTCCACGCTGTCGAAAATCCGCTTGTGGATGGCCGTCACCTCCTCGAAGGACAGGGCACCATCCCCGTCCGTGTCGGCGATTGCGAACATAATCTTCATCATCTGTCCGCGCATACCCATCGGCGGCATGCCGCCCATGATGCCGGGCTGCATCATCATACCTCGCCCCATCATGCCGCCGGGCATCATGCCGGAACCGGGCATGGTCTCCTGGCCCTGTCCGTTCATCTCCTCCGTTCCGGAGGGTGAGGCGCCTTGCGATGATTCCTCGGAATGATGCGGATCCGCACCATTAGTCTGTGCGACCGCGAATCCCGCAGCGCCGAGGGCGAGCGTCGCGGCGAGCGCCACAGCGTTTGGAAGTCTTGTCTTTCTCATGTCCTTCCCCTTTGGTTTAATCTGTCTACACGCCTGTTTCCGAATGGAGCAGCACGATTTAAGATGAGCTTGCGCCCAAGTCCCCGCAGATTGCCCAATCAGCCAAGACGTCGGCTGGTGAAGTTGAAGATTATAGCGATCAATCCTCCCGCGTAGCCGCCGAAGATGACGCTTTGAATCGTCCCGAGGGCCAGGCTTCGAAGATCAAAGCCGGTCAGGCCCGAAAAGAACTGCAGCCAGGGCCGATGCAGTCCCCAGTCGGGAGCCACGAAGCCGAGCACCATGCAGAGCAGGAATGAGATAGTGACGAAGGCGGCCAGTGTCGTGCCAAGCACCAGCACGGAGACATGAATCGGCATCGCAGAGTAGGTCGACGGTTGCGCATGCAGGGTAGATCCGCCTCCACCCAGGAGGCCGAGCATGAAGCCGACGAGGCCGCCGGAGCCGACTGCCGAAACGATAGGATAGCTCACGCCCGTCGGCTCCATACTCTGTCATACAACATCATCCCGCCCAGCATCGCCACGACAAACAGGATTGTCCGAGGAAGACCCATTGACAAAGATGCAATCGCCGGGCCTGGACAGAGGCCGCCGATCCCCCAGCCAAGACCGAACAAGACGGAGCCGATAACCAGCGGCGCGTCGACCCGATGGTTCGCCGGCACATGGAAGCTGTCGTCAAAGGCTGGATGCCGCATCCGCTTCATCACCTGCATGCCGATGGCCGCGACCGCAACTGCACCGCCAAGAACGAATGCGAGGCTCGGATCCCAGGCGCCGAAGACGTCGAGGAAGCCCTGTATACGGACGGGGTTCAGCATACCGGACAAGGACAGTCCGAAGCCGAAGACAACGCCCGAGGCAAGCGCCGCGACGAATTGGCAGATGTTCCTGTTCATAACCCAACACCTCGCAGAATTGCGACGGCGACCGCGCCGGCGGTCAGGAACGTGGCGACCGCCACCATCGATCGTATAGAAAGGCGGGCAAGCCCGAGCACGCCGTGTCCGCTGGTGCAGCCCGAGCCCATGCGTGAGCCGAAGCCGACAAGCAGCCCCGCCACGATGAGCAGCGGCCAACTGGCAGTGATCTGCACGACCGGCCAGCCGCCGAACAGGAGCAGATAGGCGAGCGGCCCTAGCAGCAGACCGAGCACAAAGGCAAGGTTGGTCCTCAAGCCGATCCCCTGCGCGAGACGCCCGACGATCCCGCTGATCCCGGCAATCCGGCCGTTGAGGAGCACAAGCATGACGGCCGATGCGCCGATCAGCATGCCGCCGAGCAGAGATGGGAGATAGGCGCTCATTTTTCTTCCTTCGCACAGAAGATGTCATAGAGGGCGGCAACCAGTTGCGCGGCCTTTTCTTCCGTCAGACGGTAGAAAATCTGTTTCCCCTCCCGCCGCGTTTCGACGATGCCGGAGCCGCGCAGTACCGTCAGGTGCTGCGACAGATGCGGCTGGTGAACGTCGACTTTCTCTTCAAGCTCCCCGACCGAATACTCGTCTTCCACCAGGGTGCAGACGATCATCAGACGCGCCGGATGGGACAGCGTTTTCAACAGGTTCGCCACCTCGCCCGCGCGGAGAGAAAGCTCCGCAGGAGACAGCCCAGCCTTCATCATTGCCTTCAGATCGGCGGTCATTCCCATGCTGCTCCCTGTAATGCATCGAGCGGAAACTTGAGGTAGCGCTTGCCGTTGGCTTCCGGCTCCGGCAGGCGCCCGCTGCGGATGTTTACCTGCAGGGCATGGAGGATGAGCTTCGGCATCGGCAGCGTCTTGTCGCGCTTCGTCCTGAGCGCCACGAATTCTTCTTCCGTCACGCCAGCAAGATGCGGGTTGAACTTCTTCTGATCAGCCACGCTGCTTTCCCAGCGAGGAGCCCGCCCGCCTGGCTGGTAGTCGTGGCCGGTAAAGATCCGCGTCTCATCCGGAAGCGCGAGGATGTCCTGTATCGACTTCCACAGGACGCGTGCGTCACCACCGGGGAAGTCTGCTCGTGCGGTCCCGCTGTCGGGCATGAAGAGCGTGTCGTGCACGAAGGCCGCATCGCCGACGACATAGGTGACGGAGGCGAGGGTGTGTCCCGGCGAGTACAGCACCTTGGCGTCGATGTAGCCGACCTTGAAGGTCTCACCATGGGCGAACAGCCGGTCCCATTGGGAACCATCGTTCGCGAGCTCTGGCCAGTTGTAAATGCCCTTCCACAGCTTCTGGACATCCACGACGTGCTCGCCGATGGCGGTTTTCGCCCCCGTCTTCTCCTTCAGATACTGCGCCGCCGAGAAGTGGTCGGCGTGCGGATGGGTGTCTAGGATCCATTCGACGGTCAGCCCCTGGTCGCGGACGTAGTCGAGGATCGCGTCGGCATTGACGGTCGCTGTCGCCCCTGACTTCTCGTCGAAGTCGAGCACAGGGTCGATGATGACGCACTTGCTGGTCGCGGGATCCGACACCACGTACTGAACGCTCCAGGTACGCTTGTCGAAAAAGCCCTTTACCTGCGGACGGTGCGCGCCCTGCTTCTCAAGCCAGCGTGCGGCAGCGCTGATGTCGTAGCCGCGGCTGCCTCCGAACTCGACGACCTCATCGGCAGACATGCGGCCGTCAAGGACCTCACCGATCAAGTAGAGGCTCAGCGAGCGAGTGCCGGTCTTGCAGTGGCCGAGCACAGGCCCGTCGGATTCATCGACCGCGCGCTGGAACGCACGCACGTCCGCCTCGGTGATCGTGCTGGCCGTGACCGGGATGAACGCATAGGACAGGCCGCAGTGCTTCGCTTCCTGGCTTTCCGCTTGCGTGCCAGGCTGTGCAGGATCCTCGTCGTCCGGTCGGTTGTTGATGAGTGTCTTGAATCCTTTGTCGCGGAGCGACTGGATGTCCTCAATGCTCGGCTGCGTCGAGACGGAAAGCTTCTCGGATATTGCTGTAATGGGCATGACTGGCTCCGCGCTTATTATATACTATAATATAATATATAACGATATAAAACAAGATCAGGTATGCAACTCTGTGCATACCTTGTGGCCGGACGCTCGAGGCGAAAGCTTCCAGTTCAAGGAACAGTCCTGGCGGCCACGGCGGATCGCCGGTGGCTGGTCCTGCCGGCTATCGTGACGGGGTTCTTTTCCAGCACGCCATCCGAGGGATGCTGAGCGCCGCTGCCGATCCTGCGTCGGCTGGCTTCCGGACTGACTATGCTTTGAAAACGCTCAGGGGCGTTTTTGAAGCCAAGGTTGGCGACAAGCTCGATGCCGTCCTGCGCTCCCCCGGGGTATCAGAAGAGGCGGCGCATGGCGGCAACGTCTATCGGTCGTCGTGAGATTTGGAGAAGCCTGGGCAACGCCCAAGAACGGAACGTTGCCAATGGAACTGGGCCTTGCAGCTTCTCGGGGAAGACGTCCGATTTAGAACATGATTTTCGACGAACGACGGTGACAGCGCTCTCGCCATTTTTCTGACTGCCAATCGGCGTCCAACCGACGACCGTTAATGCAGTTGAAGGGATCAGAACCGAAGACCCGAAAACTTGTTACCTCACTATGGCACATTATCTAGGAATCTTAGGAGCCTAGCCAGGCGGGGAATAACGGGAGTGCGGCCGATGGCAAATCGCTGGCGGCAATGACATGGATGTCCGTTCTCGCTGCCGAAGTTCAGGATCGGCGTTCGGCGGACAGTCGTCCACAGCGAGACGAAAATCCCAGACACTGATTAGAAAGATTGTACGTCGGCCTCGTGGCGACGGTGAAGCGCCTGCGGCAATATTTAAGAGGGGTCAATGCTGCGAATGTGTCGCCGTGAGGACCTTGTCATCTCTAAGCGAACTTCGACGAGCATCAACGCGCACAAAAATTGTTCTTAGCTAATTCTTTCGCTTCCTTGCGATATCGATCTGCAACTTCAATTTCTTTTCCGCTGGTGAACCAATGCCTCAATTGACCGACGATGCCGCAGCCGCTCTCGCCGAAGCGTATCTTAGCGATCCGCAGCGCCATACTTCGCAAGACGTCGTAAGAGCTGACCGCCTTGTCCGGCAGACGGCGACTATCTTGGCAACAATCTCCCGATATGTTTCGACCTCGTCTCAAGAAGAAGCTAAGGCTGAATTTCCGTTCGTCCTTGACCCGAGTGGAGAGCCAAACGGGCCGGCGGGTATGAATAAGAAGGACGGCGAGCTGTTCTACTACGCGCGAATAGCACTGGCCTCGGTAGAGCGGCTTTTCGACCTAATTGTCAGTGTGCACGAGGTTCCTGCACGTAATTATGACCCGATGGCGTTCGTGGTTGCTGCAGTGGTTACTGCTCTCGCCCATGAGTATTCTCATGGCCTTTATGGACACAAGGAAAAAGTGGAGACCAACATTAGCGGGTCCCGCTTTCTCGAGGAACTAGATGCAGACCGTCGTGGCGGCGTGGGCTCGCTTTGCCTTTTTGTTGATCGAGAATTGCGTAGGATGATGGGTGACTTCTTCAACCTGAAAGATCCCATGGATTTTTTAGAAGCGGCGATGGTTGGACACTCGCTGCTCGCCTTTTGGCTGGCCGGCGGCCGAGAGGATCTGTACGCCGGGCCGACGATGCGTTGTTTCATGTATTACGACGGTCTGCGGTCTATTGCTCTACGGGAACGTTTTGCTGACTTGAGCCAAATCAATCTTGCCCGGACCAACGCCGATCGGATTGTCGTTAAAATAGCAAAATTCGTCGAGGGAGGTGACCGACTAATCAAGATTCGCGAGGATCACCTTGCAGCCGAGACGGGATATAAGAAGACTTTCAAAAAAAATCTGTACAAGCGCACCGACGAAACCGTTGCGGCATCGCCGTTTTGGATTGCATTTTCTGGTCGCAGTCAAGCGACGTGGGATGACGACAATGAACGTCACGGAATCGTTATTCGACAACCCACACTACGGGAGTTACGTGCAGATGGTGTTAAAGTCCCGTTTAAGGCGTCACTCCTCGAAACAATCTGTCGCCTGGTATGCCGCTGGAGGTAAATGGCATCCGGCAATCGCAATAGAGATGACTATCAGCCAAGTGTAGCAGAACGCATCAGGCGCCGCGCCGGAATATGCCTGAAGAGAGTTCCCGCAGTGTCTGCCTTTCAGCAAAGTATCTTTGAACTCCATCACGCGCGCGGGAGCATTGTCCACACCGGGGAACTTGGCCAAGCCGCACACGTAGAATGCGCGCAGGCAGCTTGCACGATGCTTCTGCAACCTGGTTGCTCGTATCTCGACCGGCCGGCTGCCGTCCAACAATCCCATCCGCAACCTGCTCGGATTGGCCTTTTCGGGCTCGATGATGCTTGCTATATTGGACGGTGAAGAATTGGAGTAAACATGGCAAAAGTCGTCGTCAAAAAGCTTGGTGGCCCAAACTCCGGAGTGCGTGGCAACGCGGTGACGGAGAAGCGAGTTCGCGATTCGAGCAGCGGGCAGTTCGTCACTGTGCGCACGATTGACGCGAAAAGCCAAACATTTGGACAAGACATCACCTACGTCTTCAGCAAGAATGTGGCCAAGGCTCGCCGTGATAACAAAGCTGTGACAGGCGTCGTCGACCGTGCTCCTGCAAAAGCTTGAGCAGCCTGTCTTTCTGATCGTTGCAGGACCCAACGGATCCGGTAAGAGTAGCGTCTATGCAGTTGGAAGGGCGGTCCGTATGGATTGTCAATCCTGATCTTCTAGCAGCCCGGATCAGTGAAGTAGAAAAGAAACCACTCTCCGAAGCCAATTTGATTGCAGTTCAACGCATCGAGGCCTGGATCCATTCATCCATAGCCGTCCATAAAACAATTGGCGTCGAGACCGTGTTATCTACAGATAAATATCGACGTCTTGTGGAAGCCGCTGAGGCCTTGGGATTTGCTGTATGGCTTTTCTACACCGTTTTGGACAGTCCGGAACGATCGATCGAGCGCATCAAGCTACGCGTCGCGAAGGGTGGACATGACGTTCCCGCCGATAAGGTACGTGCTCGCTACGCAAGATCTCTCGATCAACTCCCTTGGTTTCTTGAACGTGCTGACAGAGCCTGGATTTGGGACAACAGCGGTGCAAAGCCCAAACTGATCGGTGAAAAGCAGGATGGTGTAATTGGTCTTGATGAGAATGCTCTCGCCGTCGTCGCGTCCGCTGTGAAATCTATCGCGACAGAGTGACGGAAGCTATTCCGGCGCTTTAATTTTCGTCACCCTTCAAGCGCCCCACCTTTAGGCGGAGCTCTTGAAAGGATATGAACCAGCAACCCGCAACAGGCAGGCCGGCGCTCGAACTAAATCAACGAGTTGGTACATAACGCTGTTTTATGGAACCGACCACCGAAGATGAAGCCAGCGTGCATTTCAAAGCTGAAGTTGACCTATGTCTCGAAGGGACCTTGGGCCAGTGACCCAATCCCCGGAACAGGTACGGCTAACTTCTTCGTGCTGGCATCAAGCCATCGGCAACTTTTCAGGCGCTGAGGTCGCGAAAAAAGGTCGATTCCTGCCTGGGCGCAATCCTTGTCCTGCCCGGGCGTTCCAGAACTGACCCCAACGGCGCCGACGACCTGACCGTCGACGATGACGGGGATGCCGCCAGCCACGACCAGCAGTCGCCCGCCGATGGCCGAGTTGATGCCATAGGCCGGCTTGCCCGGTTGGCTGACTTCTCCATAGCTCTCTGTCGTTCGCTTGGCGCCGGCGGCAGTGTAGGCCTTGTCCTGTGCTATGATGGTGCTGGTAATTTTGCCCCCGTCCATGCGTTCGAACGCGATCAATTGCCCCGATTCATCCGTCACAGCGATACACATCGGTACTCCGATTTCTTCCGCGCGTCCGCGAGCACCCTCGATCAGAATGCGGGCGTCGGCCAGGCTCAATCTGTTAGTCAGCATATCTTCTCCTTCTTGCTTTCAATTGTACGCAGCAAGCGCGAAGGTATCCGCCTCGGGGCGTTTCGCCAGAAAGGCAAGCGCAGCCGACCCCACAAGGCCAGAATTCTGGCCCAGGGCGGCACGCACCACCTTTACATCCTTGAAGGCAGGCATTGCCCATTGGCCGATGTAGGCCTGGATGCCGGGCTGGAGGCTTTCGAACTCGTGCGAGATCCCGCCACCCATGACGACGATGTCGGGGCTGAAGATGTGGATCAGGCCGGTAAAACCGCGCCCGAGGATCTCCGCCTCCTCGTCAATCAGTCTCTTGGCAAGGGCGTCGCCGTTCCGCGCCGACACGAAGACATCGCGCGCGTGGATCTCGCTACCGTTCTTTCCCAGCGTCGTCTCCTCGCAGCCGATGGCGCGCGTCCTGGCGCGCAGGGTGAATGCCGTGCCGGAACCATAGGCTTCGAAACAGCCGTGATTGCCACAGGGGCATAGCGCGCCGTTAGGCTCGACCGACATGTGGCCGATGTGCGCGGCCATGCCCTTGCGGCCGCGCACCACGCGACCGTCCGCGACGACACCCCCGCCGATGCCCGTGCTCACAGTAACGTAAACAAGATTTTCGAGCCCTCGGCCCGCCCCGAATTGCCATTCTCCGATGGCTGCGGCAATGCCGTCGTTCTCGAGGCTTACGGGGAAGGCAAAGCGCTTTTGCAGTTCCGCTTTCAACGGGAAATCCGCAAAGCCTGAAAGGGTCGGAATATCCTTCGCGATGCCGCTGACGGTGTCGATCGGACCCGGCGTCGAGACGCCGATGCCAACGACCACGGAAGACTTGGTCGCGGCCAGCAATCTTTCGGTGAGGCTGTGAATTTGCGAAAGAACTCGCTCAGGACCCGCCTGGGCCTCGGTCGGCTCCTCCATGCGCGCAACGATCGTGCCGTGCTTGTCGATGAGGGCCGCGCGCACCTGAGTTCCCCCTAAGTCTATCCCGATGGCGATCTGATGCATGTTCATACCGTGCGTTAGAGTGCGCGTAGCCACGCCATCCGCTCTTCAAGCGATGGAGCATTGAAAGCCAGAGAGCCGAGAACGACCGTCTCCGCGCCTGCTCGGCGCAGCAGCGGTACCGTATGCTCCCGGATACCGCCATCGGCAGCAAGAACGATGCGATGCGTCGCGCCGCTGGCCGCTATGATCCGGCCAGCTTCCTCAAGCCGCGTGCCGGCCCGTCCGTCGAGCCCCTGCCCTTTTACGCCGATGGCCGTTCCGAGCAGCGTTACGAAATCCAGGCGTGGGACATATTTGGCGATACGGTCCACGGGGGACTCGACCCGCAGGACCATGCCTGATGCAACGCCGCGCCGGTCCAGAAGATCGATCGCTGCGTCAGCCACCGCTTCGTTCTCAACATGGATGCTGATGAGATCACTGCCGGCATCGACGAATTGTTCGATCTGCGGCAACAGCACATTGTCGGACACCATCAGGTGAACATGGATCGGCCGCGAGGAGACCTTGCGCACGCCCGCTACCAGATCAGGGAAGAAGAGCATCGCAGGCGCGAAGTGACCATCGGCGACATCGATATGCAGGACGTCGACAAACGGTTCCACACGCGCGAGATCATCGGCAAGCCGCACGAGATCGGCCGACCACACGGAAAACTCAGCGATCAATCGGTCTCTCGGCAGGTTGGCGATCCATTTTCTATTAGGCTTGCTCATATCTCAGACTCTTCAGGAAATTGCCCATCGCAAGCCGGAAATCGGCAACGTACTTCTCCCGGTTTTCCACTTTGGGCGTAATTTGAACGAGGCGTGCACGGGGTATGATGCGGGCCAGGGTGTGCGCGTGGGTGAGCGGGTGAATCAGGTCCTTCTCATGACCGATCACCAGCGTTGGAACTTCAAGGTTGCGAACCTCAGCTTCCGTCACATCCGGCCCATCGCCGGAAATCGCGGTCAGGAGTGCCGCGGTCACCTCGATCGGAGTCCGTGAAAAGAAACCGGCAAGCGATGCCAGATTGTCAGGCGCCTCCGTTGCGAGGCGGCGGCCGATCGGTCCGTCGAGAAAGGCGACCTTTGCCTCTTCAGGCGGCATGGTTTTCAACAGTCTGCCCACTTCGGCATTCGGCGCCATGTTTTCCGGCCCAGCCTCAATAACCCATGCAGGTCGAGCAACCACAAGTCCGTTGACGAGATCGGGCCGCTTGACCGCAAGTCGCAGCGCGATTGCTGCCCCCATCGAAATGCCGCCGATCACCACGGGCTCCTGCAGATTGCGTTCGATGTATAATGCAATGTCGTCCGCGGACGTCGCGATCGAAAGATTGTCGAGCGCGCCCGGCTGTGAGCGGCCATGGCCCCTTGCCTCCACCGTAATCCGGCGCAGCCCCGGCTCGGTCGGAAAGGCTTCGCGCGTCTGGCCAGCATCGCCGCAAAGGCCGTGCTGAAAGACGACGGTCTGCCCTTCGCCGGCTGCGTCGACATTCAGCAGCGTGCCGTCGGAGGTTTCGAACGGGCCAATGGCCGTGCTCATGAGGCCACTCCGTCCTGCAGATGGTTTTTCAGGAAAGCTGAGACGCCGGGCGCTTCGCCTACCGACAGACCGTGGGTGATCAGGCTGCCTTCAAAGCCGATGCTCTTGAGACGGCCGAGGTAATGGCCGTAGTCGAGCACGCCCTTGCCGGCTGTCGCGAAGCTGCCGTCCGGATTGCGATCCTTGGCATGGGCCATGACGATGCGATCGGCCAGAAGGTCAACGGCGCCCGATACGAGAGCGCGCTGCTCTTCAAGGCTTGCGATCTCGAAGAGGTTGGCCGGGTCGAGCACAATCTTGATGCGCGGACTTTTTATTTCGTCAATGAGCCGGCGAGCCTTCGCCGCCGAATTCACAACGTTGGCAAGCTCCGGTTCGATGCCGAGATCGACGTCGTAGCGGTCGGCGATACCAACCGCCGTTTCCATGGCTTCCAAGAGATCGCGCCATGCTTCTGGCGTATTGTTATCCGGATGCTCCTTCCACTGATCTACAGGATCGCCCGTGCCGGTGCACAGCGTGATGAGCCTGGTGGACATGCCCGCGCAATTGCGCGCAATGACCTCAAGCTTAGCGTGACCGACGGCGCGAACGTCCCGGTCGGGGTGGATCATGTTGTAGGTGCCGGACACAGCGACAACGTCCACGCCGGTAGCGTCTGCTGCATCGCTTACCGCTTTGGCCTGCGCTGCCGAAATGTCTTCCGGCATGGATGGCAGGCCGGAACAGGCCATGTTGTATTGTGCGCAAACGAACCCGGCCGCCGCGACAGCCTTGAGGACCATTTCGGGATCGTTGCCATCAAAGGTCTTTGCAAATATCCCGAGCTTCATCACACGCCACCCGTGGCGTCGGCAAGTGCAACAGACTTCCCGCTTTCAACGGAGCGGGCAATCGCGACCATAGCCTGGACCGAGGCCAACCCGTCGTTGATGTCGGCACCTTCCATCGGTGCATCGTCGAGAATGGTGCGTGCGAAGCCTTCGACCTGGCGGCGGTAGAAGTGGCCGTCGGCGCCGAGAACCCGGTGGGTGGCACCATCTGCCTCGCGGAAGATATCGACCTCGCTCGACTTATAGTACCAAGGGTTGTACGTCTTGCCGAGAATGCTGCCGTTCTTGCCATAGATCTGGAAACCTTCGTGCCAGTCCATGCGTACCTGAACCGTCAGATCGAGATGGCCGAGTGTGCCGGAGGCAAACTCGACATCAATGAACCAGCACCAGATGCCGGAGCGCTCGGAAAGCCGCGCGTTCACAGACACAATATCGCCGGCGAAATAGCGCGCGGTATCGATCAGGTGGCAGCCATGAGCCAGCATATAGTAGCGGCGAAGATCAGCCTTGGGGTTCGTAGAGGGCCGCTTGGCATGTGCGCTGGTCACGATCAGCGGCTGCACCGCATCCGTCATCGGGTAGCGGTGAGTATTGTCACAATACCAAGCCTTCAGCGCGATCAGATCGCCCATCTCGTCACGGATGAAAGACTTGGCAGCCTGCAGGCCTGCGTCAAAGCGCTTCATGTGACCGACCTGGAAGGTCTTGCCGGACTTTTCGACGGCGGACTTGAGGTCCACGCATTCCTCGACGGTGACGCCGACCGGCTTTTCGCACAAGACATGCTTGCCCGCTTCCAGTGCTCGAATCGAGGCCGGAACGTGGAAGGCATCGGCCGTTGCGATGATGACGGCGTCGAGATCCGGATCAGCCAGCATCTTGTCGTAGTCGTTATACGATTTTTGCGCACCGTGGGTGATCACCATGCGCTCGCGCAAATCGTCCGCGACATCGCAGATAGCATAGAGATCGGCGTTTGCGGCCTTCGTGCAGGCTTCGAAATGCGCTGCCTGGGCGATCTGACCGGCTCCGAGCACGCCGACGCGGAGGCGTCTTTCCTGTTTTGCTGGCATTGGTAAGTCCTTGGGTCGTTAGTGTTTAGAGAGCGACGCCGGTCTCGGCGTCGAAGAGAACTGCTTTTGATAGGTCGAGTGTGAAGGATGCTTTCTCTCCGATCCGGACCGGGGTGCCCGTAGGCAGGCGCGACATGATTTCGCGCTCACCGGTGCGCAGGGCCACGAACACGTCCGGGCCAGTGGGCTCGATGACATCCACATGCAGCGTCAGTGTTGGATTGGAGGAGTTGCCGTCCGTCGCCAGTGAAATCCATTCCGGCCTGAGGCCCAGAAGCACCTCCCTGCCGGGGGCAGGCATGTCGAGGACTGACATGGGGACCGGCAAAGTCGTGTCCGCGCCTTTAATGGAGAGAATTTGGGAGCCGGGAGTGACTACGGCGGGGAGCAGGTTCATCGGCGGCGAACCCATGAAGGTCGCGACGAATACGTTTGCGGGCCGATCGTAGATGTCTTCGGGCGTCCCGAACTGCTGCAGTATACCGTCCTTCATCACGGCGATCCGGGTCGCCATCGTCATGGCCTCGATCTGGTCGTGTGTGACGTAGACGATGGTTGCTCCGAGCCGCTGGTGCAGCTTCTTGATCTCGGTGCGCATTTCCACACGCAGCTTCGCATCGAGGTTTGATAGCGGCTCGTCGAAGAGAAAGACTTTCGGCTCGCGAACCAGCGCTCGTCCCATGGCAACACGCTGACGCTGCCCGCCCGAGAGCTGGCCCGGACGCCGCTTGAGCAAGTGGCGGATCTGAAGCAGATCTGCAACCTTGCCGACGCGCTCCACCCTTTCGGCTTTCGGCATCTTGCTCATCTCCAGCGAAAAGCCGATGTTCTGCTCGACCGTCATTGCCGGGTAGAGCGCATAGGATTGAAACACCATCGCGATGTCCCTTTCCTTCGGTTCAAGGCCCTGAACAGATTTACCATCGATGGTGATCGAGCCCGATGTGTGCTCGTCCAGTCCGGCAATAATGGAGAGCAGGGTCGATTTTCCGCAGCCTGAAGGACCGACAAGGACAAGGAACTCCCCGTCGTCAATGGAGATGTTGATGTCCTTCAGGACCGTCAGACTCCCGAAGCTTTTGTTGATGTGATTGATCGCCAGGTTGGCCATCGTCGTTATCCCTTCACTGCACCGGCCATCAGACCACGAAGGAAGTACCGCCCTGCCGCCACGTAGATAATTATGGTGGGCAGCGCGGCGATCATCGCGGCGGCCATGTCTTCGTTGTAAGCTTTGGTGCCTGTTGATGTATTGACCAGATTGTTCAGTGCGACCGTCACCGGTTGACTGGAGCCGGCTGCGAACGAGACGCCGAACAGAAAGTCATTCCAGACCCCCGTGAACTGCCAAATGATGGACACCATCACGATCGGCCAGGAGATTGGCAGCAGTATCCGGAAGAACACGGCCCAGAACCCGGCCCCGTCGATACGTGCCGCCTTAAAGATCTCCGCCGGCACGGTCACGAAATAGTTTCTGAAGAACATCGTCGTGAAGCAAATCCCGTAAACGACGTGAACGAGAACGAGGCCAGGTATCGTGCCGGCGAGTTTCAATTGCCCCAGGAGGCCGGCCATCGGGATCAGTACGATCTGTAGTGGGATGAAGCAGCCGAACAGGACGAGGCCGAAGAGGATATTGTCGCCCCTAAACCGCCAATTTGCAAAAATGTATCCGTTCAGTGCTCCGAAGCCCACCGACAGCAGTGTGGCCGGTATGACAATCAGGAAGGAATTGCCGAAGTAGCCCTTCAGCCCCCCGCAGGTAACCCCGATGCATGCTGAATGCCAAACGTGCTTCCATGCTTCGAAGGTGATCGCTTTCGGAAACGACAGAATATTGCCGGACCGAATTTCGTCCATGCTTTTCAGGGACGTGAAGATCATGGAAACAAGGGGCGCCAGGAAAACCGCGGCTGGGATAATCAGGCATCCATAGATAAAGCTCCGGCCGAGAATACGGGTCACTTTTATGTCGGTGCCCTTCGATAGGATTGCGGCGCTTTCCGCATCAAGTCGCAGGCTCATTGCGCAGCTCCGAATAAAGATAGGGGATGATGATGCTTGCCAGAGTAACGAGCATGACGGTCGCGCTGGCCGCGCCGACCGCGAGCTCGTTACGCGTGAATGTCATCGAATACATGAACGTCGATGGAAGTTCGGTGGACACGCCAGGACCACCCTTCGTGAGCGCGACGACAAGGTCGTAGCTCTTGATGGCGAGATGCGCCTCGATCACGAAAACCGTGAGGAAGGCTGGCCGAAGGGCTGGTATGATGATGCGCGTGTAGACTTTGTGTATGGGGGCCCCGTCTATGCGGGCAGCCCGAAGAATCTCGGTATCTACCCCGCGAAGGCCGGCCAGGAGAAGCGCCATGACGAAACCGGTTACCTGCCAGACGCCGGCGATGACGATCGTGTAGATCGCGCGGTCGGGCTCGATCAGCCACTGAAACGAAAAGGAATCCCAGCCAAGCTCGCGCATCATGTGCTCCAAGCCGAGGCCGGGGTTCAACAGCCACTGCCAGATGACGCCCGTAACCACGAATGAGAGCGCCATCGGGTAAAGGAAGACCGCCCGAAACACACCCTCGAAGCGGATACGCTGATCAATCAGGATGGCGATGAATAGGCCAAGGCAGGTCGCTCCAATGATATAGAGGCACCCAAAGATCGCCATGTTTTCAATGGCCGTGATCCATCGGGGGTTTTCAAAAAGTCTTCCATACTGTCGCCACCCAACGAAAGTGAAGTTGGCGAACATCTTTGATCCGGTGAAGGATAACAGCGCAGTGTAGGCGATGAAGCCATAGACGCAGACCGTGATGACCGCCAACGATGGCGACAGGACGATTGCTGGCATTACCTTGCCAAGGCGTTTTGAAAAGGACATCTGCTGGCTCGGAATCAACAGGTTGGCGTCCCCGTCTCCGACGGGCGCGCAACCTCGCTGCAGGATACCCCCGCCGCCTTTCGACGGCAGGGGCAGGGAGGAGCTGGTTACTTCGCAGCCTGGATGGAGCTGATCAGCGCAGACACGGCATCCTTGGACGACATGTCCGAGTTGATGTGCTGAGTCACGACGTCGAAGATCGCGCGCTGGATCGACGCGGGCTCCGCGTGGCCGTGAGCAAGCGACCCCATCAGCGTGCCGGCCTTCTCGGCCGTCTTCAGGTCGGCCATGGATTTCTGAGCGCAGGCATCGAACTTGTCACCCGGCACGTCGGAACGCGCTGGGATCGATCCTTTCACGAGATTAAAGGCTTGCTGAAATTCAGGCGACATGACGCTCGATGCAAGTTTGGTCTGTGCATCGACCTTGTCGGCACCAACCGGGAACATCGCGAGAAAGTCCGTGTTGAAAAGGAACGAGCCCTCGGTTCCTGGCGCGGTAACGCAGAGGATATCTACGCCCGGTTTCATGCCGGCCTTGACGATTTCGCCCTTGGCCCAGTCACCCATGAGCTGCATTGCTGCATCGCCCTTAAGGACCATTCCAGTTGCAAGGTTCCAGTCGCGGCCGGAAAAATTCGGATCGACATAACCGCGGATCTTGCGCATTTGATCGAAGACCTTGACCATTGTGTCCGAGCCAAGCGCGGTCTCGTCCAGCTCGATGATCGCTTTCTTGTAGAACTCCGGCCCGCCGAGCCCCAGAACCACGTCGTCAAAAATCGTCGTGTCCTGCCAAGGCTGTCCGCCATGCGCCAGCGGCGTAATTCCCTTGGCTTTGAGCTTTTCCGCAACCGCGTTGAACTCGTCCCAGGTTTTCGGTGGCTCCAGCCCGTTGTCCTTGAAAACTTTAGCGTTGATCCAGAGCCAGTTGGGCCGATGTATGTTAACCGGAACGGCCTGCCACTTCCCATCATGAACAGCGAACTGCTTGATCTGATCCGGGACGACCTTGTCCCATCCCTCTTTTTGGGCAACAGAGGTCAAGTCGCCGAGAAGACCCTGCTCGGACCACTCGTTAACGGCCATTCCGAGCAGCTGAGCAGCCGTCGGGGGATTGCCGGCGGCGACTCGCGCTTTGAGAGTGGTTGTTGCAGCTTCACCGCCGCCTCCGGCGACCGGCATATCCTGCCAACTGACGCCCTTCTTCTGCAGATCGTCCTTGAGGACGCCCACAGCTGCAGCCTCTCCGCCCGATGTCCACCAGTGCAACACCTCGACGCTTTCAGCCGCAAACGCATGGCCGCTGACCGAGGCGCTCAGTGCAGCCGTCAGGGCCGTTATTTTGAACGATAAACGCATGTAGTCCTCCTCCAGCCAAACCGGCACCATGCCGGATCTCAGACAAACGACACTCCTCTAGTTTGTTTCGATTGAAAACAAACATACTAGGGTTTATGAGTCAAGGGAGTTTGTTGTGGAGTCGAACAATGCTCGTTGGGATTACGTTTCTGCTGATATTTCAGCTCTTTGGCGAAGTCATCGCCTATTACCTCCATGGCCTCGTACCCGGGCCAGTTATAGGCATGGCTTTGATATTTGGCGCGCTGACAGCATCGAAGAGAACTCCGATCGGCAAGCTGATGCAACCGACCGTCTCCACATCCCATGCCCTATTGGCAAATTTTGGAGCCCTGTTTGTTCCAGCCGGCGTTGGAATCATCCAGCATTTGGACCTCCTTGCCGAAAGAGGCCTGACGCTTTTCGTGACGATATCCGTCTCAACAGTTGCGACGCTGATCGTCACCGTGTGGTGCTATCTGGCGATCAAGCGGCTGATTGGGGGGACAAGCCATGGATGAAGGCTTGTGGGTTTACCTTGCAGCGTCCCCGCTCTCTTGGCTTTCCGTAACGCTGTTTGTCTGGATAATCGCGCTCAAGATCGCAAGGGCGCTTCCCGCCAATCCTCTTGTCAATCCGGTTCTGCTGTCGGTCGTGACGATCGCATGCCTGCTTTCTGTCTTTCACATTAGATACCAGACCTATTTCGCCGGCGCGCAGTTCATTCATTTTCTGCTAGGGCCAGCGACTGTGGCGCTCGGTATACCGCTTTATGAAAAGCTTCATCTGGTCAGGGCCAATCTTATTCCGATGGTCGTGGCGCTGTTTGCCGGAAGCCTGACGGCGGTGACTTCCACGATTTATTTGGGCCGCTTCTTCGGCTTCGATCAGACGGTCATCGCTTCTCTCGCTCCAAAATCTGTCACGGCGGCGGTCGCCATGGCTATCTCGTCTGGTTTGCACGGCGATCCTGCCTTGACCGCCGCCGTCGTCATTATGGCCGGCATTACTGGCGCCGTCGTTGTGACCCCGCTGATGAACGCGATGAAGATTCGCGATTACAGTGCGAGAGGGTTCGCCGTAGGGCTTGCATCGCACGGAATTGGCACCGCTCGTGCCTATTCGGTTGACCCGGTGGCGGGTCTTTTCTCAGGACTCGCCATGGGCTTGAATGCGCTCGTCACTTCCTTGATTGTACACCTCTTTTTGTGAGTCTGATTTAATTGGAGGACACCAATGTCCATGCCGCGCGCCGTAAGGCACATTAACGAGGTCAGGGCGCTGGATGTTGTTTTTCGCCATGGCCGCATTAGCCGGGCGAATATCGCCAAAGAGCTCGGCATGGTTCGCTCGACGGCAAGCAGCATCGTTGCCAGCCTGGCCGATGAAGGATTGCTGGTGGAAGACGACTCACAGGATGACAAAAGTGCCGGCACGGGCAGGCCCGGGACGTTTGTTCGCATCAATCCAAACTATGGGATGTTCATAGGCGCAGATATCGGCGTCGGTCGCATGAACGTCGTCGCTCTCGACATGGAGGCGTCGGTCATTGCGCAGTCGACGGCGGACTTCAGCCTCCTGGAGGCAAGCCCCGACGTCGTGGTGCAGAGGTTGGCGGATGTCGTTGAGAATATCAGGCAACGGCTCGGCAATGAATATCGCATCCGCGGCCTATGCCTGACCGCCCCGGGTGTTATAGATCGCAATGGCACGGTTTTGCGCGCTCCCATTTTGGGATGGCGGCAAGAACCGATCCTGGAGCGATTACAGCAGCGCCTGCCCGAAATTCCTCTGCTGATTGCTGAAAACGATGCAAACGCCTTCGCAATTGCCGAGATCTACCAGTCCAAGGACGAGCGCGGCGAGACCGAGATCTACATCTATCTGGACGCCGGTGTCGGCGGGGCGATTGTGAATTCCGGTCAGCTTCTCCGTGGACAGGATGGCTATGCCGGCGAGCTTGGCCACATCATTCTGGGTGACGAGGGCTTCGTTGAACTGGCAACCGTTTCGGGATCGTTCGAGAGCTTCATCGGGCGCGAAGCTGTGCTTGCGCGCTATCGCTTTCACGGTGGCTCAGCAGATGACATTCAAGCATTCATGGAAGCCGCCAGGCGACAGGAAAAAAGCGCTCTTTCGACACTTAAGGATTGGTCGTTTTATCTCGGAAGAGGAGTTGCGACCCTGACAAGTATTTTCAATCCCACGCGTATTGTACTCGGCGGACCGGTCGCCGCCCTTTTCGACCTTTGCCGTGAAGAGACGCTCGAGAAAGTGGCGCGCAATCTCCTCGACGGGCATCCGATCCCGGAAATAAAGCTCTCGTCGCTCGGCCTCGAAGGCCCCGCGATCGGGGGCGCATCAATGCTGCACAAGCAGATGTTGTCTGTAGACGAAAACCTTGTCTTCCGCCGCCCGAAAATGGAGGCTGGACGCGCTCAATGATTAGAATGACATAAGCCCAAGGCCCCGTTGACGAGCCTCGGTTTGATGCGTTCGTAACTCTCAAACTGGTGGTGGTCGACCTTCATCCGCCGCTTATGCGTCTCGGTAATGATGCAGACCTGACAACCTGCCGCGGTTGCGGCGGCAATCCCCACTTCGGCATCCTCGAAGACAAGGCAACGCGCGGGTTCGACCGAGAGGCGCTCGGCGGCCAGAATGAAGCAATCAGGCGCCGGCTTTCCCCGCTGTACGTCCTCGGCTGTTACGAGTACCGCTGGTGTCGGCAATCCGGCCGCCTCAATCCGTCTTTTGGCCAGTGCGGAAGGCGCAGAGGTCACGACGGCCCATCGGTGAGATGGGAGGCTGCTCAAAAAATGCTGTGCACCGCCGATTGCAATCACACCGTTGATTTCATCGATTTCCGCCTGTGTTATGGCGGCAGCCTCGGCCTGCGGATCGACATCCGGGAGGCCGAGGGAAGAGATTGTTTCGAAGGCCCTGCGCCCATGGATCGTGGGTAGAAACACTTCTGGATCAAGCCCGAACTTCCAAGCCCAAGCGCCCCAAACCCGTTCAGCAGCGGCAATAGAGTTGAGGATCGTTCCGTCCATGTCAAAAAGGAAGGCGTCGAAAGAAGAGGCGAAAAGATCGGGCAAGATGACACCTGACGTTGGATTGCCGCGTGGATTCCGATTTATTCGGGCGCAATGACACCTTTGCGCAGAATGACACTGCCATAGAAGCGTCGCTCTCCAGTGACCACGACCGTATGGGCGGCGCGGACGCGGTCCTTGAATTCATCCGGCTCGACTGCAGTGAGTTCGATCGCCCTGCCCTGCGTTTTCTCTAGGCCGGCACTGTAATCTTCGAAAACGGGCAGGATCTTGGCAGCATCGCCTTCAGCGATCATACGCCATGCCACATGCGGTTCCTGCTCTTCCAGCGGAAAGATCTTGAGGATTGCTTCCAGCGCCCGTGGCCCGGAAACGCCGTCGAGACGGATGAGGCGCTCGTCGCCGGCATCGCATGGGAAGTTCGCATCGACGATAGCAATATCGTGCCGATGCCCCATCACTCGAAGAGCGTAAAGCAGTTCCGGAGAGAGAATTGGGTCGATTAGCTTCAGCATCTGCTTCCTCCACTGGCTGGCTATTTGCGTTTGTATTATACAAATACAAATATGGAGTCAAACCCGTTTGGCGTTCCGCGTCGAATTAAACGGCAGGCAGTTCGGGAAGGTCGAAGAGGCTCTCGCGAAGAAGAGCGGCAGCGCCAATGGCAGCTCCATCCCCACCGAACCGGGCAACGGAGATAGGGGGGACGTTGAAGCCGTGGACGAGGTTTTCAGAGAGGAGGCTCTCGACGCGCTCTGCCACCTTTGGGTAAAGGACGGCGAGTGGCCCACCCAGCACGATCGTTTTCGGGTCGAGAATATGAATGAGGTTAAGGATGCCGGTTGCCAGTCCCAAGGCCCATTCATGAAGAGCCTGGTCGAGAGCCGGAGATCCTTCCCGGGTCACGAGTTTGGCAAGACCTTCCGGGATTGGGACACCATTCTCGATGAAGGGCAGAAATCTTTGGTAGCCAGCGAGGATTTCGAACGTGTGCGTGGCCGCCATTTGAGGCCGCCCACCCATCACCATGTGCCCGACTTCCCCTCCAAGTCCGTGTGCGCCCTCGACGACCCGCCCCTGCCGCAAATGCGCGCTGCCAATACCCTGCGCGAGCAATAACAGCAGTACGTCGCTCAGATCGCTTTCCGACGAGTCGGCGGCGACCGCGCTTGCAAGAGCCACTGCGTCATTGCAAATTTGAAGCGGCAGCGAGGGCTTCATCGCTTCCGACATGGCTGAAACGACGTCGACGTCTCGCCAGCTCAACCATGGCGCGGAGATGATTTTCCCGTCGCGCACGATACCCGGCGCGGAAATACAGACCCCGCGCACCCTCGATGCCCGGACCTTTGATACGTCAACCAGTTCCTTCGGCAAGGCGGCGAGCAATTCGATCACCCGCTTCGGCTCGTGATAGCGGTCGGCAATCGACACGATCCGCTTGGCAACCACGCGCATCGAAAAGTCGATCAGAACCGCGTTGATCTCTGCCGAGGAAATATCGAGACCGATAAAGTAGGCGCCTGCCGGATTGAGCGATACGAGAGCCCCGGGGCGCCCGGCTCCATTGGCCTCGGCGCTTTCGTTGAGGTCGATAACGAGATTTTCTGCAAGAAGCTGCTTTATCGAATTGCCGACGGTCGCGCGCGTCACGTTCAGTTCGCGCGCAATATCTGCGCGCGACAGAGGAACGTCTCTGCGCAGGACGCGCAGACAACGCACGGCATTCATGTGTCTCAAGACACTGTTCGTCGTCAAGTTTCCTCCCACTGACAGCATTGTCGATCAGGAGCTGTTGTCAGGCACCGGCAATGCACTCGAATCATTGCTTGAAATACACCTCCACGCACTATCAGATGGCAGCGTGCAGGCAAAGGTTTGAGAGAAGGACATCGTCATGCAATCGACCATCCCCCGTCCACCAACAGGTTGGCGCCAGTCACAAGGGATGCGGCAGGGGATGCGAGGTAGACCACGGCTCCGACAACGTCATCGGTATCACCGATCCGCCCGAGCGGGATATGGCCCACGGTACGTGCATAAAAATCCGGATCGGCAAGGACCGGGCGGGTCGAATCCGTCCATATGAAGGTGGGCGAGACCGTATTGACCGTAATGCCATATTGCGCCCACTCGGCCGCCAGGCATCTGCTCAAGTGGTTGATAGCCGCCTTGCTCATGCAATACAGGGCTTCACCGCGAAGCGTGACGGTCCCGGCCTGTGAACTGATGTTGATGATGCGACCGCTCTTGCGCTCGATCATATGGCGGGCAACCGTTTGCGTGACGAGGAAGGTGCCTTTGATGTTAACATCGAGGATCTGGTCAAGCGCCTTTTCGTCGACGAGTTCCGCGAGGTTTCCCGGCGCCACGCCGACGTTATTGACCAACACGTCGATTTTTCCGAATGCCGCGACAGCTTCGGCAACCGCTTCGGCGATTTGACCGCTGTTTGAGATGTCCATCGTGACGGCGAGAGCGCGTCGGCCAGTGGTCTTCAGTTCCACAACGAGATCGGCAACCGCCTCCACGCTTCGCACGCCGATGACCACATCGGCCCCGGCGGCGGCGCAGGCGAGTGCGATCCCGCGACCTATGCCACGCGCCGCGCCCGTTACGAGGGCAACCTTCCCGTCGAGACTGAAGTTTGGTGCTTTGACTGTCATATTTCTTTCCATTCTCGGGTTGGTATGCCTCATGCCGTCGCGGCAAGGCGAGCCGGCTTGCGGCCAAGGATGATCATTTCGAGCGCGTCGTCCTGTGTCAGGTCTCGCGTCGGATAGGAACCGACAACGCGTCCGGATTTCATCACGGTGATCCGGTCCGACAGCGCGAAGACATCGTGCATGTCATGGCTGATGAGGAAAATACCCAAACCCTGCTTTTTGAGTTCCTCAATCAAGATGCCGACGTTTTTCGTTTCCTCGGGTCCAAGGGCGGCGGTGGGTTCATCCATGATGAGAATGCGCGCGTTGAAGTGAAGTGCGCGTGCGATCGCCACCGCTTGCCTTTGACCACCTGACATGGATCGGACGGACGCGTTCAGAGAAGGTATCCTCAACCGCATGCGCTCTATCGTCTTTCGTGCCCCATGCTCCATCGCTTCCGTGTCGAGGAAACCGAAGCGGTCGGTCTGCTCCCGACCGAGGAAAAGGTTAGAGACCGCATCGAGATTATCGGCGAGCGCCAACGTCTGATGGATCGTCTCGATCCCCAGTTCCTGTGCATCGTGGGGGGACCGGATATCAACGGTTTCGCCGTCGATCAGGATCTCGCCGCTGTCTGCGGGAAAGACTCCCGACAGCATCTTGATGAAGGTGGATTTGCCAGCACCATTATGGCCGAGTAGCGCGACGACTTCGCCCGGCATGAGCGATACACTGACATTCTCGACTGCGTGAACGCCGCCAAATGCCATGTTGACGTTTCTGGCTTCGAGCAACGGAGTCGTCATGATGGCCTCCTTTCGCGCCACATTGTATCAATCCAGACGGCGAGTACGAGAACGCCCGCAAGCACCATGCTCTGCAGCGGGCTCGCAACTCCCATCAGGACCATCGCGCTTTGAAGACTTTGCATGATCAAGGCGCCAATGCAGCCACCAAGAATTGTACCGGCTCCTCCGGCAAGCGACGTCCCACCGATCACTGCGGCCGCGATCACATAGAGCTCCATCATCGTGCCCGCTCCGCTCGCTGCGGCGTTCAGTCGGGCCGTAAGAACGATCGAGGCCAATCCAGACAGGAACCCCATCAGAACGAAGACTTTCAGGACGACGCGTTGGGTATTGATGCCCGTCAACCGCGCGCTGAGTGGATCGCCGCCGACGGCGAACACGTGGCGTCCAAACCTGTGCTTTTTGGCGATGACCGTCATAAGCATCGTCACCGCGATCAGGATGAGAACGGGAACGGCCAATCCCATCGACTCTGTCGTTCCAGGCCGATAGTAGCTGTTCATGACTGCCACTAGACCGAATGCGCAAACGCACCATAGTGCCGCCGGAACAATGTCGGATGCCGTTAATGCATTCTGTATGCCAAGCGACTTTTTGCGCTGGTACCTGCGAACAAGGTTGAAGACGACATAGGCGGTGACCGCGCCGGCCGCAGCCCAGCTCAGGGTGGCTCCAAGAACTCCGTTCTGTCCCCCGCCGAGATTCTGGAACGTCGAGCTCAGGGGGGCGATCGTGGTGCCATCGTTCAATTCATAAGCAGCATTGCGCAGGAATAGCAGGCCACCCAGCGTAACGACGAACGAGGGTATGCGCGCGTAGGCGACAAGCGCGCCCTGGATCAAACCGATCACCATACCGCCCGACAGCATGACGAGGCAGGAGATCCACCAGGCGTGCGGGCTGTCGGGGAGCCAGCTGCTTTGCACGAGACCACCGAGGACCCCGAGAAAACCGACCTGAGATCCGACCGAGAGGTCGATGTGTCGCGTCACGATGACCAGGATCATGCCCGACGCCATGATGGCCACGACCGAGACCTGCAACGAGAGATTGAACAGGTTTCGAGGCGACAGGAATACGCCGTTGGTAAGGATGTTTGCGCAAAGCCATATCAAAGCAAGGACGGACACCATCGCCACAAGGCGAGTGTCGCGGCCCCCTCCCCCGACCGCTTGTAGCAGTCGGGGGAAAAGCTTCGTCGAGCTGGACGCAGGTTGAAGAATAGATGTCATGACAGAACTCCAGCTGGAACTGTTTATTCGCAGGCTTTTGGCGGGTTCTTCGTCACACCTTTGCAAAGCACGTCCTTCGAGATCCAGCCGGCTTTGACCACGAGGTCGAGGTTGTCGCGCGTAATGGCGATGGGATCGAGAATTATTGCGGGCTGCGAAGCGCCGGTTGATGTCTTGCCAGGCTTTACGCCCGTCACCCCATCAATTTTTGTGCCCTTGATGATTTCGACGGCAGCATTCGCCGCGACCGTTCCAAGTGCGTTCGCGTCCTTCCAGACGGTCATCGTCTGGTCACCTTTGGCGATGCGATTGAGGACGTTCTTGTCGCCGTCCTGCCCGGAGATTGCAACCTTGCCCAGGAGATCCTGGCTCGCGAGTGCCGCTGCCACGCCGTTAGCAATGCTGTCGTTCATCGCAAGCACTGCATCGACCTTGTTGTTCGTCGCTGTCAGGACCTGTTCCATGAGCGACTGCGCAACGTCCGGCTTCCACTGCTCAACGTTCTGCTGGGCAACGATTTTGATATCGCCTCTGTCGATTGCGGACTGGATCGCCTGCATCTGACCGCTCTTGAAAACCTGCTGGATCGTCTGGGCAGGGTCTCCGTCCATCGCAACGTAGTTGCCCTTTGGCACAGCTTTCAGGAGAGCCTCGCCCATGACACGGCCGACAGCTACGTTGTCGAAGCTTGTATAGAGGACGTCGCCGGTGTCGATCGGAGCATCGTAGGCAATGACGGCGATGTTGCTGCGCTTGGCCTCGTCGATAACAGGAATGATGGCCTTGGCATCCTGGGCTACGACGACAAGCACCTTAACGCCACGAGCAATCAGGCTTTCAATGTCTCCTGCTTGTTTCTGCGGGTCGCCCTGCGCATCGATGCCGACATAGGAGACGCCGGCCTTTTCGAGCACGGACTTCATTGCGGCTTCGTCGATCTTCCAGCGTTCGTCCTGGAAATAGCGCCAGCTGACACCGACAGAGTCCTGAGCAGCGGCAACCCCCGACATCAGCGCAACGGCTGCGACGGCGCTAGCGAGCATCTTCGAAATCTTTGACATTCATTCCTCCCTAATGGAAACCTGCTGGCCAAGCCCATGCTCAAGCCGCGATAGCGCCCCTCCAGTGCTATTTGTATTTGTTTAAAGCAGATACATATTAGAGTCAATCACCATTCGGGCCGGAGCCGCAACTGGGCCATGTTGAGCCATCACAGAAAACTTCAACTAAGAGGGCTTGAAGTATGGGAAGTGCCGGACTGCCCGACTTGAGAGATAGGTGACGTTTCGTACCGGAGACATGGGTAACACTTTTCCCTTTTTGGCGGGAGGTGTTGATGCCGTGGAAAGAGACTTCGGTGATGGAGGAACGTCTACGATTTGTCGCCCGGCTATCGGGACGGCCGCCTCGTGACCTCTGCGGGCGTGACGGCGGGTATCGATCTCGCGCTGGCTCTGGTCAGGGAGACGCACGGAAACGACGTAGCGCTCGCTGTCGCGAAGCGGCTGGTCGTAGTCGCACAGCGTCAGGGCGGCCAGTCTCAGTTCAGCCCGTACCTTATCGCGCCTGCCGATCCGACGTCGCCTATCGCCAGGATCCAGCAGCATGTGATGGACCATCTGCGCGAACGCCACACGCTTGAGTCTCTGGGAAACCTTGTCGGAATGAGCGCACGCAGCCTTGCTCGACACTTCGTGCAGGCCACAGGCTGCACCCCGCATGAGTTCGTGGAGCGGGCAAGAGTAGATGCCGCGAGGAACCTGCTCGAGGGTAGCGATCTTCAGCTGAAGACGGTGGCCTACGACTGCGGATTTGGCACGGCCGACAGGCTGCGGGCCGTCTCCACGCAACGGCTCGCGGTCACTCCAGCTCAGTATCGCGCAAGCTTTCGGAACACGCGGTGATTGGGTGGCCACACCTAAAGCCGCGACCGTTCGGCCAGCTCCAGAAGCCGGCGGCAGGCCTCGCGGAGATTTCTCTGGGGAGCACTCGCGACGCCCAGAAGCAGCCCCGGCTGAGCGCTTGCTGACGACGCGAACCACGTCGAAAGCGGTGCTGGAAACAGACCGAATGGGAGAGCCTCGCTGACCACGGCGACGTCCGAAATGTCGTCCCGCAGCTTGAGCAGGACCGCGAGACCCGGTGTCGAAACATCAACGACGCAATCGGAGCTTGGAAGGGCAGCAAGCACGGCCTGCTGTCGCGAGGCATAGAGACGCTTCATGCGGCGTATGTGCCTCAGATAGTGGCCCTCCCTGATGAACTCTGCGACAGCCATCTGCACTGCGGGACCAGGCGCCGGCATGAGACAGGCGGCCGTCTCCGCGAACAACGGCACCAGTGCAGGGGGTACGATGACGAAGCCGAGCCTGAGCGCCGGGCTAATGGTCTTGCTGAAAGAGCCGATGTGGATGACACGCCCTGCACGATCCAGCGAGGCAAGAGCGGGGGCTGCCCTGCCTGTCAGCTGCAGTTCGCTCAGGTAGTCGTCTTCCACAATCCATGCACCATTCGCCGCTGCCCAGTCGAGCAGAAGCAGACGGCGTCCCAGGGACAAGGTATGGCCCAGAGGTGCCTGCTGTCCCGGCGTGACAACCGCGAGCTTGGCGCCGGAGCATGAGCGCATACCGTGTTCCACGTCGATGCCCTGCGCATCGACCGGGATCGGTGCGACTGAGAGACCGGCCAGTTCGACGCCTCTTCTCGACCAGGGAAAGCTAGGTTCCTCCAGCCAAGCGGGATGTCCGGCCAGCTTTAGGGCGCCGAGTGCAAGCCCCAGACCTGCAGCATATCCATTGGTCACTATCACCTGGTCCGGCGAACAGTTCATGCCACGGGCTATGGCCAGAAAGGAGGCGATCTCGCGTCTCAACTCTAGCTCCCCACGCGGATCCGGGTAGAGCAGCGGCGCGCTCGCACCGGCTCGCACGGCCTGGCCATACAGACGGGCAAACAATGTTGCGGGAAAGACGTCGGTCGCAGGGACGCCCATTTGGAAGAACGCGGGTCCCTGCGTCATTTCCAGATACATTTGCATGAACGCACCTGGATCTACCCGCGTCTGCATATCCGCAACGGAACCTGGCCGCTGCGCCACGCGGGTGCCCGCCGCCCTTGAAGCCTCGATCAGCTGCGCTGCAGCAAGCCTGTCATAGGCGGCCCGGACGGTTCCGCGCGCAACCCCAAGCTCGGCCGAAAGATCCTGCCAGGAAGGCAGGCGCGCTCCCTGTTCCAGGACGCCGTCCTCGATCGCCTTCCTGATTCCGGAGTGAATCTGTTCCGAGAGCGATGTCGATGCGGAGCGGTCGATGGAAAGGCTAAGCTTAGTCCCCATGGGTTCATGATACACTGTTTCTGCATGTTCTTGGTTCTTTTTTTTATGCCACGGCAGCGGCATCTTCAGGCCATCGAAAGGAGCACACTCATGAAGATGAAGAACCTGTTGCCCGTCGCCGTCGCGGCAATGTCCTGGATCATGGCGTCGCAGGCATCGGCGCATGATCCGCGGTCCGAGACGGTCACCCCCAGGCTCCGGGAAGCCATCCCCAACGTACCGGGTAAGTCGCTTGTCGCAGTCGAAGTCGACTACGAGCCCGGTGCGGCTTCTAAGCCGCATACCCATGCCAAGTCGGCCTTCATCTATGCCTACGTCCTTTCCGGCCGGGTCGAGTCGAAGGTCAACGACGGCCCGGCTCGTATCTACAAGGTCGGAGAAGGCTGGTCGGAGCCACCTGGCGCTGTCCATTCCATCAGCCGCAACGCGAGCCAGACGGAGCCAGCCAGGCTGCTTGCTATCTTCGTCACCGATACCTCCGAAACGAAACTCACTTTCCCCGTAAAGCAGAACTAAGGATAACCGACATGACACAGAGGCTTGATTACAACCAGGTCGCACCGAATGGCGCGAAGGCACTTGGCGGGGTGTATGGCTACGTCAGCCAGAGCGGCCTGCCGGGAGAACTCGTCGACCTCGTCTATCTCCGCGTATCGCAGATCAACAACTGCGCCTACTGCCTCGACATGCACACCCGCGAACTTATCAAGCGGGCCGTCAAAACTGAAAAGTTGGCCCTCCTGCAGGCCTGGCAAGAAGGCGGCAACCTCTTCTCCGAGACCGAGCGTGCGGCTCTGGCATGGGCGGAGAGCGTGACCCTGGTTGCGCAGACCGGCGTGCCCGACAGCGCCTATCAGGCGGCGCGGAAGGTCTTCGACGAGAAGCAGCTTGTCGACCTCACTATCGCGATCAGCCTGATGAACAGCTATAATCGCATGGCCATCAGCTTCCGCAACACGCCCCAGGCAGTGCGCTAAATCGGCTTAAGGCCGACCCCAACCAACACCAATGGAGCATGCCATGATCCCGCTGGAGATAGCCGGCATACGCATTCCCGACAGCAAGCTCGCAAGGGATGTAACCCAGCTCATACGCGACACAGAAAGCGAGCTGCTCTTTCGCCACTCGTGTCGCGTCTACTTCTGGGGAGCCATCGGCGGGACAAACAAGGGGCTCGTCTACGATCCCGAACTGCTCTACGTCGCCTCCATGTTCCATGACCTCGGATTGACGGCGCAGTTCGCAGACAGCCGCCTTCGCTTTGAAGTGGATGGGGCAAATGCCGCGCGCGACTTCCTGCGCGCGCGCGGCATCTCGGAAGGCGACATCGAAACGGTGTGGAACGCGGTTGCCTTGCACACAACGCCTGGCATACCGGAGTTCATGCGTGCGGAAATTGCGCTGCTCCAGGCTGGAGCCGGGATGGACGTCGCCGGCCGAGGATTCGAGCATTACGATGAGGCAGACCGGAACGCGGTCGTCGCTGCGTTTCCTCGTGAAGCCGATTTCAAGGACGGGGTCATCGACGCGTTCTACCAAGGCATGAAGCATAGACCGGAAACCACCTTCGGAACCTTCAACGATGATTTCCTGGCCGCAAGGGATCCGCAGTTCCAGCGGGTGAACATGTGCTCGGTCATCTGCCACTCGCACTGGGAACACTGAAATCTTCCCGGAGTGTCAGGCAAGAGCGTCAGCGCGCACCAGCGACGTCCCGCGCCCGCGGAACATCTGCGGGATCCCGATGGGAGGCAGACGTCTGGGCGGCTCGCGTCAGGCGCTCGCCGGCGCTTCGAAGAACGGCCAGACAGGAACCTCCTCACTCACCGCATGAACCATCTGCGGCGACGATACAACAAGCGCACCGTCAGGCGTGTCCCTCGAGCGGTTCGCCAACAACATGACATTCTATCATGACAGGTACGGACATGACTGAACGAACTTTCCTGGTGACTGGTGCAAGCAAGGGCATCGGTCGCGCACTATCACATCGCCTCGCCGCCGCAGGCCATCAGGTGGTCGGCATCGCCCGTGGAAAGGATCCTGACTTCCCTGGCGCCTTGGTCTCGCTCGATCTCAACGATACGCAGGCTTCGGAGGAAGCTCTCAGGGAATTGGCGCAACTCTATTCCTTCGACGGCGTCGTCAACAATGTCGGATTGGCAAGGCTCCACGCAGTCGGAGAAATCGATCTTCATGATCTGGAGGACATGCTTCGTGTCAACCTTCACCCCACGATCCAGACCGTCCAGGCTCTCTTACCAGTGATGAAGGCAAAAGGCTGGGGCCGGATCGTGAACGTCAGTAGCATGGTGACGACCGGCACACCGCTCAGGAGCGGATATGCAGCAGCGAAGGCTGCGGTAAACAGCCTCACACGGACATGGGCGATGGAGCTCGCCAGCAGCGGCATAACCGTTAATGCCGTTGCGCCGGGTCCGGCCGAAACTGAAATGTTCCGCCGCAACACCCCGGCCCGGAGCGCAGCCGAGGCACGGTTCCTCTCGACGATCCCAATGGGCCGCCTTGGCAGACCGGAAGAAATCGCAGCCGCCATAGCCTTCCTTCTGTCCGAGGATGCTGGCTTCATCACTGGCCAAATCCTGTTCGTTGATGGTGGTGGGTCGGTCGGTAGAAGCGCGGCATAAATATCCCACAGGAAAGTCTGGTTCCATGTGGGGGAGCTGGGCATGGAGGAAATCATCGAGGCGCCGCCCCTTGGTTTTGCCTTGCGGTAAGAAGTCCAAGAACAAAAAGCGGACCGGCTGCTTGCAGGTATCTGACCGCAGTGACCGAATGGCGGAAATGACGGGCGCAAAGCTCTCACAGCCTTTTTTTGCAGTTGAAAGGATCGGAACCAACGACCTAGAGGAGCGTCAGTTTGTTTTCGTGGAACGGCCGATATGGGGCCATCTTCGGACTGCCCGCTTCAAGAGCGTAGAAAATGAAAGCGGTCGCGCAACCGTCATGCGCTGAATCGGTCCAAAACAGACTCTATGCCTGTCTGACCGAACGAACATTTTTTTCAACCTTAGCGACCGACTGGCCATTGCGCGTGTTGGTGATCCGTTAGCATGGCGCCGAAGATTCCCGGGAACGATGCTCAATGCCGCAGATCTGTTTCCCCGATTTTTCCTGCTTTCAGCCGGCCGGCGGCAGGCCAAGCAACGCCCGCGCCTCCGCGGCGACCGTCCCTAAACACTCAGTCAACTATACCCAAGCGAACGAGGCTTTCGGCCGTCGCAACGATTGCCTCTTCCCGCGAGCGCGGCTTCCATCCGAGCAGGTGCGTTGCCTTTTCTCCGCTGGCGTTCATGTCGGCACCGAGTTGCCACATGATCCCCCGCATGGCCGGGTTGAATAGAGCTACGAGACGGACGAACCAATTGGGCAAGACGCGCGTGTTAACTTTGCGCGCAGTCAAACCGGTACGCTCCTTCAGCAGTTTGGCAATGTCGACCAACCACAAACTATTGCCCGTTGTGGCTAGGAAACGCTCGCCCTTGGCGGCAGGGTCGACCATCGCGCGCAAATGCAGATCAGCGACGTCACGGACATCGACGACGCAGGTGTTGATCTTGGGGCAACCCGGCTGGCCCCCCAGCATGTTTTTGATCAGCCGGATTGAATGCGAGTAGTCAGGGCCGAGTGCTGGTCCGAGTACGGTCGTCGGATTGACAGTTGCAAGCTCAAGACCGTTTCCTTCCCGAGCAATGAAGTCCCAGGCCGCGCGCTCGGCGAGCGTCTTTGACTTCTGGTAGGGCGCGATGTTGCCGTCGAGATCACTCCAGTCGGTCTCGTCGAAGGGGCGGTTCCGTGGTTCGGAACGGCCACCGGCGATCGCGCCGAATGCCGAGGTGAGCACCACCCGTTTGACACCTGCATCGCGCGCAGCCCGCAGCACGCGCAGATTCCCCTCGACCGCCGGCCTCACCCAGTCCTCCTCGCGGACCTGATCGCCAGATGGCGTTGGCGACGCGCCATGGATGACGTATCTGCATCCGCGTACGGCCTCAGGCCAGCCGGCGTCCGACTTCAGGTCCGCCTGCACAAATGACAGGCGGTCGCCCGGTTCAACACCGCCGGTCTTCAGATTGTCGAGCACTTCCTGGCTGCGCGACATCGACCGGAGGGTGGTTCTCACCCTATAGCCGGCGCCAAGAAGCGCCAGTATGCAATATTGCGCGATGAATCCGCTGCCGCCGCTCACCAGAACTAAATCTTCCGTCACCTTCGTCTCCGGGATTGCGCCCGCGCTCAGCGGTCGATACCGGCCATGATCCAGGCCGGGTAGCGGTTGCCTGCGACGGTGCCCGACGCCAGCGTTTTGTCGAGCGTCTGCATTTCCTCGTTGGTGAGGTGGACCGCATCCGCAGCGACGTTCTCCTCCAGGAAGGTGCGGCGCTTGGTGCCGGGGATCGGGACAATATTGTTGCCCTTGCGAAGCAGCCACGCTAGCGCGACTTGCCCAGGCTTCACATCTTTGGCATTCGCTATGGTAAAGACGGCTTCCGCGGCCCGAACGTTGGCGTAGTAGTTTGTACCCTGATAGCGCTCGTCGTTGTGACGAGTATCGTTGGCAGGATATTCCTCCGCCCGCTTGACCGCACCGGTGAGGAAACCACGACCGAGCGGTGCGAAGGGCACCAGGCCGATGCCAAGCTCGCGCATTGTGGGGATCACATCGACCTCCAAATTGCGCTCCCAGAGCGAGTACTCGCTTTGCAGCGCGGACACTGGATGGACGGCGTGGGCGCGGCGCAATGTAGCGGCACCCACTTCGGAGAGGCCAAAGAAGCGCACCTTACCTTCCTGCACCAGTTCGCCGACCGTGCCGGCAACGTCTTCGATAGACACATTCCGATCAATGCGATGCTGGTACAAAAGATCGATGTAATCGGTCTGGAGCCGGCGCAGCGATCCCTCCACAGCGCGGCGGATTGCCTCGGGGCGGCTGTCGGTCTCCGCACCGAGTTGGCGGCCGTTCTCGAACTTGAAACCGAACTTGGTCGCGATGACCGCCTTTTCGCGCCGATCGCGAAAGGCGCGTCCGAGTAGTTCCTCGTTGGTATAGGGGCCGTAGCCTTCGGCGGTGTCGAAGAAATCGCAGCCGATCTCTATCGCCCGGTGCAAGGTTGCGATTGATTCCGCCTCATCCGCGGGGCCATAAGATTGGCTCATCCCCATACAACCGAGACCGATAGCTCCGACCTCCAGTCCCTGTGTGCCTAGCCGACGCTTGCTCAATGCCATGATCAGTATCTCCGTGAAGGTTTCCTAATATCTTAGGCTCTGCGCACTTAAAATGCTTGCAAGTCCGCAATACTTGCGCGATAGTCCGGCCATGCCCAATGAACCTTTTTCCGATATTCTGAAACTGACTCGTGCGGAAACGCTGGTGACAGGTGGCTTCACTGCCGGGGGACCATGGGCACTCCGCTTTCCGATTCCCAAGACAATCAAGTTTTTTGCAGTGCTCAAGGGGAGTTGCTGGGTCACGCTCGATGGGCAGGAAGCGATCAATTTCTCCGCGGGCGATGTAGGATTGTTGTCCGCTCCCTTGGCTTTCGAGCTCGCCAGCGATCCATCTATTCCTCCCGTCGATGCAATGAGCCTGTTTTCCGGCGCTGGAAGAACCGACGTGCGAATTGGTGACGGCAGCGAGTTCGCGCACATCGGCGGGCATGTGCTACTCGACGCGACGAGCGGACGGCTCCTAACGGACGTGTTGCCGCCCTGGATCCATGTTCAGGCCGGTCGGCCTGAGGCAGCTACCTTCCGTTGGCTACTGGACCGTTTGGCCATGGAGCGCGCCAACGATCTGCCGGGTGCCGAACTCGCGGCCGCTCAACTCGCTCAATTGCTGTTCATCGAGATCTTGCGAGCCCATCTGTCGCAGAACAGCGTCGAGCAGACTGGGTGGCTGCGAGCGTTGGCCGATCCGGGGATCGTGCCTGCTATCCGGTTGATGCATGCCAATCCGGCAAGAGCCTGGCATCTTGAGGATTTGGCCGAAGCTTGCGCCATGTCGCGAACGACGTTCGCTGAGCGTTTCCGGACCGTGGCTGGGATTGCACCACTCGCCTATCTCACAAACTGGCGCATGCGATTGGCGGAACGGGCCCTGCGGGAAGAGGCAAGACAACCGGTCGCTTCGATAGCAACCACGGTCGGGTACGCGTCAGAGAGCAGCTTCAGCAACGCGTTCAAACGCATAACCGGCGCATCGCCGCGAGAATTCCGAAACGCGAGCCATCGGCCAATCATCGCGGTTCAATCACCAGAGGCTGCGGATGGCTGAAACATTGCGGCCCGAAAGATATGGCCCAACGATCGCTATTCTTTCCGGACGCTCGCTCGTGAAATCACCTCTTCTTTGGTCATATCGACGGCTTGATTTTGATCGCAGTCTTGCCGAATGGTGATCCCGATCCGATCAGACTTTGCCTGATCGCCTCACCGCGATGATATGAGGCTGGTATTCGATGATCGGCATCTATCCTTCGAAGGCGGGTTCCAAGATTTGGCTGGCAGGATTGCTTAGCCCTGAACCCGCCACCCGCATCCTCGCGCGGTATCGGCCCGGACTTTCATTGAACATCCGCTTGAACGCGAGGCCGAAGGCTGTCTCGGAGTCGTAGCCGATCTTGTTTGCAATCGTCGCCAGGGTGTCGGTGTCACTCCTCAACACATGACGTGCGAGCGTCATCCGCCAACGGGTTAGATATTCAAGCGGCGGCAGCCCGACCTTTGCTCGAAAGCGCTCGGAAAAACTTGTGCGCGACATGGCTACCGCCGTTGCCAGATCAGCAACTTTCCAATTTCGTTGGACCTCGGCGTGCATAGATCGCAGTGCCTCCCCGATCTTTGGATCACCAAGCGCCCCGAGCCACCCGACCGGGGGAGCATCGCTGGCCAGGTGAGCGCGCAGAATATTGACGAGGACGATCGAGGCGAGGCTTGCCGCGATGACGGTCGCGGCTGGGCGCACCGTCTCGGTTTCGAGCTGGATGAGTTCGAGTGCCGGCCGAAGTGATCGAGCTTGCGGACTGTCGCCACGAATAACGATCACCGGGGGTAGCAGATCAACGAGCCATCCGCTCATCTCCTGATCGAAGACGAACCGGCCGCCAGCACCGATCGTCTGGGGGTGGCCAGCCCCAAAACGGACGACGCCATCGTTGCAAAGGTTCGCAGCCATGACCTCCACGCCTTCCAGGACCGGCGCAGCCAGATCGCTGGCGAAGCAATAGGGCCGGCCATCGGTCAGAAGGTAGAAATCACCGGGGTTCAGCTTCACCCGTTCACTCGATCCGTCGATCCAGAGCCATCTGGCACCTTCGATCACGCCCCCGAACTTGACATGGCGATAAGCCGGAAAGCGCAATGCCCACGGCCCCGCCGCTTCGATCCGAGCCGAGAGTACGCTCTCCACTTTAAGCAAGGCAAAGACATCAGACAGAGGATCCATTGGCCATTCTCGTATGATCGAATAGGAAATGCGGACGCGACATTATGGATCGTCCGCCAAATCTACGCAACTATGCGGACAGTTCAATATGGATGATCTCTGATGACCTCTCATATGAAAGCCTGGCGGCTGGAGCGGCCCGGTGGCGCTCTGACCTTCAAGGATGTTCCCATCCCGGAACCGCGTCCCGGAAGCGTCTTGGTGCGCATCGAGGTTTCCACCCTGATGTCCTACATGAAGGGCTACGTCGAAGGACGCCTGCCCTTCTACAATCCGCCGAAGGTCGAGTATACCATCGGTACAAACGGCGTGGGGATCGTCGAGGCAGTCGGCGGCGATGTCTGGCACATCAAGCCCGGTCAGCGCGTCTTGATCTCCTCACACTTCATCGCTCGGGATAATGTGGATGATCCCAATCAGATCCTGATCGGCCTGACGGCGGGGACCGGCGCCGACGCGATGCTGTCGGACTGGCCAGACGGGACGCTTGCAGAATACGCCTTGGTACCCGTCGAGGCTGTCACGCCTGTCGATGGCTTGGACCACGTCGATGCGGCCCATCTTGCTGCTGTGTCCCGCTGCATAATTCCCTTTGGAGGCCTGCTGCGCGGACGGCTGGCAGCCGGGGAGACCTTGGTCGTCACGGGGGCAACAGGCGCCTATGGCACCGCGGCGGTTTTGCTCGCAGTCGGCATGGGAGCTGCACGCGTCGTCGCCGCCGGACGCAATCAGGCCCGGCTGGAAGCAATCGCCGAGGCGGGCGGCCCACGTGTGGCAACGGTGGTGCTGAAGGGAGATCCGGCTGAGGATGCTGCGGCGTTGCGCGCGGCTGCCAGCGGCGGTGCACACATGGCATTCGATATGGTCGGTAATGCGACTGACACGAACGCAACCCTTGCGGCGCTGAGTAGCCTGCGCCGCGGCGGCCGGCTGGTGCTGATGGGAAGCATGACGACACCCCTGCCCGTTCCCTACACCCTGGTGATGCTGAACGATTGGGAGATCCTCGGCCAGTTCATGTACCCCGCAAGAGCCTATGGCCGTCTGCTGGAACTGCTTCGCAGCGGCCTGCTCGATGTCGGCCGGATCCAGCCACGCCTCTATCCGCTCTCCAACCTATATGAGGCCATGGACGTGGCCGCAGCTGCCAGCAATTTCGAATACGTTGTGATGCAACCTGACTATCGAGGAAAATAGATATGCCCTCCAAGCAAGCCCCGATTCATTCCGGCTTCGGTCCAAAGAGCACCGCCGTCGAGACACTCGGCGATACCGATCTCACCGGTAGGATCGCCATTGTAACCGGAGGAGCATCGGGGATCGGGCTGGAGACGACGCGCACCCTGACGCAAGCCGGTGCGACCGTGATCGTGCCGGCGCGCGACCCGGTCAAGGCAGCGGCAGCCCTGTCCGGCATCCCCCGTGCCGAGGTCGGCAAGCTTGACCTGATGGATCCAGCCTCCATCGACGCCTTTTCCGAGACCTTCCGTGGCAACGGTCGCCCGCTCCATCTGTTGATCAACAATGCCGGGATCATGGCCGCGCCGCTGGTGCGCGACGCGCGAGGATACGAGTCGCATTTTTCGGCCAATCATCTCGGCCATTTTCATCTCACCGCTCGGCTCTGGCCGGCTTTGCAACAGACCAAAGCTGCGCGGGTCGTCACCCTTTCCTCAGGCGCCCACCGGCAGGCGGCGGTGGATTTTGACGATCCCAATTTCGAGCGCTGCGACTACGACAAATGGAAGGCCTATGGACAATCCAAGACCGCCAATGTGCTGTTCACCGTCGCCTTGGATCAGAGGGGAGCGTCGGACGGCATCCGAGCTTTCGCCGTCCATCCCGGGCGGATCGAGACAAATCTACAGCGTTTCATCCCAATGGAGGAATTGCAGGCTCGCGGCCTTCGCAACGAAAACGGGGAAATTCCTCCGGAGCAACGCAGTCTTTACAAGACTCCACAACAAGGTGCCGCGACCACGATCTGGTGCGCAGTGAGCAAATCTCTCGATGGCCTGGGCGGAGTCTATTGCGAGAATTCGGACATCGCGCAAGCCGTCCCATCCGATCACAAGCCGCTCGACGGGGTCCTTCCCTGGGCAATCGATGAGGAAGCGGCGGAGCGTCTTTGGACATTGAGCGAGCAGATGACCGGCGCCGTTCTATAGCATGCTGGTCAATCAGTGGCCAACCGCGGCAGGTTGGTGCAAGCAGCGAACCCTGTAGCGGTCAAGCGATAGGAAGATGGCAATTTGGCCGCCTTCCTATTATCGGATTCCACCGGCGCGTTGGCGATTACGCATCCAGCCGCGCCTGGCTGAAGAACTCCAGCCCGCCGCAGGCCCGTCTTCAGGAATCTGTCACCACACATTGGCAGTCCTGCCCTCTCTTGCCGTTTTGGTGTCGCGGTGGAGACAACGCGCAACCTGAAGCCGCGCGTTCTCTACGATGTCAGGGGTTCGGAAGAAATTTGAGGAGCTCCGCAATGATAGCTTCTGGAGCATCTTCCTGGACTATATGTCCAGCGTTGGGAATTATTTTGAGCTTGGAACCGGCAATCTTCTCGGCGAGCTTATAGGCGAAGTCGACCGAGATCCATTTGTCTTCCTTACCCCAAAGGATCATCACCGGGCACCGGAAGCTGTCGTACTTGGATTCGATCTCGTCGGTGTATTTTTCGTCGAACTGCGCGATCTGCCTCCAAAACGCGGGCTGTCCCAATGGTCCAAACCACGGCTCAGCGTAAAGCGCCATTGCCTCAGCAGACAGGGGCGTAAAAACCGCTCCCTCAATATAAGCGGGCACGACCGCCCGTTGGATGAAGTCAGGCAAGCCAGCAAAAATGCTTTCATGCTGACGAGCGTAACGTGGAAGCGGGGTTCCCCAGGGGGAGAGAGCAACAGGATCAATTAGCGTCAGCGAACGGTAGTTACGCTTGTTGAGAAGATGGCCGCGCAAAACCGTTGCGCCTCCGAAATCGTGACCAACCACATCCGGGGATCCCAGCCCCCAGTGCTCAAGCAAAGCTGCAAAGATTTCGTTTTGAACGCCCAGCGACACGATCTGTCCGTCCCGCATCTCAGACTGACCATAACCGAGAAGGTCGTAATAATAGACCCGGTACCGATCTTCCAGGTGAGGGATAATTTTCCTCCAGACAACTGAACTAAACGGGGTTCCGTGAACCAGCACCAGAGGAGGTCCCTCGCCTCGGATGTTGTAACGAATCTTCTGACCTTCGTATTCGAAGACATGCGGGAGATCCCAGATCTTGCTCAAATCAGCTGCCGACATATCTAACCCTTTCTTTATTGACTTCGGGTTAGATAAACTGCCCCTCTTCGATCGGCAACCGAAAACACTTCTAACGGAGTTCAGTTTTGCTTATGCAGCAATCAGACTTATTGAATTTTCGCGGATCCTGGCATGACAGAATGGCCTGAAAAAACCTTCCTTGGCGGACACCCGGTTCTTAATTTCCTGAACACGGCAGGGGGCGAGACGAAAGGGCGCGACGTAGAGCGTCTGGTTGATTTTGAAGCCTTCATTTCGTGGTGCGAGGTAAGCGAAGTCGTTTCGACAGAAGAAAGTTCATTGTTATCGCAAGCGGCTTCGCGGTCGCCAGGCGGCTCGGTAGACCGGCTTACTTCGGTACGGACATTCCGAGAAGCGACGTACGGCTTTTTGAATGCTGCCGTGCATGGCCGGCCACCCGAATCCGTTGATGTAGCCTTGATTGAGGACGCTTGTAGGAAAGCTTATATTGCCGCGAGACTGAATAGCCCCGATGGGCGACACTTCGAATGGCAACTCGCGGTCAACGAGAACGAGATCGATCTACCAATGCATCGGCTCGCGCTCCTGACGTCGACTCTCATCACGCAGACGCCCGTAACGGATATTAGACAATGCGAGATGTGCAGCTGGTTATTCATCGACTCATCCACGACGAAGCGACGCCGTTGGTGCTCTATGGCCTTGTGTGGTAACAGGGCGAAAGCGCAAAGACATTACTATCGCAGTAAAGACGTCAAACACTGACCATTGGCCATTCGTACCGGGTACAGAAAATCTGTGCGGCGGTCAGTTCAGGCATTCAATATATGCGCTTTTTCAGCTTAAGAAGCGAAGGGACAAGCTCTGCTGCTTCTCGGCAAACCACGGCGCCAGCTTTTTCGAGTTCATCACCCACGTCTACAGGAAGACTGGAGTTCGAGCCTTCCGGGATCTGGTTGAGGCGGCCACCGATCATGACGGGAGTTTCAAGACCTCGCTTTGCGAGCTCGGTCTTGAGTTTCAGGTAATAGTTCAGGGCGACGCCGTTGTAGGTACTGATGGCCACCGCGGTTGCACCAGTTTTCTGAACCAGCTCAGCGACTTTTTCCGGATCGGTTGAGACGCCTCCATCAAGACTATCGACGTTTAATTGCTTCAGCATCTCGTCGATCAACATCTTTCCATGTTCATGGACATCGCTTGTGGCGACTAACACGACTTGCTTGGTGGCTTTCAGGGCCTCTCGATCCATTTGAGTGACGCTCCTCAGCGCTGCCTCAGCCATCTCATGGATTTCCGTCAGGATAGTAGCGGCAATCACCGGCTCACGATCGCCTCGGGAGCTTCTCGTACCCACACCCCACTCGCGTTCCAGATACCGTGCGCCCAGGCGACGCATAGCGAGCAACATTTCGAAAGCGTCACGCGTGTCGACGCCTGCGTTCGCCAGTCCTTGGGTGACATTGCGGGCGAACCGCCTGCCTTCCTCGAGGAGCGCAGTTGCAATCCGGTCGATCTCCAATTTTGCCCAATTATCGTCATCAGCCTGCACGAAGACTGCGCCGGCGTCATAAGGGGAAGCGAAGTCGACGGAAACCCGGGCTCTGACGGAAAAGGTCCCTTCCGCTACCTCGGTAGCCAAGGAAAGGACATCGTTGCGACGGAAGCTGTCCGCGGGGTGGTGGAACCAATCGGTGTTTGTGTTGGCGGTAAGGATCAAGTTCTTATCGCCAATCAAAACCGTTCCGTAGCTTTCGCCGCGGACCTGCATTTTATTTAAGTTCATCTACGACTTCCGATCGCTTGTGACATGGATTGCTTTCTGAAACGTCGACGGTTCAGGTTTCCAGAAGAACGGCGCGTGCTGGTGAGAAGGCAATTGCAACGAACCGGACACCATCAGGATCGCATGGAATGCGTCAGCGACAATATCGCAATGTAGGTAATCCCACGGTGAGGGCCGTCTTGCGAGGTTGATGCGAACATCGGAAGTCCTAGTGCAAACACTAGGAGTAGTCCTATGACCAAGCATCCGATTGAAGTGATCACGTCTGTCGAGCGCCGTCGGCGCTGGTCTCGCGAGGACAAAGAGCGACTGGTTGCAGCCTGCCTTGAGCCTGGTGCGGTTCTTTCCGAGATTGCCCGTGCGGCCGGCATCCACGTGAGCCAACTCTTTCGGTGGCGCAAGGAACTCTGCCGGATCGAGGAGCCGTCGACGCAGGTGTCGAGCACCTTGGTGCCCGTGATCGTTTCGGAGGCCGCGCCGGCAGCCCAGCCCGCTGCCTCAGAAGCGCCGGCCTCATCGCATCCCCGCCGGAAGCGCAGCGATGTGACGATTGATCTGGGCCGCGGTCGTCGTGTCCGTGTGGACAGCGACATCGACACGGAGGCACTTGGCCGCATTCTCGATTGTGTGCTGGGTCGGCGATGATCCCGGTTCCTGCTGGTGTGAAGGTCTGGCTGGCGACCGGCCATACGGACATGCGCAAGGGCTTTCCCGGTCTGTCGCTGATGGTGCAAGAGACACTGAAGCGCGATCCGATGTGTGGGCACCTGTTCGTGTTCCGCGGGCGTGGCGGCGGCCTGATCAAGGTCATCTGGCATGATGGTCAGGGAGCCTGCCTGTTCACGAAGAAGTTGGAACGTGGACGCTTCATATGGCCGTCGGCGGCCGATGGGACGGTCGTGATTACGCCTGGGCAGCTCGGTTATTTGCTGGAAGGTATCGACTGGCGGATGCCGCAAAAGACCTGGCGACCAACCTCGGTTGGATGAGCAAAAACACTGGAATAGCGGGGACGAATATGATTCCATCTGGCCGTGAACAGCCCTGTCGACCAGCTTCCAGATGACCTTGCCAGTGCGCTCGCACTGCTGGCGGAAGAGCGAGCGCTGCGTGTTGCTGCCGAGGTGGAAGCGGCGACAGCCAAGGCGGAAGCTGCCAGCGCAAAAGCGCTCGTGTCACATTCCGAGGCGCTGATCGCGCGGCTGAAGCTGGAGATCGAGAAGGTCCGCCGAGAGCTTTACGGCAGCCGCTCTGAGCGCAAGGCGCGGCTTCTCGAACAGATGGAACTGCAACTCGAAGAACTCGAAGCTGATGCCGGCGAAGACGAACTCGCGGCAGAGATGGTTGCCAAAAGCTCGACCGTCAGGGCCTTCGAGCGCAAGCGTCCGTCACGCAAGCCCTTTCCTGAACACCTGCCGCGCGAGCGCGTCGTTATTGCCGCCCCATCCAGTTGCCCATGCTGTGGATCGGCCAAGCTGTCGAAGCTCGGCGAGGATATCACCGAGACCCTGGAGGTCATCCCGCGTCAGTGGAAGGTTATCCAGACGGTGCGGGAGAAGTTCACCTGCCGCGAGTGCGAGAAGATTACGCAGCCGCCAGCACCCTTCCATGTGACACCCCGCGGCTTTGCCGGCCCGAACCTTCTGGCGATGATCCTGTTCGAGAAGTACGCCCAGCATCAGCCGCTCAATCGCCAGAGCGAGCGCTTTGCCCGAGAGGGGATCGATCTCAGCGTGTCAACGCTTGCCGATCAGGTCGGCGCGTGTGCTGCAGCCCTGAAGCCCATCCATTCGTTGATCGAGGCCCATGTCCTAGCGGCCGAGCGGCTGCATGGCGACGACACGACTGTGCCGATCCTGGCGAAGGGAAAGACCGATACCGGCCGCATCTGGACCTACGTTCGGGACGATCGGCCGTTCGGCGGACAGTCACCGCCCGCCGCCCTCTACTATTCCTCTCGGGATCGGCGGCAGGAGCATCCAGAGCGACATCTGAAGACCTTCACCGGCATTCTGCAGGCGGATGCCTATGGCGGCTATAACCCGCTGTTCAAAGCAGATCGCGATCCCGCGCCTCTGCGCCAAGCACTCTGCTGGGCACATTCGCGCCGCAAGTTCTTCGTGCTGGCCGACATTGCCACGAACGCCAAACGTGGCAGCAAAGCCGCACCGATCTCACCAATGGCATTGGAGGCCGTCAAACGGATCGATGCCCTGTTCGATATCGAACGGGAGATCAACGGTCTTAGCCCCGAGCAGCGCCAGGAGCGCCGCCGCAAAGGCAGCCAGCCGCTCGTCGAAGAACTGCATGACTGGCTCCAAACCGAGCGGGCAAAGCTGTCGCGCAGTTCTCCTGTCTCTGAGCCGATCGACTACATGTTGAAGCGCTGGAACGGCTTCACGGCCTTCCTCGAAGACGGCCGGATTTGCCTGACGAATAATGCCGCCGAACGCGCGCTCAGAGGCTTTGCTCTCGGAAGAAAGTCATGGCTCTTCGCCGGATCGGATCGTGGTGCTGATCGTGCCGCCTTCATGGCCACGCTGATCATGACCGCCAAGCTTAATGACATCGACCCACAGGCTTGGCTCGCCGACGTTCTCGCCAACATTGCCGACACGCCGATCAGCAGGCTGGAGCAATTGCTGCCGTGGAACTGGAAACCGACGCAAACAGCAGCCGTTGCGGCATAGGATCAACGATGGATCGCAAAGCCAACCGAGCTATCATTCGGAAAATATTGCTCACCGAGTGGGACCCCATCGGGGTGTCGGACATTCCTGAAGCGCAAGACGAATATGATGCCTATGCCGATACCGTCTTTGGCATGCTGGCCAACCAAACCGCCTCAGTTGATGCCATCGCCCAGTATCTCTTCAAGATCGCGACCGAGCACATGGGGCTCTCATACCCAGAACTTACAGAGCGCTGTGATAAGGCGGCAAGAGCCGTCGCGGCACTTCAGTCAGACCGCTGAACCTACACACCATCAGCGCCAGGTGCGGCAATCACCGGATGCTTACCAATGTAGTCAAACCTGACGCGATGTGACGTTGTCGATCAACAGCAGACCATCTCGCCAAGGCCTCGAGAAATAGTGAGCTAGTCACCGGGTGCGCTAACAATGGAGCCGAAGGTGCTCTTCTTGATTCAGTGGAACTTGATGCCATTCGACGTTTGGCGAATTTGAACCAACTCGAACCGTTGACCCGTCGCTTTGCGAGCATCAGACCATGATTTTTCGTTGCAACTTAGCGGCTATGGCTACCCACTCGAACCTGCCGCAATCTCGTTGGATCGCAACTGTAGTTCGGGTCAAGCGGCGCTTGTCTCAGAAGACGTAGCATCTTGCGCGCCAAGCTGAAAATTTAGCTGCCGGGCAAAGTGTCGGGCCATTCTTGCGATCCATGAAGGACGCGCAGGACACGAACTGCTGTTTCCGTAGCGACATATGCAGCGATATATGGCGTTCCGTTGATCACCAGTTCGCGTGTCCCAGCAATTCTTCCAACGCGACCGCTTGCTGGAAAATCGACCAAGCGGCGCGCAGCGGCCATGATCCGCTCGTCGATCATTACAGCGGCCGAAGGATTCTCTGCCTCGATATAGGTGAATATGGCGTCTCGGTCCGACAGCGCGAACGCAGACCATGTAAGCTTCACGACTTGAGAGCACCTGCTTTGACGCGCGCTATCGCCCGGCGCTCCTCGAAGTGTGCCTCGACGTCAAAATCTGACACGTCCGGTCGAGTGTCGTTCAGTGCTTCGAGTACCTTCGTGCGAAACCAAGCATCGTGAGCCTCGCTTCCCGAAAAAAGTTCAAGTGGCAGCGCACCCTCGTTAGCTGTCCGCGTGAGCAGGATGCGGACTGCATCTGATACCGTCAGGCCCATGTTCTCAAGGACGGCGGAAGCACGATCCCGAACTTCGGCATCGATACGTGTTTGGACAAGTGCGTTTGCAGCCATGGCTATCTCCAAATTTAATAGCAAGGTAATGCATTTGAATGACAAAATCCATAGTAAGTTTCCGGCCGAGAAGGCCCCTATTCAGATCATCGACGACGCGATTTTCTCGTGCGGCGTATCATGGAACTAGCGGGCGGACTCGCAAACGGTGCTTCTTATCTGAAAGCCGCCGTTAGATAGCTTATTAAACTGAGAACGGCGGTGCATACATCGGCCATCGGTAGTAGCGGAATAATCCGACCGCGGCCGGAGTGCCCCTCTCCAGGCTTTGGCCGGACGAGTTTGCGACGCTGCTGTGTGCCACCGAGGGCGACGATCATGTCGGCTACCTGCTCCGGCTCTCCGAAAGGGAGATGATCGAACGGGATCGCCATAAGGTCGAACGCCGGATCAAGGCTGCTAAATGCCCTGTCGTGAAAAGCCTCGACAGCTTCGACTTCGCTGCCATCCACAAGCTCAACAAGATGCAGGCTGCGAATGGATCGAGCGTCGGGACAACGTCATCGTTCTCGGCCTCAGTGGAACCGGCATGACGCATGTGGCGCTCGGCCTCGGGCTGGCGGCCTGCCAAAAAAGCCTCTCTGTCGGCTTCACCACAGCGGCCGCTCTGGTCAGTGAAATGGTGGAGGCCCGTGACGAGCGGCGTCTGCTCCGCTTCCAGAAGCAGATGGCCACCTACAAGCTGCTGATCATCAACGAACTGGGCTTCGTGCCGCTATCCACGACTGGCGCGGAATTGCTGTTCGAGTTAATCTCACCACGCTACGGGCGCGGTGCCACCCTGATCACCAGCAATCTTCCATTTGACAAATGGACCGAGACCTTGGGATCCGAACGTCTGACCGGCGCGCTGCTCGATCGCATCGCCCACCATGTCAACATTCTCGAAATGAACGGCGACAGCTATCGTCTCGCCCAAAGCCGAGCCCGCAAGGCAGGCTAAAACTCTTCTCAAAAAATCGCCGCCCCGGCATGAGCCCCCGCTCGGGCTACGCCCTCCCGGGGGCTCATGCCAGCGCTATGGTGGCCGACTTTTGCTCCGCTCCGTGGCAGGTTTTTAATCCGCCGTTGACAAAAGCGAACCCCAGCTCGCGTTTCCATTGCTCATTTTTGGTTGCGATGAGTTCGGCAACCGCCGGGTTAACCCCTCCGAAGCCGATGAGCGAAACATTGTAGATAGTCATGTAAAGCCTCCATCAGTGTTATCCACGAAGGCTCCCATTGCCAACTTACGTTAGCATTTCGACCAAACTGCTTACCGGAGTGCCCACTTCTGTGCACTCCGCACGGGGGTCGACCAACTCAACATTCCAGAACGTTCACGGCCAATACGTGCGATCTCTGACGTCTCTAATTGTCCAATGTCATGGACGCTAAGTTATGTTTTTGCTGCCTTCTGAGACGCGCGGTGAGTGACTAACTTCTTGCCATGAGAACGGGAAAAAGCGAGGCAGCCGATCCATTCGGCTCGAGCGCTGGCCGGCCTCATCATCAAAGAAGGAGCCAAGTTATGAAATCGCTTACAGGTAAACGTGCCTTTGTAACTGGCGCCAGCCGCGGCATCGGCGCCGCAATCGCACGCCGCTTCGCAGCGGAAGGCGCATTTGTCGCCATCGGCTACGAGCGGTCAGCCGAGGCCGCCAACGCCATCGCCAACGAAATTGAAGCAGGCGGCGGCCGCGCCGTCACAATCCAAATGAATGCTGCCGACCCGATCTCGATCAAGAAGGCGGTTGACCAGGCCGCCTCCGAACTTGGCGGCCTAGATGTCCTCGTGAACAATGCCGGCATTATCAGCTACGGCACGCTCGAAGAGGTCACTCTTGAGCAAATCGACGCCATGCTGCACGTGAACGTGCGGGCGGTCATCCTCGCGAGCCAGGCAGCGCTACCCCACATGTCTGACGGCGGCCGTATCATCTCGACCGGCAGCAATCTGGCCACACGCGTGCCGGACGCCGGCAAGGCTTTGTATTCCGCTAGTAAGGCAGCGTTGCTCGCCTGGACGCAGGGCACAGCCCGCGATCTCGGCCCGCGCGGTATCACTGTCAACCTCGTGCATCCTGGCTCGACCAATACTGACATGAACCCCGCCGACGGTCCTCACGCCGAAGCCCAACGTCAGCGCATGGCCATCAAGCAATATGGTCGGGCCGAGGATGTCGCCGCAGCCTATGCTTTCCTCGCAACCGACGAAGCGCGGTCCATCAACGGGACGGGTATCGTTGTGGACGGTGGAGCAAACGCATGAACTCCGCCAGCGACCATTCCGAACATATCTTGAACAAAGCCCTGCTTTTGCTGCACCGGCGATAACAATCGTTGTTGCCTCCGTATTCATCGTTGTCGGGCTCCTTCCCCTGGTTTCGCAGGATCTGCGCATCCCCCTTGCGAAGGAGGGAGATCTGGCGGGCTGGTGGGCATTTTCGGCGGCGGTCGCCGGTCCCTTCGTCACGTTACTCGCGAGCTGGATGGCGCCGCGGGTAGGCGCTTCGCCGAATGAAGCTTTGCTGGTCGCTTGGAACAGTAATCATGGCAAAGCTGATAGCGACGCCATACTCGCCGAAATCGGGATCGCCGGCTGAGATTGCGATTGTATCCACCGACGGACATCGGCGTCCTGCAAAAGACGCATCAAATCATCTATCTTCGCCTGCGTAACCTGGGCGGGTGCCGCGATCGACGAAGATGAATTCTTCTCAAAAAGCGCCTGGGCCGAAGACGCGGAAGCGATGAGCAGAAAGAACAATACGGTGAGCCATCTCATCGGAATTCTCCAATAGCTGTCGATCTCGGGCCTCGACCCGCACTTTGGCAAAGAGATGCCGGGGCACCCTCTCGTGACGCGCCGGCATAGATTCAGGTCACCCGATCATTCGTTTGGCTCGTTCGATCAGAGCCTTCGACTGATCATCTCGGCCATCATCATCGTGGTCACATTGGTCGGTGCTGAAACGATATCGGGCATGATGGATGCGTCGACCACATGCAGGTTTTCCGTACCGCGGACTGCTCCATTCTCGTCAACGACGACGGTAGGATCTTCGGCACTTCCCATCGGAACGGAGGACGTGGGGTGAGAATAGCCGTCGACCTGCTCGATGATCGCTTTCTCTAGCGAAGCGTCGTCATCGACATCCTTTCCAGGGAACATCTCCATCTCGATCATGTCGCTGAAGGGTGCCGTTCTGCCGATCCGGCGCGACAGCTTTACGGCTTCCATCATCCGGCGCAGATCGCTTGGATCCTGGAAGAAGTTGAAGCGGATCAGCGGCATGGCGCGTGGATCGCGACTAGCAAGGCGGATCGATCCGTTGGACTTTGGCAGTGTTACCGAGCAGGCAAGCACAATCGCACGGCCCGTCGGACTTTGAGCCGGGTCGAAGATATGCGTTCCCGAGACGTGTAGATCGAGCTCATCCGTGCCAGCCTCGCTGGAATTGGTCCAGACGATGGCCCCTGCCGCTGGCGTCATCGAATTGGCATCCGGCTTCAGAGCGTAGATATTGTAGTAGAATGGGTGTTCCTTCAGCAGGTTTCCAACGGGTGCGTCAACGACAACCGGAATATCCAGCTCGCGCAGATGCGAGGACGGTCCAATACCGGAGCGCATGAGGATAGCGGGGCTGCCATAGGTCCCGGAGGACAGGATGATCTTGCCGCCGGCGATCGTCTCCCCGCCGATGAGCGTGATGCCAATGGCACGACGCCCGCTAAAGAGGATGGAATCGACCTCGGCATGCCCCATAACTGTAAGGTTCGGCCTGCAACGCACATCGTCCGTTAGGTAGGCCATGCCGGTGTTGATCCGGCGGCCATCCACGACGTTCAGCGGATAGGGCGAAACCCCGTTCTGCTCGGCACCGTTGAAATCGCTGATACGGGCGAGGCCTGCAGCTTCCGCCGCCAACACGAAGGCTTGCATCGACGGCGTATTTTCTCCCATCGTTCTCTGTCGGATCGGGAACGGGCCAGAACGACCGTGCCAGGCGTCATCTCCGGTCGGAGTATTCTCGAGCGATTTGAAGACTGGCAGGACGTCTTCAAAGGTCCAGCCCTTGACTCCGCGAGCTGTCCAGCGTGCGAAGTCGGACCTGCGCGCACGCATTGCGACAGCCGCATTGACAGCCGAACCACCACCGAGAACCTTGCCGCGCAATGCCCTGACATCATGCCCGGGACCAAAATGATCCTGCGTGCGGTAGCCCCAGTCATGCTCCGCATCGCCACCCACGCGGTTCGCATTAGCGATGACGTCGGGAAAGTCGGCGGCCGCATAGGCGGGGCCGGCTTCGATGAGCAGGACCTTCCTGCTGGCATCTTCGCTCAATCGGTTCGCCAGAACCGCGCCGGCAGAACCTCCTCCTGCGATGATGACGTCATATGTGGTAACGGTTGGCATATCCATCTCCTCTAGCAGTTGGCCCAATTTCGCCTCAACCACGGTTGAAAGCGGCGAGCATGAACTGTGCTGCACGGTCGAGTGCTGTTCTGGCGCTCTCGATATGCTCGACGTCGAGCTGGAAAACGTGGTGCATGCCTTCCCAGATCTCGAGCTGGACAGGGACGCCAGATTGAGCTGCGCGGTCGGCGAATTGCCGGGAGTCATCGAGCAGGCGCTCATCGGTGCCGACCTGGATCAGCAATGGCGGCAGTTTTTGAAGATCACCCAGCAGAGGCGACGCCAGCGGATCGGAGGCGCTGAACGAGCCGATATATTTTTGGGCGCAGTCCTTGAGGTAGTCATAAACGATCAGCGGATCGACAACGGATTGATCCACCATCGAAGCGCCAGAGAGGGTCAGATCGACCCAGGGAGAAAACACGACGCCGGCGACTGGCTTCACGTCCGAGTTCCCGTTGCCGAGTTGCGTCAACGTCACCAGCGAAAGTCCGCCGCCGGCAGAATCGCCGACGATAGCGATTTTTTGGAAGCCCTGAGCGATAAGCCAGTCCCAGGCAGCTAGTGCCGTGTTCGGCGCCGTCGGCAAAGACGCTTCAGGCGCAAGTGGATACTCGAGGATGAAAGCCGAAACCCCGGTGCGGGCAACGATCTGGCTTACAAAACCGCGATAGGCTTGCGACGAACCAAGAACGTAGCCGCCACCATGGATATAGAGGAATGCCTTGGAGGTGCTTGCCTGTTCCGGACGAACCCACCAGCCGCTGACGCCACCCTCATCGACAGCTTCGAAGCTTACGCCGTCCACAAGTGGGCTTGCCGAGATGAACGCTTCGTAAGTGGCGCGCAGGTCGCTCGTGGCCGATGCCCAGAAATCAGCAAACCGCTGGCGAAGGGCGTCTTCGCGGGCACGCTCTACGTCCGAAATCGTGACGACTTCGGTCTTCGCCTTGATATCAGTGGTCTTCAGAACATCCAGCATGGTCTTACTCCGTTTGTACCGCTCGTCCGGCGGCGTTCGAGGATTAGGATTCGAGATTGCCCGATGTAAAGTCGCCCTCGAAGGCGCCTTCAGGCGCCGCCGTTGGTCTTCATCCAAGGCAGGATTCAGGGGATCGGTTTTGCCGCGAGAAGTACGAAATGAGCCTCTTCATTGGCCTCGATGTGAACTTCCGTTTCCGATCCTGCAGCCACCGTCGTTGCGGTTCCTGCAGTAAGGTCTCGGCTCTCGCTGGCCGCTTTGAGCGTGATCGTGCCCGAGACGGCATAGATCCATGCCCCCCGGCCCTCCGGCATCAGATGTGAAAACTGTGCGCCTGAATGGAGGAAGCCATCCAGCATGGTCATTTCCTCCGGCGTTCCCTGGGCACCGGCGACGTGACCGCTGCGGCCAAGAACGACGCGGATACGAAAGTCCGGCGTTTCGATGACTGGCATGCTAAGCGCTTCCACATGAAGCGCTCGGGCCGGTTCCCTCTTCAGGCGCTCCGGCAGATCGACGAAGATTTGCAGTGCGTGGGTTCTTCCACCTTCCTCGGGCTTTTCCTCATGCACTGCACCGCTCGCCGCAGCCAACCAGTAAAGATCTCCTGGCTTCAAGGCGACATTATTCCGGAGTGTATCCCGGTTCAGAAACGCCCCTTGGGAATCTTCGAAGATAGCAGTGACAGCTGATATATCTTTATGAAGATGCGGGTCGAAGGTAGGGGCCGTCATGACAAAATGATCGATCATGAGAAGCGGGTTCATCCGACCATCGAACATCTTCTCGGAGAAGTGGACTGCGACGAATCCGCTGCCGATTTCACGTGGCAAACCGGTGACGATCGCACCTATTCTCGCCGCATCATCCCGCGGGATCTCAAATGTTGCAGCCGTTTGCATCTCGTTCGCTCCGTTGACAGGTGTCTGCCAACGAATTTGCGGCCAACTGCATCAGACGAGAAGTCGCTAATGTCCCAACCTTGCGTTCAAGAAACTGGACGATCCCTATAACAAGACTGCTTTCGGAAATTCCGCAGCCAGATGATCGAGAAAAGCGCGAACCGATGGAAGCAGGCCTTGCCGGTAAGGAATAAGTGCCGTCAGTGTGGAATCGCCTGCTAGCCAATCCGGCAGGATGCGCCTGAGGGCACCGGATTGAACTGCTGCCCTGGCGATGTAACCTGGTAGAGCGACCACACCAATTCCTTTGATGGCCGCTTGCTGAAGACCAACCATGTCGTCTCCAATCAGTCGGGGTGTCAGCGGCACCACAACTTCGTCTCTCGCCTGGCGCGCATGACGTAATCGCCAGACCGGCGAAACCCCGGTCCTCATCATGAACAGCGACGGATGAGTCTGGAGATCTTGAGGGCGTTTTGGAGCACCATTTTTTTCGATATAATCAGTTCCGGCAAAGAGATACCAGGGGGCGGGCGCAAGCGTCCGCTGGACGAGGTTGGAATCGGGAAGAGGATCGGAATGCGCCCGGACCGCGAGGTCAAAATTCTCACCGACGATATCCACCGTCCGGTCGGCAGCATGGGCGAAGATATTGACCTTGGGATACTTCACCAGAAAATCGGCAATAATATCCGCCATGGCAAACTGCATCGTTGCGACACCCGCCGTGCAGCGCACAGTGCCGGTCGGCTCGGTTAGCCGGTGCCTTATTGTCGTTTCCGCCATTTCGGCTTCACGCAGCATGGCGACGGCGTGGCGATAAAAGTCGCTTCCCGCGTCCGTCATACTGAAACGACGTGACGTTCGGTTGAGCAAGCGGACCCCGAGTTCCTTCTCGAGCTCCTGCATACGGTGGCTGAGTGTCGACTTCGGCACTCGAAGTGTTCGGCCAGCTGCCGTGAAGCCTCCGCGATCGACGATTTGCACATAGTAAAAGAAATCATTTAAATCGAGCATCACACATCGTTCATTTGGTCGGACGTTGCGTTGTGGTTTTGACGGCTTTTGAGCCATTCGTCCAGACACTAGCTAATGCCGGATACTGAATTTGAGGGATTTGCTGTCTCAGGGTCGCGTTAAACGACTCTCTTGTTCACCTACCCGCTAGCGAGGAAGCCGATGTCTGCAGGCCATGAGCCACTGGCTCGCATTGACACGGTCTTGAGGGTTCGTCCCGAGCTCCAGTACTTTTGTCATTTCAGGCTCGTGGAGCCTTTCTCATCCCGATGCAGGCTCAGGATGGGCAGCATTTCATATCGCCATCAGGGGCGATGGAGAGCCCGGATTTAAGCTTGTCACGCTCAAGGCAGGAGATGTGATCTTACCGCCACAGCCTGCAGACCAAGGGATGTAAGGCGCCTGCACAATCGCCATTGAGATACCGGGCGGACCGTGCCCTGTGGCGAAATCGGCGATCATTTGGTCAACGTATTCGCCGTGGCGCTGCAGATTGGTGTCACCCCGTACGATCGGCAGATGCGGAGCCGATGCGGCCTGAGAAAAAGCCGGAACGGAGAAGCTTGCTGAGGCAGCCAGAGCTGCCTGCAGGAGGTTTCTAGTGACGGTCATGGTTTGATCCTCTGGCGCAAGGGAATGCCTTTGGCTGCATCGGGTCCGATGCCCCTTACGTAACGTTGATTTTAAGATTGCTCGAAAGAAAAGCCGATTGGGTGCGTGGTCCCTGTTCAGGCTTTAGCGGTGAAAGAGTGTGAGAACTTCGTGCATTTGGTTCGTCTGCTCCTTGCGTTGCGATGAACAAAAGTTAGGAGGAACCTCAGGCATTGTGGATGGCCGTGCCGCTCACTCTCTTGTCCCAGAGGATCGTTTCACGATGGCCAAGTGCGGTCGAGTTCAGGCGCGTCTACAATCGGGCCGACCCGACAGATCTGCATTGAAAAGACGAAACGAACATCACGCCGTCGTCCAATGGGTAGGACTTCAGGTTGCGTTTTTGCTGACTTTTGGGCTGCTCGTGACAAGGCTAACTTATCCTGGTCACGAACGAAATGAACCGCCGCGAGTGAGCTGGTTGAGTTCAAAAGGAGAAACGCAATGACCAACCGCACCTACGAACCTCTTACCGCCGACAATGCCGCCGTCATTCTGGTCGACCATCAGGTTGGTCTCATGACAGGCGTGCGTGATTATTCCACTGGCGAACTCAAACACAATGTTGTCGCGCTCGCAAAGGCGGCGAAGGCCTTAAACCTGCCGATCGTCGTCGTCACCACGGCTCGCGACAGCATGTGGGGGCCGACCATTCCCGAACTCGTCGAAGCGCTGCCGGGCATCGAGATCATCGACCGTTCCTCGGTCAATGCTTATGACGACGAACGCGTCGCCAAGGCAATTGAGGCAACCGGCCGCAAGAAGTTGATCTTCGCGGGCATTTCTCTGGAAGTCTGCGCGGCTTTCCCGGCCATGACGGCAGTCGCCCGCGGCCTCGACGCTTATATTGCCGTGGATGCTTCGGGCACCTTCAGCGAAACCAAGCGGCAAGCGGGCCTCCTTCGCATGCAGCAGGCGGGCGTCATCCTGTCCGACTACGCCACCCTCATGGTGGAGATCCTCAAGGATAACGGCCGCCCGGAAGCCGGAGCCGTCTACGCCGCCCTCGACATGCCCTGGGCCACTCTTGTCGGCCAGGTCGCCAAGGCATACGGCAAGTAAATCCCAACGACTATATCCGACCATCACGCGTCGCGAGACCTATTCGCCTGAGCGGCTTAGCTAGCCGCTTCTGTCACGAACTCGACCGGTTTCGCGCTTGCGGTCACTCTTGCCAGAACTAGGCCCTGTTGACAAAGTAAGGTAGCCATATCTTGGCTGCGGCCAGAGCGAGGAAGGCCTCGAAGGATTTTCGGCTGAAAGCGCTTGAGGACGAGAACGCGAGGCTAAAGAAGCTGCTCGCCGAACAGATGCTCGATGCGGCCGCACTGCGCGAGCTTCTCGCAAAAAAATGGTAGGGCCCGCTGCCAAGCGTGACGCCGTCGCGCATCTGAAGGCTGTGATGGGGCTTTCGGAACGGCGGGCCTGCCAGATCATATCCGCCGACCGCAAGACGGTGCGCTACCAGTCGAACCGACCGCCGGAGACCGAGTTGCGAGCGAAGCTGCGCGAGTTGGCTAATGAGCGACCGCGTTTCGGTTACCGTCGACTGTTCGTCTTGCTTCGGCGGGAGGGAGAGCCGTCCGGGGTCAACCGTATCTACCGCCTGTATCGCGAGGAAGGGCTTTCAGTACGCAAACGTAAGGCCCGACGGCGCGCCGTCGGCACGCGTGCGCCGATCCTGGTCGAAGCGAAGGCCAATGCCCGCTGGTCGCTGGATTTCGTCCACGACCAGTTCGCCTGCGGCAGACGCTTTCGCGTGCTCAACATCGTCGATGATGTGACGCGTGAATGCCTGGCAGCAATCCCGGACACCTCAATCTCCGGCCGCCGCGTTGCACGCGAACTGACGACGCTGATCGAGCGGCGTGGCAAACCCGGAATGATTGTCTCCGATAACGGCACCGAGCTCACCTCGAATGCCATCCTTGCCTGGTCGAGGGATCACAAGGTCGAGTGGCATTACATCGCGCCGGGAAAGCCAATGCAGAACGGCTATGTCGAGAGTTTCAACGGGCGAATGCGTGACGAACTGCTCAACGAGAGTCTGTTCTTCGGCCTCGATCACGCCCGGAGCGCCATCGCGGAATGGGCGGACGATTATAATCATTTCCGGCCGCACTCATCCCTCGGATATCAGACCCCGGCAGGCTATGCCGGGTCCATCGCCGCAACCGGCTCCAACGCTACGCAAGATGAAAGCTTCGCGTTTCCGCCGGTTGCTCCCACCGCGCCAATTGGCGTATCGAAAACTGCCGGGGCTCTAATCGCCGCTGGATGAAAGTTCCGTGGCAGGTCAGATTGCCGATCTCGCTACCGCTTGGCTCCGCTGACGGGGAATCGGCCAACTTCCGCAAGACCTCACGGTCAACCAAGTGGGCAACCATCGGATGAATCTTGATGTCTCCCCGCTTGGCGACGTGGTGGAAATTCGTTAGCACCATCGTTGCCAGCTCGCGCGTGGGCGCGATCACATCGAGCAGCCAAACGGTGTCACCACTCTTCCGGTCTTCCGGCTTCAGCCGGACCGGAAACACACCCGCCTTAGCCTGTTCCGAAATCCCCGCATCAACCTCGGCGCTCACTGCCGCCCAGATGGCAATTGCTGGCGGTTCGATGCCTGTGACGGCCTTGGGCATCGCAATGGCGATTCTGTCGTTAATCAAAGGATCGACAACCAGATGGTGGAGGTCGGATAACATCTGGCTACGGTAGCGCGGCACTGAGCTCATCGCGAGAACAACCTGCCCAAAGGTTGATTGCAAAGCCGCCTTAGCTCCTGCAAGCTTCTTCTTCGTCTCTTCAGATAACGCGTTTTGGCTTGAACTAGCCGACGCTTCGGTCGCAATGTTATCCATGTATCCCCAGCCCCATGGGTTACCAGCTAAATCTCGATATAGAGTTGCAATCACCCCGACTGCGATTATGAAACGGAGATTATAAATTGAATTGACAATTCCAAGTGAAATTGACGCGCGATGCTCTCACTGAGTGAATAATTTCGCCCGCGTCCTCTTCCGGCCAATAATGGCCGAGGCATACCCTCTTGCGGCTGCCTGTCGATCGACCGATGCAGCTTGGCGAACCCTGCCGACGTGGCAGGGCGCAAAGGGCCGGGAGCGAGGTATTGGCTGGGGTGAATGAGCCTCCAATGGTATGCCGAACGATCTTACGATCTTGACGGTTATTCAATGTGTCATGTCCCGACTTCATCTCCACACTGAAGATTGACTTATGGCGGAACGCTACCCGCATAACCTGATCTCAACAGCCGAGACGACGATTCGAATGTCTGCTTCAAGAAATGAACACAGTATCCCAGGCCACGATCGCCAAGATTGCCGAATAGGTCAGGTGATGAGCGAGCTGGTCGGCACCGTGAAGTATCCAGAATGAACGAGTATTGACCGGGTGCGGCTGACGTTGACCGTGGATGGCCTTCAAGTGGTCGATGAGGAAATGGATCAGAAACTCGCCGGAGGCAATGGCGAAAATCCACATCGGATCCGTGATTGCAACCAAGAGGATTGGCGCGGTGGCGACGGCGTGGATGCCAGCGTGGACATAAGCGCCCGGCTTCTTGAAGTTCCCTTTGCCGGCAATCATCCATTCGGGCTGCAGGACATAGTCAGCCATGAAGTGCTTGGTTTGCAACCAAATCAGCGTTGTGAGCAGCAGCATCGTCATGCTCCTTCAGTCCGCCATAACCGCCGGATCGATCGTGTGCACTCGGACCGGCGCGATCCTTCCCCGTATGCCGACGCAGCCAAGCGGCCTTGTCTGAATAAGGTCTCGGGTCTTTCGAAGCGTTTCGTCGCTTAGCGCAATTTCCACGCCTTTGTCCTTGGCCACGCCAACGAGCCGGCTCGCGAGATTGACGACGTCGCCGATCGCCGTATAGCTGAGGCGTTCAGTCGAGCCGATATTGCCGACAAGGGCCACGCCGGTGTTGATGCCGATACGCACCCGAATCTCATCATGCTTGGGCGCAATCGGCGCCATGGCATGCATCGCATCGCGAATTGCCGCTGCGGCGCGGCACGCGCGCAATGCATGATCCGGCACATTGCCGGGGGCATTCCAGATCGCCATCACCGCATCGCCGATGAATTTGTCGACTGTGCCGCCTTCGGCATGAATAGCGGCGATCGACAGGGTCAGAAACCGCGTCAGGCTTGGTTCAACGCCAGCGCCGAACTCTTCCGTGAGTTCCGTAAAGCCTGGCAAATCCGCAAACAACACCGTTATGTCCCTGAGTTCGCCGCCGGGACGAGGCTTAAGACCGCCGTCGACAAGGGGACGAACGACCTCGACGGGCATGAAGCGCGCGAACGCGGCAAGGCCACTCGACATGCGCTTCAAGGCGGAGGAGAAATGATCGAGTTCAGTCAACAGCGCCGGGCGATGTTCCACCGCGTCGAGTTCGAACCTCTCGATCATATGCAGCTGCTCGGCCAGGCGCGACAGTGGCCGAGCGAAGAGAATTCTGGCAAACAGGATCGCCGTCACAGCGGCCAACACAGCAATGCCCCCGATGATGAAGATCAGTCGCTCGGTATTGGCGTCGATGTCGCCGGCAAAAGTCGCCCGCGGTATGGCGGTTACCAGACGCCAGTCTTCGAACGGCAACTTGCCAGATGACACGAAGATTGGGCCGAGCGCCTTGCTTGCCACCAGCGTCCGGGAACCGTCTGGTTTTTCGGCGCTGGCAGCCAGGGCGACTGCCGCGGCCAGAGCGTCGGAGGCGGCAAAATCCTTGAGATGAGCAGCGACCATACCGTCTGACGGCTCGGATGTCGCCAGTACCGCGTTATCCCGCGCTAGCACAAAGGCCTTGCTGCCTTCCGGCATCTTGAGCCCTCCAAGGATGGCCGACAACCGATGCAGGCTGACCGCCACCATCACCACACCTTCGAAATGGCCGAACACCTCGACTTTCTTCGAGACGACAATCGCCGGTTCGAAGCCGTTCGGAAGGATATTGACGAGACTCCAGGCCGGTTCTGCACTGGTCCGGCCAAGTCTGTACCATGGCGAGCCCTCCGGAACGTAGACACTCTCGGCCTTCAGCCGATTTTCGAAAAAAATATCGCCAGGGATTGGCTTGTAGAGATCGCGGCGTAGCGGACGCGGCTTGCTCAGGGGTGCCCAACCGATCTCCACCATTTCGATCTCGCCATCCGGCAGCGCGTGCGCCCCAAAGAAGCGCCCGTCCGGGAAGCCGAAACCGATCCAGGCAATCGCCGGCTGTTCACGCAGCAACGACAGGAAAAGGAATTCGCGCTTCACCTCGTCGTCCGGCCTGATCGCTCCCTGGAAAAAGACCGATCTGACGATCTCCGCGCTGCTCGAAACCAGCGCCAGATTAGAAGAAAGCTCGTTGCGGACCGCAGCGGTGCTCTGAGCATCGAGGCTCGCGACGACCGCCTCAATATTCCGGCTTGCGGTACGATACCAGACCAGGTGGACGAGCGCCGCCGTCGACAACACCGCAAGCAGCAGCAGTGCAGTGACCGCACGCCCCATCTTTATGCGTGGGAATGTTCTAGCGTTCATAGCGGTCGGTAATCAGACGGGCGGCGCGGTCATAGCGGACATAAGCCAGCGCCCAGTCCGCGAACACGACGAAGCGATTGCGGAAGCCCACGAGAAACCAGAGATGGGCGATGTTCCAAACCAGCCAGGCGGAAAATCCTGAAAGACGGATGCGGCGAAAGTCGGCGACCGCCGCATTGCGTCCGATGGTTGCCAGATTTCCGAAATCGCGATAGCCGAACAGGCCAGCGGTCCGACCATCGAGACCGGCGAGAATGGCGCGAGCCGCGTGTTCACCCATCTGCTTGGCGGCCGGCGCGACTCCGGGAACCGTTCTACCGTTCTTGTCCGTGACCGCCGCGGTGTCGCCGATCACGAAGATCTCGTCATTGCCCGGCGGGTTGAGGTTCCGGTCGACATGAACGCGGCCGGCGCGATCAGCGGGCACGCCAAGCCATTTGGCCGCCCTGGAGGCCATGACACCGGCCGCCCACAGCACGCAGGATGATCGGATTTGCCGGCCGCCGGCAAGCGCTACTCCCTCAGAGTCGCAGCGCGTTACCGCTTCCCCGAGGGACACCTCGACGCCGAGCATCTCCAGGTGTCGCCGGGCTTCTCCCGACAATTTCGCCGGCATGGTCGGCAGAACGATATTGCCGGCTTCGACCAGCACCACGCGAGCTGAGGACGGATCAATGCGCCTGAAGTCACGGACGATGACCTTTCTTGCCAGCTCGGCGATTGCTCCAGCCAGTTCAACGCCTGTCGGGCCGCCGCCAACAACGACGAAGGTGAGAAACCGCCGCCGCTCGGCTTCGTCCTCGGCTGCCTCGGCACGTTCGAAGGCCGACAGGATCCGGGCACGGATTTCAGTCGCATCGGCGATTGTTTTCAACCCGGGCGCGGTCTCCGCCCATTCATCCTTTCCTAAATATGCGTGTCTTGCACCGGTGGCGACGACCAGATAGTCGTAGGCGATGCGACTATTTGTGGTCTGAACGAACCGGTTCTCCTTGTCGATCCCCTCGACACGCTCCATCAGCACAGTGACGTTGGATTGCCGAGAGAGAATGCGGCGGATCGGCATGGCGATCTGGGCTGGCGAAAGCGCGGCCGTCGCGACCTGATAAAGCAGCGGCTGAAAAAGATGATAGTTGCGCCGATCGACGACCGTCACATCCACGTCCGCGTGCCGAAGCCCCTTGGCGGCGGCAAGGCCGCCAAAACCGGCTCCGAGGATGACGACCCTCAGGCGGTGACCCGCCGCCTGACGTGCCCCTGGGCTCATGAGCGGCGAGCCGCCACTTGTCTCTTCGACAACGGCGCGCATGGCTCAGCGCCCCCTCGGAAACAGGCGCGCTGCCAGATAATCGAGCGAAATGGCGCCTGCCCCGCGCGTCAGGATCAACAGCAACGGCGCCGTCCAGAGCAAATGGTCCGGCCAGTTCTGCGGGTAGACGAGGAGCTGGATCGTCGAGATGACGCAAAGCAGCATAATGGCGGCAGGGCGAGAGAACAGGCCTAGAAAAATCAAGATCGAGCCAGTCACTTCGGCCGTCGTCGCAAGCACGGCGGCCACGCCGGGATCGATGACGGGCAGCTGGTATTCAAGGGTGAACAGCTGAATTGTCACCGGCCAGGAGGCAAGCTTGCTCTGCGACGACTGCCAGAAGACGTGGGCGACCGCCAGACGGGAAACAAGTTGGGCGAGCGACAAGGGCAGGCTGTTGAAGCTCTCGAGAGCGGCGACATAAAGTCCAATAATACCGCCTCTGTGTCGCGTCGAAGAAGGGGACATCATAGTCATGATTTCCATCCTGTTTACTTTGTTGCGGGCTTGATGTGGCGAATGCGAGCGACGAGGCCAAAGGCGAAAAGACTGCCAAAGGCACCCTCAAGATCGAAGCCGGGAGTTTGGGCAAGCACGCGGCTGACCGCAGCCTCCAGGCTGGCGCGTTCTTTCAGGGCATGAAGGAAGGCGAAATGGCTGGCATCGAGGCGCAGAAATCGCAGGCTATCTTGGCCGCGCCAGAGCGCGATCCGCTCCGGTCGGCGGCTCAGACTCGCCAATGCTTCGATGTTTCCGCCGGCTTGATGCGCCTCCCATATGTCCAGCGCGGGCCAACGGCAAACCAGTAGGCGTAGCGAGGGCTGAAGAAATATCTGGGGAGCGGTGTCGGCTTCACCGTCCGCCAACTGCTCCAAGCGACAGCCCGGCAGCGCCGGCGCATCCAGCGCCTCGGCAATCATCCATTCCAGCCGCGCCGTTTCGGCAATGAAGGGCATGGCGCGGATGCCATCGAAGTCGGCCAGGAAGCGAGGGAAACTCGTGCCATAGCGAACAAGCTGCGCTTCCTGCGGCGGATTATTCCGGATGAAGGCGCCGGCGACATGACGAAAGTAGTTCTCGCCCAGAAGCTGGACCGTGATCGGAAAAACCGCGATCAAGGTCGCTGTCAGCGAGGCGAAGGTGTTGTTGCGGTAAATGTTGAACCGACGCAGCGGATCGAAAGCACCTTTCGCCAGCACTGGCGCAAGATCGCGGCCATCTTCACCGAGGATGGCTTGGGCGACCCGCGATTGCAGCGCGCAACTAGAGAGCATGGCCAACCCTCCTTGCGCCGGAATGATTGGCGAACACCGACGGCTTAATCGTCGCAAGCGCGGCGAGCGCCGGCATCGGGCCCGTCCGGTTGTCGGCCCGCAATGGCAGGATCATCCCCTCGAACCGGGTCGACTGTGGTGTCGGCCTTTCCGCCAGCATGCGGTCTTCGAAGGCGATCGACTGCGCCAGCATGTCGGCCCACATGGCTTCACCGAGGAGCACGTCGAGAGCGGGCACATCCGTATCCCATTCGATGAGCGTCGGACGCGGGCCGATCTTGCGGATCGCATGAGCATAGAGCGACCAGACAGCCGGCGGAACACGCGAACCGTGGTCGTCGATCAGTACGATATCGCCTTCGACCTCGTTGATCGCGTGCCCGGCAAGATGAATCTCCCCGATGGCGCACGCGGGAAGCTGGTCGATGAAGGCTTTGGAATCGAAGCCGAGATTGCAGGCCGAGACGTGAACATTATTGATATCGAGAAGCAGCCCGCAGCCGGTGAGGCGCACGAGCTCGACTAAGAATTCCGCCTCGGTCATTGTCGAGTCCTCGAAGGCGACATAAGCAGAGAGGTTTTCGATGTAGACGCGCCGCTGGAGCGTATCCTGCAGTCGCGACACGTTGGCGCTCACGATGGCGAGGGCCTCTGCGTCATAACGCAGCGGCAGGAGATCATTCAGATAGGCGCCGTCGGCGGCGCTCCAGGCGAGATGCTCGGAGACCAGGCCTGGCTGGAAACGCAGGCAGAGCTTGCGCATGCGCTCCAGATGGTCGCCGTCGAGACCGGAACTACTCCCGAGTGAAAGGCCAACGCCATGGACGGACAGGGGATAGTTTTCCCGCAGCCGCTCCAGCGCGTCGACGGCCGCCGAGCCGCCCATGTAGTTTTCCGCGTGAACTTCAAGCCATCCCGCCGAGGGGCGGCGAGACAGCATTTCGCCGATATGCTGGGAGCGAAGACCGATGCCCGCGGCGGTTGGCACCGGATTGCTGGGATATATCTTGGACATCGATTACTCCTTTGGTTGAAGTGGTGGAAAGGTCAGGCTTTGGGTTCGTTGCTTCCGCCGGTGATCTTCGTGCAGGTGCCGGCCGGCACGTAGATCCATGAATCCTTGGCGTTGTCGGCGGTGGCCGTGCCGGCGCAGGAGTGGCTGGCCGTCTGGCAGTCGTTCAGGCCGGCCTTGACGACGCCGAAGCACTTTTCGAACGAGAAATCCGGCTTGGCAGCCGGGCCGGCAAAGGCGCTGCCCGCAGCCACGGAGGCTGCGGCGGCAAGGGCCGAACTGATGAGAAGACGAGTGGTATTCATGAGAAATCTCCTGGGTTACGTGAGGTCAAACCGCCATCGGCTTGCCTGTCTTCACCTTCCCAGAAGTCAGTCGTCACCTGAAATGCTGTCTCTGCATGATTTCGATACGCTGTCTCTATGCGTCGCGGCTGATCCTCACGACAAAAACCCCCCGCCGGAGGCGGGGGCTCAAGTTGCAGGCGGGAGGCGGGACTTTCTGAGATAGCCGAGGATCAGAGATAGCGTTCGCGGACGTCCACTGTCGATCGTTTGCCGATATCCTGGTAATTCGTTTGCAGCCAGAGGTCAGCGCATCGGCGGCCGCGATCCCTCAAGTCCATGAGCGCTCCCCAGTCGGCGTTCAGCTTGCTCGCGACGCTGAGGTTTTTCATCGCCTCGTCGTCTGAGATACCGTGCACGAAAATGCGCTTGAGATTGGAAGGCGGCGTCGCTGCCGTGTCGATCAGCTGTGTGACGAAGGCCACCGCACGCATTTCCCTCAGCAATGACGAATTGAAACTGATCTCATTGATTCGATTGAGAATCTCTCCAGCCGTGCGCGGCAGTTCCGTTCGTTCAATCGGATTTATGTGAACCACGATCACGTCGGGCGTGTCGCAGCCGTAAATCAGCGGGAAGATCGCGGGATTACCCATATAGCCACCGTCCCAATAGGCTTCCCCTCCGATTTCCACCGCTTGGAACAAGAATGGCAGACAGGCTGACGCCATGATGGCATCGATCGAGAGTTCGTCGTTCCCGAACACCTTTACCTTGCCGGTGCGAACGTTTGTGGCACAGATGCTGAGCTTGACAGGGCAGCGTGCCATCCGGATTGCCTCCAGATCGATCGACTGTTCCAGCACCTGCCGCAGGGGATTGAAATTGAAGGGGTTGAACTGGTAAGGCGACATCAGCCGTGTCACCAGGTCGAACATGATGAAGGCCGGCGAGAATTCCAACGATTTGGAGCCTGTCAGGCGGTCGAGCAGGGTTGGCTGCAAAGGTCCGGATGCGGCTGCATGGCTGACGCGGCGCCAGAAATTGGCAAGCGCGGTCTGTGCTCCGCTGCGCCCGCCCTCGGCGAGGCCATAGGCTGCGACCGCAGCATTCATAGCGCCTGCGCTGGTCGCCACAATGCCTTCAAATGAAAGGCTCGGCTCGTCCAGCAGCCGGTCGAGCACTCCCCACGTAAAGGCGCCATGCGCGCCGCCGCCCTGCAGCGCAAGATTGATCGTCCGCGGCTCCCGCTCGGCGAGCGAAGAGTCGGGCTGCATTTTGAGCTTTGCACCCACATGTTTGTTCACGATCGAACCTCCGTGTCTTAAATAGTAGGTCAGTGGGCAGTCCAGCCGCCGTCGACAGGGATCGCCGTGCCTGTGATCGATCCGGCAAGATCGCTGCAGAGAAAGACGGCAAGCGCGCCCATTTCCTCGACGGTGGCAAAGCGCCTCGTCGGCTGGTCCTTCAGGAAGACGTCGCGGATCACCGCGTCCCGCGGGATGTTGTGCGACTTCGCCTGATCCTCGATCTGGTGTTCGACAAGCGGCGTCCAGACGTAGCCGGGGCAGATCGCATTGGATGTCACCCCGTATTCCGCGCCTTCGAGCGCAATCGTTTTGGTGAAGCCGACAATGCCGTGTTTTGCCGCCACATAGGCGGATTTGAAGGGGGACGCGACCAATCCATGGGCGGAGGCAACGTTGACGATCCGGCCATAGCGGTTGGCGCACATGTTGTCGAACGTCGCTTGAACGAGATGGAAGGCTGAGGAAAGATTGATAGCAAGTATCGCGTCCCACTTTTCCGGCGGAAACTTTCCGAGTGGCGAAACATGCTGGATGCCGGCATTGTTGACGACAATGTCCACCTGCCCAAAACGGGCGACCGCCCTCTCGACCATCATGCGGATCGCTTCCGGCTTCGACATGTCAGCGGCGTCATAGGCAACATCGACGTCGTTATCGGTGGCAATGCCGTCGCGCAGCATCTCGATCTCGGCAGGGTCGCCGAAGCCGTTCAACATCACGGCGGCCCCCGCCCTTGCAAGCGCATGTGCAATGCCAAGGCCGATCCCGCTGGTCGAGCCAGTGACTATGGCGCTACGCCCTTCCAAGGGCCTGCGGCCAACGAGAGTATCAGTTACGGGATCAAAGGCGTTCAGCATATCCGCTCTCCACTACGATCGACTACGCCGTCTGGCGTCTTGCAATCACAATGGTCGACGGGACTTCGCTTTAGAAATGCCAGTCTGGTATGGAATTGATAAATCCATGGCATTGGAGGAGAATGCCGCCCGCGGAGAATATTGAGGGCATTGCAAATAGAATTCATGCCGAGGGGCGGCGATGGATATTCACCATATAAGGTATTTCCTGGCGGTGTGTGAAACGCGAAACTTCACGCGCGCAGCCGAAAAGTGCAATGTTACTCAGCCAGCGCTCAGTCGCGCCATCCAGCAGCTGGAGGATGAGGTGGGCGGCCTGATGTTCCGTCGGGAGCGCAATCTCACCCACATAACAGATCTCGGGAACCTTCTTCGCCCACGATTCCAGCAGATCCAGGACGAGTTGATGGGTGTGCGCACCGAGGCTTCGCGATTTCTCTGTCTTAGTGAAGCACCGCTCAAGGTCGGCATCATGTGCACGATCGGACCGCGCCGGTTCACCGGTCTGCTCACCGACTTCAACATGCGCCACAAGGGAATCCAGCTGCAACTGATCGAGGGCGTGCCCGCCCGATTGTCCGATCTGCTGGAGACCGGCGAAATCGATGTGGCGCTGATGTCGACGGCAACGAGCTTTCCGGAACGCTTCGACGTGACCTCGCTCTTTCGCGAGAGGTTCATGCTCGCTTTCCCCGCCGGCCATCGCCTCGGCCAATATGATGCCATTCCCATAGCGGCGATCGACGGTGAGATCTATCTGCGTCGTGTCAACTGCGAATATTGGGATTACCTCACGGATCTCTGCAACGCACAAGGCGTGAAGACCCTCGTTTCCTACTCCAGCGAGCGCGAAGACTGGATCCAGAACCTGGTCGCCGGTGGTCTTGGTATCTGTTTCATCCCCGAATACAGCGCGGTTATCCCAGGCTTGCAGGTGCGACCTGTCGCGGACCCGGAAGTTTCGCGGGAGGTCTGCCTCGTGACGGTCGCGGGTCGTCGCTTCTCCCCGGCGGTTTCAGTCTTTGTCGGCGCCGTGAAATCCTACGGCTGGGCGAGCGCGACAGGCCGTTCGCACTGACGGCCGTATTTTTTACCGAGCCTTGGGAGCATAGCCTGGCAAGCTGCCGGGCATTCGGTGTTTCCGCCGCGGCTGACAATAGCTTGCGGCTATCGAAATCAAAAGCATCTGGCATTTCTCTTTCGATCGGCGCTCCGCCAGTCTTCGAACATGCTCGGCACCGTCCTCGCCGGGCTCCAACAAGGAGAAACCGCTGATGAAGCCCGTATTGAAAATCGACCGCATGTCCCTCGCCGCTCTCGCATTCGCTGCAGTGGTCCTCGGCGCCGGCCTGCCCGCCGCGTCCGCCATGGCGGGCGAATGCCCGGCTGATCAGGTCACTGAAGATGGCATGAAGCCTGGCCCGATGATGCCGAAGGGCGTCTCCGACAGCGTCGTCAAGACAATCGATCTCTCGTCCAAGGGCGAAGCCTGGAAGGGCAGCATACTGCGCATGCGCAAGCTCGTCGTGCAGCCGGGCGGCATCGTTCCCTGGCATTCGCACGAGATGCGCCCGGCCAATATCCTGATCATCTCCGGCTCGATCACGGAATACAGCAGCACCTGCAAGGTGCCGATCCTGCACAAGAAGGGCGAGGTGACGGCCGAGTTTGGACATCTCTCCCATTGGTGGAAGAACAATGGCAAGGCTTCGGCCGTGCTCTATTCCTCCGACATACTGAGCCCCGGAAATGCACACCGATGACGCGGCGATGTAACGGTTGCCCTTTATCTGAAGCAGCCCCATCGCTCGCCGGCGTTTCCCTCGCACTGGCAGGGAAACGCCGCATCCCGGAGGAACAAGCATGACCGACATCGAACAGCCGCTCACGGCATCCGTTCAAGAGCGCCGGACCATTCACGCCGACAGTTGGCGCTTTGGACTGATCGCACTCATCGCCTTTTTGACCTTGGTCGACCTCTTTGCGGCGCAAGCCGTATTGCCTTCTCTGGTCGAGAGGTTTCAGGTCAGCCGCGCAACGATGGGTTTCGCCGTCAATGCCAGCACCCTCGGTATGGCGCTCGCCGGTCTGCTCGTCGCCTTCGTCGGCAGCGGCCTGGACCGGCGCAACGGCATCTGGATCAGCCTCGCGATCCTGTCCGTGCCAACGACGCTTCTGGCATTTACCGACAACATCATCGTCTTTGCCGCGCTGCGAGTACTTCAGGGGCTTTGCATGTCGACGGCCTTCACGCTGACGGCCGCCTATCTGTCGGAGCATTTCTCCGCCGGAAAGGCCTCCACGGCCCTAGCCGCCTATGTCACCGGCAATGTTGCCAGCAACCTCTTCGGCCGCATGCTGTCCGCTGCCGTCGCAGGCATTGGCGGCCTCTCGATAAATTTTCTGGTGTTTGCCGCCCTCAACCTCCTCGGCGCCGCCCTGGTTTGGTTCACGCTCAAAAGGACGACCAGCATGATGCGGAGCGATGATCGCGGGAACCTCACCATGCGCATCTGGGGCGGACATCTTGCCGATCCAAAGCTGCGACGCGTCTTCGCTATCGGCTTCCTCATCCTCTTCGTGTTCATCGGCACCTACACCTATGTCAACTTTCGGATTGTCACCCTCGGGGTACGCCCGATGGCGCTCGGCCTTGTCTATCTCGTCTTCCTTCCGTCGATCTTCACCACGCCTTTCGCCGGCAGGCTCGCAAGCGCTGTGGGGCCGGCAACCGGAATCGTGCTGACGCTTGCGATTGCCATCGTCGGACTCGTCGCGCTTCTCAGTGCGTATTTGCCGGTCATCCTGATCGGTTTGACACTGGTGGCGGTCGGCACCTTCCTCGCACAGGCAATGGCAACCGGCGTCGTCGGTCAACATGCCAGGGGCGACAAGGCTGGAGCGAGCGGCATCTACCTCGCATCCTACTATACCGGAGGCATGGCCGGCAGTGTGGTTCTCGGTCAGGTCTACGATCACGTCGGCTGGAACGCATCCGTCTACGTGCTTATCGCAGCTCTGGCGGTAGCGATGCTGCTCGCGGGTTCGCTAAGCGCCCCGCACCGATAGATCCCAACTTTCCGTGGTAGCCGGAATAGGGGTCGCCCCTTCCATACGGAAGCCGGCGACGAGTTTGAATGAGACACAACCGAAAGGAGTAAATGACATGCAAAGAATGATCAGACTATTGTTCATGGCCGCGCTTTCATTGGCAGGAATTCTGTCGGCATCAGCCACTATCGTCCAGGCAGGTGCCCGGGACGGTGTCGTTGTTCTGAAGAGTCGCTATTCGGTCGACGAGACTGTCACAAAGATCAAAGGCAGCGTCGCAGAGAAGGGCATAATGCTGTTCGATGATATCGATCAAGCAAGGCTCGGCAACGCGGCTGGCAACAAGGTCCGTCCATCGCGGCTGATCCTGTTCGGCAATCCGGCGCTCGGAACGACGTTCATCACCGCAAATCCAGTGGCCGGGCTCGATTGGCCCGTCAGAGTTCTCGTTTACGAAGCGAAGGATGGAACGGTCCGTGTTGCCTATACGGATTTTAACTGGATCGCGCGACGCCATGGCATCACCAGCCGGGAGAAGGAGTTCAAGATGGCGTCCGAGGTCATCAAAGCGGTGACGGATCCGGTCCATCAATGAGGTCATGGCGATGCGGTGATAAATGGGGAGGGAGCGACTTCCTCCTCATTGCGGATGTTGCAGAGAGGTTACCATCCGAGGCTGACCTTGATGGTTGGTTGAGAACCTTCCAGGCGCGATGCTGACTTTGGTCTAGATTCTACTGGTTCTGATGAACGTTGCTCGCCACGGACTTCGCAATGCCCACGGTCCGCTGGTGGCCCCAGACCTGCTGATCATCGTATACAACGGGAAGCTCTGCGCGTTCGCCGACTGGTATAAGGCTACCAACCATCTCGTGGGACGAGTTGTTCAGCAGCTTATCGATGTGCGACTTGGGACGCTGCTGACATCAATTCTTCGGCACTCGGCGCCCGGCATATATTTTGGCCTTCCTCTTCGGCTTCTGTAAAACTCCAGCGCACAGTGCCTTCCCGATCGAGCAGGAACTCGCCGATAAGCGGCATGTGACCGGCGATCATAATCTGCCGGTCGGCCGCCGTAATTTCATACCGGTCCTTTTTTTCAAGAAAGTCGCCCGCTGCAGGCGGGTTCATCGGCACGGGCAATTCCCCGGGCAGATCGATCCGCATTGCCATGACCGCGTCCATTCCGAGCTTGTGCGGCCATTCGGTTTCATTCTCCGTGAACTCGAGGATGGGTAGACCAAAGGCGCGATGCGAAGCCCCCTCCGGGTCGGATGCGCTAAGAAGGCCGGGTAGCGGATGGTAGCGGAAGTAGAGCCGCGCCCGCTCGACTGGCGTCTTGACCACGGCGAGACATTCGATGCCTTTCTCCTTAAGGGCCGGGTTGAGTTGCGCCATCGCCGAGACATGACGCCGGCAGAACGGACAGTGTAGGCCTCGAAACAAACCGATCAGTAACGGGCTGCGGCCTCGAAAATCATCAAGCGCGATCTTGCCTTCGCGCGAGATCGCGTCGAATATAACATTCGGTGCCCGTTCGCCCGGCTGCAGCGGGCGGTCGACACTACTCGTGGACATGAACAACCTCCTCGCCTGGGATCAGCAAAAAAGGCAGCACACCCAGCCCGTGCTGGGCGGCCATCATAGCACGGAAAGCGTCTGCGGGCGAACATTCAGGCTGGTCAGCAATCCGGCGCGCTATGTCCTTTGCGAGATCTTCGATCGAGATCCTGCGTTTACCGAGGATGTTTCCAAGGTCGAAGCTTGATCCCACGCGAACCTCATCCCTGAAGCGGGACCTATCTAAAGTCGGCAGATTGCAAGTCTGCAGACCCATCAGTTTCCGTCTATGATCGTTAAGGCCATCGACAGCTGCCGATGGCTCTCACCGAATAACGAGATCTTGATAGGCAACATTGGTTACAAATCCCCGGTCGGCCCTATTTGACCCAGAACAGAACTGGTATCGCCGATGCCAGGCAGCGATCGGGAGGGTGGGATGCTACATATTCGCAAATTGTCGACAGCCGCGGCTGGCGTCATCGTGGTTGCCGTATCGTTATCGTCCTGTACGACGAGTTCGAGTGATCCGGTGCAGACCGGTTCGATCGGGTATAGCAGCGTTGACTATGGACTCCGACCGGCCTGCCGCGATGGGTTCGGCAACGATCGACCTTGCAGTTACTAGCGACGGCGGTTGGGCATCGGCTTGATCAACCCCGCTTGAATCATATCGGCGCTTGCCGATGTGACAGGTCATTCACGCACTCAGATCTAAAATCGGCAGTGCTTCCAATCTGACCGTAACGAATCAGGTGATCATCCAGCTATAAGCTGCCTGCTGATGATTTCGGGCGAAGGGGCTGAAGAGTCGTGAACATCCAAATCAAAACTTCGCGGCTTACTTTGCGTCCTTGGAACGAGGAAGACATCGAGCAACTCATATTCGGCTTGAACGAACTCAAGCTTGCAAAATGGCTCGCTTTCGTCCCTCACCCCTATACGGCCTCACACGCCAAAGCCTGGATCAGCAGATGCCAGCAGATTTCGGGCAGCGATATCCGGCCGGCCGCATACGAATTTGCAGTGGAACTCAAGCCTGAGCGGATAGTGATCGGCGGGGTCAGTCTCAACAAGATAGACTGGGAGGCCGGGACAGGCGGTGGAGGCATCTGGATAGCCAAGAATTATCGGGGGTGCGGCTATGGCCGTGAAGCGTTCGAGGCAAAGATCCGTTTCGCTTTCTCCGAATTGGGCCTGACGAAGCTCGTCAATGGTTACTTCGACGGCAACGAAAGTTCCCGGGCGATGCAGCGGAAATTGGGCTATCGGCGTGTCGCCGAGGTTGCCAACCGTTGCATGGCCGACGGACGGCAAACAATCGAACATGTCACCACATTGCTCCGCAGTGATTGGGAAGATCGCGGATTAACCGTCCAAACGTGATCCGATGGCCGCCGGAATAGAATCAATTGCTTGCGGAGCTCGATTGGAAAATACTCGAGAAGCATCGATAACAGGCAGCACACCAGCGAGATGGGGCTCTAGGTGTGAGCTTTCGGGAGGTTGTCCATTCGGAGCGGATTTAGGAGACTGGAGCTACCACACCTCGAGTCGGAAGGATCGCCGCGAATGAACATTCATAAGAATGCCCGACTGACGCCGTTGCGCCGGGAAGAAATGGCGCTTGCTGTTATCGAGGGGCATCTGACCCAGGCTCAGGCAGCACTGACCTATGGCGTCGCGGCCAAGATCGTCGCCCGCTGGGTCGAGCGTTTCAAGGCCGGTGGTCGAGAGGCGATGCTCGATCGTTCCTCCCGGCCTCATGCCATGCCCCGGCAGACCAGTCAGGCGCTGGCGGAGCGCATCATCACGCTTCGCCGCCAGCGCCTGACTGGCAAGCACATCGCGATCGAAACCGGTGTATCTGCAGCGACGGTGAGCCGGGTTCTCAAGCGCGCAGGCCTCTCCCGCCTCAAGGATATCGAGCCGGCCGAGCCTGTGCGTCGTTATGAACGCCAGGCCCCCGGCGAGATGATTCATATCGACATCAAGAAGCTCGGCCGGTTTCATGAGGTCGGCCACCGCATCACCGGCGATCGCACTCGGCAGAGTTCGCGCAGAGGCAAGAGTTGGGGCGCCGGTTGGGAATGCGTTCATGTGGCCATCGACGATGCCTCTCGCATCGCTTTCTCACAGATATTGCCGGACGAGACGAAAGAAAGCGCCGTGGCCTTCTTGAAGGCGGCATTGGCCTATTATGCCAGCCTCGGGATCGCGGTCGAGCGCGTCATGACCGACAATGGTCCCTGCTACACATCAAAGCCATTCGTCCAAGCTTGCCGCGACAACGGCCTCAAGCACGTCCGCACCAGACCATACACGCCTAAAACCAACGGAAAGGCCGAACGCTTATCCAGACCGCCCTCAGAGAGTGGGCCTACGCCGTCGCCTATCCCAACTCGGACATGCGCGCCGCCGAACTGCCAGGATGGCTTCATCGCTACAATTGGCACAGGCCTCACGGAAGTCTAAACTCAAAACCACCAATCACTAGGCTCGCTCTTACCCAGGACAACCTGTTGAGGCTCCACATCTAGGAAAGACAGTCATGCGGTATCTTCGGTCAGGGCCGCGTCGGCTTCATACCCAGGAGACGGGCGCGCCCCGCGCCAAAACGGTCGGTCTGAGGTCGGGGGAGATCGCCGATCGGAACATTCGTGTCATTCTCGAAGCCATCCGCCGGCATGGGCCGCTGACGCGCACCGAGCTTGGGCGGCACAGCGGGCTGACCGGGCCGGGCATCACCAATATTCTGCGCAGGCTCGCCGAAGAGAATCTCGTGACGTCGAACCGGCGCAGCGGGCTCGGCGGCGGCGCCACTGCCACGGAATTTGCGCTGCGCCCGGAGGGCGCGTTTTCGATCGGGGTCAAGCTTCGCCGGACGCGCGGCGAAATCGTTCTGATCGATCTCAGCGGCCAGGTTCATGACCGGGTCTATTTCGACGTGGAGCCGGAAGACGGGGTTGGCGCGGTGCATGCGGCGGTTAGGGACATGGTCGATCGGCATGCGACATTGCCGGTCGTCGGGCTCGGGATCGCTGCCAACGATTGGAGCGATGCGCGGAGCGAACAGCTCTCTGCGATGTCGACGATCGCACGGCCCTGTGTTGAAAACGAATGTACGGCGAGCCTGCTTGCCGAACGCACGATCGGCAGCGCCCTACCGGAAGGTGGGCTGGCCATGATCATCATCGACGACGATGTACAGGCCGGCTTCCTCATCCGCGGCATTCCCTATTCCGGCGTCCATGGGCGGGCGGGCAGCATCGGCGAAATGCTGACCGGGCCAGATAACGTCCAGCTCAACTCCGTCGTCGGTTTCGATTCCTTGCGTTCACGCATCGGGGACGAGGACTTCGCGCGCCTGCTGAAGGGGGAGGAATTCTCCTCGCCGTCGCTGTCGCAATGGATACGCGAGGCGGCCGGCCATCTGCTCGACCCGATCATTGCCATGGCCGGCTTCATCGCCCCGAGCGTCGTCATGATCGGCAGCGACCTGCCGCAGGGCGTGATCGAGGCGCTGATCCACCAGCTTTCCGTCGAGCGGCGCGACACCTCCACCAGGCCGCTGCTGACGCCCTGGATTTCGCCGATGCGGCCGGCAAGCTTCAGCGGTGGCGGCGTGGCGCTCGGTGCGGCCCTCCTGCCCTTCCTTAACACTCTGCTGCTGCAGCCCGCTTCAGCCTAAGCCGAACGTGCTGCACGCTCTGGGTGGCCTCAGCCAATCACCTCGTCGGCGTGGCCGAGATCGGAGGCAATTGCCTTGTCGAGCACCTTCTGAATGTTGGCGGCACGCCGGAAGGACGGCTCCTGGGTCTTGCCCGCACGCACGGCCTGGACAAAACGCTGGTAGTTCGTTTCCACCGGGTCGAAGGGCAGGTCACGCCAGGTCGCCGTGTGCACGTCTTCGCCGAGGCAGGCGCGCAACGTCGATTTGCCGGTGTCGTAGATCATCTCGACCGAGCCGGTTTCGCCATAGACCCTGAGGCGCAGCTGATCCATCTGGCCGGCCGCCGTGCGTGTCGCCTGGATCGTGCCGATGGCGCCATTGGTGAAATCGACATTCATCGTGAAGCTGTCGTTGGCGTCGAGATCATATTCGCCGATCCTGTGACCCGGCGCCTTGTCGAAAGTCTTCAGCCGCGCAAAGACATGGGCGATGTCGAGGCCGGAACCGTAGGAGGCAAAATCGACGATGTGGATGCCGATATCGCCGAGCGCACCGTTCGATCCGTGTTTTTTGCTCAGCCGCCACAGCCATTTGCTCTCACTTTTCCAATCGCCCCAGTGGCGGCCGACCAGCCAACTTTGCAGATGCGACGCTTCGACGTGGCGCACTAGACCGATCTCGCCGGCGAGCACCATCTGCCGGCCTTTCTGCAGCGCTGGCGAGTTGCGATAGGTGAGGTTGACCATGCCGACCTTGCCCGCCCGCTCGATCGCCTCGGTCATTTCCATAGCTTTCACAGCATCGGTGGCGAGCGGTTTTTCGCAGAAGACATGCTTGCCGGCGGCGACAGCCTGAAGCGTCGTCGGGTGATGAATACTATCGGGCGTGACGTTCGCCACCGCATCGAATTCGCCCCAGGCGAGCGCCTCCTCGAGCAAAGCGAAATGGTTGGCGATGCCATGTTCGGTGCAGAAGGCGGCGAGCCTTTCCGGAACGACATCGACGCCGCCGACGACGCTGACACCTTCGATCGCCTTGAAGCGCGCGGCGTGCTGATTGGCCATGCCGCCGGTGCCGAGAATGAGTAATCGCATCTTCTCCTCCATGAACTTCAGTTTCCGGCTGCCGCTGCGGCCAAAACGAACCGGCGTCATCGGGGGTATCCGCGATCGCTCGGGTTCTTCTTCGGGAAAATTGCAGGTTCGATGCGCCGCGCGTCCGTAAGGCGCGCTCCGTCACTTAATTTGGCGCGCATCCCTTCCGAAAAGGCGAACGCGCGCTAGCTGCTGTTGAATGTCGCCAGCATCTCAACCTCCCAAGCTCTGGCTTGACATCAAATCAAAGTAACTTAATCTAATTAATGCAGCACGGAAATGAGGAGAGGTCAACCGACCGCCAGGCTGTATTCGTTCAAAATGGGGAGGAGACCCATCATGAAGAGCGCGACCGTCAGCGCATTGGCGCTGAGCACTATCTTATTTTCAGCATCCGCCATTTTTGCTCAGGAACTTGCCACGAAAGACCGGATCGGCACTGCCGATGCGGCCAAAACCCTCGTCGTTCGCCTGACGAACGACAGCCCGAACAATTCCGACCCCGCCATCGCCGAGGGCTACCAGAAGCTCTTCGTCGATTTCATCAAGAAGCACCCGGACTGGAAAATGCAGATGCAGTTCATGTCCTCCGACATCGGCACCGAACAGGCCAAGATGCTGGAGCAGGCCAAGGCCGGCAATGCGCCGGATTGCGCCGCTGTCGACTCCTTCGTGCTGTCGCAGTTCATGGTCAACAAGGTGCTGGCGGATTTCACACCCTATTTCTCCAAGGAGGAAGTCGACGACCTCTTCCCCTTCATCCGCAGCGGCATCACCGACAAGGATCAGACGATCCGCGCCTGGTGGTGGGACACCGACCTTCGCGTGCTCTACCGCAACAAGTCAATCGTTGCGGACGCGCCGCAGACCTGGGACGACCTGAAGAAGGCCGCCATTGCTTCCACCAAGGAGGGAATGGAAGGCGTCCTCTTCAACGGCGGGCGCTGGGAAGGCACGACCTTCGACTGGCTGGCGAACTACTGGGCGCTCGGCGGCAAGCTCGTCGACGACTCGGGCAAGCCGGTCTTCGGCGAAGGCGAGAACAAGGAGAAATTCCTGAAGGCGCTAAACTACTTCAAAGATCTCGTCGATTCCGGTGCCGCACCCAAGCGCGTCACCACGATCGCCAATTACGACGATATGAATGCGGCAGCGGCGGCCGCGACGACGGCGCTCTTCATCGGCGGCAACTGGCAATATGCGCAGCTGAAGTCCACGCTCGACGAAGAGGAATTCAAGAACTGGACATTCTCGCCGATCCCCGGCCCGACAGCCGACCAGAAGTCGACGGGCACCGGCGGCTGGACGATCGCTTCCTTCAGCAAGGACAAGGAGAAGATCGAGATGTGCGCCAACTTGGCGCGCGATGTCTATATGGGCCCGGCCAACGCGCTGCAGCAGCAGCTGCCGACCCGCAAGTCGCTGTTCGACAAGTATGAGGTCTTCTCGACGGAAGCCAACAAGACCTTCGCCAATGCGCTGGTCGACGGCCAGGCCCGTCCCGGCGTGCCGATCTATCCCGAGATCTCCAACCAGATCCAGATCATGATGGGCGACGTGCTCTCCGGAACGAAGAAACCGGAAGAAGCCCTGGATGCCGCCTTCAGCGCGGCGATGGAGGCTTACAAGCGGCTGTGATGCCAAGGCTGAGATCGGTGAGACCTGCCCCTCATCCGGCTGCCGCCACCTTCTCCCGCTTGCGGGGAAGGACAAGCTGCGGGCTCTCCGTCCCTCACCAGCGCCTCGTAGGGCACGTCCCCTCTCCCCGTTTTTTACGGGGAGAGGGTTAGGGTGAGGGGCAGCCATCGCCGCGAACCGGCTCGCATGCCAGGCGTCTCGGACGCTTCAGATAACGGCGACGCCTGCCATTGAGGGCGCCGTCGACAGTGCCAAACCCGGACAGAGATGCCAATGAGCCCTATTGCCATCGAGGCTGACAGCCCGCCTCAAAGCAGAACGTTCATGCGCCGGTTCGCCGGCGCGCCCCTGCCCTGGATCATGCCCGTGATCGTCGTCATCGGCATATTCTACCTTTATCCCGTCATAGACGTTTTCCGGCTTTCCTTCACCAATGCGACGCTGATCGGCGAAAACCAGCAATATACGTTCGGCTCGATCGCCAATGCGCTGAGTTCTCCGCAGCTGCCCGACATTCTCTGGGCGACGCTGATCTTCGTCGGCGGCAGCGTCATCGGCCAACAGATCCTCGGCCTTGCCGTCGCCGTCACCGTCATCCGCGGCGAAAAGCGCGGCTTATTCGGCACCACGATCCTGAGGACGACGGCGCTCGTCGCTTGGGTCGTGCCGGGCATTGCCGGCGGCATCATCTGGCAAATGCTGTTTTCCGAAGCGCCCTACGGCGCTCTGAACAGCATCCTCAGGCTAATGCACATGCCGACCGTTGCCTGGCTCTCCGATCCAGCGATGGCGCCCTGGTCGACGCTGATCTCCAACATCTGGCGCGGCACGGCCTTTTCGATGGTGGTCATGTATGCGGCACTGAAATCGATCGATCCCTCGCTCTACGAAGCGGCGGAGGTCGATGGGGCAACGGCCTCGCAGCAGTTCTTCTTCGTCACCCTTCCGCAGCTCCGCGCCGCGATCCTCGTCAACATGATCCTGATCACCATCCAGACGGTGAACACCTTCGACGCGATCATCACGCTGACCGGCGGCGGACCGGGACGTGCGACCGAGGTGATCTCGCTCTACGTCTTCAACATCGTCTTCCGAAACTACGACCTCTCCGGCGGCAGCGTGCTTTCGGTGCTGATGCTGATCATCAGCCTTGGCCTTGCCTTCGTCTACGCGTCGTTCCTGCCGAAGGAGGAAGAGCAATGAGCGGACGCACCGGAACCCGCCTCGGCGACGCCATGAGCTATCTCTTCATGCTGGTGATGTTCGTCTTCTTCGCCGGCCCCCTCACCTATCTCCTGTCGATGGCGCTGCGCGACAAGCGTGAGGTCTATCGCGGCGCGGCGCGTTATATTCCCGACAATCCCACCATCCAGAACTTCATCACAGTTCTGAACAACAGCTACTTTCCAATCTATCTCTGGAACGGCCTCAAGCTCGCTGCGCTCAGCGGCCTCGGCGTGCTGATCGTTGCGTTGCCCGCCGCTTACGCATTTTCCCGCTTCCAGTTCCGCGGCAAGGGCCTCTCCATGATGGGCCTGCTGCTCTTCCAGATGATCTCGCCGCTCGTCATCATGGTGCCGCTCTACCGCTACATGAACCGCCTCGGCCTTCTCGACACGCATTTCGCCGTCGTCATGGTCTATATCGCGCTCGGCGTTCCCCTGGCGACCTGGCTCCTGAAGAGCACGGTCGACGGCATTCCGCGCAGCCTCGATGAAGCGGCGATGATCGACGGTTGCAACCGCTTCTCTGTCTTCTGGCGCATCATCCTGCCCCTGTCGGCGCCCGGCATCGCTTCGGTCTTCATCATCACCGTCATTGCCGGCTGGTCGCAATTCCTGGTGCCTTTCCTGCTGCTCACCAAAAATGACCTGATGCCGATTGGCGTCGGAATCTTTAACTTCCGCGGCATGCAGACCGACTCGTCCATTCAGCTGCTTGCCGCCGCCTGCCTGATCTCGGTCGTTCCGGCGATCGTGGCCTTCCTGTCGCTCCAGAGGCTGATCCTCGGCGCGATGACCAGCGGCGCGGTGAAGGGATGAACCGGTCTGCTTCATTCTCGACGCATCAGGAAGGATTGAACGCATGAATCAGACACAGGGCACCAAGCTCTCTCCCGATCTGACGGGCGCCAATGTCGAGGACGCGGGCGAGCACAACAGGGCCGTCGTCCTGCGCTGCATTCACCGTCAGGCGCCGATTTCGCGCGCCGAGATCGCCAGGCAAACCGGCTTCACCAAGCCGGCGATCGCCCGCATCGTCGATCGCCTGCTCGACGAAGGTCTGATCATGGAAGCCCGCCGGCGGCATGGGCTGAGAGGCCAGCCGGCGATCGAACTCGAAATCAATCCGGATGCCTATTACGCCATCGGCATCAACATCGACCGCGACCATCTGACGATTCTGGCCGTCGATGCCGTCGGCAATGTGCGTGCTCGCGTGCATCATGAAAAACGCTTCATCCTGCCGGCGGAATTCCTGCAGCTGACATCGGACGCGATCTCTCATTTCCAGCGCAGCCGGCTGATCGACGATGCGCGCCTTGCAGGCATCGGCCTTGCGATGCCCGATTGGCTCGGCGAAATCTCGCTGCTTGGCAAGCCCGATGCCTATCAGGAATGGACGGAATTTGACGTGCGAGGCGCACTGGAGAGCCTCACGCCGCATCCTGTCTTCACCGAAAACGAGGCCAATGCCGCTGCCCTTGCAGAACTCAACTACGGCCTTGGCGCTGAAAGCAGCAGCTTCTTCTATATCGCCGTCAATGCCTGCCCGGGCGGCGGCTTGGTTCTCGACGGCAATAGCCATCGCGGCGCCATGGGCCTCAGCGGCGAAATTGGCTGGCTTCCGATCGCCGACGGCCGCGACGGCGAGGCGCAGAAGGTCCAGCTGCTCGGCGAGATCTTCTCGCTGTTCTTCCTCTATGATTTCCTCGCCCGGCACGGGATCAAGGTAAGCGTTCCCCAGGATCTGCTGACGCTCGACGCGCGCGGCAAGAGGCTCGTTTCGCAGTGGCTGAAGGAGATGAGCGCGCATCTCGCCGTCGCCGTCAAGCATATCGCCATGATCGTCGATCCCGACGCCGTGCTCGTCGGCGGCAGGCTGCCGATCCGCATCGTCGACGAATTGCTGCGTTATGTGCACGAGCATCTCGACGCGGAGGATACGAACCTGCCCTCGCTGCATCGCGCCTCGATTGGAGAGGATGCCTCGGCCATGGGCGCGGCGGCGATGCCGATGGCGGCAGCGCTGATGCTTGCCTCGGCCGACGTGGCGCAACGCACGCGCTCGCCGCTCAAATTCATGGATCGGCTGACCGGTTGAGACGGCCGAGAGGCCCGGGAGGATATGGTGAAGATCGGCTTCTATACCTCGACTTTCAATGACCGCCCGCTGGAGGAAGTGGTGGATTTCGCCGCTTCGGCAGGTTTCGATGCAATCGAGATCGATGTCGGCGGCCATATCAAGACGCCCGACCGGGTGGAGGATGCCGTCTCGCTCGCCAGGAACCGCGGCCTCTTCGTCTCCTCGATCACCTTCTTCGGCAACCAGCTCGATTCCGACCGCGACAAGCGCCGGGAGCTTCGGGCAAGAACCGCGGAATTTGCGGCCGCAATCGGCGAGACCGGCGTTCCGATCTTCGTGATATTCCCCGGCCGGGATGACACGACGAGCGAAGAAGCCAATTACGACGATTTCGCCGACTTCACGAACGGACTAATCGCAGAAACGCGGGCCAGCGGCCTCACCTTCGCGATCGAGAACTGGCCCGGGCCGAGAGACAATTTCATCGGCACGACGCCGAAGGGATGGCAGGAGCTTTTCCGCCGGATTACGGACCGCCGCTTCGGTCTCGAATTCGATCCCTCGCATCTCGTCCGCATCGGCGTCGACCCCTATCGGGCGTTGGAGGCGGTCAAGGATCGTATCGCCATTCTGCACGCCAAGGATACGGCGATCGATAGAGAGGCCCTGCAGACGCTCGGCTATCACAGCAGGGGCTGGTGGCAATACAAGCTGCCGGGGCTCGGCCTTCTCGACTGGCCGCGGTTCCTCAGTCGGGCCCGTGGCTACGGCTTTAACGGCACGCTCTCGATCGAGCACGAGGATGCCGCCTATGGCTGGCCGAGCAAGGACTTGGCGGCGCGCAAGGAAGGCGAGCGCCTCGGCCTCGATTTTCTCAAGAGTGTCTTGAACGGACTTTGACGGCGATTTCGGGAGGAGTTTCATGGCCCATGTTTCGGTCAGCAATGCGCGCAAGGATTACGGCGCGTTCAAAGCCATCAAAGGCGTGTCGGTCGATATCGGCGACGGCGAATTCGTCGTCCTGGTCGGCCCCTCCGGCTGTGGAAAATCGACACTTCTCAGAATGATCGCGGGCCTCGAGGATATCACGTCGGGGAAGATCCAGATCGGCAAGCATATCGTCAACGAGCTTGCGCCCAAGGATCGCGACATCGCCATGGTGTTCCAGAACTACGCGCTGTATCCGCATATGACGGTGGCGAAAAACATGGGCTTTTCGCTGCGACTGAAACGCATGCCGAGATCGGAGATCGACCAGCGGGTCGACAATGCGGCGAAGATCCTCGGTCTCGAAAACCTCTTGGAACGCTATCCGAAGCAACTGTCCGGCGGCCAGCGGCAGCGCGTTGCCATGGGCCGGGCGATCGTGCGAGACCCGGCCGTCTTCCTTTTCGACGAACCCTTGTCGAACCTCGACGCCAAGCTCCGGGTGCAGATGCGCTCGGAGATCAAGGAGCTGCATCAGCGGCTGCAGACGACGACTATCTACGTCACCCACGACCAGATCGAGGCCATGACCATGGCCGACAAAATCGTCGTGATGAAGGATGGGCTGATCGAACAATCCGGCTCGCCGCTCGAACTCTACGACCGCCCGAACAATCTCTTCGTCGCCGGCTTCATCGGCTCCCCGGCGATGAATTTCATCCAGGGCACGATGGCCGACGACGGGTTCCGGACCGAGGACGGCCTGCTGCTGCCGAGCGAGCGCCGGCCGAAGGATGCCGTGACCTACGGCATCCGTCCCGAACATATCATGCTCGACCCAAACGGCATCGAGGTGACGACAATCGTCGTCGAGCCCACCGGCTCTGAAACCCTCGTCCTTGTCCGGCTGGGAGCCCAGGCGCTGACCTGCGTCTTCCGCGAGCGGATCCGGGCCGCCCCCGGAGACGTGCTGAGGATCGCGCCGGGTCACGACACCGTTCACCTGTTCGGCGTGAACGAACAGCGCATCACATCAGGCGAAGCGCCCTCAGCTAAGCCCGCCGAATGCCCCCTCCCCTTCGGCCGGGCGACGCCGGGGGCGCGTTATCAGCGCCCCCGGCCCAAAGGTTCCGGTCCTTTCCGGACATGATGCAGCAGCAGCCAAGTGTTTGAACGAACACCGAAAAGGTTAATATGCGTTAACCTTAAAATTCTTGGCCGACATTGGAGAATCGCGGATAATAACGGTTACAGGGGCTTTTGATCCCGAAAACCGTTATCCGAGAGATTGCTGCCGATGAACGCTAATTTGAACGCCATGATGGCCGCGCCATTGCATTTCGAGGATCAGATTCTCGAGCATGGCGACGTGATTTCGAAGAAGCTGCATCTCTTGAGCATGCAGCGCTTTCCGCCGAACGCGAAGAAGACATTGCGCAGCTTTTCCCTCGCCGAGGTCGCCAACTATGTCGGGGCCTCGCAGAGCACGCTGAAGAAACTGCATCTCGAAGGCAAGGGCCCCTGCCCGCAGACATCGCCCTCCGGTCGACGCTCCTACAGCGCCGAGCAGATGCTGGAGCTGAGGCGCTATCTCGATGCGCATGGCCGCTCCGAGAGCCGCATGTATGTTCCCCATCGCCGCGGCCATGAGAAACTGCAGGTCATCGCCGTCGTCAACTTCAAGGGCGGCTCGGGCAAGACGACGACAGCAGCCCATCTGGCCCAGCATCTGGCGCTGACCGGCCACCGCGTGCTGGCCGTCGATCTCGATCCGCAGGCCTCACTCTCTTCCCTGCACGGCTTCCAGCCGGAGTTCGACCAGGCCTCGTCGCTCTATGAGGCGATCCGCTACGATGGCGAGAGGAAGCCGCTCTCTGAGATCATCCACAAGACGAATTTCCCCGGCCTCGATATCGTGCCGGCCAATCTCGACCTGCAGGAATATGAATACGACACGCCGCTCGCCATGGCCGACAAATCGACCAATGACGGCAAGACCTTCTTCACCCGCATCTCGCGCGCGCTCGCCGAGGTCGACGACCGCTACGACGTCGTCGTCATCGATTGCCCGCCGCAGCTCGGCTATCTCACGCTGACGGCGCTGACGGCGGCGACCAGTGTCTTGATCACCATCCATCCGCAGATGCTCGACGTCATGTCGATGGGCCAGTTCCTGCTGATGCTCGGCGGCATCCTGAAGCCAATTCGCGCCGCCGGCGCCGAAGTGAATCTTTCCTGGTACCGCTATCTCATCACCCGATACGAGCCGACCGACGTGCCGCAGGCACAGATGGTCGGCTTCATGTCGACGATGTTCCACGAGTTCATGCTGAAACATCAGATGGTGAAATCGACAGCGATCTCGGATGCCGGGATCACCAAGCAGACGCTCTACGAGGTCGAACGCGCCTCGCTGAACCGGGGAACCTACGATCGCGCGCTGGAGGCGATGGACGCCGTCAACGCGGAGATCGCCGGCCTTATTCACCAGGCATGGGGGCGGTGAAATTGTCGGCTGACAAATTCACGGTTTCCTTGAACCGAATCAATGGAATGACCGCAATCGGAGGACGCGATGGCACGAAAGAATCTCCTTGAAGGGCTGGCCGATATGCCCGACGAAAACGCGGGCGCGCCGAACTATCCGATGCGCGGAGCAGGCCGCTCGCTCGTCCGCTCGCTGGATGAGCTTGCCAAGCAGGCCGAGAAATTCCTGGAGGGCGAGGCGGTCGTCGACCTCGACCCCGATCTCGTCGAAGCCTCCTTCGTCAAGGACCGTCTGTCAGAGGATGACGATGACTTCCGCGCACTGGTGGAAGCGATCCGCGCCCGCGGCCAGGACACGCCAATCCTGGTGCGTCCCCATGGCAGGATCGACGGGCGCTATCAGGTTGTCTTCGGCCATCGGCGCCTGCGCGCGGCCCGCGAACTTGGCCGCAACGTCCGGGCCGTCGTCAAGACGATGGATGATCGCACCCATGTCATCGCCCAGGGGCAGGAGAATTCGGCGCGCGCCGACCTGACCTTCATCGAGCGGGCGCTCTTCGCCCGGCGGCTGGAAGAGCTCGGCTATGATAGGGAGGTCGTCTCGACGGCACTTGCCGCCAATGCGGCTTCGGTCTCGAAGATGATGTCGGTCATGGATCGCATCGCGCCGGAGATCGTCAAGGCGATCGGGGCGGCACCCGGTGTCGGCCGCGAGCGCTGGGTGGCGCTGTCGCTGCTCGCCGGCAAATCGGCCAATGCGGCAAACGTCGCCAAGGTCCTGCAGGACGACAACTTTCATCAGCTACCTTCCGACAAACGTTTCGAAGCGCTCTACACGGCGCTGAACAAAAGCGCGCGGCCAGTGAAGAAAACCGTCGCCGCGAGGAAGGTCAAATGGCAGCCGCGGGATAAGACGGTCCAGGCGGAAATGAAAAATGACGGCAAGGCGTTCTCGCTCTCGATGAAGGCGAAAAATGCCGGCCGCTTCGGAGAATTTCTCTCCAGCAGGCTGGATGCGCTCTATGAGCAATTCCTCGCCGAGGAGGGCAAACAAGGAGACTGAACCGCAAAAGAAAAAGGCCCCCAAACGAACGAGTCGTGGAAGCCCTTCTCACATCCTTAGCAAGACAGAGAATCGCATTTTCACGAATCCCAGTCAAGAGTCCTGCGGCGCCCTCGCGTCTCTTCAGACGCAGAAATGACGCGGCAGCACCCTCAAGCCTCGCATCGTTTCGGTGAGCGGATTTCTTTTGCCTGATTAAAGGTGAAGGAAATGGAGAGTGAATATGTGACGACGCCCTTTGGGCGGCGACCGATGACGCTTGCCTTGCTGTTGAAACAGCGGCGCGGCGAAGCAATCGCGGCCGGGACGACGCGCAACAAATGGAAACTGTTCCGATCGGTCTGCGAGGCCAGGGCAGGGCTCGGCGTGACCGACCGGGCGCTCACCGTGCTCGATGCGCTGCTGACCTTTTATCCCGAGGACGAACTCTCCGGCGAAAAACCGCTGGTCGTCTTTCCCTCGAACGCGCAGCTTTCGCTTCGAGCCCGCGGCATGGCACCCGCGACGCTCCGCCGGCACCTCGCCGTGCTCGTCGAGGCCGGCCTCATCTCCCGCAAGGACAGCCCGAACGGCAAGCGTTACATGCGCCGCGGCCGGGACGGCGGCATCGACGAGGCCTATGGCTTCAGCCTCACCCCGCTGTTGGCCCGCGCAGGCGAGATAGAAGCGATCGCGGCGCGGATCGCCGCCGACCGCCAGATGCTGCGCGGAATGAAGGAGTGGCTGACGATCTGCCGGCGCGACATCGCCAAGCTCCTTGCCGCCGCCGTCGAGGAAGCGGTTCCGGGCGACTGGGAATGTATGTCTTCGATGTTCCAGACGATCCTGCAACGCATTCCACGCGCCGCAACGATCGAAAACCTCACGCCGATCCTCGAAGAGCTGGAGACGATTCGTGAAGAAATAGTCAAGTTATTGGAACTACATGAGAAAATTCCGATAGCGAGCACCAGTGAATCCCAGATTGAGCGCCACATACAGAATTCTCACACCGAATCCATATCTGAATCTGAACCGGGCTTGGGGACAGGGCCGGGGACGACGGCGGCCGGACAGACTGAGCGGGATCAGCAACCGGGAACGAAGCCGCATGATGACAGCCTGAAAGCGCAAACAAATGGCAGGGAGGGATCGCGCTTCGCCGTCCGGTCGAGGGCAGGCGAACTGGATTCCTTCCCGCTCGCCACGGTTCTGCAGGCCTGCCCCGACATCGTCGACTATGGACCAGGCGGAGGAATCGCCAGTTGGCGGGATTTCATGGCGGCGGCCATTGTCGTGCGCACGATGCTCGGCGTCAGCCCTTCGGCTTATGAGGCAGCGGCGGCAGTGATGGGACCGGAAACCGCCGCCATCGTCATGGCCTGCATCCTGGAGAGGGCACGGGAGATCAACTCCCCGGGCGGTTACCTCAGGGATCTCACGCGGCGGGCCCAAAGGGGCGGATTCGCGCTCGGTCCGATGTTGAAGGCGCTCCTGCGCGTCAACGGCCGGCTTCGCTGCAGAATCGACGGGTGAGCCCGGTTGGTCGCCTGTTCGCGCGCCGCACCCGCCAGCGCCTCCATGAACCGGTTGATATCGACGATGAGGCGGCCGAGGTGTTTGCCGACCGACGCGATTGTCAGCCTGCGCGCCCTATCGGCTCTTATGGATGCACATCTCCAGCCGCATTACCCCGCTCTGGCTGATGCGTTCTTCTTGCTGAGGAGGGCTGCGCGAATTTGTTCGTTCTTGCTCAGAAGGGGAGGGGCAACAGGGGCGGGCTCGGGCGTCTCGGCCTTGGCGGCGCTCTGCTTGAGGCTCAGGAAGCGCTTCTGCGCGACCAGCCGGTCCTCCTGCGACAGTTCTTCGACCGGTTCTCCGTCAAGGTTGTGGCGCATGGAATCGGGCTGGGCGCTGGCGAAATAGTAGCGCCGGCAATGGACGTAGGCAGCGGTCGCGCGCCTCAGAGTCGTCACACCGGCATCGGGCTTCAGGAGCGGGCGCAGCTCGTTGAACAGGCCGACGGCGAAGGGGAGGATCGGATCACCGGGTTTGGCCGGAAGCACGCCGACCGGCCGGATCAACAGCGTGTTGATCGCGTTTGCCTTCTCAACGTCAAGCTCGGTCGCCGCAATGGGGCCGCGGCTGATCTTCCAGGGTTTGTCCATGCATCCTCCATAGCGGCCGACTGTGATGGTATCTTGACGGACTGGGCCAATAGCGCTCCGGCTCGCATATTGCTAGTCCCGCTGCGAGCCGGGGCACGAGACGCCATTTTCCGGGCGGATATAGGCTGGCTTCATCGGCCGGCCATTCTACATAATCGTTTTTATCGCGGAATGTGCATTGACCTCCCGCTTCGATTACACTTCTTATCCGCGCCCAGGATTGGTGAGCGGCCGCGGGGAGGATGCATGCGGGTTTTTTCGAGTATTGAAGAGCTGCGGCACACGCTCGATGCGCTGAAGCGGCAAGGGCGCACCGTCGGCCTCGTGCCAACGATGGGTTACCTCCACGCCGGTCACATGCAGCTTGTCGCACGCGCCCGCGCCGAGAACGACATCGTCGTCGTCTCGATCTTCGTCAATCCGCTGCAGTTCGGCCCGGCGGAAGACCTCAGCAAATATCCGCGCGATCTGGAGCGCGACGCGGCCATGCTGAAACAGGCCGGGGTCAATTTCCTTTTTTCGCCCGGCGTCGAGGACATGTATCCGCGGCCGATGCAGACCGTGGTCGATCTTCCCGACCTTGGTCGTGAGCTGGAAGGGGCTGTCCGGCCCGGGCATTTTGCCGGCGTTGCGACGGTCGTCTGCAAGCTTTTCAACATCGTGCAGCCGCAGACCGCTTATTTCGGAGAGAAGGACTACCAGCAGGTGGTCATTATCAGGCGCATGGTGGAGGATCTCGCCGTGCCGGTGCGTGTCATTGCAGTGCCGACTGTCAGAGACGTCGACGGCCTGGCTTTGTCGTCGCGCAACGTTTATCTCAGCAAGGCGGAACGGCGCGCCGCGGTGATCATTCCTCAGACCCTTGAGGAAGCCGAGCGTCTGGTTACCGGCGGCCTCGCGGATCCTGCGGAGCTGGAGACAAAACTCATGACCTTTCTCGGCCGCGAGCCGTTGGTAAAGCCCGAGGTCGTCGCCGTGAGGGATGCCGCGACGCTTGAGCCGGTCACGACGATCACAGCGCCTGTCGTCGTTGCGCTCTTCGTGCGGGTCGGCTCGACACGGCTTCTCGACAACAGGGTCGTCGGGGGTAACAAGCTGAGCGGCGAGCAAGGCTTGCCGGGAAAGGGAGTGAGCAGATGAGCGCGGTCGGATCTCAGAAGCGCCTTACGCCAGCGCGCATCTCTACCATGAAGGGCGGCAAACCGATTGTCTGCCTGACCGCCTATACGACGCCGATGGCGCGGCTGCTCGACGAGCATTGCGACCTGCTGCTGGTCGGAGATTCGCTCGGCATGGTGCTCTATGGCATGGAGACCACGATCGGTGTCACCATCGATATGATGATCGCCCATGGCAAGGCTGTCATGCGCGGCGTCTCCACGGCCTGCGTCGTCGTTGACATGCCGTTCGGCAGTTACCAGGAATCGAAAGAGACCGCCTTCCGCAACGCCGTCCGCATTCTCCAGGAAACCGGTTGCGATGCCGTCAAACTGGAAGGCGGCGAGGAGATGGCCGAGACCATCGCCTTTTTGACGAAGCGAGGGATCCCGGTCATGGGGCATATCGGGCTGATGCCGCAACAGGTTCAGACCGCAGGCGGCTATCGCTCCGTCGGGCATTCCGAACACGAGACCTCGAAAATCCGGCGCGATGCGCATGCCATCGGCGGCTCGGGCGCCTTTGCTGTCGTCGTCGAGGGCACGGTGGAACCGCTCGCTCGCGAAGTGACGGCCGCCGTGCACATCCCGACCATCGGGATCGGCGCCTCATCCGCCTGCGACGGCCAGGTCCTCGTTTCCGATGATATTCTTGGGCTCTTCAACGATTTCACGCCGCGTTTCGTCAAGCGCTACGATGAGCTCGGCAAGAGGGTCGCGGCAGCCGCAGCCGCCTATGCCGAGGAGGTGCGCTCGCGAAAGTTTCCGGCAGCCGAACATACCTTCAAGCGGCGGTCGTAAGGCGATGGCGCCTGCCATTCACTCTTTCCCACAAGGAAGGGTTTTTGGGTTCAACGGGACAGCCATCGTCCGTCACCCGCCGTCAAGCTGCCCACGCATCGCCTGCGCCGAGCGGCGCACCGCCTCGGCGACCTCTTGCAGCTGCTTGGCCATCGGCGTCGAATTGCGCCAGACCATACCGATCATTCGCGACGGCTGCGGCGACGGGAAGCGGGAGATCGACACCTGCGCCGAGCGCGTTTCGACCTGAACCGCCATCTCCGGAATGAGGGTGACGCCGATACCGGCGCCGACCATCTGGACAAGGGTGGAAAGCGAGCTGCCTTCCATGATCTCCCGCGGGCGAGCCGGCCCGACCTTGCAGAAGGACAGCGCCTGGTCGCGGAAGCAGTGGCCCTCTTCGAGCAGCAGCAGCCGCATCTCACGCAGCGCCTCGCGTTCGGGCACTGGCTTGTCTCCATCCTCCCGCCGCCTGACCAGCACGAACTCCTCCTTGAAAAGCTCGAGCTCGGTCAGCGAAGGTTCGGACACGGGCAGCGCGACGATCGCCGTGTCCAGCTGGCCTTGCGCCAGCTCCTGAACCAGCCTTGCCGTCTGCGTCTCACGCACTTCGATATGAATTCCGGCGAAGGTTTGGTTCAGATCGTTTATAATCGCCGGCAGCAAGTAAGGCGCGATAGTCGGGATGATGCCGATGCGCAGCCGTGTGAGGAAGGAATCGCGCGAGGCTCGGGCAAACTCCCCCAGTTCGTCCACGGCCCGCAGGATATCGCGGACCCTCAGCGCGAAGGTCTGCCCGAACGGCGTGAGCTTCACCTCGCGCGCGCTGCGCTCGAAGAGTTCGCTGCCCAATTCCTGCTCAAGTTCTTTGATCTGCATGGAGAGCGCAGGCTGGGAGATGGCGCAGGCGTCGGCAGCACGCCGGAAACGGCCATCCCTTGCGAGGGCTTCAAAATAACGCAACTGTTTCAGGGTAAGATTTTTCATAAGTTCAACTTATCGCAGCAATCAGTAAATCCAACTTAAAATTATTGAACGCTTCCGATATGAAGACTGCAGGGAGAGAGCGGGGCGCCGGCCCGGTTCATCTTTTTCGACGGCAGACAGATCAAGCAATGAAGGAGACGATCATGGACAACCCCACTGACAGCGCAGGCAAATGTCCTGTCGCCCACGGTAATACGCCGCGCGGCCGATCGAACCGCGACTGGTGGCCCAACCAGCTGAACGTGCAGATTCTTCATCACAATTCCGGCCGTGCCGACCCGATGGGCACGGACTTCGATTATGCCGAGGAGTTCAAGAAGCTCGATCTCGACGCGCTCAAGAAGGACCTCCACGCGCTCATGACGGATTCGCAGGACTGGTGGCCGGCTGACTTCGGTCATTACGGCGGCCTTTTCATCCGCATGGCCTGGCACAGCGCCGGCACCTACCGCATCACCGACGGCCGCGGCGGCGCCGGTCAGGGCCAGCAGCGGTTTGCGCCGCTGAACAGCTGGCCTGACAATGCCAACCTCGACAAGGCTCGCCGCCTGCTCTGGCCGATCAAGCAGAAATACGGCAACCGCATCTCCTGGGCCGACCTTCTGATCCTCACCGGCAACGTCGCGCTCGAATCCATGGGCTTCAAGACCTTCGGCTTCGCCGGCGGCCGCGCCGACGTCTGGGAGCCGGAAGAGCTCTACTGGGGTCCGGAGGGCACCTGGCTCGGCGACGAGCGCTACAGCGGCGAACGCCAGCTGGCGGAACCGCTCGGCGCCGTGCAGATGGGCCTCATCTACGTCAACCCGGAAGGACCGGGCGGCAATCCGGACCCGGTGGCCGCCGCGCGCGACATCCGCGAAACCTTCGCCCGCATGGCGATGAACGACGAGGAAACCGTGGCGTTGATCGCCGGCGGCCACACCTTCGGCAAGACCCATGGCGCGGGCGACCCGTCCTTCATCGGCGCCGAGCCTGAAGGCGGCGCGATCGAGGATCAGGGCCTCGGTTGGAAGAGCACGTTCGGCACCGGCGTCGGCAAGGACGCGATCACCGCCGGCCTCGAGGTTACCTGGTCGCAGACGCCGACCAGGTGGAGCAACTATTTCTTCGAAAACCTTTTCGCTTACGAGTGGGAGCTGACGAAGAGCCCGGCCGGCGCGCATCAGTGGCGGGCCAAGAACGCCGAAGCCTCCATCCCAGATGCCTATGAGGCTGGCAAGAAGCATGTGCCGACCATGCTGACCACCGATCTGTCCCTGCGCTTCGATCCGATCTACGAGAAGATCTCGCGCCGGTTCCTGGAAAATCCCGACCAGTTCGCCGACGCTTTCGCCCGCGCCTGGTTCAAGCTGACCCACCGCGATATGGGACCGAAGGTGCGTTACCTCGGCCCTGAAGTACCGGCCGAAGACCTGATCTGGCAGGACGTTATCCCGGCGGTCGACCATCCGCTCGTCGACGACCAGGACATTGCCGAACTGAAGGCAAAGGTTCTCGCAACCGGCCTTACCGTTCAGGAACTGGTATCGACCGCCTGGGCCTCGGCCTCGACCTTCCGCGGCTCCGACAAGCGGGGCGGCGCCAATGGCGCGCGCATCCGCCTCGCGCCGCAGAAGGACTGGGAAGCCAACCAGCCGGCGCAGCTCGCCAAGGTGCTCGGTGTCCTCGAAGGCATCCAGAGGGACTTTAACGCCGCCCAGACCGGGGCGAAGAAGATCTCGCTCGCTGACCTGATCGTGCTTGCCGGTGCGGCGGGCGTCGAGAAGGCGGCGGCAGCCGGCGGCAACGCCGTCAGCGTGCCGTTCACGCCGGGCCGGATGGACGCTTCCGAAGCCCAGACGGACGCGCATTCCTTCGCAGCACTCGAGCCGCGCATCGACGGCTTCCGCAACTATGTGAATGGCAAGCGTCTTCAGTTCATGAAGCCGGAAGAAGCGCTCGTCGACCGCGCCCAGCTCCTGACCCTGACCGGCCCCGAGATGACCGTCCTCGTCGGCGGCCTGCGCGTGCTGAAGGCCGGCAATCCCGAGCACGGCGTCTTCACGTCACGCCCCGAAACGCTGACGAACGACTTCTTCGTCAACCTGCTCGACATGGCGACGCAATGGGTTCCGGCCGCTGGCAAGGACGGCGTCTATGAAGGCCGCGACCGCAAGACGGGTGCGCCGAAGTGGACCGGCACCCGCGTCGACCTGATCTTCGGCTCGCACTCGCAGCTGCGTGCCTTTGCCGAAGTCTACGGCCAGGCCGACGCCAAGGAGAAGTTCGTGAAGGACTTCGTGGCCGCCTGGAACAAGGTCATGAACGCCGACCGCTTCGACCTCGTCTGATCGGTAAGCATTTCGCATTTCGCCCGGGTGCAGTTGCGGCTGCGCCCGTGCTTTTTCTTTCTTTTCGACGCCGCTCCTCTCCTCCCTTGCGCTCGTAGGATCCGGTCGGCGAGGATCTGCTGACTTACTCCCTCACGGCGCCGCACGGGCAGCCCGTTGACGCTCGCCCTTCCGATCCCATCTGCTCCAGTATGCCGAACACGAAGACGCAAAATAACAGCGATGATCCCGAGCTGATCAGGGAGTGGTCACTCCCCGTGGAGGCGACGCTCGGATCGGCTGTGAGGGTGAAGGGAATCCTGCAGGAAATCCGGTCTCGCCTGCCTCCCGCCGTCAAAAAGTCGCTGGATATGCAGTCGGGCGAGCTTACCCTCGTCATGCCAGAGACTTCGAAGACAGTGTTTCGTGCGACCGCGTCGATTGTGTCCGAGGCGCTCCGGGACATCTCAGACCTACCGGTCATCCCACGTGAGGTCGAGGACATCCTCGGGATTAAGGCTTCTGAGAGAAAGCGGTGGCTGGAGGACGGACGTCTCCCAAGCGCTGGAACTCGAACGGTCAGGCTTCAGGGCCGGGCGCGGCGGATCACCTTCCACATATTCGATCCGCGGGTTGTCGAAGACCTGCTCGATCGCGGGGTCGTGGAGGAATGGCGCGAGGAAGACGCGGCGGCGAGAGCAGAAAATCGGAGGCGTGCCGCGTACCAGGCGAAACTGACACGTTCGCTGAAGGGAAAGGAGAAAGTCAAAGCGGCTGATCCGAACGCTGACGATGCTGCAACCGGGTTGAGCGGTTGGGAAGAATTCGGCAGCGAAGGCCTGCTTCGCTGAAAGTCGAGAGCGCGTCCTGATCTGAACTCACTCTCCCAAGCGGCGCTTCACAGCGGCCTGAGCACGAGCGCGCCATGATCTTGAACGGACAAAATTCGCGTCCGTTTCCCTCAGCGTGTCAGTTGATAGGTCTGCGGTGACCGTCGATAGGCTTCTTCACACTGGGGAGAGCAAAACCACGGCCCTTGCGGGGCGGCCCGCCTGTAGGCCGAATAGGGTGCATGCATCTTGCAAACCGGATCGATCCAGGCCGGGTCAGCCGATGGAGCAAGCTCGATCTCATAGAGAGGGACCTCGTCGGCAACCGATCTTAGCGCGACCATCCCGAGATTACGCACTACGATGCCTCTGGCGATAGCCGCCTCGGCGATGGATCGAGTGGCAAGCAGTTGACCTGGCATTGCGAGCGCCGCTATTCGAGCCGCAATGTTGACAGTCGACCCAAACAGGTCGCCTTCTCTGCGGACCACCGGTCCATGGTTCAGGCCCGTCCGAGTAAGCGGGAGCCGGGGTTCTTTGCGGCATGCGTGTAACAGCGTTCCGAGCACTTGGATCGCCGTATCGGGCTCGGAAAACGAAAGCATCGCCTCATCGCCGATCCATTTGATCGGAGGCTCGTAGCCGCTGAGTGCGTCGCGCACCATGCCCTCGAACACTTCAAGAACGTCAAGCGCGGCTCCGTCTCCATAAACATCGGCAATAGCGCTGAATCCCGCAATATCGACGAACGCAACAGTGGCGGACGTGTCAGAATCCTGTCGCTGCCTCATATCACTCCGCATCGCGGCTCCCACTGATGCTTACCTTAACTCTGAGCAATCGGGCTCGGCTGTAACGGCTAGCACATTTTGCACATGTCGACACCGACGACCGGCCACATCCCTCGCAGGGAATGCGGGCGACCAACACGGTTCGCCTTTTGCGGCGGATATCCGCCGTTTTAGCGGATATCCGTTTGATCAAGGCAGCAAGTGGGCTGACGCCCCTCATCGCGCCAGACAGTTGTCGATGCAGGCCCTCCCAATTGACATGTGATGCATCGGGCCAGCTCCTATTTCGCTTCCTTATCCACCCACTTCGACATCTCTTCGATCTCTTTCTTCTGGGCTTCGATGACTTTCTTGGCCATCTGTTTGGCCTCGTCATTATCGCCATATTCGAGCTCGACCTCGGACATGCTGATCGCGCCCATATGGTGGGCGATCATGCCGCAGACGAAGGAGACATCGGCATCCTTCTTCATCATTCCCTGCATCATGTTCATGTGCATGTCCTTCATCCCGTTCATCGACGCCTTCTGGTAGTCGGTCATCTCACCGGTCGGCATGCCGTTCATCGACATGTCCGCCTTCGACATGTCCATGCCTTGGGACTTGCATTTCTCCGGATATGCCATCGTCGACTGGGCAGAAGAGGCAGAGGGCAGGATTGCGAGTGAGGCAAGGGCGGCCATCGCGGAGAGGGCCAGGTTAGTGAACGTCTTCATATTTCGATCTCCGAAAGCTGGGTTGAGGTGGTTTGTCAGCCTGCCAGAGATCGGGGCGGCGGATCGATCGCACGGATCAGCAGCAGCTGCCGATCGTCGGCCACCGTCCTCCCATGCCGTTTCGGTTGCGGGAGCGGAGCCGCGTCCGCCGCAAGCTCCGGCAAGAGCGGACAACAGTGAGCCGCCGAACAGCACGCCGTTCGCTGCCCGCAAGCATGTTCGGCCGTATGATGATCCTGGCTGGCGACAGCGCAGTGCTTGTGATGAAGGGCAGTCGACGCCGAGGCCATCCCGGAAGGATTGGCCGTCACCAGCAGAGCGACCACGACAATCTGAACGTAGCGGAAAATGCTCCCAAGTCTCATTCGGCCGGGTTCCCTTCCGCCCTACAACCGTACGGCGCCAGAAATGTTCCGATCCGCGCCT